>SUZJ01000013.1 GCA_015059945.1 Rikenellaceae bacterium
ACTGTCAAGTCTACACCCTCTGAGGGCAAGACATTTTCGCACGCCGCTAACAATAACGGCAATACGAAAAGAATAGGTAAAAATCTTTTCATAGCATTATTGTTTTTTAGGGTTACAAGGGTCGCGTGGGCCCCAAATTAAGTTGTCAAGCGCAAGGTAGTGATTTTGTGGAGAAAATGCAATATTTTGGTGCACTAATTTTGTATTTCCGAAATTATTTGTACTTTTGCAGGCTCGATTGGGAGAAATATCGACCAACGAGCACACAAACAACACATTATTAACACACTAAAAATTTACGCACAATGTCTGTAAAAATTCGTTTGGCACGCCACGGTAAAAAAGGCTACGCCTTCTACCACATCGTTGCCGCAGATAGCAGGGCGCCACGCGATGGTAAGTTCATCGAAAAACTTGGTACTTACAACCCTAATACCAATCCTGCTACAATCGAGTTGAATGCCGATAGGGCACTCGACTGGTTGCAGAAAGGCGCACAACCCACCGATACTTGCCGCGCAATCCTTTCGTACAAAGGCGTACTCTACAAAAAACACCTCCTGGGTGGTGTAGCAAAAGGCGCTTTCGACGAGGCTACTGCCGAGGCTAAGTTCAACAAGTGGATGGACGAGAAAAACGCTAAGATCGCCGCTAAGACCGGTAAAATCGCTGCCGACAAAGTAGCCGCTCACAAAGCTGCTCTGGCAGAGGAGACCAAAACCAAAGAGGCTATCGCTGCCAAAGTAGCAGAGAAAAAAGCCGCTGCCGCTGCTGCCGCCGCTGAGGAGGCTGCCGAGGGCGAGGCTACCGAGGCTCCCGCAGAGGAGGCTTAATCTCACCGCCACGGAAGGCATAACGTAAGGCTACCAGAGGGTACACAAGGCAGAAGTAAAGGAGTATTCGGAGTAGAGTGGGGCAGAGAGGAGCAGAGGAGCAAAAGCAACAATGCACAACACCGCCCACCAAGCAATGGAGAAAACGATGAGAGAGTTTGCAGTAGCCAAAGTTGGCAAGAGTTTCGGTACTCACGGCGAACTGACCATCAACCTTTACGACACCTTCCCTTCGGACTTCACAACAGAGGAACCGCTGTTTGTCTTTATCGACAAACTGGCGGTTCCTCTTTTCTTTGACAGCTTTGAGCGAAGGGGCCAGCGTGGAGCTGTGGGTGCCTTTGCCGACTTTGATACCCCCTATCGCGCTGCCGAACTGATTGGCAAAGAGCTCTATATGGGCTTGGCCGAGGAGCTGCTGGGCATAGATGCCGAGTATGATGCCGAGGTGGGCGATGACGATGAGCTCTACTTGGAGGATATGGTGGGTTATAAGACCATATTCGAGGGCACCGAGGGGGCAGTAGAGGGCGAGATAGTAGACTTCGAGGATAGCGAGTGGAATCCGCTCTTTATCGTTGAGGTGGGCGGCAGGGAGGTGATGATACCTGCGGCCGATGACTTTATCGTTGAGTTTTCGGTCGAGAACAAGTGGGTGCGCCTGAATGTGCCCGAAGGCCTGCTCGACCTGAATTAGGAAATAATCATTACCACAATAGACAAACGCCACACCCGAAAAGGTGTGGCGTTTGTTGTTGTGAAATATTCGCTAATGGCTTACTTTACAAAACTGTAAAGGGTGGCAATCTCTTCGGGCCATAGGCTCTCGTCGATAGTTTCGAGCACCAGTGGCATATTGTCGAAGCGGCTGTCGGTGGCTATGTACTTGAAGCACTCCCAGCCAATCTGGCCCTGGCCCAAGCGCTCGTGGCGGTCGATGCGGCTGCCCAGAGGGCGCATAGCATCGTTGAGGTGCATTCCGCGCAGGTAGCCGAGCGAGATAATGCTGTCAATCTTGGCAAAGGTCTGCTCGCAAGCCTCGGCGGTCGAAAGGTCGTAGCCTGCGGCAAAGGCGTGGCAGGTGTCGATGCAGTAGCCCACGCGCGACTTGTCCTCGACCTTGTCGATGATGTGGGCAATGTGCTCGAAGTCGAAGCCCACATTGGAGCCCTGGCCTGCGGTGTTCTCAATAACGGCCGTAACGCCCTGAGTCTTATCGAGGGCAATGTTGATGCTCTCGGCCACGCGGTCGAGGCAGGCGTCGAGGTCGATGCGCCCGAGGTGGCTTGCGGGGTGGAAGTTCAGTCGATCAAGCCCCAGCAGTTGGCAGCGGTGCATCTCTTCGTTGAACGATGCGCGCGACTTCTCAAGCCCCTCGGTGTCGGGGTGGCCGAGGTTAATCAGGTACGAGTCGTGGGCCAATATCTGGAAGGGCTCAAACCCCAACCTTTGGCACTCGGCCTTGAAGGCCTCGATGTCGCGCTCGCTGAGGGTGGGGGCAAACCATTGGCGTTGGTTCTTGGTGAACAGCGCAAATGCTCGTGCGCCTATATTGTGGGCATTCTGGGGGGCATTCTGGACCCCTCCGGCTGCCGAAACGTGTGCTCCAAAGTATTTCATAGTCTGTAGAGTTATTTCTTAATCGTTGTTGTTTGTTACAAATGTACCAAATTTTGGACAAATTCGTTATCTTTGCGTAATCATATTTTTCGATAGTGCAATAGGCAGGGTTTATGGCAGGTTTGCAAAGGCGATTGTTGCTGGTAGTAGGGCTGTTGGCGTGGGTGGTAACCGATGCCTCGGCTCAGTATACCATTCAGCGACGTCAGAAGCAGCAGCAACAAGTAGCCGAGCAGGAGGAGAACAAGCACAACCCATACGAGGCCTTTGGCGGATTTGTTGAGGGTGGTATCACCAACGACTACTACGATCACGCAGCCTGGCTGGCCGAGCGCAGGCGTATTCGCAAAGAGCGCAACACCTTTGAATTCGAGGCAAAGTTCTCGACCTCGGCTCTGCAATTCGAAAACTGGACTGCGGGTGGTAACAACACTTTCAGCGGTCTGGCCACACTCTATATGCGCCACCAGTACAAGCGCAACAAGTTCTCGAGCGATCTGAAAGTGAATACCCGCTATGGCATAAACTTCATCGACAACGTACACTTCAAAAACGTAGACGAGTTGAAGATTGAGGAACTGATGTCGTGGAGTTTTCGCAAGAGTTGGTCATACTCGGCAAAGATAAACTTCCGCACACAGCTGACCGACGGATTTGCCTCGCGTACCGACCGCACACTCATCTCGGCCCTTATGTCGCCCGGTTTTGCCGATGTGTCGGTCGGTTTTACCTACGCCCCCGCAGGTGCCTCATACAAGCTGACACTCTCGCCTCTGGCGGGCAATATGATTACGATGCTTGACGAGAGGCTCTACGAAAAGGGCTCCAACGGTGTGCCCGCAGGCAAGAAGTTTTACAGCGGCGTGGGACCCTCGATAAATGCCTCGTTCGACCGCACATTCTTTGCCAAGAAGTGGCTGCGCTATCGCTCGACGCTGTATGGTTTCTATGCCTTGTCGAACCTCAAAGAGCCCCCAACGTGCAGGTGGGACAACTGGATTGACATAGCCCTGTCGAAGTATTTGAGCGTAAACCTCTACGGAGTGGTCTACTACTTGCACAGCGCAAGCCCAAAAGCACAGTACCAATACTCGGCCACACTGGGCCTCAGTTACCGATTTAAGAACAAATAGCATTTTTAGAGTTACAATATATGGATAGTAAGCGCAGAGCCCTCTGGTTGCCCACCATTGCGGCCGTACTGATAGCACTGGGCGTGTGGATGGGCTTCACGATAGCCTCGTCGAGCCGTTGCTACGCCCCCAAAGCAACAATCTCGCAGCAGCCCAGGCTCAATAAGCTTGACCTGACGTTGGGACTTATCGAGCGCGCCTATGTCGATTCGCTTGAGGGCGACTCGCTCGTAGAGGATCTTATGCCCGAGTTGATGAAGTTGCTCGACCCACACTCGATTTACATCCCCGCAAGCGATATGCAGGCCTTGAACGAGCCCTTGGAGGGCGAGTTCGACGGCGTGGGCATAGTGTTCAATATGGCTACCGATACCATAGTGGTACTGAACATTGTGGCAGGTGGCCCAAGTTACAAGGCGGGTGTGTTGCCCGGTGACCGCATCGTTACCATCGACGGCGACACCGTGGCGGGCCGACGCGTGGCACAAGAGAAGGTGATGAGTATGTTGCGCGGCAAGCGTGGCACAAAGGTTACCATTGGGGTGTTGCGCCAAAATATCGACGAGCCCGTAGCCATCGAGATTGTGCGCGACAAGATTCCCCTCAAGAGCATCGATGCCGCCTTTATGATACGCCCCACGGTGGGTTTTGTAAGGCTCACAAGTTTTTCGCGCACAACGCACAAAGAGTTTGTAGAGGCCGTAGACAGCCTTAAACAGCAGGGTATGGAGAGCCTGATTTTCGACCTGCGTGGCAATAGTGGCGGCTACCTGGACCAGGCCATTGCTATGACCGATGAATTTCTGCCTGCTGGGTGCCTGATGGTCTACACCGAGGACCGCGCAGGAAGCCGACAAGAGGAGTACAGTACAGGTACGGGCCGACTGACCGACCTGCCTCTGGTGGTGCTGATTGACGAGTTCAGCGCATCGAGCAGCGAGATTGTGGCAGGCGCTCTGCAAGACAACGACAGGGGCACAATTATTGGCCGCCGCTCGTTTGGCAAGGGGTTGGTGCAGAGTCAGATACCTTTCTCCGACGGCTCGGCCATAAGGCTCACCGTAGCCAAGTACTACACCCCCACAGGGCGCTCAATCCAAAAGCCCTACAACCGAAGCGAAGAGGAGTATGCCGATGATATCTGGCAGCGCTATGCCAGTGGTCAGTTCTTCTCGGCCGACAGCATTCACTTTGCCGACTCGTTGCGCTTCACCACCCCCAAAGGTAAGGTGGTCTATGGCGGTGGCGGCATTATGCCCGACGTGTTTGTGCCACTCGACACGCTCAATATGACACCCTACTACTATGCCGTTACGGGGCTCAACGTGCTCTACCGCTACACGCTCGACTATGCCGACCGTCACCGCGAGCAGATTAACAGCATACGCACCGTGGCCGAATTGGATGCAATGTTGGACAGCGACAAGACTCTGTTCGACGACTTTATTGCCTACGCCACCTCGCTGGGCATAAAGCCCCGTTGGAGCGAAATCCGCAAGTCGAGGGTACTTATCGAGCCTATGCTCCGCGCCTACATAGCCCGCAACACCGAGCTGCAAGATGCGGGCTACTACTCGCAGATTTGGCCTGCTGACGAAACACTGCTCAAAGCCTTCGAGGTGTTGGGATTGGAGTAGAGCCACAATGGCAGAGCCGATTTGTCCGAAGTGGTGACATTTTGGCACACTTTTTTCTCTGGCACAGAGGTTGCACCTATGGCCGGCAGAAGTTACCATTTAGTAAACCGACAAAAAATCTAATTTAACTCAAATAGCAGACTATGAACATTAAACCACTTTCGGATAGGGTAGTGATACTGCCCAATCCCGCAGAAGAGAAGACCGCAGGCGGCCTGTTTATTCCCGACACCGCAAAAGAGAAACCCCTGATGGGTACCGTTAAGGCCGTAGGCCCTGGCACCGCCGATGTGAAAATGGAGGTCAAAGAGGGCGACGTTGTTATGTATGGCAAGTATGCCGGCACCGAGGTTGAGATAGACGGCACCTCGTACCTGATTATGAAACAGGCCGACATTATGGCTATATTGGGATAGAGTCGACCGTCGACCGTCAACCGTCGACCGACGAATGGAAAATTGAAAATTGAGAATTGTGGTGTGCCGTTGGCACGAGTTTTTGATTTTTCAGTATTACCGAAATTCGGCATTGCATAGAGGCAAGACCTATGGAGTGTAAGAGATATGAGCGAAGCGAGTATCTCAGAAAAGTTTTTGGGCGACTTTTTACAAAAAGTCGCAAGGAAAATAAAATAAACAAACGAAAAAATGGCAAAGGAGATTAAATACAATGTAGAGGCTCGTGAGCTTCTGAAAGAGGGCGTAGATGCCCTTGCAAATGCAGTGAAAGTAACACTCGGCCCCAAAGGTCGCAATGTGATTATTGATAAGAAATTTGGTGCACCCCACATCACCAAAGATGGCGTGACTGTGGCCAAAGAGGTTGAACTCGACGACAACTTCGCCAATATGGGCGCACAGATTGTCAAAGAGGTGGCAAGCAAGACCAACGACGACGCAGGCGACGGTACCACTACTGCTACCGTACTGGCTCAGGCTATTATTGGCGTGGGTATCAAGAACGTAACCGCAGGTGCCAACCCTATGGATCTGAAACGCGGTATTGACAAGGCTGTGGCAGCTGTGGTGGAGAACATCAAGAGCCAGAGCCAAGAGGTGGGCGAGAATCTCGAAAAAGTAGAGCAGGTGGCTACCATCTCGGCCAACAACGACAGCAGCATCGGTAAACTGATTGCCGAGGCTGTGGGCAAGGTGAAGAAAGAGGGCGTAATCACCGTTGAGGAGGCCAAAGGTACCGAGACTCACGTAGACGTGGTTGAGGGTATGCAGTTCGATAGGGGCTACATCTCGGCCTACTTTGTTACCGACACCGAGAAGATGGAGGCCAACTTGGAGCGCCCCTTCATTCTGATTACCGACAAGAAGGTATCGACTATGAAGGAGTTGATGGGCGTGTTGGAGCCCGTGGCACAGAGCGGTCGCTCGCTGCTGATTATTGCCGAAGATGTAGATGGCGAGGCGCTGAGCGCACTGGTTGTGAATAGGTTGCGTGGCTCGCTCAAAGTGGCTGCCGTTAAGGCCCCAGGCTTTGGCGACAGGCGCAAAGAGATGCTCGAAGATATTGCCATCCTGACTGGCGGTACCGTAATCAGCGAGGACAAGGGCTTGCGTCTGGATGCAGCAACCGTTGATATGCTCGGCTCGGCCGACAAGGTTACTATCACTAAGGACAATACCACCATTGTTGATGGCACTGGCTCGCAGGAGGCTATTGCTGCTCGTGTTGCGCAGATTCGCACACAGGCCGAGCAGAGCACCTCGGACTACGACAAAGAGAAGCTGCACGAGCGCCTGGCCAAACTGGCAGGTGGCGTGGCAGTGCTCTTTGTGGGTGCCGCAACCGAGGTGGAGATGAAAGAGAAGAAAGACCGCGTAGACGATGCTCTGGCTGCTACTCGCGCTGCTATTGAAGAGGGTATCATCCCTGGCGGTGGTGTGGCCTACATTCGCGCTGCATCGGCCATTGCCGACCTGAAGGGTGACAACGACGACGAGACCACTGGTATCGCCATTGTTCGCAGGGCCATCGAGGAGCCTCTGCGCCAGATTGTTGCCAATGCTGGTGGCGAGGGCTCGGTAGTGGTAAACAAGATTAAGGAGGGCGAGGGCTCGTTTGGCTACAACGCCCGCGCCGACCGTTATGAGGATATGTTCGAGGCAGGTATTATCGACCCCACCAAGGTGGCAAGGGTTGCGTTGGAGAACGCTGCAAGCATCGCTTCGATGTTCCTGACCACCGAGTGTGTGCTGGCCGAGAAGAAGGAGGAGAATCCTGCCCCCGCAATGCCCGCAGGTGCAGGTATGGGTGGCTATTAGTCCGCTCGCAGTACTCATCAAATCAAAAACGCCTAACCCTGAAAAGGTTAGGCGTTTTTGATTTTTACTCTTCTACCTCAAATCGGGATTTACTTCTGGCTGTGGGCCTTCAAATTCGCCCGGGCCGAGTAGTTCTTCGGTGCCATCGCGCAGAGTGTTGTAGTTCTCGTTCATAAACTCGGTGGCGGTGTAGCTCTTGGATTTGTAGTGTGTTTGCCCACCATAAAGGAAGTGGCCATCTTGTGTTATGGTGTAGTGGGTGTCCACTCGCTGGGCGGTTATGGGGAACTGAACGTGTTGCTCGTAGACGTAAATAGGCTCAGCAGATTGTGGCACAAGCTGCGAGGTGGTTAAGTTCATCGAAGATGTAAGCCTCCACGACATAGGATAGTAGGGTATCTCTTGGTGGTAATACTGAAACGCATCCACACAAACCGAATCTATGTATTGGAATGTATATTTATTGAGCGAAACGAGCAGTTGCTTGGCATCGACACAAGTCAGGTTCATCTCGACTAACAACAATATGTAGTTACCGGCTGTCGCTGTGATTTTAGTTAAAATATATTCATCCCCAAAATCCGAACTCATACCACCCGTATATGACTGAGTGAGGGCTAAATCTTCCCATAATATATCAGAAACCAGATGTTTGTTCTCCCCCCAACTGCTCCTACTAAGCCAAACTACGGAGCGAGATTTTGGATCTCTAGTGGTGGTTCCAGAATACATCGGAAAATCATTACTTACCTTTGCAAATTGTTGAACACTGGCAACATCTTGGGCATTGGCATTGCAAAATATTGTTGAAATAATGAGTGCTAATAAAAGATTTTTTCTCCACATAATAGAAAGCTAATTAGAATTTTGATTAACTGTTCCCTCTATATTCCCATTGTTTGGTCTAACTTGGGTTACATCGTAACGATTAACAGTCTCTCTACCTGCTACGACATTATCAAAAAGTAAATAATTTTGGTTATCGTAGTATAGGCGATTTTGACTACTACAACCCTTATCTACATGACCTGTTGCTACCTCATAATATAAATAAAATATCATCCCTCTTTCACTGTCATAACCACGACCATAGACAACAACAAAATGATCGGTTGCTCCTTCGTTATAAAATGTATTTGTATTTTCAGATATTTTTGTGTATCGATAATTTACACCAACAATAACAACTCGACCTTGTTCCAAGTGTTCATCTATACAATTTATAGCATTGGCGTAGTTTTCTGCCACATTATTGCCATAGTGTACCAACTCGCGACTACCTGGGGCTTGCCCATCTCGCTCATACATTAGTTTGTAGACTTGATATGGACTTCCATTGGAGGTTAATCCGTGTTTTAGGCAAATCGAGTCGCATAGTTTTTTGCAATTTTTTTCCCCAGTTTTGCAAAACCCACAAAAATTGTTTGTGTTCCGCAGACTAACCTGAAATGTCGAACTTGTTGGTGGGGGTTGCGGAATGTATGCGTCTCCACCAGAGAGCGTATTCAAGCACCCCATTGGGTTGTCCGGGGGAAACATTGTATAAACAATGGGTTGTGTACCCCCACCGTTACCACCATCATTAATTACCGTAGATACGTCTTGAACTTGGGTAATAGTAACCTCGTTGATCAAAACAGCATAACCATTGCTGTCATAATCACAAACAATAACTCCACCAACAATGTTGCCTTCCTCATCGGTAATTGTGTAGGTGCTACTTTCCGACTTTGCAGAGATAGCTATGCGTTTACCCTCCATAATGGAGAAGAATCGCTCATTCTTTTCGTCAGAGTTTAGTGTTGTGTCAAACACAAAAACCTCGTTCAACAGATACCCATATTTACACTCGTAAGCTGCAACGGGCTCGCCCGAAAGCAACGAGTACAATATTACGCCATAGAATTCGGGTACAATATCACAGTCTATTCCTCTTGAGGCAGCCACAGTGTTATAACGGCCCAAATAGCTCTTGTCGGGTATGTATGTAACAATGTACTGACTGCGGGTATTATCTGTCGGATTTACGACCTCTACATAGTTGCTCTGCAATGCCACATATCTGTATGTAGAATCGGGCTCATTTAGTTGCAATTCATACTTGTAGTCCATCTCCATTTGGTACTCATTATAACTGAAAGTGCCAGGAATGGTTTTGCGACTACTCCAATTGACTACAAGATCCCCCACTGCATAAGGTGCTGTAGCAGTGGGAACCTGAGAAATAGAACGGGTATGTACTTCGGTTATTGGCGAAACGTATCCTATGACATCGACATTGTTGTTATAGGTGTTTGCACAACCGACGCAATGCATAATACCCCATAATACAATAATTATAATGGTATATTTTCGACTGGTCATTTGCTATAAGGGGGGGTGAGGTGATTATCTTCTGCGGCCGCGAGGCATCATTGGCATACCGCGCATAGGCATACGTTTGTTGCCAGCACCAGCAGCCATCTTCATAACCTTGCGCATATCCTCAAACTGTTTCAGCAGCCTATTGACGTCGGCCAGTTGGGTGCCACTACCTGCTGCAATACGGGCCTTACGCGAGGGGTTGATAATCTCGGGGTGCTCACGCTCGGCAGGGGTCATCGAGCCGATAATAACCTCGGTCTGTTTGAAAATATCATCCGAAATATCGACATTCCTCAACATTTTGTCCATACCAGGAATCATACCCATAAGCTCCTTCATCGAGCCCATCTTCTTGATCTGGCTAATCTGCTCGATAAAGTCGTTGAAGTTGAAGTTGTCGGTATAAATCTTCTTCTTCAGCTTGCGCTCCTGCTCCTCGCTGAACTGCTCCTGGGCCCTCTCAACCAGCGAAACAACGTCGCCCATACCCAAAATACGGTCGGCCATACGCTCGGGGTGGAACACCTGCAACGAGTCCATCTTCTCGCCCGAAGAGATAAACTTCAAGGGCTTATTGACAACCGAGCGGATAGAGATAGCAGCACCACCACGGGTGTCGCCATCGAACTTGGTCAGTACCACGCCGTCGAAGTCCAGTCGTTGGTCAAACTCGCGTGCGGTATTCACAGCGTCCTGACCAGTCATCGAGTCTACAACAAACAGAGTCTCCGAGGGTTTTACGGCAGCCTTTACGGCCTCGATCTCCTGCATCATCTGCTCGTCTACGGCCAGGCGACCTGCGGTATCGACAATGACGGTGTTGATGCTCTTGCTGCGAGCATATTTGATAGCGTTCTCGGCAATCTCTACGGGGTTGGTGTTGCCCTCCTCGGTGTAGACCTCAACGCCCACCTGTTGGCCCAAAATCTTCAGCTGGTCGATAGCTGCGGGGCGGTAGACGTCGCCTGCCACCAGCAGCACGCTGCGGCTACGCTTGGTCTTGAGTTGCAGCGCCAGTTTGCCCGAAAAAGTGGTCTTACCCGAACCCTGCAAACCTGCAATCAGTATCACAGCAGGGTGTCCACTGAGGTTGATATCGGTCGAGGTACCACCCATCAGTGCGGCCAACTCGTCGCGGACAATCTTGGTCATCATCTGGCCAGGCTTGACAGCTGTGAGCACGTTGGCACCCAGCGCCTTTTGCTTAACCTCGTCGGTGAAGTTCTTGGCTACCTTATAGTTAACATCGGCGTCGATAAGGGCGCGGCGAATCTCCTTGAGGGTTTCGGCGACGTTAATCTCGGTGATTTTGCCCTCACCTTTCAGTATCTTAAATGACCTTTCGAGTTTTTCGGATAAGTTTTCAAACATAGCGGTAATTGTTTTTAGCCCACAAAGATAGTTATTTGAATTGAGAATTGAGAATTGAGAATTGAGAATTTTCGTTTTTGCATTTTTTGTTGCCACAAAAAACCTCTCCACAGTTGGCTGCGGAGAGGTTTTTTCGTGTGTGAGGTGTGCGTGTGGGCTGCTTGGCCCACAAACTCTTACTCAACCCAAGCGATGATGATGCCCACATAGTCGGCATCGGCACCACCTGCCAAGTAGCACAAGCCATTCTCTATCTTGGTCACTTTCATACCCTTGTATGAGGTCTTTGACGAGAGGCCCACACCCTTGCTCTTGGTGTCGACATCGACCAGTTCGCCCACAACAGGGGCTGCCGACAGAGTCACCTCAAAGTACTTCTTGGCGGTGTTGTTCATAATGCGGAACGTCAGTTCCGAGGGGCTCAAGTAGCACTGACCATCGGCCTTGTCGTAGGCATACTCAACCACGCCATCGTAGTAGATGCCGGCGGTATTCTGGGTCTGGATATAGTTCTCGATGGCTACAAACTGCTCGTCAATCTTCTCTTTGGGGCCGCAACCCGTGGCGAGCATAAGGGTGGCTGCAATGGCCACAAATGCAATGATATAGCGTTTCATATAGCGTAACTTTCTGTGTGTGTCGGTGTTGTTTGTTTGTGGTAATTGTTGCAGTGGCACTACTTAACGGTAATGTAGCGATAGAGGTAGTGGGTGTTGCCCTCGGTGTCGGTGATTACGGCACAAATCTGGTGCTCGCCCTTGTCCATCTGCAAGTAGGTCGAGCCACTCTTGCGGCCGTCGATAAACCACTCTACGCTCTCGGGGGTACACTCAAGATTCTGAACGCTCAGTTTCACATAGTCATTGGTGCCGTACTCGGGCTCGATGTTCAGTGACGACATAGGCGAACGAGCATTGGCTACGGTGGTGATTGCAAGGGTGTGCAGAGGCTCGCTGCCGCCACCTACGCCGTAAATCTCGATGTTATACTGGGTGTCAGGGGTCAGGGGTGAGAGGTGAACAATGGTCTGGTCGGTGGTCACCTCCTCGCTGTTGCCACTCTGGTCGGTGTAGACAACCCTCCAGGAGGTGTAAGCCGAGGCGTGCTCCGAGTTGACCCAGCCTATGAGTGCGTCGTACTGTGCAACCTCTTTGGTGATGGTTACCTCCGAAGCCTCGAAGGTGATGTTGGTGCCATCGAAGGTGATATTCTCGATGTTGTATTTGAGCCTCTTGTTGGCCCAGTTGAGCAGCGCAGGAACGCTCTTGTCGGTCAGCTCGGTAATGCCGCGGCCACCAGGGAAGAACCAATCTTTGCTATCCTCGGGGCCAGCCGATGTGCTTGCCCTAACGAATCGCATATACTCGTGGTCGGGGTTGGCATTGAGGTTGTTGGTTTTCCACATAGACTCGTTCGAGCAGTCGATGTGGTAGACCAGCATACCCTCGCCACCCTCAAGGTCGGCGCTATAGCTGTCGCCATAGAGCAGATATTTGTCCCAACCAAACTCGGCATTGGCGGCTTTGTTGCGGTTCTCGAAGAGGAAGAACTCGTTCTTGTCGCCATTGGCCCAGAGCAGGTAGCTGTGGTTCTTGTAGAGGGGCTCCAGGGTGTAGGTGCCGCTATCGTCGATGACGGTGGGGGTGCCCCAACCTACCAACCAGCGCTCAAGGGCGGTGTACGAAGGGGGAGTGCGTCCCTCGTTGAGGTAGTTGCCGTCGCACATAATCGAGGTGTACGACAGGCCAAAGGCCTTCTGCTTGCCATCGTTGTCGTAGTTGGTGTCGTAGGCATCGGGCAGGCCCAAAACGTGGCTAAACTCGTGGCAGAACGAGCCGATACCGCTCATCGAGCTACCCTGAATGTTGCTGCCACTGCGCTCCGAAGTACAAGCGTAGGTCTTGATTCTCTTGCCGTTGAAGGAGGTCTGGTAGCTACTGGGGATTGCGCCCATCTCTGACTTGTGGGGCCATACCGAGTTGGCAGGGCCGTGCTCGGCCTCGTTCACACCTGCGTAGATGATGAAAACCATATCTACATAGCCGTCGCGGTCGTTGTCGTACTTGCCAAAGTCGGTAATGTCGCCTGCATCGTAGGCCAACTTACAGCCCTCGGCAACCATATAGTGGGGCAGGGCATCCTGACCTGTGGTGGGGTCGTTGCCGCCGTAGAACTCCATATTCTCGGCCAGGGTATAGGGGCCTGCAACGTCGATGTCGATTGTGAACTGTCCCAACGAGTTCTGCTCGTAGTAGTCTTTGGCACTACCCGTACCACCATTCTCCGAGTAGCCCTTCTTGTTGAGCATATCGGTGAAGGCCTGATTGGCGTTGGGGGTAGAGAACTTAACATCCTGGTACTCTACCAACACTACCAGAGCATCCATATGCTGACGGCGGTCGGCACCCCAGCGGCCCAGAGCCAGGTAGGGGGGCAGCGAGCCATCGGCATTGGCAACCAACTGGGCTGCACGCTGCTGGATCATATCGTGCATCGAGCCGTTGGTGTTGGCCTGTGGGGTGGGCCTGAGGCCTACACTGCGGCTGGCAACTGCGCGCTGCTGTTGGTTGAGAGTGCCAACGGGGGCAAACTTAACATCCGAGGCGGTGTAGAGGCCATCCCTGCGGGTGGCAAAGTAGTAGTCGCCATCGGCACCCATAACCACAGGATATTGACCTTCGGCCAGGGTAAAGTGGTAGAACTCATCGCCATAGAGTTGGAGCGAGATGGTGGTGCCATCCTTCTGAGTGTGGGTAAAGATGCCCGGTTTGGCAGGGCCTGCAAGTGCTGCGCTAACGGTCAGCAGAGCAGCTGCAATGAGTAAGCTAATTCGTTTCATATAGTCCAAAAAATGTATTTTCGATTTCGCAAGATATGACTTTTTTTCGGAACCTCAAAACATCTACCAACTTTTACCACCTAAGGCAAAAAAATAGGTGCTTGGTGTGATAATCTCAGACAAAATTTGTATCTTTGAGAATTGTATGGGGTAGTAGACAGTCCGTAGGACTGGTAGGCAGGTTTTTGGCGCGTGGCGCTTGTGTCGAAAAAGCCCCCGAACAGCACAGACAACAAAATTTAATAACCTAATAACAACCACCTTACTAATGAAAAGACTTATTGAGTGTGTGCCCAACTTTAGCGAGGGGCGCGATTTGACAATCATCAAACAGATTACCGATGCTATCGAGAGCGTAGAGGGCGTAAAGCTCCTCGATGTGGACCCCGGTAAGGCCACCAACCGTACCGTAGTAACCTTTGTGGGCGAGCCCGAGGCTGTCGTTGAGGCCGCCTTCCGTGGTGTGGCCAAGGCGTCGGAGTTGATAGATATGCGTTATCAGCACGGCGAGCACCCCCGTATTGGTGCTACCGATGTGTTGCCTTTGGTACCTATCTCGGGTATCACGTTGGAGGAGTGTGCCGAGTTGGCTCGCCAATTGGCTCAGCGCATTACCAACGAGTTGGCTATCCCCACCTACTGCTACGAGGCCGCAGCTCTGAAGCCAGAGCGTAAGAACTTGGCCGTTTGCCGCAAGGGCGAGTACGAGGCTCTGCAACAGCGCATCACCCAGCCCGACGAGATGCCCGACTTTGGCGGTGGCCAGTGGACCGAGCAGGCTGCTCTGAGTGGCGCAACCGTTGTGGGTGCAAGGGATTTCCTGATTGCTGTAAACTTCAACCTCAATACCACCTCTACCCGTAGGGCCAACGCTATCGCCTTTGACGTGCGCGAAAAGGGCCGCCCAATGCGCGAAAAACCCATCGTGGGCAAAATCGTGCGCAACGAGAAGGGCGAGCCTATTATGATTCCCGGCACTCTGAAAGGTTGCAAGGCCATTGGCTGGTTTATCGAAGAGTACGGCATTGCACAGGTGTCGATGAACATTACCGATACTGCTCAGACCTCGTTGCACGCCGCTTTTGAAGAGGTGTGCAGGGCTGCCGCAGCGCGTGGCGTGAGGGTAACGGGTACCGAGATTGTAGGCCTTGTTCCTCGCTCGGCTCTGTTGGAGGCCGGCAAGTATTTCCTTCGCAAGCAGCAGCGTTCGCTCGGTATCACCGACCAAGAGATTATCGACATAGCTGTCCACTCGATGGGCCTGGCCGAGTTGCGCCCCTTCAACCCCGAGGAGAAGATTGTGGAGTGCTTAATCGAGAAGGGCGATGCTGCCAAACGTCTGGTAGACCGCACCTGTAAGGATTTTGCCGAGGAGACCTCGCGCGAGTCGCCAGCCCCTGGTGGTGGCTCAATCTCGGCCTATATGGGTGCTCTGGGTGCCGCTCTGGGTACTATGGTGGCCAATCTGTCGGCCCACAAGCCCGGGTGGGATGACCGCTGGGAGTTCTTCTCGGATTGGGCCGAGAAGGGCAAGGCTGTGATGAACGAACTGCTGGCGCTGGTTGATGAGGATACCGACGCCTTCAACGCCATTATGGATGTGCTCGGTATGCCCAAAGGTACCCCCGAAGAGAAGGCCGCAAGGGCCGAGGCTATGGAGCGCGCAACACTCTATGCTACCCAGGTGCCTCTGAAAACTATGAAGGCCTCGTATCGCGCATTTGAGATTGCTGGCGCAATGGCCGAGGAGGGCAACCCCAACTCGGTGAGCGATGCAGGTGTGGGTGCTCTGGCTGCCAGGGCTGCTGTGCAGGGTGCGTTCCTCAATGTGAAGATTAACGCCGCAGGGCTGAAAGACCGCTTGGTAGCCGAAGAGTTGGTTGCCGAGGCTGCAACCATTGCTCGCGCTGCCGATGCCGAAGAGAAGCGAATACTCGAAATTGTCGAAAGCAAGATTGACTAATCAGAATTGAGGCAAATGCGAGTAAGCGAGGGCAGAGCAAATTCATTTGCTTTGCCGAGCGGAAGCATTTTAGAGCAAGCGAAGCTTGGTCAATTGAGAATTGAGAAAATTGCCTAAATAACCATTTGAATTATGACACTCAAAGAGTTTCAAGACGATATAAGGGCGGGTATACCCGAGGTGTTGCCCCCCGCAAAGCCCTATGACACCACCGTAAACCACGCACCCAAGCGCAAGGAGATTCTCACCCACGCCGAGAAGGTGTTGGCCATCAAGAACGCCCTGCGTTACTTCCCCGAGCATCTGCACGAGGAGTTGGCAGCCGAGTTTGCCGACGAGTTGGAGCGCTACGGTCGCATCTATATGTACCGCCTCAGGCCCGACTATGAGATGTATGCAAGGCCTATTGAGGATTATCCCGCCAAGAGTCGCAAGGCTGCTGCTATGATGCTGATGATTCAGAACAACCTCGATAAAGCCGTAGCACAGCACCCCCACGAGCTGATTACCTATGGCGGCAACGGTGCGGTGTTCCAGAACTGGGCGCAGTACCGACTGGCTATGAAGTATCTGTCGGAAATGACCGACGAGCAGACGCTGGTTATGTACTCGGGCCACCCTATGGGCCTCTTCCCATCGCACCCCGATGCACCCAGGGCGGTGATTACCAACGGTATGGTCATCCCCAACTACTCGAAGCCCGATGATTGGGAGAGGATGAATGCGCTGGGCGTGTCGCAGTATGGCCAGATGACCGCAGGTAGCTGGATGTACATCGGCCCCCAGGGTATTGTTCACGGCACCACCATCACCGTACTCAATGCAGGTCGCAAGCGTATGAAGCTCGGTCAGACCGACCTGGGCGGTATGCTGTTTGTATCGGCAGGCTTGGGCGGTATGTCGGGTGCTCAGCCCAAGGCCGGTAACATTGCAGGCGTGGTGAGCATTGTGGCCGAGATTAACCCTGCAGCCGTAGAAAAACGCTACTCGCAAGGGTGGGTAGATGAGGTTTACACCTCGCTCGACGAACTGTTGGCTCGCGTGGCCGAGGCCCGCAAAAATCGAGAGGTTGTGTCGATGGCCTATCAGGGCAACATTGTAGACCTGTGGGAGCGACTGGCCGACGAGGGCATTGAGGTAGACCTCGGTAGCGACCAGACCTCGTTGCACAACCCTTGGGCGGGTGGTTACTACCCCGTGGGCTACTCGTATGAAGAGAGCCGAGTGATGATGGCCGAGGAGCCCGAGAGGTTCAAAGAGGCTGTGCAGGAGTCGTTGCGCCGCCACGCAGCAGCCGTAAACCGCCTGGCCGAGAGGGGTATGTACTTCTTCGACTATGGCAACGCCTTCTTGTTGGAGGCTTCCAGAGCGGGTGCCGATGTGGTGCTGCCCGACGGCAGGTTCCGCTACCCCTCGTATGTACAGGATATTATGGGCCCGATGTTCTTTGACTACGGCTTTGGCCCCTTCCGTTGGGTTTGCACCTCGGGCAAGGAGGCCGACTTGGACAAGAGCGATGAGATTGCCGAGAGGGTGCTGCGCGAGATTAGGGCCGAGGCTCCCGAGGAGATTTGCGGTCAGCTCGATGACAATATCCGCTGGATTTGCGAGGCCAAGCGCAACAGACTTGTTGTGGGCTCGCAGGCCCGAATTCTCTATGCCGACAGCGAGGGACGCATAAAAATTGCAAGGGCCTTCAACGAGGCTATCGCCAAGGGTGAGATTTCGGCCCCCATTGTGCTGGGCCGCGACCACCACGACGTGTCGGGTACCGATTCGCCCTATCGCGAGACAAGCAACATATACGACGGCTCGTCGTATACGGCCGATATGGCTGTGCAGAACGTCATTGGCGACGGCTTCAGGGGTGCTACCTGGGTGTCGATTCACAATGGCGGCGGCGTAGGCTGGGGCGAGGTTATCAATGGCGGCTTCGGTATGGTTATCGACGGCAGCGACGAGGCTCGCAGGCGACTGGAGAGTATGCTCCACTGGGACACCAACAACGGTATTGCACGTCGCAGCTGGGCTCGCAACGAGGGTGCTATGAGCGCCATTAAGCGCGAGATGGAGCGTACACCAAGCCTGAAGGTTACTATGCCCAATGTGGCCGACGAGGCGCTGATTGAGAAATTTGTCAAATAGCTTAAAACTCAACCTAATATGATGAAAAAGATATTTGCATTGGTAGCGGCTGCGCTTATGCTCTCTGCTTGTGGCGAGAAGCCCAACGAAGGGCCTACACCCCAGGGTGGGCAGTTGGCCAAGCCCGCAGGGGTGGCGGTGGTCGAAGAGACCATAACCACCACCTCGGCCGAGGTAAACTGGCAGCCCGTAGAGAACGCCACGGGCTATGACTACCGACTGCTGGCAAGCGCTACAATGGTGGCAAGTGGAAACACCGACCAGCCCTCGGTTAAGTTTGAAAACCTAACGGCCAACACCGCCTACCGCTTTGAGGTTAGGGCACTGGGTAACGACAAGGAGTGGCAGAACTCGCAGTGGAACTCTTCGTTGGAGTTTACTACTCTGTTGCGCGACCAAGCCGAGGACGGCAGTCTGCAACCAAGCGTAATAGTGGCAGCCGACGGCTCGGGCGACTACACCAAAGTGGCCGACGCCATTGGGCGCATACCCAAAAACAACCAAAACCCCTTTGTGATTTACGTCAAAGAGGGTGTCTACAAAGAGAAGTTGCTCATATCGAAGGGCTACGACAACGTAGTGCTGGTGGGCGACGGCAGGGGTAAGACCGTTATTACCTACGACGACTGCCAGGGTACCTACAACGGTGCCGACAGCTCGTTGCCCGAGACTCAGCGTCGCTCGTACACTCTGCGTGTCGAGTCGCAAGGTGTGGCTATTATGGATATGACCATCGAGAATACTCACCAGAACAACACCGGCAGTGGCGACCAAGCTATGGCTGTGGAGGTTAAGTATGGCAAGGTGTCGTTCTTCGACTGCGACATTACTGGCTATCAGGATACCTTCCTCGGTAGGGATGACAGCGCACGAGTCTATGTGAAAGACTCGCTTGTGGAGGGCAACGTGGACTTTATCTATGGCGCAAGTGTTATGGTGTTTGACGGCTGCCAGATTAACGTCAATCGCGACGGGGCCGCCATCACTGCCCCCTCGACCTCGGCCAATGCCCCATACGGCATCGTATTCCTCGACTGCGACGTTACGGCCGATGAGATGGGCTTCAATGGCGCAAAGGTGAACAACATCTACCTGGGCCGAGCCTGGCACTATGCCGCCAAGAGTGTGTGGGTGCGTTGCAAAATGGCTGCAACACTCAATGCCGACGGCTGGATGGCCAATATGAATGACGATGTGGCCGAGGCGAGCAAAATCTTTGCCGAGTGGGGTTGCACCTATGCCGATAGCGCCGATAGCGATCTTACGAAACGCAAAAATGGTGGCCGAGCACTGACCGATGATGAGGCCGCAGGCTACACCCTGGCAAACATATTTGCCGATGTGGACAACCTCGAAGCCTTCACCACCAAGCCCGCAGTAAAACTGAATTAGAAAATAACCTATAAGCAAAATAACTATGAACAAACAGCAACATATCATCAGCAACAACCACCTCACCATAGGCGACGTTATCGCTGCGGTGAGGGGCGACCATCAGTTGGTACTCTCGGAGCTCTCGCGCCAGTCGGTAGCCAAATGTCGTGCCTACTTGGACCGCAAGGCCCTCGAAAGCCCTGTGCCTATCTATGGCGTAACTACGGGCTTCGGCTCGCTCTGCAACATCTCTATCGAGGCCGACCAGCTGTCGGCATTGCAGAAAAACTTGGTGATGTCGCACGCTTGCGGTACGGGCGATAGGGTGCCCACCGAGATTGTGCGCATAATGATTATGCTCAAAGTGCAGTCGCTCTCGTATGGCTACTCGGGTGTGCAGGTGGCTACCGTAGAGAGGCTTATCGATATGTTCAACCACCACTACACCCCCATAGTTTATCAGCAGGGCTCGCTGGGCGCCTCGGGCGACCTGGCACCTCTGGCTCACCTGTCGCTTCCTATCTTGGGCTTGGGCGAGGTTGAGACCGCCGATGGCGAAATCATCACCGGCGAGCAGATGAACCAGCGCGAGGGGTGGGAGCCCCTGACGCTCCACTCGAAAGAGGGTTTGGCGCTGCTGAATGGTACCCAGTTTATGGCATCATACGGCGTGTGGTGTGTAGACAAGGCCCAGAGGCTCTCGGAGTGGGCCGACAAGATTGGCGCAATGTCGCTCGAAGCTTTCGACGGCCGCATCGACCCCTTTGCCGACAATGTTCACCAAGTAAGGCCCCACGCAGGTCAAATCGCCACCGCAGCCCGCATCAGGGAGTTGCTGGCAGGGAGCGAGCTGATTAAGCTGCCCAAAAAGCACGTTCAAGACCCATATTCGTTCCGCTGTATGCCTCAGGTGCACGGCGCATCGAAAGACTCGATTGCCTATGTTGCAAGCGTAGTGGAGACCGAGATTAACTCGGCTACCGACAACCCAACCGTATTCCCCGATGAGGATGTAATCGTTTCGGCAGGCAACTTCCACGGTCAGCCCCTGGCCGTAGTGCTCGACTTCCTGGCCATAGCTATGGCCGAGCTGGGCAACATCTCCGAGCGTCGTACCTACAAGCTCATATCGGCTCAGCGCGGTCTGCCAAGTTTCTTGGTGGCCAAGCCAGGTCTGAACAGTGGCTTTATGATTCCTCAGTACACCGCAGCGTCGATTGTGAGCCAGACCAAAGGGTTGTGTATGCCTGCATCGGTAGACTCAATACCCTCGTCGCAGGGCCAAGAGGACCACGTGAGTATGGGCTCGAATGCCGCAACCAAGGCTGCACGAGTGGCCGACAATGTAGAGCGAGTGCTGGCCATCGAGCTCTTCAACTCGGCACAGGCCTTTGAGTTCCGCCACCAGATTGCTGCCGAGGCAAGCGGTCGCCCCGTGCGCTCGAGCGAGGTGATTGAGGCCCTCTACGACAACTTCCGCAAGGAGGTGCCCTTTGTAGATGACGACAGGCTGATGTATCCGCTCATTGCCAAGGCAGTCAAGTTCTTGCAGGAGAATTAAGAGAGAAACGAATAGGTGTAGCTACTATGCGATTACTGATAAAAAACATACAAACGCTGGCTGGTATTGTGCCCGCCGACAAGTTGCGCCTTTGCGGTGCCGAGATGGGGGCTGCGGCCACTATCGACGGGGCCTATCTGGTGGCCGAAGATGGGGTGATAGCCGACTTTGGCCCTATGGCCCAGTTGCCTGCCGAATTGGTGGCCGACACCGAGATTGATGCCCAGGGTAGGGTGGTATATCCAGCATTTTGCGACTCGCACAGCCACATTGTCTATGCAGGCTCGCGCGAGGGCGAATTTCGCGACAAAATTGCCGGTATGACCTACGAAGAGGTGGCTGCCCGAGGAGGTGGCATACTTAACTCGGCCGACCGACTGGCCGAGGCTACCGAGCAGGAGCTCTATGAGGCCGCAAGTCGTAGGGCGTGGCGAATGGTTCGCTCGGGTGCCGCAACCATAGAGATAAAGAGCGGCTATGGACTGACGACCGAGAGCGAGCTGAAAATGTTGCGCGTAATAAAGCGCTTGGCCCAAGAGTTGCCCATAACCGTCAAGGCAACCTTCTTGGGGGCTCACGCCGTAGGCCGAGCCTTCAAAGGGCGACAAGAGGAGTATGTAGACCACGTTTGTGGCGAGATGATTCCCGCAGTGGCAGCCGAAGGGTTGGCCGAGTTTGTAGACGTATTTTGCGACAGAGGGTTCTTCACCCCCGAGCAGACCGCCAAAATATTGGAGTGCGGCAAGCGTTACGGACTGAGGCCCAAGATTCACGCCAACGAGTTGGCATCGAGTGGTGGCGTGCAGGTGGGCATAGCCTACGGAGCACTGTCGGTAGACCATCTCGAAGAGGCCACCGAGCAGGATGTGGCCGACCTGGCAGCCTCGGATACTATACCCACAGTGTTGCCCGGGGCATCGTTCTTCTCAAACCTGCCCTTTGCCCCCGCGCGAATGATGATAGACAAGGGACTGTCGGTAGCCATAGCAAGCGACTGCAACCCGGGCTCGTCGCCATCGGGTAATATGCAGTTGCTCTGGTCGCTCGGGTGCATAAAGATGCGTCTGACACCCGAAGAGGCCCTCAGTGCGCTGACCATAAACGGAGCAGCAGCCCTGGGACTGAGTGCCGACCGAGGTGCCATAAGCTGTGGTCGCAGGGCCGACCTTGTAATATCGAAGCCCGTACCCTCGTTGGCCTACATCCCTTATAGTTTTGGCGAGGATCTGGTAGAGAGGGTGATTGTTAAAGGAAAAACCATTTACTACAATGAATAACTTTGTATTCCAAAATCCAACCAAACTGGTCTTTGGCAAGGGCGAGATTGCAAAGCTCTCGACACTGCTGCCCAAAGACAAGCGCATACTCGTAACCTTTGGCGGTGGCAGCGTAAAGCGAAACGGTGTCTACGACCAAGTGGTGGCCGCACTCGAAGGATTTGACTACTTGGAGTTCTGGGGCATCGAGCCCAACCCCAAAGTTGAAACCCTGCGCAAGGCCGTAGAGGTGTGCAAGCGCGAGAACATCGGCTTTCTGCTTGCTGTGGGCGGTGGCAGTACCCTCGACGGTACCAAGCTTATAGCTTCGGCAGCCGTAATCGAAGAGGATGCTTGGGAACTGGTGCTCAACCCCAAGTTGCAGTGTGGCAACATACCCTTCGCAAGCGTTATGACCCTGCCCGCAACAGGCTCGGAGATGAATCGCGGTTGCGTAATCTCCAACCTCGCAACGGGCGAGAAGTTTGCCTTCTACAACGCCTACCCGACATTCTCGATTCTCGACCCCACGACCACCTACACCCTGCCCTCATTTCAGCGTGCCTGTGGTCTGGCCGACACCTTCATCCACGTCATCGAGCAGTATCTGACCTACACAGGCGAGTCGCCACTGATGGACCGTTGGGCCGAGGGAGTGTTGCAGACCATTGTTGAAATTGCCCCCAAGGTGCTCAATGTGAGCGAGAACGACTACGACACGATGGCCAGCTTTATGCTCTCGGCAACTATGGGACTCAACGGCTTTGTGGCTATGGGTGTGAGTCAGGACTGGGCAACTCACCGCATAGGTCACGAACTGACGGCCCTCTGCGGCATCACCCACGGACAAACCCTCGTGGTGGTACTGCCAGGAGTGATGAACGAGTTGCGCGACCAAAAGGCTGGCAAAATTCTCCAATATGGCGAGCGCGTGTGGGGCATCACCGAGGGCTCGGCCCAAGAGCGCATAGACCGCACAATCAGCGCCACCGAGCAGTTCTTCCGCTCGCTTGGTCTTGCCACCCGCCTCTCCGAACTGGGCGTAGGCGAAGATGTGGTAGAGGAGATTGTTAGCCGCTTCCGCACACGCGGCACCCGCCTGGGCGAAGCACTCAACATCGACTACGCCCTCACCGACCGCATCCTGCGACAGAGGTTGTAGTCGTTTGTTTGTCTTGCCACGACTGACGTTAGTCAGGCGGTTGGCATCTACTGCTCTGAATAAACACACAGGTAATGATGCCAAAAGTGGCGCTTGACTAAAAATGTAATTATCTATAAATTTGGAAATTACAGCGATATTTTAGAGGTTATTAGAAATCGGTTTCTACTAATCTCTATTTTTTATGTCAAAAAAGC
>SUZJ01000002.1 GCA_015059945.1 Rikenellaceae bacterium
ATCGGCAAATTTTGCAAATCGCAAGAAAAGAAAATTTGCCAGAATACGCTAAAACACAATGTTTTGCATATCATTAGCAAATCTTAGAAAATGGGTGAAAATACCCTATAATTTACTTTGCGTAAACTGCGGGGCAATTTTTTTCGCAAGCCTTGCATTCATCTCTTTATTTGCGTTTATTTGCGTTTTTTTGCGTCTAACGTCTGACAGACCCCTCCGCCCCGTCGGGGCACCTCCCCTAACTTAGTGGAGAAGTAATTTGTAATCTCCCCTACGAAAGGGGAGTGGCCCGTAGGGCCGAAGGGTGGTCGAAATTGCGTGCGCGTCCTCGCGCACATTCCCCCTCTAAGTTAGAGGGGGTGCCCGAAGGGCGGGGGCGTGTGTTAATTTTCAATTTTCCATTTTCAATTCTCAATTCTATTCCGTATTTTTGTAAATTGAATAATTGCGAACAAAAACGAATAACAAATAAACATACACAACAATGACACAAGAAGAACTTTTCAAGAAACTGATTGCACACTGCAAAGAGTACGGCTTTATCTTCCCTTCGAGCGAGATTTACGATGGTCTGAGCGCCGTTTACGACTACGGTCAGCTGGGCGTTGAGCTCAAAAACAACATCAAGACCTACTGGTGGGACTCGATGACCAAGCTGCACGACAACATTGTGGGTATCGATGCCGCTATCTTTATGCACCCCAAAGTTTGGGAGGCAAGTGGCCACGTGGGCGCTTTCAACGACCCCCTGATTGACAACAAGGACTCGAAGAAGCGCTATCGTGCCGACGTTCTGATCGAGGAGTGGATTGCCAAGCAGGACGAGAAGATTGAGAAGGAGTGCGCAAAGGCTGCCAAACGCTTTGGCGAGAGCTTCAACAAAGAGATGTTCGTGCAGACCAATGGCCGAGTGTTGGAGATTGCCGCACGTCGCGACGAGGTTAATCGCCGTATGGCCGAGGCTCTGAATGCCAACGACTTGGTAGAGTTGCGCCAGATTATCCTCGACTGCGAGATTGTATGCCCCATTTCGGGCTCGCGCAACTGGACCGAGGTGCGTCAGTTCAACCTGATGTTCTCAACCCAGATGGGCTCGGTGGCCGAGGGTGCCAACACCGTATATCTGCGCCCCGAGACCGCTCAGGGTATCTTTGTCAACTTCCTCAATGTGCAAAAGACTGGTCGTATGAAGATTCCCTTTGGTATTGCCCAGATTGGTAAGGCCTTCCGTAACGAGATTGTAGCTCGCCAGTTTATCTTCCGTATGAGGGAGTTTGAGCAGATGGAGATGCAGTTCTTCGTGCGCCCTGGCGAGGAGATGGAGTGGTGGAAGAGGTGGAAAGAGACCCGTATGAGCTGGCACCGCGCTCTGGGCTTTGGCGACGACAAATACCGCTTCCACGACCACGAGAAACTGGCCCACTACGCCAATGCTGCAACCGATGTTGAGTTCAACTTCCCCTTCGGCTTCAAGGAGGTTGAGGGTATCCACAGTCGCACCGACTTTGACCTTGGCCGCCACCAGCAGTTCTCGGGCAAGAAGATTCAGTACTTCGACCCCGAAACCGGCGAGAGCTATGTTCCCTATGTTGTTGAGACCTCGATTGGTGTAGACCGTATGGTATTGCAGGTGCTGTCGGCTGCCTATAAGGAGGAGCAGTTGGAGAATGGCGAGACCCGTACTGTGCTCTCTATTCCCGCACCTCTGGCCCCTGTTAAGGTGGCTGTGCTGCCCCTGGTTAAGAAAGACGGCTTGCAGGAGATTGCTATGGACTTGGTGCACAAGCTCAAGTTTGACCACAACGTGCAGTACGACGAGAAGGATAGCATCGGCAAACGCTACCGCCGTCAGGATGCCATCGGTACCCCCTTCTGCGTTACCGTTGACCACCAGACCAAAGAGGATGGCACTGTGACCATTCGCGAGAGGGATACTATGAAACAGTGGCGCGTGAGCATCGACGAGTTGGAGTCGATTGTGGCCGACAAGGTTGGTATGCGTCAGCTGTTCGAGAAACTCGTATAAAAGAAATTGCAGAACTTGTCCTAAATAAGACCTATTCATTAAGGCCATTAAGCTCCTTAAAGCCCTTAATGACTTAGGTCGGTTAGACGTTGGACTTTTGACGTTAGACAAAAAAGGAGGTATGAGAACAGCATTTTTCCCCGGGTCGTTTGACCCCTTTACCATTGGCCACCAGGCGCTGGTAGAGGAGGGGTTGAGGATTTTTGATAAGATAATTGTGGCCGTAGGCGAGAATAGCGACAAGCACGGCCTGCTGCCTATGGAGCAACGCAAAAGGCTCATTGAGGATGTCTACCGCAACGAGCCTCGCGTCGAGGTGGTCAGCTATAAGGGGCTGACGGGCGACTACTGCCGCGAGCACAAACTCAACCTCATTCTGCGTGGTATGCGCAACACCGTAGACTTTGACTACGAGCGCAATATGATGCAGATTAACCAGCGTTTGTATCCCGAGATTACCACCGTACTGCTCTTTACCCCCTCGGAGTATGTGGCAGTGTCGAGCAGCGTAATCAGGGAGATTTTGAGCTTCGGCGGCAGTGTGGAGCAGTTTATGCCCAAGGGCATCGATATTAACAACTATTTGAAATAAGAAACAATAGATAACACTATGCAGTTTAGTGCAGAGATGATTGCCGCAGGATTGGGCGGCGATATTGTTGGCAACAAGGATGTGGCAGTGAGCACCTTTGCCAAGATTGAGGAGGGACACCCCGGGGCCATTTCGTTTATGGCCAACCCCAAGTACGAACACTATGTCTACACGACCGAGTCGACCATAGTTATAGTAAACCGCTCGTGGGAGCCCAAAGAGCCCGTTAAGGCTACGCTCATCAAGGTCGATGACGCATACAGCTGCTTTGCCAAGCTGTTGGAACTCTATGCAGCCTATAAGCCCAAGAAACAGGGCGTTCACCCTACGGCTGTGGTGGCCGAGAGCGCCAAGGTGGGCGAGGGGTGCTATATTGGTGCCTATGCGGTGATTGACGAGGGTGCCACCATTGGCGATGGCGCAAGCATATATCCCCACGTCTATGTGGGCGACGGCGCAAGCGTGGGCGCAGGCTCGACTCTCTACTCGGGCGTTAAGGTCTACGAGGGTTGCAAGATTGGCCAGAGGTGTATCATCCACTCGGGCGCTGTGATTGGCTCCGATGGCTTTGGCTTTGCCCCAAATGCCGAGGGGTCGTATGACAAGATTCCCCAGATTGGTATTGTTACCATCGAGGACGACGTAGAGATTGGTGCCAACACCACCATCGACCGCGCCACTATGGGCTCGACCGTTATCGAAAAGGGTGCAAAACTCGACAATCTGGTGCAGATTGGCCACAATGTTGTGGTGGGCGAGAGTACCGTTATGGCGGGCCAGTCGGCCATTGCAGGCTCGGCCAAGGTGGGCAAGCACTGTATGATTGGCGGTCAGGCGGGCGTTGTGGGCCATATCACCGTTGGTGATGGCTCGGTTGTAGCTTCGGTTACGGGTGTTAGCAACTCGTTGCCTGCGGGCTCGCAGGTTATGGGCAACCACGGCATCGATGTCCGCAGGTTCCGCAGGGTTAATGCCGTTTACCGCAACCTGCCCGAACTGCAACGCACCGTAAACCAACTCGAAAAAGAGGTTAAGGCGTTGAAGAACAAGGAATAATAATTTTCAATTTTCAATTTTCAATTTTCAATTGACCAAGCTGACGCTTGCTCTAAAATGCTCACGCTCGGCATAGCTTGCAAGCAATCTCTGCCCTCGCTTACTCGCATTTGCCTCAATTCCTCCCCTATGTCTGACCAGCAACCGCGCATAATTATGGGCATCGACCCGGGTACAAACCGTATGGGATACGGGGTGCTGGAGGTGCTGGGCAAAAACAAGCTGAGGGCGGTGGTCATTGGCGATATCGAGATGACCAAGATGAAGGACCCCTACGAGAAGTTGCGCTACATTTTCAACCGCGTGCTCTCTCTGGTGGATGAGTACAAGCCCGACGAGGTGGCGCTCGAGTCGCCCTTCTTTGGCGAGAATGTGCAGAGTATGCTCAAACTGGGCCGAGCACAGGGGGTGGCTATGGCGGCAGCTCTGTGTCGTGGCCACAAGGTCTTTGAGTATGCCCCAAGGCGTGTCAAGCAGGCCATAACGGGCAATGGCGGTGCCGCCAAGGAGCAAGTGGCAGCAATGTTGAAGAGTATGCTGGGGGTGGAGTATAACCCCAAGCGACTCGATGCAACCGACGGCCTTGCGGTGGCCCTGTGCCACTACTTTGAAACCTCGGCCACCATTCCTCACCAGCCCGTAAGCCGCACCCGACGCTCTACAACCAAGTCGTCGTGGGACTCGTTTGTGGCCTCAAACCCCGACCGAGTGGTCAAAAGGGGAGTGACCAAAAAGTAAAAACTGAACAATCCTATAACAACACCGTATGATGAAAACGAAGATTTATGCCGTAGTGGCCGCAGTGGCTGCTCTGATGATGGTTGGCTGCGCAGGTGGCCCCAAAACCTATACCGTCAAAGGTACCATAGCCGGCTACGAGGGTAGTGTGGCTCTGGCCAACGAGGCCTCGGGCGATATCTATGTTACCGCACCCGTGGCCGAGGATGGCTCGTTTGAGATTAGGCTCGAGTCCGAAACACCTATGCTCACAGTGCTTGTGGTTGGTGGTCAGAGCGTTATGCCCATATTCTTGGAGTCTACCGAGCCCGTAGTCGTAGAGGGACAGGCCGACCAGTTGGGCTTTCTCACCGCCAAGGGTGGCGAGTCGAACAACGCCTTTGATGACTATATCAGCGCCTACAACGCTCTGGTCAAAGAGCTCGAAGGGGCCAAGTCGCAACACGACTACTACGAGTTCCAAGAGAATGCTATGAAGCTACTCAACGACTCCTACGAGCAGAACAAAACCAACCTCTGGGGTGCCTACCTGCTCGTTATGGGGCGCCATACCACAATGAGCAATACCGAGGTGCTTGAAGCCATAGAGGCCTTCCCCAAGAAGTTCCAGAGCCTGCCCGAGCTGGTAGACCTCACCGCTACGGTCAAGGCTATGATGCGCACCGACATCGGCCAGCCCTACACCGAGATTACTATGGTCGACTACAATGGCCGTATGATAAAATTGAGTGATGTGGTAAAAAAGAGCCGCTACGTGCTTATCGACTTCTGGGCCTCGTGGTGCAACCCCTGTATGAAAGAGATGCCCTACCTGCACGAAGCCTACGCCAAATATCACCCTATGGGCTTCGAGATCTATGCCGTAAATCTCGACGACGGCCGCCAACCCTGGGTTGAGGCTATCCAGAAGGCGGGCGGTATGCCCTGGAAACACGTCGGCACCCAGGGCGGCTGGGAGAGCGATGCCACTACCAACTATAACGTCAAGTCAATCCCCACCAACTACCTGATCGACTGCAAAACAGGCCTTATCATCGACCACAACCTGCGTGGCACCGAGGTCGAAGAGGCTCTGGCCAAACTCTACGCCGAGTAGCTGTTTGGCTCCCGCCACTCGGACTGCCCCTAAGTTTGGGGAGTTGCCGCACAAAAAAACCTCTCGAGGAACGCCTCGGGAGGTTTTTTGTGCAAAATATGCGTCTGCTCTATTTGCCGAGCTTGGCCCTTACGGCGCGGAGCATATCCTCGGTCATCTTTGCCAAGTCCCAGTCGGGGCTCCAACCCCACTCCTCGCGAGCGCAAGTGTCGTCGAGCTTGTTGGGCCAACTGCGCGAAATCTCCTCCTTAACGGGGTCTACGGCATAGTCCATAGTGAACTCGGGGATGTGCTTGCGAATCTCGGCTGCGATAATCTCGGGGGTGAAGCTCATCGAGGCAATGTTGAAGCTGTTGCGGTGTTTGAGCTTCGAGGGGTCGGCCTCCATCAGATCAACGATAGCTTTCAGAGCATCGGGCATATACATCATATCCATATATACATCTGCGGGGATGGGGCAGGTGTAGTGGCCAGTCTTTACGGCCTCGTAGTAGATCTCTACGGCATAGTCGGTGGTGCCGCCGCCGGGCATAGTCACGTTAGAGATGATGCCGGGGAAGCGCACGCTACGGGTATCAACACCAAAGCGGCTGTGGTAGTAGTTGCTCAGCAGCTCGCCAGTAACCTTGCACACGCCATAGATGGTGTTGGGCTGCATAGCCACGTCTTGTGGGGTGTTGTCCCTCTCGAAGTCGCCACCAAATGCGCCAATCGAGCTGGGGGTGAAGAGTGCGCAACCATACTCGCGAGCAATCTCGAGCGAGTTCATCAGTGCGCCCATATTGACGTTCCACGCGCCCTGTGGATTCTTTTCGCCAGTAGCCGACAGCACAGCCACCAGGTTGAAGATGGTGTCGATGTTGTAGCTGCGTACCAGGTTGGCGTAGGCCTCGCGGTCGAGAATGTTCAAAATCTCGAAGGGGCCGTCGTAGGCCAACTGGGGGCACTCGCGGAGGTCGGCTGCGATTACGTTTTCGGGGCCATAGATTTTCCTGAGGTAGACAGTGAGCTCCGAACCGATCTGTCCGCCTGCGCCTGCGATAAGAATTCTTTTCATCTTTTTTGTAAGGGTTTTTAGAGTTGTGTTTGTATGTTTTTTATTTTGTCTGCTCGTTTGTGGGGGTAGGCTGCTCTTTGTTGTTGCGAGCGGCCTTTTTGTAACCCTCTATAAGGTTTTCCATATCCTTCATTTCGCGCAGTAGTCGCAGTGGAATGAGTATGAAATAGGCTGCAATGGCTACCATAAAGAGTGCCGATATGAGCGCAAAACCACCCAGTGGGCGACTGGTTAGCAACAAGATAGCCAACACCACCACGAAAGCCACGCCCAGCGTGTAGATAACCTTTTTGAGTGCTTTGTAGTCGTACATATATACAATTATGCAATTTCAATCCCCCAAAATTACAAAAAAGAATTGAGAGTTGTTACCGCTTGGGACCATTTTATTGCTCTACCGCCCCCAAAAAGATTGTGCCCGAGGGTGGGGTGGGGTGCAGTTCGTCGGCAAAAGTGTGCCATTCATCGCCCAAAAACGCCATACAATGTGGTATAGGGCACTTTTTTGGGGTTTTGTGGTGGTTGTTTGGGCCAAAATTATTATCTTTGTAGATATTGGCGTTTGGCCCAATGGCGAAACTAACAAAAACAAATAATTACTAAACAAACAAAAAACTTTTAACGGAATGAAAAAAACTTACACAACTCCCTCAGTAGACCTTTACGAGGTAGAGGTCGAGGCAGGTATTGCTGCGAGCACACAGCAGGCAATGGTTGATGAGATTTGGCTCGAAGAGGCCAACGACGGCAATCCCATTTGGTAATCCAAAAGTTTAACAAAAGCAATCAAAGAGAAAACAATTATGAAGAAGATTTTTTATTATTTGATGAGTGCTGTTGTTGCTTTTGGCGCAATGGCTTGTCAGAACGATGTTGAAGAGAATGTAACCCCTGGTGAGGGTGGCAATGGCGAGAAGGTGTCGTTTGTTGCCGAGGTTGGCGATGTGACCCGCGTGTCTATTGGCGATAAAGAAGGTAGCAAATATCGTATTACCCTTGATGAAAATGATGTACTGATCGCAAGAACTTATGACCAAGGAGAGTGGGGCGATCCCTATACTTTCACCACTACCGACGGTAAGAATTTCTCGTGCGAGACTCCTGGCGTTAGTGAGTTGATTGGCAAAGAGGTGACGATAAACAATCGTGCTGTTACTTCATTTTGTAGCCTTTGTGGCGTAGATGGCTTTCAACTCCGTGCAAATGTTGCTTCTTTTGGTGATAACTCTAATATCACCCTTGAGGTAGCAAATGCTGTTCTGATGTTTGAGTCGGAGTATGATGTTACTTTCAACTCTACTGGGGAATTATTTAGCTATGATTCGGAGTGTGGGTTGTTGAATAATCCAGCAAATAACGTGAATTCGCTCAAAATTCCTGCATCGGAGGGTGTACACTACGTTGCTGTAAATGGTGGTATTCCAACCACCTTCTCGTACTCGATTGATGACGTTATGTGCAAAGAGATTACCACCACCTTCGAGGCTGGCAAACTCTACAACCTCGGCACCCTCGGCAAACTCAACACCGAGTGGGAACTTATGGGTGGCTGGGAAGGCTCAGAATGGACCACCAAGTTCTTGTATAACGAGGGTTACAACAATATCTTCGTTGCTCGAAATGTGAATGTGACAGCAGATTCGGAGTTCTTGATTCGTTTGTATCAGTCGTGGGATGACAAAGTGGCTTTGTATGAGGGTTCATCTGCAGCTGTCGATTATTGGTATGATGCTAAAAAGAACTCAGAGGATGGCAAGTTTAATACTAACATCGGCATTGCTAAGGGTGTGTATGACATCTGGTTTGACCAGCAGACTTATAGCTTTGTGATTGCAACAAAAGGCAAAACTCCCGCATTTTATAGCGTGATAGGTACCATAAATAATGGCAACTGGGATAAAGATAATGATATGGTATTGGAGGATGGTTGGTTTGTTGCAACTGTTGATGCTAAGGCCAATAACGAGTTTAAGATTCGTAAATGCCACACATGGGATATGACTCACGGTTATGGAGATTGGTTCGAGGCTGGTAAAGAATTGGTAAGCGATAATGGTGGAAACTTTAAGATTGCTGCTGAAGGTAAATATAAAATCAGCATGAAGAAAGATACATCTAAAATCAAAATAGAGAAACTCTAAACAACAGATTGTTGCGAGTTGTAACAAAGAAGAGTGGCACCCGAAACTGGTCGGGTGCCACTCTTGTTTTTAGGGGGGATTGTTGCCGATTTAAGTGCATCACCCCTAAGTTAGAGGGGAAATTTTCAATTTTCCATTTTCAATTTTCAATTCATCTTGGCGTTGCGCAGGGCCTCGCGCCAAGCTGTGGCATCGACCTCGCGCTTGGTCTGGGGCTCATAGAAGCGGCGACCCTCCAGCCCCGCAGGCATAAACTCCTGCTCAACCCAGTGGCCCTCGTAGTCGTGGGCGTACTTATACCCCTGGCCGTAGCCCAGTTTATCCATCAGTTTGGTGGGGGCATTGCGCAGATGCAGGGGCACAGGGCGGTTGGTGGTATCGCGCTCAACAGCGCTCAGAGCCTCGTTTATGGCCATATAGGCCGAGTTGCTCTTGGGGCTATTGGCCAAGTATATCGTGGCCTCGGCAAGCGGAATACGCGCCTCGGGCATACCAATCTTATGCACCGCATCAAAGCAGGCGTTGGCCAGCAGCAGCGCATTGGGGTTGGCAAGGCCAATATCCTCCGAGGCCAATATCACCAGTCTGCGGGCAATAAACTTGGGGTCCTCGCCACCAGCCAGCATACGGGCCAGATAGTAGATGGCTGCATCGGGGGCACTTCCGCGCACGCTCTTTATGAAGGCGCTGATGACGTCGTAGTGCTGCTCGCCATTCTTGTCATAGAGGGCTATGTTCTGTTGCAGGCAGTCTACCACGCGCTGGTCGTTGATGACCAGTTCGCCCTCGGTGGCACCCGCCATAATGTCCAATATATTCAGCAACTTGCGAGCATCGCCACCCGAAAACTCAAACAGAGCACCCGTCTGCTCAACCCTCACACCGCGCTCTACGAGCACTCGGTCGGTAGTTATGGCCCTGTCGAGCAGCGTTTGCAACTCGCTGTTTTCCATAGCTTTGAGCACATATACCTGACACCTCGACAGCAGGGGCGAGATGACCTCAAACGAGGGGTTCTCGGTCGTGGCGCCAATCAGCACCACCACGCCCTGCTCTACGGCACCCAGCAGCGAGTCCTGCTGTGCCTTGTTGAAGCGGTGAATCTCGTCTATGAAGAGTATCGGTGCGCCCCCCGAGCCGAAGAAACGGCTCTTCTTGGCTGCCTCAATCACCTCGCGCACCTCTTTCACGCCACTTGCTATGGCCGATAGGGTAAACATCTGCCTGCCCAGGGCGAGGGCCACGAGCCTTGCGAGGGTGGTTTTGCCCACTCCTGGAGGGCCCCAGAGTATGAACGAGGGTATGTTGCCGCTCTCGATGAAGCGGCGAATCACGCCCCCCTGACCGACCAGATGGCTCTGACCGATGTACTCTTCGAGGCTCTGTGGCCTAAGGCGTTCAGCGAGTGGTGCGTTGCTCATAGTTGTAGTGCGACTTTATTCAACTTACAAAAATACCGAATAAAATTGAAAATTGAGAATTGAGAATTGAGAATTTTCCCTTTTCTTAGATTTTTTCCGTTTTGAATTGAGAATGGAGGCAAATTGAGAATTTACACACGCCCCCGCCCTTCGGGCACCCCCTCTAACTTAGAGGGGGAATTATCTTGCTACTCCTATACCTCCTATCTCTCCTATAGCCCCTATTATATTTATCGCCGCCCCCAAAAACTATTATCGCTCACAACCCCTTCCACCCCAAACTAAAAAATTTAGTTGAAAAACTATGAAAAATAGTTGCAAGTGAAAATTTTTTAGTTACCTTTGTGGTAACGAATTCCAAAAACACCAAAGATTATGCAAAAACTGACCAATAAAGAGGAAGAGATAATGGTCTACCTATGGGAGCGAGGGGCTATGTTTGTCAAAGATATTGTGGCGCTCTATGCCGAACCCAAGCCCCATTTTAACACCATCTCGACAATGGTGCGTATGCTCGAAGCAAAAGGTTTTGTGGACCACGAGGCTTTTGGCAACACCTATCGCTACCACCCCGTAATATCTCAAGAGGAGTACTCCAAGGGGGTGCTGGGCAATGTGGTGACTCGCTATTTCGAGAACTCTTACAAGTCGGTCGTGTCGGCCCTGATAGAGGAGGAGAAGATTTCGATCGACGAGTTGGAAGAGCTAATACGTAAAGTGCAAAATCAGTAACACCGCTATGTTCGACTTTGTTATATATCTCGGCAAAAGCGCTCTTTGCCTTGTCGCCCTATATTTAATATATAAGGTGGCGATGAGCCACGAGACGCTGCATAGGCTCAACCGCTTGCTGCTGCTCGGCTCTCTACCGCTGTCGGCCCTGCTGCCATTGTGCCACATAAAGGTCATAAAGGAGTACGACCCGCAGTCCACAGCCACGACCATAGAGTTCAACGATGTAGTGTTGGCCGAGGCGGGCATAGACCACCTGGCACTGCTTAGGGTTATGGTCGTAGGGCTGTTTGTGGTGGGAGTGGTTGTTATGGTTGTGCGTCTGGTGTTGAGCCTCTGCTCGGTGTGGCGCTTGACTCGTAGCGGTAGTAGGAGCACTCTCTCCAAGGGCGTTACGTTGACCGTGGTGGAGCGCATACCCTCGCCATTTAGTTGGTTTGGCCACATTGTAGCCTCGGAGGAGGATTTGCAGCAGTGCCGCCAGATGATTCTCGCTCACGAGATGGCCCACATACGCTTGGGGCACTCGTGGGATGTGCTGATGGTAGATGTGGCGTTGTGCCTTTGGTGGTTCAACCCTGCGCTGTGGCTGCTGCGCCGAGAGTTGCAGTCGCTGCACGAATATCAGGCAGATGATGCTGTGCTCAAAGAGGGCATTGATGCCAAGACATACCAGATGTTGCTAATAAAAAGAGCAGTTGGCTCAAGACTCCACTCCGTTGCCAACTGCCTGAATCACAGTAATCTTAAAAAACGAATCACTATGATGTGTAAGAAAACCTCTTCGAGGTGGTCGGCAGCCAAGGCGCTGCTCGTACTGCCAATGGTGGCCTTGTCGCTCACAGCGTTTGCCACCACCGTCTATGTACCTCGCGAAGTACAAGACAAAGTTATTAAAATTTCATTAAAAGAGCTGCCCAACAATGACAAAAATGAGCAGGCGCTGGAAAATCTAAATGGGCAGATGTCGGCCGTTGTGGTGGTCGATGGCGAGCGCAAGCCCTACGAGGTATTGAATCAGCTCGACCCCAACAGCATCAAATCAGTGTCGGTAATCAAGAACATCAAGCACTTGCCCCCCGAACTAAACATTACCGTGGCCGAGGCGGCCAATGGGGTTATTCTGATTGAGCTCAAAGGCGACGATGCCGAGGTTGCCACCAAAAGCAAAGTCATCGAAATATTGGTTGACGAGTTGGGCGACAATCAGCAACGAGTGAGCTTTGTGGTCGATGGTAAGAGCCTCAGGGTAGAGGAGTTGCAGCCATTGTTCGAGAGTTGGCGCGGCAAGTACGACACCCTGTTGATAAACGCAGTTGGCGAAGTGCGTATGAGCTGGATTGCCAAGGTCAAAGAGGCCGCTCGCGCAGCAGGCATTTACAAGATTGACTACAACCTGATAACCGACACCGTTGTGGTTGAAATGTAAAAATTAGGTCGGTCGTCTACCGACAACGAAAAAGGTGAGCTCCGCAATGGAACTCACCTTTTTTCTAATTATCTCGTTACGACCAGATTAGTCGCAAAGCGATACGCGGTAGAAGCTAACAATCTTAGCCTCGGCATCGGCAGCTTTGAGCACATCCTTAACCGAAGTTTTGCCGTCGCCCATCTGGTATGCCTGCTCCTCCAAAGTCTGCTCTTTGAAGAATTTCTGCAAGCGACCCTTAGCGATGTTCTCAACCATCTGTGCGGGCAGGTTAGCAGCCTTCTCGGCCGAAACGGTCTTGATAATCTCGCGAGCCTGCTCTGCCTGTTCTGCGGTAATCCAACCTTTCGACTGGTTCGACTCGATGTGGTCCTCGCTGTCTACGTGAGCGGGGTTGATACCGGCTTTCGACAGTGCAGCATCAACAGCCTTCTGTACCAACTCGTCTTTGGTCTTCTGGATAGCGATGTTGGTCTCCTCGTCGATAACCGACTGGGGAACCATAGCAGCCGATACAGCAACGGGGTTCATCGAAACAACCTGCATTGCGATACCTTTTGCCAACTCCTCGCTGATCTCTTTGTTGAAGCCTACGATAGCACCAAGTTTCTTGTTGAAGTGAACGTAAGTAGCGCAGTAGGGAGCGTCGATGCAAGCGTAGAAGGGAACCTCTACTTTCTCGCCGGTCTGGCCGGTCTTCTCGGTTACCAGGTCAGCAACGGTGCGGCCATCGGCAGTGGGGCAAGCCAACAGAGCCTCCAAGTTGGCGGCGTTGTTCTGGGCAGCGATCTCTGCGATAGTCTCGGCGGTTGCGCCAAACGACTCAACCTGAGCAACGAAGTCGGTCTCGCAAGCCAAGCATACCAAGTATGCCTTGCCACCAGCCACTTTTGCTACAACAACACCCTCGGTAGCGGTGCGGTCGGCACGTTTGCTGGCAACGAGTTTACCTTTCTCGCGAATGATTTCGATAGCACGCTGCATATCGCCATTAGCCTCTTCGAGTGCTTTTTTGCAATCCATCATACCGGCCTGGGTCATATCGCGGAGTTTTTTGATTTCGGCAAGTGTAACAGCCATAATTTTCTCTTTATTAAAAGGTTTTACTTCGTTTTGTTTTTATTGACTACTCCTCTGCTGCGGGAGCCTCCTCCTCGGCTACGGGAGCCTCGGCCTCAGCTACTTTTACAGATTTGCGGGTGCGAGGCCTTTTCTCGGCAACAGCCTCTTTGGCTGCGCTCTCCTCTGCCTCTTTCTCTTTCTCGATGCGACGCTCCTCAAGACCCTCGTTGATTGCGCCACAAACGGCGTCGAGGATTACAGCGATACTCTTTGCCGAGTCGTCATTTGCAGGGATTACGTAATCGATGTCTGTGGGATCACAGCAAGTATCAACCATTGCAAATACGGGGATGTTAAGGCGTTTAGCCTCACGTACGGCATTGAACTCTTTCTGTACGTCTACTACGAACAGAGCTGCGGGCAGACGGGTAAGGTCTGCAATCGAACCGAGGTTCTTCTCCAATTTAGCCCTCTGGCGAGCAATCTGGAGTTTCTCACGTTTCGAGAAGTTATCATAAGTACCGTCATTGCTCATCTTGTCGATGGTAGCCATTTTCTTAACGGCCTTACGTATGGTGGGGAAGTTGGTAAGCATACCACCGGGCCAGCGCTCGGTTACGTATGGCATACCTACTGCTTGCACCTTCTCGGCAACAATCTCTTTAGCCTGTTTTTTGGTTGCAACGAAGAGGATCCTGCGACCACTCTTGGCAATCTGTTTGATGGCTGCTGCCGCCTCATCAACCTTTACAGCGGTTTTGTGCAGGTCGATGATATGGATTCCGCCTTTCTCCATAAAGATATATGGAGCCATTTTAGGATTCCATTTCCTTTTGAGGTGGCCAAAGTGTACGCCAGCCTCCAATAATTGATTAAAATCTGTACGTGCCATTTCTAATCGTAAATGTTTTCTTTTCTTTTTTGTCTTAAAAAAACTCTCTTTGTGTCAACCAAGTCGGTAGCACCTCTGTTGTTTGGGCGGTCCGTTTGGTTTTCCGCGAAAGGGCAATCTTCCAGTAGCACTCCCTATGCTGCCATAGGCTTTCGGCTTCCCCATTTGTTCAGGCTGCCATAGCTATTGTTAAGCAGCAATCGGGGTGGTCTGGCGGATTTGTAAACCTCTTTCGTGCAGTCTTGTTGGTGCGAACGGAGAATTAACGTTTGCTGAACTGGAATTTACGGCGAGCACCGGGCTGACCGGGTTTCTTACGCTCAACCTCGCGTGCGTCACGAGTCAGGAAACCGTTCTTTTTCAGTACCGAGCGGTTCTCTGCGTCGATCTCGCAAAGTGCGCGAGCGATGCCAAGGCGTGCAGCCTCTGCCTGACCGTGGATGCCACCACCATCGAGATTGATGTTGATGTCATAGCTTTCCATCTGGTTCAGAACAATCAGGGGCTGTTTTACTACGAACTGGAAGATATCCAGAGGGAAGTAAACCTCCAAAGGCCTTTTGTTGATGGTAATAGTACCGTTACCGGGCTTAACGTAAACGCGAGCAACAGCTGCTTTTCTGCGTCCTACAGTGTTTACAACTTCCATAGTTTTCGTGTCTACTTAATCTCGTTGAGTTTGATTTCTTTTGGGCACTGTGCGGCGTGATTGTGCTCTGCGCCGGCATATACCTTCAAATTTTTAAGAATAGCAACGCCGAGGCGAGTTTTAGGCAACATACCTTTAACGGCGTTCATAACAAGGAATTCGGGCTTGTTCTGCAACCTCTCTGCGGGGGTAGCAAAACGCTGTCCGCCGGGGTAACCGGTGTGGTGTACATAGACCTTATCGGTCATCTTCTTACCCGTGAGCCTTACTTTGTCAGCATTGATTACGATAACGTAGTCACCGCAGTCAACGTGAGGAGTGAAGTCGGGTTTGTTTTTGCCCCTTAAGATTTTCGCAACCTGCGAGGCAAGTCGTCCGAGCACCTGGCCTTCTGCGTCGATAACGTACCACTGTTTGTTAACAGTCGCAGCGTTGGCCGAGATGGTTTTGTAACTCAAAGAATCCACTTCTTCTTGTGTTTTAATTAGTTAATACTTGTGTTAATTTATGTAATCCCAACCCATAAAATATGGGCCTGCAAAGATACGGAAAAAATTGAAAATTCAAAATTGATAATTGAAATTTTTGCTCAAACCGACCTGAGTCCTTAGGGTCATTAAGGACTTTAAGGTCATTAAGGGCCTTAAAGAAAATCCTATAACTCTTATATTTCCTATTACTCTTATTGCTCCTATAATTTTCAATTTTCAACTTTCAATTCTCAATTCCCAGTAAGGCGTTATACCTTGCCTTGTCGGCTATGATGCTCATAGCTTGGCCGTAGGTGGGCTCAAAGTGGTTGTTGGCGGTGCGTATGTAGCCCTCCACGCCCCACAGGGCCGAGGCCAGAGCCCCCTTGATGTAGTGGCCCAGCAGCTCGCGACTGTCGGCCATACTCTCCTCCACCTGCTCAATCCCCGCCTCGGTACCCATAGCTATGGCCTTGTCTATCAGCTCGGTGCTTACATTGTAGCCCTCGATGAAGCTCTCCACAGTAGGGTAGGCCGAGCGCAACTCTTCGAGCCCCTCGACAAATAGTTCGTGTGCCAAGCGGGTGGTTATCATCTGCTGATTGAGCATATTGGCGTAGGTGTAGTTCTTGGTGGTGTCGTGGTCGATGTAGACATCGGGCGTAATACCACCACCGCCCAACACTGTTCGACCATTCCGCAAGGTCTTGTACTTGGGTGCCACCACCGCCAGCGAGTCGCGATACCTCTTGTCGGTCATCCTTTTGGCGTGGTCGAAGTAGTATTCGGCCGAGTGCCCCTTCTCGAAGGGCCTCTGTATGCACCTACCACTGGGGGTATAGTAGTGGCTGGTGGTTATGCGCAGTGCCGAGCCGTCGTCCATCATCACCTGCTTCTGCACCAACCCCTTGCCAAACGACTGACGCCCCACTATCACAGCCCTGTCGTAGTCTTGCAACGCTCCTGCCACCAGCTCGCTGGCCGAGGCCGAGTAGTCGTCAATCAGCACCACCAAGGGCCCCGTGGTGTACTTGCCTTTGGTCTTGGAGTAGTGGTTGTAGGTCTGCTCGGTGCGGCCGCTTGTCGATGTTATGAGCGTGTTGCGGGGCAGGAAGAAGCCCGCAAGGTCTATGCCCGCTTTGAGCAGTCCACCGCCATTGCCCCTCAGGTCGAGTATAAACCCCTCGATGGGCCCCAAGCTGTCAAAAGCCTTGCGGAACTCGGCCATAGTGTTTTCGGCAAAGCGGTTTACCTTTATGTAGCCTATATTATATAAGGTATAGGCGGCATCTATTGTCGAGATGGGTATCTCGGCTCTGCTGAGCTCTATGCTGTGCTCTTTCGAGTAGTCCTCGCTGCGTTTGCTCACTGTAAGGGTTATGGGCGCACCCACCTTGCCCCTCACCAGCGTAGTGAGCGAGTCGGGCTCCAAGCTTCCTACGGCCTTATTGCCATCTATGGCTACAATCTTGTCGCCCTCGGCCAGACCTGCCTCGGCTGCGGGCGAACCATCGATGGTAGAGATTACATACAGCTCGCCCCCAACAGTGCCAAAGCTCACGCCAATACCGCCAAACGAACCCTCAAAGACCTCCAAGTCTTTCTTCAACTCGTCGGCCGTCAAGTAGGCCGAGTGGGGGTCGAGCGTAGCCAGAGTGCTGCGTATGGCCTCTTCGACCAGTGTGCTGTTGTCCAACTGGTCTACATAGAGCGAGTTGAGGTAGTAGTAGAACGAGCCAAACTTCTCCAAATCCTTCTGGAAACTCTGGCCGCTCACCACGCCCACAGACAAAAGGGTGGTTGCAACTGCTGCAACCACCGCCATTAGTCTGCTATGTAAGCTCTTGTTAGTCAATCTTCTTTTCCTATAATTCCCCCTCTAAGTTAGAGGGGGTGCCCGTTAGGGTGGGGGCGTGTGTAAAAAAAACATACCGCCTCGCCAAGCCCCAGGGTGTGTGTTTGAACTGCCCTATGCCAATACCTTGGCCAAGTCGGCAAAGGCTACCTTCTGCTGTTCGCCTGCGGCCATATTCTTCACAGTAGCCACGCCCTCCAAGCGCTCGCTCTCGCCAACTATTACAACGTAGGGTATGGCCCTTTTATTGGCATACTCCATCTGTTTTTTCATCTTGGCCGCCTCGGGATATATGTCGCTCTGTATACCTGCCTGGCGCAACTGTTTGAGCAACTGCATCGAAGCCTTCTGCTCCTCGCCACCAAAGTTGATGAGCAATACCTTGGTAGTCATCTGAGCCTCCTCGGGGAACAGCCCCAGGCCCAACATCACGTCATAGATGCGGTCGGCACCAAACGAAATGCCCACACCACTGGTATTGGGCAGACCGAAGATGCCCGTCAGGTCGTCGTAGCGACCGCCACCGCAGATGCTGCCAATCTGGAAGTCTTTGGCCTTCACCTCAAAGATAGCGCCCGTGTAGTAGTTCAAGCCGCGTGCCAACGAGAGGTCCAACTCAATGTCGAGCGTCGAGCCGTAGGTGGCAATGTGGCCAAAGAGCTCCTCTACCTCATCAACACCTTTCAAACCCGTTTCGCTGCCGGCCAGTATCTGGCGCAACTGGGCCAACTTCTCGGCTGTGGTGCCTTCGAGAGTCAAGATGGGGCGCAACTTAGCAACAGCCTCGGGCTCGATGCCGCGCTCGGCCAGCTCTGCCTCTACGTTCTCCATACCAATCTTGTCCAACTTGTCGATTGCTACGGTAATATCTATCATCTTGTCGGCGTGGCCAATAGCCTCGGCAATACCGAAGAGAATTTTGCGGTTGTTGATTTTCAGCACCACAGCAATGCCCAACCTGCGGAATACCTCCTCTACAATCTCTACCAACTCGGCCTCGTAGAGCAACGAGCGGCTGCCAATGGCATCGACGTCGCACTGGTAGAACTCTCTGTAACGACCTTTCTGGGGCCTGTCGGCACGCCATACGGGCTGTACCTGGTAGCGCTTAAAGGGGAAGGCAATCTCGTTTTGATGCTGCACCACAAAGCGGGCGAAGGGTACGGTCAGGTCGTAACGCAAACCCTTCTCGCACAGTTTGGTGGCCAGAGCGTTGGGGTTGCCCTCAATCTGCTCGGGGGTAACTTTCTCCATAAAGTTGCCCGAGTTGAGTATCTTGAATAGCAGTTTGTCGCCCTCTTCGCCATACTTGCCCATCAGAGTCGATAGGTTCTCCATTGCGGGGGTTTCGAGTGGAGCGTAGCCGTAGGTGCGGAAAACGCTCTTGATGGTGTCGAACATATAGTTTCGCCTTGTCATCTCTACGGGCGAAAAGTCCCTTGTTCCCTTTGGTATGCTTGGTTTTTGTGCCATATCTTATTAAATTGAGAATTGAGAATTGAGAATTGAGAATTGAGAATTTTGGTATGCCTTCGGCATATTCTTATATGCTACGCCAAAGGCGTACCTCAATTTTCCATTTTTAATTTTCTATCAATTTTCTGTACTTGACGCGGTGGGGGGTAGTGTCGATACCCTGGGCCTTCTTGTGCTCTTCGTACTCGCTGTACGAGCCCTCGAAGTAGACCACTCGGCCATCGTCCTCAAACGAGAGGATGTGGGTTGCAACCCTGTCGAGGAACCACCTGTCGTGCGAGATTACCACCGCACAACCTGCAAAGTTCTCCAAACCCTCTTCCAGAGCACGCAGGGTGTTTACGTCGATATCATTCGTAGGCTCGTCGAGCAGCAATACGTTGCCCTCCTCTTTCAAGGCTAGCGCCAAGTGCAAGCGGTTGCGCTCGCCACCCGACAGCACACCGCACTTCTTCTCTTGGTCGGCACCGCTGAAATTGAACCTACCCACATAGGCGCGAGCGTTAATCTGGCGGTTGCCGAGGGTGATGAGCTCGCTGTTCTGCGAGATTACCTCAAATACGGTCTTCTCGGGGTCGATGCTCTTGTGCTGCTGGTCTACATAGGCGAGCTTTACTGTCTCGCCAATCTTGAACGAGCCGCTGGTGGGCTGCTCGAGCCCCATAATCATACGGAACAGAGTGGTCTTACCCGTACCGTTGGCACCAATCACACCCACAATACCTGCGGGGGGCAGCACAAAGTTCAAGCCCTCGTAGAGCACTCTGTCGCCAAAGGCTTTCGACACATCCTGAGCCTCTATAACCACATTGCCCAGACGTGGACCGTTGGGGATGTAGATTTCGAGCTTCTCCTCTTTCTGCTTGGTATCTTCGTTGAGCATCTTGTCGTAGGCCCCCAGACGGGCTTTGCTCTTGGCGTGACGGGCTTTGGGGCTCATACGCACCCACTCCAACTCGCGCTCCAATGCCTTGCGACGCTTGCTCTCCTGCTTCTCTTCCATTGCCAGTCGGTTGCTCTTCTGCTCCAACCAGCTCGAATAGTTGCCCTTCCAGGGGATACCCTCGCCTCGGTCGAGCTCCAAAATCCAGCCAGCCACGTTGTCGAGGAAGTAACGGTCGTGGGTTACGGCAATTACGGTACCCTTGTACTGGTTGAGGTGCTGCTCGAGCCAGTCGATACTCTCGGCATCGAGGTGGTTGGTAGGCTCGTCAAGCAATAGCACGTCGGGCTCTTGGAGCAACAGACGGCATAGGGCCACACGCCTGCGCTCGCCACCCGAGAGGGTTGCCACATTGCGGTCGGGCTCGGGACAACGCAGGGCATCCATTGCGCGCTCCAAGGTGGCATCAATCTCCCAACCGTTTACGTTGTCTATGGCCTCGGTCAACTCGCCCTGACGCTCGATGAGCTTGGCCATCTGGTCGTCATCCATAGGCTCCATAAACTTGGCGTTAATCTCTTCGTACTCTTTCAGCAGGGCTACGGTCTGTGCGCACCCTTCCTCTACGATTTCGCGTACGGTCTTGGTGTCGTCGAGCTGTGGCTCTTGTTCGAGATAGCCCACCGAGTAGCCGGGCGAGAATACCACTTCGCCTTGGAAACTCTTGTCCAGTCCTGCGATAATCTTCATCAGGGTAGATTTACCCGAGCCGTTCAAGCCCACGATACCGATTTTGGCGCCGTAGAAGAACGACAGATAGATGTTGTTGAGTATTTTGCGATTGTTGTTGAGCACCTTGCTTACGCCCACCATCGAGAATATAATTTTTTCGTCTGCCATAGCTTATGGTTTAGTTTGTTCACATTTGGCACAAAGATAAGAAAAGGAATGGAGAATTGAAAATGGAAAATTGGCAGACCTCCTCGGTTGCTGTGCAACCACTCCCCCTAACTCAGGGGGAGAGAAGTTGTGGAGCAGAGGAAAACCACAACAAATATCCACCCACTACCACTCCTCCCCTAAGTTAGGGGAGGTGTCGCGAAGCGACGGAGGGGTCTGTAAATATCCATTTCGGTTGGTTAGTGGGGGCATAAAAAAGTGCACCCCGAAGGGTGCACCATAATTTTCAATTTTCAATTTTTAGAAGTTGTCTTTCAGAGGCTCGAAGTACGCCTGGGGGTGCAGACAGGCGGGGCAGGCTTTGGGGGCCTCTTTGCCTACATAGATGTAGCCGCAGTTGCGACACTGCCAAGTTATCTCGTCTTTGCGCAGGAACACCTCGCCGTCGGCCACGCGAGCGTAGAGTGCGCGGTAACGCTTCTCGTGATAGGCCTCTACCTTTGCGATGTTGCGGAATGCTGTTGCTACGGCAGGGAAACCCTCCTCGTCGGCAATGGCTGCGAACTGTGGATAGAGTACCTCCCACTCTTCGTTTTCACCTGCGGCTGCGGCTTCGAGGTTAGCTGCGGTGTCGCCGATGATGCCAGCAGGGTATGCTGCGGTAATCTCCACCATACCGCCTTCGAGGAATTTGAAGAACCTCTTTGCGTGCTCTTTTTCCTGCTCGGCAGTTTCCATAAAGATTGCAGCTATCTGCTCGAATCCCTCTTTTTTGGCTTGTGATGCGAAGAAGGTGTAACGGCTGCGTGCTTGGCTTTCGCCTGCGAATGCTTTCAGTAGGTTTTGCTCGGTGAGTGTACCTTTGATTGTTGCCATAGTTGTAGTGTGTTTTTGTGTGTTGTTTTTTTTGAGTTGGTTTATGGTTAGTACAAAGCTACAATTTTTTTGCCAAAGGTGTATACACTTGTGCTGCTTTTTTTCTGCGCCGTTGGCGCAGCCCACCCGCCCCGCTCGTAGCACCTTGCGCTCCGAGCTCCCTGAAATGGTAGATGCCAACCGCCTACCTTGCGGTAGTCGTGGCAAGACGGTGTAAAAAAACAGCCCGACCGATTAAGGCCGAGCTGTTGAAAGATTGTGGTAGTATTGTTACTACTAGATTTTCTCAATCTTAGTCGATGAGAAGGTCTTGTTGATAGAGATTTTGTAGGTACCTGCTGCCTTGATTTGGAAGTTGCCATCGCTACCTTCCTGAATGAGGTTGCCACCTGCAGAAATCCAACCAACGCTAGTGCCATATCCGTGGGCATTGCCCCAATCGGCATATTTACGAATCTTGTACTGGTCATTAGCCGCTACGGTTACGATTGCCTCAAACCAATCACCATTCAAGTACATAGGAACATCGGTTCTCCAAGCTGAGCCCTCAAAGCTACCAATAAGACCTACGAATGTCAAGTTGTCTTGTTTGGTCTTTGAGATAAAGCACCTGTTGTCAGCGGTATAGTAGCAGTAATAAGTGCCAACTTCTGCTATTATCATATTGCTTCCACTTGTGCTAAGCGAAGACCATGAATCAAGAGTGTAAGTGCCTCCATACCAGTTGCCTCCATTGTTGAACTTAATTTCTGTATTCTTTGTGGTTGTCTTAATCTTAGCATAAGAAATCAAGTTGCCTGCATCGTACATAGTTACGCCATCACCCCAGCTATCAAAACTGCCCTTAACTATCGGGCCAGTTGCAGCACCCAGATAACCCAAGTTGAAAATCTTGAAACCCCAATTACCATTTACCTTGGCATCGAGAGTAGCTTCTTTAACAGTTTCATCGTTAATCTTATACGAAACATTGATTTCGCTTGCATAAGCGTTTTCAAGATTTATCCAATACTCGCCATTTGCGGGCAGTACGAGCGACTCGGGAGCAATATCATCCCCCCCATCGTAGTAATCGCAGTAGAGAGTTACAGCGTCGGCACCGGTAGTGCAGTGGATAACGTAGTTGCTGAGCGAAAGGGTAACATCACCATCGATCTTATTCTGGAACTTGAAATATGCAGCCTCGCCAAATGTATCGTACCTCCAGCTAGCTACTTGCAAGTCATCTCCTGTTTTGTTGGTGATGGTAACAGAATAGTTGTTGACAATCTCCGAAAGACCCTCGCCCTCGCCGGTGAAGGTGTAGGGATTCTCAGGGGTGTTGGTGAACTCGAATATATTCATATTATAATCCAAGTAGAGAGTCTCGTTGCCCTCGAATACAAAGCTGGCCTCGCCATTCTCTACGCCACCCAATGCGATACGGGTGTTGTCGTCAAACGATACGGTGAACGAAACTACATCGTTCTGAGTGCCGGGGGTGATGTTCTCATCAACCTCGTTCTGGCAAGCTACTGCGCCCAAAGCTACAATAGCACTTGCGATAAAATAAAAAATCTTTTTCATTTCTTCTTTTCTTCTTTTTGCTGTTGTTAAACTTTGGGTTTGTACTACCAGTCTACGTCCTCGTAAGCGGCGTTACGGAGTCCGAAGGTTGCACTCTCGGTGCTCATTGCGATGCCCTGCTCGATAGCTACCTCTACGAGCTCGATTGTGGGCTGATTGTAAGTTTTTTTCATTTTTGTTGTTTAGTTTGTTTGGTTTATGTTTGTGTTTTGTTTTGTGTCGTCTTGCCACGACTGCCGAGTAGGCAGGCGGTTGGCATCTACCGCTCTTCTCGTTGAGCTCTTGCGCTTTCTCGGGCGCAAAGATATACCAATTTTATTATACAGACAAAAAAATGGGGACGAATTGTGAGTAAATTCATCCCCAATGGTATGAAATTCTGGCCGAGTGGTTTAGCCCCTCATACCGCCACAGCACGAAATCACTTGGCCCGTGACGTAGCTACTCAGTCCACTGGCCAAGAACAAGGCAACGCCCGCAACATCATCGGGAGTGCCCGCTCTGCGCAGCGAAATGCCCTCTACGAAGCTCGCCTTAATCTCATCGCTCAGCACGGCCGTCATATCGGTCTGGATAAAGCCCGGGGCAATACAGTTGGCCCTCACGCCCCTCGCGCCCAGCTCCTTAGCAATGCTCTTGGCCAGTGCAATGAGGCCCGCCTTGGATGCCGCATAGTTGGCTTGGCCCACGTTGCCGCCAATGCCCACAACCGAGCTCATAAAGATTATGCTGCCGCCCCTCTGGCGTGCCATAACGCTACTGATGGCGTGGCTGATATTAAACGCCGAGGTGAGGTTGGTCTGGATAACGGCGTTCCACTGGTCGGCCGTCATTCGCATAAGCAGTGTGTCGCGAGTGATGCCCGCATTGTGCACCAGCACGTCTATGCGACCAAACTCTTTCTGCACAGCTGCCACCAGTTCGTGCGCCTCGTCATACGAAGCCGCATCTGACCTATAACCCACAGCCTTGCGGCCCATCTGCTCGATCTCTTTCACAAGGCTCTCGGCAGCCTCGGCCGATGAAAGGTAGGTAAATGCCACGTCTGCACCCTCGGCAGCGTAGCGCAATGCAATGGCGCGGCCAATACCGCGTGTGGCTCCCGTAACCAGAGCCACCTTATCGTTCAGTAATCCCATAGTATTATCTCTCTTTTTTAGGGGTTGATATTTGTTGTTCAACACTCCAAAGATACAAATTTTGGCCAAAAACGATGCTAACTTAAATCTTTTTTGCTAAATTTGTGGTTCGGAAGCCGACTTTCGGCACCACGCAACAGTACGAAACAAACCTTATAACTTTTTATACACATAACCAACACAAATGAAACACGACAACCAAATCTTTGACCTCATAGCCAAGGAGCGTGAGCGTCAGACCAACGGTATCGAACTTATCGCATCCGAAAACTACGTTAGCGACCAAGTAATGGCCGCTATGGGCTCGGTGCTCACCAACAAATATGCCGAGGGTTATCCCGCAGCTCGCTACTACGGCGGTTGCGAGGTGGTAGACCAAGTAGAGGTATTGGCTCAGGAGCGTCTGAAAGAGCTCTACGGTGCCGAGTATGCCAATGTGCAGCCCCACAGTGGCGCTCAGGCCAATATGGCAGTGTTCTTCGCTTGCTTGAAGCCCGGCGATACCTTTATGGGTCTTGACTTGGCTCACGGTGGCCACCTCTCGCACGGCTCGCCCGTAAATATGTCGGGTGTTAACTACAAGGCTGTCGGCTACCAGCTCAGCCCCGAGACCGGCCAGATCGACTACGACCAGATGGAGGCTCTGGCCCTCGAGCACAAACCCAAGCTCATCATCGGTGGCGCTTCGGCCTACTCGCGCGAGTGGGACTACAAGCGTATGCGCGAGATTGCCGACAAGGTAGGCGCACTGCTGCTGGTTGATATGGCTCACACCGCCGGCCTCATTGCCGCAGGTCTGCTGAGCAACCCCGTTGAGTATGCACACATTGTTACCTCTACCACCCACAAGACCCTGCGCGGTCCTCGTGGCGGTATCATCCTTATGGGCAAAGACTTCGACAACCCTTGGGGCCTCACTACTCCCAAAGGCGTGGTGAAGAAGATGAGCGCTGTGCTCAACTCGGCCGTATTCCCAGGCATCCAGGGCGGCCCTCTGGAGCACGTTATCGCTGCCAAGGCTGTCGCCTTCGGCGAGGCACTCGACCCATCGTACAAAGAGTATCAGGCACAGGTTAAGAAAAATGCCGCAGCTATGGCCGAGGCCTTCGACAAGAGGGGCTACAAAGTGGTTTCGGGCGGTACCGACAACCACCTGATGCTCATCGACCTGCGCACCAAGTTCCCCGAGCTCACCGGTAAGGTGGCCGAGAAGGTGCTCGTTGCAGCCGACATCACTACCAACAAGAATATGGTGCCCTTCGATAGCCGCTCGCCCTTCCAGACCAGCGGTCTGCGCTTCGGTACTCCCGCCATCACCACCCGTGGTCTGAAAGAGGACAAGATGGACTACATCGTCGAGCTTATCGACCGCGTACTCTCTGACCACGAGAACGAGGAGAATATCGCCGCAGTTCGCAAAGATGTGAACGAGCTGATGTCGGGCTATCCTCTCTTTGCTTGGTAATAGTTTTTCGGGTTGTGCGGGCGCACTTTTGCCCGTATGATTTAAGACCTTTTTTCAACTCCAAGGGGGCTGCCAACATTCGGTTTTGACAGCCCCTTTTTAGATGACTTTTTTTTAGGGCGTGAAGCGTTTTTTGGGATACCTCTTTTTGACACTTTATACGATGGCCGTTGCAGTGGCTGTCGTGGTGGAGTTTGTACCTGTGGCAGATGAAATTATGCCATTCACTCTGCCTGCCGATTGGTTGCCGCAAAGTGTTGAAAACGAGGAGAGTGGTGGTTGCAAAGTACAAGATGAAGTGGCCGATGTGGAGCTGCTTTTTGTGGGCGATGTGATGGCCCATTTGCCCCAAGTCGAGGCTGCTCAGGTTGGCTCCGAGCGCTACGATTTTGGGCCCCATTTTGCACCCGTTGAGCCGCTTTTTGGTAGGGCCGATTTTGTGGTCGCCAACCTCGAAACCACACTCTCGCCAAGGCCCCCTTACGGAGGCTTCCCCGCCTTTGCTACGCCCGACCGACTGGCCCACGACTTGGCCGCTGCGGGGGTGGATTTTGTAACCCTCGCCAATAACCATATCGTAGACCGCGGAGCCGAGGGTGTGCTCAACACCATTGCCGCCCTCGACAATGCCCGCATAGGCCACGCAGGAGCCGCAGTTGAGGCCCTTAATCAGGGTAATCTTGGCGGACAAGTAGTAGTTGTCGGAGGAGTAAAAATTGCACTGCTGGCCTATACCTATGGAGTCAATGGCTCCATTCCTGATGATGCCCAAGTGGCTCTCATAGAGCAGGGTAGAGTGGAGGCCGACCTGGCCAGACTGCCTGAGGATGTAGACCTTGTGGTGGCACTGCTCCACTGGGGCAACGAGTATCACCGCACCCCCTCGGACTACCAACGCCAGGTGGCCGAGTGGATGCGAGCTGCGGGCGTAGACCTCATTGTTGGCTCACACCCCCACGTTGTGCAGCCCTTTGAGGAGTGGCGCGGCAGTGACGACCAGTGCGTGGGCGGAGTCTACTACTCGCTCGGCAACTTCATATCCAACCAGAACGACCGCCACACCGACTACGGCTTGGCCGCCCGCGTGAGGGTGCAAAAAACGGCCAATGCCGAGCCTACGCTCACCCTCTCGGCCGATACCCTCTACCGCCACCGCTACTGGCTCGACGGCCGCCAATACTTCCGCGTAAGCCCCACGAGGTATTAGTAGAAACAAGATTTTCTTTAAGGGCCTTAAAGCCCTTAATGATTTACGGATAAACAAAGGGTTGGCAACGCGCATTGCCAACCCTTTTTGTTGATTGCTACGAGAGTCAAACTACTCGGCGTGACCTGCACTACCCAGTACGTTGATGTTCTTGTGCATATAGAGCTCTTTCAGACCATCGCGAGCGGGACCCAGATATTTGCGGGGGTCAAACTCTGCGGGGTTCTTAGCAAACACCTCGCGGATAGCAGCAGTCATAGCCAGACGGCCGTCCGAGTCGATGTTGATTTTGCAAACTGCACTCTTGGCAGCCTCACGCAACTGCTCCTCGGGAATACCCACTGCATCTTTCAGAGCACCACCATAGGTGTTGATGATAGCAACTTTGTCCTGGGGTACCGAGCTCGAGCCGTGGAGTACGATGGGGAAGCCGGGGATACGCTCCTCGATCTCTTTCAGAATGTCGAAGCGCAATGGTGGGGGAACCAAGATGCCGTTATCGTTGCGGGTGCACTGCTCGGGTTTGAACTTGTTGGCACCGTGCGAAGTACCAATCGAGATGGCCAGCGAATCAACACCGGTTTTCTGTACGAAGTCGATAACATCGTTGGGGTCGGTGTAGGTGTGGTGCTCGGCAACAACCTCATCCTCGATACCGGCCAATACGCCCAGCTCGCCCTCGACGGTTACGTCAAACTGGTGAGCGTAGTCTACAACCTGTTTGGTCAGGGCTACGTTCTCCTCGTAGGGCAGGTGGCTACCGTCGATCATAACGCTCGAGAAGCCCATATCGATACACGATTTGCAGAGCTCGAAGCTGTTACCGTGGTCGAGGTGCAGAGCGATAGGAATGTTTTTGCCAAGCTCTTTTGCATACTCAACAGCACCCTGTGCCATATAGCGGAGCAGAGTCTGGTTGGCATACTTGCGGGCACCCGACGATACCTGCAAGATTACGGGCGACGAGGTCTCAACGCAAGCTGCGATGATAGCCTGGAGCTGCTCCATGTTGTTGAAGTTGTAGGCGGGAATTGCGTAACCGCCTTTGATTGCGCCTGCAAACATCTCTTTGGTGTTCACGAGGCCTAACTCTTTGTAAGATACCATATTGTAAAATTATTTATGAGTGATTGAATTGTCAGTTATTAAAAATTTTTACAAATATAAGGATTTTTTCGGGAATAATGGCCAACGGGGGCTTATTTTTTCGCAAAAAAGAGTTACCTTTGTGTTGCTCTAACCAAAGGTTAGATTTTGTGTGACAAGAGAATTTGACAAACAAACAATAAACATAACAAATTTACACTAACAACAACTATGAGCGAATTTAAGTATCAGCCTATGTTCGAGCACGGTGCCGACACCACCGAGTATGAGCTCGTGAGCAGCGATTATGTCAAGACTATCGAGTGCGACGGTCGCAAGATTCTGAAAGTAGACCCCGAGGGCCTTGCCGTACTGGCCAAGAGGGCTTTTGAGGATGTCTCGTTCTACCTGCGCAGCTCGCACTTGCAGAAGCTGGCCAACATTTTGGAGGACCCCGAGGCTACCGACAACGACAAGTTTGTGGCTCACACTATGCTGATGAACCAGGTTGTAGCGGCCGAGGGCCAGCTGCCCACTTGCCAAGATACGGGTACCGCCATTGCTATCGGTAAGAAGGGCGAGAATGTTTGGACCGGTGCCGACGATGCCGAGTATATCTCTAAGGGTGTCTACCAGACCTATGCCGAGCGTAACCTCCGCTACTCGCAGGTGGTGCCTATCACTATGACCGACGAGCACAATAGCGGCAACAACCTGCCTGCACAGATTGACCTCTATGCCGAGAGTGGCAACGAGTATAAATTCCTCTTTATCACCAAGGGTGGTGGCTCGGCCAACAAGACCTTCCTCTACCAGCAGACCAAGGCGCTGCTGAACGAGAAGTCGCTCACCGAGTTTATCACCGAGCACATCAAAGACCTGGGTACTTCGGCTTGTCCTCCCTACCACTTGGCATTTGTAGTGGGTGGTACTTCGGCCGAGGCCAACCTGACCGCAGTTAAGAAAGCTTCGGCAGGCTATTTCGACAATCTGCCCACCAGCGGTAACGACGGTGGTCGTGCCTTCCGCGACTTGGAGTGGGAGGAGAAGGTGTTGAAGATTTGCCGCGAGAGTGGCATTGGTGCCCAGTTTGGTGGCAAGTACTTTGTTCACGACGTGAGGGTTATCCGTATGCCTCGCCACGCAGCTTCGTGCCCCGTAGGTATTGGCGTTAGCTGCTCGGCCGACCGCAATATCAAGGCCAAGATTAACGAGCAGGGCTTGTGGATTGAGAAGTTGGAGAAGAATCCTGCACGATTCTTGCCCACCACTGCTCCTGCAATGGCTCCCGCAGTAGAGATCGACCTCGACGAGGGTATGGACAAGGTGCGTGAGACTCTGTCGAAATACCCCATCAAGACCCGTTTGAACCTGAAAGGTACCCTGATTGTGGCTCGCGATATCGCCCACGCCCGCATCAAACAGATGCTCGACGAGGGTAAACCTATGCCCGAGTACTTCAAGAACCACCCCGTTTACTACGCAGGTCCCGCCAAGACTCCCACAGGTATGGCTTCGGGTAGCTTTGGTCCCACCACCGCAGGTCGTATGGACCCCTATGTAGACCTGTTCCAGAGCGTAGGCGGCTCGATGGTTATGGTGGCTAAGGGCAACCGCTCGCAGGCTGTTACCGACGCTTGCCAGAAACACGGTGGCTTCTACCTGGGCTCGATTGGTGGCCCCGCAGCTATCTTGGCCAAACAGAGCATCAAGAGTGTTGAGGTTGTGGACTTCCCCGAGCTGGGTATGGAGGCTGTGAGGAAGATTTATGTCGAGAACTTCCCTGCATTTATCATCGTTGATGATAAGGGCAATGACTTTTTTGCCGAGTTTAAGCACTAAACTCTGCGTTACATACGTTTAGACTAACGTGGTTGCCCCCGAAAAGTAGTTGTGGGAGGCAGCCACGTTAGTTGTGATTTTGCAACGAAGCAGACAAAAACTTTTCTAAAACAAAGGAATGAGAAGATTCGTTTTACTCCTCTCTACGCTTTTGTGCGTGGTGTGTGGTGCACTGGCCGACGAGGTATCGTTAGAGGTCAATGTGCCCAGGGTGGTGGCCGTGGGCGAGCCTTTCAGGGTTGAGTTTATGGTCAATGCCAAGCCCAAAGGCGGTCTTGAAGCCCCCTCGTTCGAGGGGTTCAACCTTATTGCCGGCCCTTCGACGGGGTCGAGCAGCAGTATGAGCTTTGTCAATGGCCAGATGACACAGTCGGTTACCTACTCGTACACCTACGTTGTTGTGTGCCCCACCGAGGGCGAGTACACGCTGGGTAGTGCGGCGGTGAAAGTCGATGGCAAAGAGTACCGCACCAGGGCTGTGAGTATCAAGGCTATAGTAGAGCAAGGCGGTGGCGGCCAGTCGAGTGGCCAGGGTCAAAGGCCAGGCAGTGGCGGTCAGCAACAAGGTGGCGGTCAGCAACAGCAACAGAGCGTGGCCAAGGTGGCCGACGATGACCTGCTCATTCGCGCCTCGGTAGACCGCACATCGCTCTATAAGGGCGAGCCTGTGAGGGTGGTCTATAAACTCTACACTCGCGTGGGGCTGGCAGGTGTCGAGGGACAGAAGATGCCCTCGTTTGCGGGCTTCTGGACCCAGAGGCTCAATATCGATGCCAACCGCTGGGTGAGGGAGGAACTGAACGGCAAAATCTACGATGCCTGCCCTCTGGCCGAGTATCTGTTGTTCCCACAGCAGAGCGGCAAGCTGACTATCGACCCACTGGAGATTTCGGCCGTTGTACACCTGCAAGTGCGCGGTGGTGGCGGCTTCTCAAACAACCCCTTTGCCGAGTTCTTCGGAGGGCCCCAGATTGAGGAGGTGCGCAAGGCGGTTAAGTCTAAACCCATCACGCTGAATGTCAAACCTCTGCCCGAGGGGGCGCCAGCAAGTTTCAGTGGTGCGGTGGGCGAGTATGAGATGGTCGTAACTCCACCTGCCGACCAGATTGTGGCCAATAGTGCAGTGACCTATACCGTCAAGATTTCGGGCCGTGGCAACCTGTCGATGATTCAGGCTCCGCAGGTCGAGCTGCCCACCTCGTTCGAGCAGTATAGTGTCAAGAGTAGCGAGAGTATCCAGGCTACGGCAAGTGGCTCGAGCGGCTACCGCCAGTTTGAGTACCCTATGATTGCCAGGGCCGATGGCGACTTTCTGATTCCTGCGCTCGAGTTCAGCTACTTCAACCCCAAGTTGGGCAAGTACGTTACCCTCTCGTCGGCCGAGTATATGATTCACGTCAGCCCCGACGACAAGGCTGCCGCAGCAGGACCCAATGCCGGTCTGGTGAGCGGTATCTCTAAGGAGGACATCAAGTTCTTGGGGCGCGACATCAGGTTTATCAAACTGGGCGATGCCAATCTGGTGCCCAAGGGCAAGCTGTTTATGTTCAGCGGCTTGTGGTGGCTCATTGCGGTAGTGATGATTGGCCTGGCGGTGGTGGTGGCCTCGTGGCTGCGTAGCCACCTGCGCGAGATGCGCAACCAGGCAACCCTCAAAGGCAAGAGGGCCAACAAGGTGGCACTGCAACGCCTGCGTGCGGCCGAAAGGTATATGAACGAGCAGAACATCAAGGGCTTCTATGAGGAGATGCTGCGAGCTCTGTGGGGCTATATGGGCGACAAACTCAACATACCCGTTGCCGACCTGACCAAAGAGAGCGTTAGGGAGCGCCTGGCCCGTAAGGGTGTCGAGCAGAGCGACATAGAGCAGTATGTGGCTGTCATCAGCGACTGCGAGTATGCCCAATATGCACCCTCGGGCGGTGGCCATATGAGGGATGCCTACTTGGTGGGCGTAGAGATTATCTCCAAACTGGAGTCGGTCATTAACAAGTAAATTGTAAGGATAAGAGAAGCAACTATGCAGATATACGATATTACAAAACGATTGGTGGCACTGGTGGTGGCCGTTGTGACACTCGCAGGAGTAGCCCACGCAGCCGATAACACTCAGGCCAACGAGCAGTGGGCGAGGGCCAATACGCTCTATACCGCAGGCGACTATAATGGCGCTGTGGCCACCTATGACTCGATTGTAAACGAGGGACTTGTAAGTGCTCGACTCTACTATAATCTGGCCAATGCATACTTCAAGTCGGGCAAGATTGGCGAGGCCATACTCTACTACCACAAGGCGGCCAAACTGGACCCCAACGACGACGATGTGGCCTACAACTTGGCCTACGCTCAGAGCTTTACGAAGGATAAGATTGAGAGCGTACCCGGCTCGGCCATTGGGCGCATTGCCGATAGCGTGGGCAACCTGATGAGCAGCAATGCTTGGGCAGTTGTGTCGCTCGTGCTGCTGGGCCTTTCGTTGGTTTTGGTTATACTCTACATCGTACTGACTGGGCGCTCGGCCCGCAAGGTGTCGTTTGTGGGTGCAGTGGTATGCTTGGTGCTGATGGTGGCGGCTGTGGCCTTTGGCGGTGCCGAAAGGCGCGATGTGCTGTCGGCCGATGAGGCCATTGTACTCTCGTCGGCAGCGGCCGTTAAGGCCTCGCCCGAGCGCACAAGCAAAGACCTATTTATCCTGCACGAGGGTACCAAAGTAGAGGTGCTCGACTCGTTTGGCACTTGGCGCGAGATTCGCATTGCCGATGGCAACAAGGGCTGGATTCAGCAGTCGGCCATAGCACTTATAGATTGATTTTTAGTGTATTAGAAACTATATTTTTCCCCAATGTCAAAACTTCTCAACGATGCCGTAGGCGAATTGGCCAAACTGCCCTCGGTGGGTAAGCGTACAGCCCTGCGACTGGCCCTGCACCTGCTGGGCGAGGAGCCCGAAGAGGTGGCTGCGCTGGCCGAGGCTCTGGTGCGCTTTCGCAAGGAGGTGCGCTACTGCTCGCGCTGCAACAATATCTCCGACGACGAGGTGTGCCCCATCTGCCAGGACCCCCGACGCGACCGCTCGACGGTGTGCGTGGTCGAGCAGGTGGGCGACGTGCTCTCGATAGAGAAAACGCAGCAATACAACGGCCTCTACCACGTCTTGGGTGGCATTATTTCGCCAATGCAGGGCATAGGTCCGAGCGACTTGAAGATTGACTTGCTGGTTGATAATATTGCTCGGGGCGAGATTAAGGAGGTCATATTGGCCATTGGTGCGACCGTCGAGGGTGAGACTACGCTCTTCTATATTATGCGCCGCCTGGCCCAATTTCCCGACCTGCGCATCACCAAGATTGCCCGAGGCATTGGCGTAGGCGATGAGATTGAGTATGCCAACGAGCTGACCATTGCCCACGCCCTCCATAACCGCATCGACGTCAGCAGAGATTAAGAGAGAATTGTTAAGGGCCTTAAAGCCCTTATAGTCCTTAAAATCCTTATTTTAATACGACAAAGGCTCCGCGATTGCTCGGAGCCTTTGTCGTTGTATGGTATTGTGTTGCAATTAGAAGCGGTATCCCACCGTTAAGCCGTAGGAGATGAAGCGAGTCTCGTCGGCAATGCGGTTGTACTCGCGAGAGCGGAACTGATTTTGGTACCTCAGGTCAATCGACCAGTTCTTGATGTCGGCACCAATGTCGCCTGTCCAGCCCCAGGGATCACGCCTTATGAGGTCGGCAACCTCGTTCTGGTAGGCGTTGTTGGTATCCTTGAAGGTGGTGTTGGCCCTCTCTACGCAGTTGATGGTGTAGCTTGGGCCCCAGCTGCCTCGCAGAGTGATATTCTTGCTGAGCTTATAGCCGCCACCAATCAGCAGGGGCATATTTACCACGCCCGAGAAGGCGCTCTGGCCGGCCCCCATATAGAAGTCCATACCCCACAGCACGTCGAGCTGCATATAGAGCACCACAGGGGTGCGCTTGATGGGCAACAGGCCACGCAGGTAACCACCCACCTGCACGCCCAGATTGGGGGCGCCCAGCAGTGTTTTTAGGTCGCTTGTGTTGGTAACTATGTTCTGATAGGGCATCGATAGGCCTGCTTTGGGGCCGAATACGAAGTACTGCTTGCGCTCCTCGCGGGCCTTCTCGTAGTTCTGTGCACTGGCCGACATTGCCACTGTCAGCAGGGCCAATATGGTGAAAAGAATCTTCTTCATCGCTCTTCTCTCTGTGTATATATATTATATATAAATAAGTGTCAGTCTTGTCTAATTACTCCTCCAAGCGCCAGTTGGTGAATGGGATGGGGCCGGTGGTGGCTGCGCGTGTGCCTACCTGGTCAAACTCGCTCTCGTCGTAGTTGTGCTCGAAGTAGGTCATCTTGCTGCTGGTGTTCATACCGTCGTAGTAGCCAACGAAGTCGGTGGCGTGGGTGCCGTCGAAGTCGAAGATTGCCCAACCGCAGTTGGTTACTACCTCTACCAGAGTGCCGCTTGCGTTCTCGTCAATCTTCTCGGTCTTGACAACCAGAGGACCCTCGCCATCGGTGCCTGCAAAGAGGCGCAAAATCTGGGTGCGCTCGGTGTTGTAGTACCACAGGGTGTCGTTGCGGAAGGCGTTTACCCTATCCTCGGACTCCATATCTTGGTGGTCGTAGTCCGAGCCGCTGAACGAGAGAGTTTGGGTTTCGGGGTCAAAACGGCCCAGCAGACGGGGCCTGGGCAGACCAAACCAGCCCGAAGCCACATACTGATACTTGCTCACCTTGTCCAATCGCAGGTAGAACTTGCCCGCATTGGGGTTGGTCGAGCCGGTCAGAGGGGTGTACTCGGTCAGGTAGTAGGGTGTTTTGATGCGGGGTGCATACTCGTCGTCTACGATTGTCAGCACACTCTCGGTGTAGTCGCCAATGTTGGCACTCTTGGCGGCTGTGAGCTCAAACTTAATCTCGGCGGTCTCGCTCTGCAAGAAGTCGTTGTCGAGGATGCTGAAATAGAGCTTCTTGTTGTACTGGCTATACGTTACCTCTATGCCGCTGATGATGGCGGTGTTGTCGTCGGGGTAGGTCACAGTGTAGCTCTCCTCGTCGCCTCGGTCGAAGGCGATGAGCTGCTTGAGCGTAAGTGCATTACCCTCGTGGTCTTTGCCTGCCTTGAAGGTAGCCTTCACGTCTACCACTACGGGGAACGACTCGGGGGTGTTGAGCTCCATCAGTCCTACGTAGCCATAGACTTGGTCTTCGTTGTAGCCGTAGGTCTTTGATGCGAACTCAATCGACGACTCTTTGGGCTCGGGGTTGCAACCCACTGCTGCTGCCACCATTGCGGCCAGAGCTATGAATTTGAAAAAATGTTTCATTATAACTCGTTTAGTGTGTTCTTCTCTTTCTCTCGTTGTTGCTACTTGTCTTTTTTGTACGGTCGAGGGTGTCCATAGGACACACCTCGCCCTTTGGCCTACAAAGGTAACGTAATTTATCGGAAAATAGTCTTTTCGGTCATATTTTTTAAGCAGGCAGCGAGTTGCAATAGGTTTTGTACTGCTCCACCACTCTGTTGGTGTAGGCCAGTGTTATGGCCCAGTCCCTGAAACGGCCAAAGCGGCAGTCGCTCGCCTCTATCCACTCGCTATCGCCCATATTGCGCATCATCTGGCTCACAGCCTCCCACGAGCCACTGTCGCCACCCTCGGCCGCAACAAGCCTCTGGGCCTCCATAGTGCGTGTAATGCCGCAGTGGTAGCTGGCCACAACAATAGCTGCTTGGTCGAAATTGGTGGGCTGATTGCCAAAGCCCAGTGCTCGGCTATTCTTGCGCAACAGCTTGGCTGCCAAGAGTATATTCGTATGAGTGTCGGCCAAGTCGCACCCCTCCATTCCAAACTCGGCCGCCACGATGGGCGTAACCTGCATAAGCCCCACAGCCCCTGCCTCGCTCACCAGGTCGGTGCGGAAGTTAGACTCATACAGAGCCATTGCCGACATCAGTCGCCAGTCCACTCCCACGCGCTCGCTTATGGGCCGTATCTGGTCGTCCCACACCGATATGCCACCCACAACTCGAGTGGGCTTATAGCGCAACTGGTCAAACCTCTGCGCCACCGAAGTGGGGCCAAAGTAGAGCTCCGCCATCGAGGCGTAGTCGTCGGTGGTCGAAAAGTCCAGCAGCACTGCCCCAAACGACCTTTTGAGCCTCATATCCCTGAAAATGAGCCTCACCTCTACACTCTCGTCAAAGGCGGCCACAGGGCGCAACCCTCGGTAGAGCACCTCTACCAACTCGGCCTCGCTCTTCTCGCACACAATGGCATCGCACCCACCTCTGAGCAACTTGCGAGCCATACTGTCGCCATCGTGCAGGGTGGTGTCGATTTTGGTCTGCCCGTCGGTGCTCAGCTCGGCAAAGGCAGCGGTATGGCGGAAGCCCAAGTCGGTAGCAATGCGTGCCCCCCTGCACAGCTCGGCAGCCGAGAGGGTGTCGGCCACACTCTTCCACGAGGGTATCATCACCACATATTGGGTTGTGTAGAGCCTCTCCGATGGGTAGCGGTGGAGCTTTACCCTGTCGGTCGTGAGAATGGTTGCAAGGTCGATGCGGCCCGAGTCGAGTCCGGCCTTAATCTCCTCTATCGTGTGGCCCGTAGTGTGAACAAGCTGCTTGCCATAGCGTTGGGCCATAGTATCGACCAAGTCGGCCGCAAAGCCATAGCGCTCGCCACCGACCACAAAGTTACCTGCCACTTGGCGCGACTGGGCCAGACGTAGCGTACCACCTCGCTCGACGTAGTTTTCGGCACATCCGTCGGCCAAGACGAGTGTGCACACTGCCGCGAGGCAGAAAAAGATGTTACTGCGGAAAAAAGTTCTTCTTCTAATCATCAAAATACCACGAGAAACCGTATTTCAGCAAAGCGCGGTTGTAGGGGTAGTAGGGTAGTGAGTAGGATGCTTTGAAGTTTTCGAATAGATTTTCGCTTGCGTGTTGATACTGTACAAATATGCGCATACGCTTCCACTTGGCAACCAAGTACGCATTGACGTAGGGATAGTTGCCAACCTGAGCTTCGCGCTGGTTATAAAACATCATAGTCGCAGGGTTGTAGCCCTGGGCGTAGTAGGGGGTGTTGTACCAGGCGTCTACGCCCACCTTCACAGTGAGCACCTCTTTGACGGGCTGGAACTGGTAGAAGTACGACAGGTTGGCCGCAACCATGGGGACCGATACTACACTCTCGTCGGTGCTGTACTGCAAGAGCACTCGGTGGTTGAGGTGTAGCCCTCCGAAGGTGAAATCTTGGCGCAGGTAGAGCCCCGTAACGCTAACCGTAGCAGCCATTTGCGATGGTGTTGCATCGGCTCCGTAGTAGACGTGGTTGCCCAGCAGTGTCTGCATAAATCCAATGTGGGTGCCCCAAGCAGGTATACGCAGAGTTACCTCCAAATCGGTGCGGTTCTGTTTCTTAAAATTGTTTTCCCAAACGTAGTGGTTCGAGAAGTAGTTTTGGGCCCAATGTGACGGCTCTTGTAGGCGGAACCCAAAGCGGCCCGAGAGGATTATGGGCTGCTCTTTGATGTAGAGATACATATTGCCATCGGCATCGATGTCTACATCGCCTGCGCGGTAGCCTGCCAGGTTGTAGCGCATAAAGCCGTGATAGTCGAGATACTTGCTCACCTTGCCCCTTATGTCGGCATAGGCGTAGTAGCTGTTGTGCTTGGTGGTCTGGTAGCCCGTTATGTAGTCCTTCAGCCTGAACTGCATATACTGGTACATATCCCACCCTATACCGCCATCAATGGTGCCAATAACGCCCTCGCGGTCATAGGGTTGCAGCTGCACAAATAGGCGGTTCGTAAGGAGTGACTCGGCCAGTGAGTCGTTGCTCTCGGTGGGGCTCACATACCAGTTTTCGTAGAAGTTGCGCGTGTCGACCACCTTGCCTTGTCGGTCGGTAATTCTGTATGTGGTGCCCTTGTAGGTGTCGGAGTAGTTGCGGGCCCACTTGTTGTAGCTAATCGAGTGGCCTATGTAGAAGGCTGTGCGGTCGGCCATAGTAAATACGCTGTCGGTCAGTGGCACCAGTGGCACACCAAAGGCCTGTACGGCATAGAAGCCCGTATTGTTGGCCTTGTTCAGCGCATCGGTCATCTTCATAGGCATACCTGCGGCCGACTCGTAGAGAGTATCGGTCAGGTGCCAGGGCTCTACCAAGCCGCCATTCTCCCTCTGCGAAATGGTGTTATTCACCACTCCTGCGTGTACCGAGTAGCGCTTGCCGGTGTGGTAAATGCCGGCCGAAAAGTCCGTAACCTTGCCCCTCTGCCAGTTGTAGATGCCTCGCGAGTGGTAAGTGTTGTAGGTCAGGTTGAAGCCCGTCGAGGGGGTGATGTTCTGTGCGTGCATCACCTTCAAGCTCTCCTCGGCATACCTCTTCTGGCCTGCTGTCTGGTAGGCAAAGATGGTGTAGGGGCGCTTGTTGTTGTAGTGGCGCGCATTCTCGGGGGTTATCAGGTACGAGTAGTAACCGTCGGTAAAGGTAAAGTTGTTGCCGTCGGGCCTGCGGAAGTAGTTCAGCGGGGTAGATACACCGCCCAGTATGCCCACATTGGCATCGCCAACATCCTCTACCATAAACGGATAATCGACATTGAACTCACTCAGCAGCGTATCGACTTCGCCCATCTTGACGTGGTTGGTGTAGGTGTCGGCCACCCACACAAAGTGTTTGCGGCGGCGCACCGAGTCGTCAAAGAAGTACGACTCCAGAGGCATAATCTCTTTTATCTTCACCGAGTCGGCTTGCTCTTCCTTGATGATGGGGTTGCCGTTTTCGTCGAGCTCTACCTCGCCCTCGTAGGGGTTGTCAATCATACTCTGCATAGCCTGTGCCTGAGCTATGGGGTCGCGCACGTCAATAGCATCGAAGCTCTGGGCCGAGGCGTAGGCAGATACCCCAACCAGTGCCCACACCACGGCGGCCACCCTGACGAAGATATGTTTGGTCTTGAAACTCATTTTGTCGGTTTGTTACTGCTCTTTGGTTTGGCTTTTGCAGGCGAAAGTGCTAATTATAGACGCCAAAATGTAGAGAATTATTATGCCCCACAGCACTCCCAAGCCGCCAATTATCAGTGCGGCTGCGGCCACAAGCAGAAATGCGTAGCGCAAGCGGTTGGTCTTGTCGCGCAGACTCAGCCCCTTGAATTTGAGCGAGAACATCTTTATAGGCGATATGAGCAACCACGCAGCCACAATGCTCACCACCAGTATCACGCTGGGCGAGAGTGCGAACATACCCTCCTCTACTGCCCAAGCGAGCGAACCTATGGCCAGAGCGCAAGCGGGGGTGGGCAGACCGATGAAGCTCTCGTGCTGCTCGTCGTCGATGTTGAACCTCGCGAGCCTCAGGGCCGAGCAAGCCACCACTGCCAGCGTTACAAGCCACCAAGCACCCACTCCGTTGCCACCCAAGTAGAGGGCCGTGAGTATGAGCGAGGGGGTGAGTCCAAAACTGACCATATCGGCCAGCGAGTCGAGTTGCACACCCAGAGGCGAGTACTGACCCGTCAGTCGGGCAGCCATACCGTCGAGAAAGTCAAACAGTGCCGAGGCCAAGATAAAGAGCAGGGGCACTTTCAGACTCATCACTTCGGGGGCCCAAATGTGGCTCACAGCACACAGCGAGGCTATCGAGCCGCATAACAGGTTGGCCAAGGTGAGTATATTTGGCAGTGTGAAATACTTTACTTTCATCTTTTGCGTTAAAATAAAACAACTAAATAATTGGCAAAGGTAGTAAAATTTCGTACTTTTGCGCAAAAGTAACTCCTAAAACATTACGTTTCTAATGAATAATAACCACTATTGCGTAATTATGGCGGGTGGTGTGGGCAGTCGTTTCTGGCCCATCAGCCGTCACGACCGCCCAAAACAGTTTCTCGATGTGCTCGGTACGGGCAAGAGTTTTCTGCGTACCACTTTCGAGCGTTTTGCCAACATTATCCCTGTCGAGAATGTATTTGTGGCCACCAATACCGCCTACCGCGATATGGTGCTGGCCGAGATTCCCGAACTCAAACCCGAGAATGTGCTGTGTGAGCCTCTGGGCCGCAACACTGCCCCCTGCATAGCCTATGCCGCAATGCGTATCCGCAGTATCAACCCCGATGCTGTGATGGTGGCAACCCCCTCGGACCACCTCATTCTGAACGAGATACACTTCTGCGAGGTTATTCAGCAGTGCCTCGACTTTGTCAGCGACAAGCAGGAGTCGCTGCTCACCATTGGCCTGCAACCCACCCGCCCCGCTACGGGCTACGGCTACATTCAGGTAAACAAACACGTTGCCGAGGGTAAGTTCAACAAGGCCAAGACCTTTACCGAAAAGCCCAACCGCGAGTTGGCCAACATATTCGTATCCAGTGGCGAGTACTTCTGGAACTCGGGCATCTTCGTTTGGCGCGTCGATACCATCCTGCGCGCTTTCGAGGAGCACCAGCCCGAAACCTACCAGTTGCTCGACTCTATCAGCGAGCACTACGGTACCCCCACCGAGCAGGAGGCCATCGACCGCATCTATCCCGAGTGTAGGGGTATCTCGGTCGACTACGGCATTATGGAGCGCTCGTCTAACGTGTGGGTACGTTGCAGCGACTTGGGGTGGAGCGATATCGGTACTTGGGGCTCGCTCTACCAGTACGCCTCGAAGGATGATAACGGCAACACTTATAGTGCCGACACCTTCACCTTCGACACCGAGAACTGCGTAATCAAAACCCCCGAGGGCAAGGTGGCCGTTATCGAGGGACTCAAAGACTACATCGTTGTCGATACGCCCGATGTGCTGATGGTTTGCCCCAAGAGCGCCGAGCAGAATATCAAGCGCTACATCGAAACAGTCAAATTCGCCAAAGGCGACAAACACGTTTAGAGAATTGAGAATTGAAAATTGAGAATTGAGGCAAATGCGAGTAAGCGAGAGCAGAGATTGCTTGCAAGCTATGCCGAGCGTGAGCATTTTAGAGCAAGCGTTAGCTTGGTCAATTGAGAATTGAGAATTGGCAAATGCGAGTAAGCGAGAGCAGAGATTGCTTGCAAGCTATGCCGAGCAGGAGCATTTTAGAGCAGGCATAGCCTGAACAGAATTGAGAATTGAGAATTTTGGAGGTAGGTAGTGTAATAACAGAGAGGCTTTACGGCCTCTTTGTGCAATCGGAGGGTGTGCAGACCGACAGTCGCAAGGTGCGCCCAGGTGAACTGTTCTTTGCCCTCAGGGGCGATAATTTCGACGGTAACCGCTATGCCGCCTCGGCCCTCGAAAGTGGGGCTCTGGCAGCCGTTGTGAGCGACCCACAGGTGGCCACCGACGACCGCTATGTTGTTGTGCCCGATACACTTGTGGCTCTGCAACAGCTGGCCCACCACCACCGCAAACAATTCGATATACCCCTGCTGGCCATAACCGGTACCAACGGCAAGACCACTACCAAAGAGCTCACCACCGCCGTAATCTCGCGCGGCTTCGACCTGCTCTACACTCAGGGCAACCTGAACAACCACATTGGCGTACCGCTCACCCTGCTGTGCCTGCGCCCCAATCACAACTTTGCCATAATCGAAATGGGCGCCTCGGCTTGTGGCGAGATAGCCCTGCTAACCCAGATTGCCGCCCCCACTTGCGGCCTTATTACCAACATTGGCCGAGCCCACCTCGAGGGGTTCGGAGGGGTTGAGGGCATACGTCGCGGCAAGGGCGAATTGTACGATTATTTGGCCCAAAATAGTGGACTCGCATTTGTGCGCGGCGACGATGCGGTGCTGGCCGAAATGGCCGCCGAAAGGCCCTCTTTGAAGTGCTATTTTTATGGTACGTCGGCAGCCGACGGAGTGGAGTCAAAACTGGTCGGCGAGTACAACCGTTTCAACATTGCCGCAGCCGTTACAATAGGCCGCTACTTCGGCATCTCGGAGCGCGATAGAGCCGGCGCCATTGCCGACTATGAGCCCTCGAATAACCGCTCGCAACAGACTATTACCCAATATAATAGACTTACAGTAGACTGCTATAATGCCAACCCTTCGAGTATGGCCGCAGCAATAGCCAACTTTGCCACCCTGCACGATGCCGAGTGTGGCCAGAAAGTGATGATTTTGGGCGATATGCTCGAACTCGGAGAGTGGTCTGCTGCGGAGCACAAAAATGTGGTCGACCAAGCCATAGCCACCGATGCCCAAAAAATATACCTTGTGGGTGCCAACTTTGGCCAAACGCCACAGCGCGACTCACGCATCACCCATAGCCCCGACACGGCCCACCTGAGCACCCTCTTGGAGGCCCACCCCCTGCGCCACGCACTGGTGCTGGTCAAGGGCTCGCGCGGCATAGGCCTCGAACGCCTACTGCCCCTGCTCTGATTTTCGTTAAGGTCATTAAGGCCGCTAAGGCCACAAAGGTCATTAAGGCCCTTAGAAAAATCCCTTTTCCATTTTAATTCTTTTTTTTGCTCTTTTTGTAGCCAAAATGGGGCTTGGTGTGTGGAAATTTCAGCGGAATAGCTATCTTTGTCTGATTTTGTGCGCACACGCACGTCGTGTAGGCGTAGGCGAGCGCGCGAGAAGAGATAACCAACAACAATGCAATAACCCACTAAGTAAGCTGAAAATGAAGCAACTGCACACTCTAAAAACTCTCATTGGTGCCCTCCGCCGAGGGGTGCTGATGCTGTGCCTGCTGCTCGCCTCGCAGGTGGCAATGGCTCAGGGGTGGGAGTTGCGACAGCTCAAAGGCAAGTACCTCGAGGGCGAACTGGTGCCCACCGAAAAGCGCGAAAAGTGGGGCTTTGCCGACGAGCGCGGCCGTATGGTTATCAAAAATATCTTCCAAAGCGTTACCCCCTTTACCGACTCGTTGGCTCGCGTTGAGTTTGCCGACAAGTGGGGTGTGCTGCGTAGGGATGCCACCTACCTGTTCGAGCCCCAGTTTGATAGTATTACCCCCTTTGTTAAGGGCAGTGCTTGGGTTGAGAACTTGGGCAAGTGGGGTGTGGTGAATAGTGACGGAATGGTGGCCTTTGAGCCTCAGTTTGATGCACCAGCCGAGTGGCAAGCCGAGGGGTTGGCCTGGGTGGCCCGCGCGGGGCGTTGGGGATTGATTGACCGCCAGGGGGTGGTGCTGTTTGACTTTGTGGTAGAGCAGAGGCCCGAGTTTGACGATGGCGGCAGGGGCTGGGCGCGTTGGGACGGCAAGTGGGGCTTGCTGCGCAACGATGGCGCGGTGGTCTTTGATGCACAGATGGACAGTAAGCCCGAATTCTTCAACGGCATTGCTTGGCAGAGGTGGCAGAATGGCTGGGGAGCAATCTCGGCCGACGGAAAGGTTCTGTTTGAGCCTCTGATTGAGGATAAGCCCTTCTTTGAGGAGGGGGTGTCGTGGTCGAGGTGGAACGATATGTGGGGTGCTGTGCGCCACGATGGACAGGTGGTATTTCAGCCTGTGCTGGCGGCTATGCCCTCGTTTGAGCAAGATACGGCGTGGGCCCAGTGGAATGGTCGCTGGGGTGCACTGCGCAGGGATGGCTCGGTGGTCTTTGAGGCAGCCCTCGATGAGCAACCTCTCTTTGACGAGGATGGGGTTGCTTGGGGGCGCAATAGTGGCTTCTGGGGTGCGGTGCGCAGGGATGGTTCGGTGGTCTTTGACTTTGTGATTGAGCAGAGGCCAGTGTTTGAGTATGACGACTTGGCTTGGACCCGTTGGAACGGCCGTTGGGGAGCTGTGCGAAAGGATGGTACGGTGGTCTTTGATGCACTTATCGAGTCGAGGCCCATTTTTGACCAGAGCGGCATTGCGTGGGTATATTGGAACTCGCGCTGGGGCGCTGTGCGCAACAATGGCGAGGTGGTGATGAACCCCACGATTGATGAACGACCTATCTTTGACGGTAACAGCGTTGCGTGGGCAAGCTGGAATGGCCGTTGGGGTGCGGTGAGTGCCGACGGCCGAGTGGTGCTCGATGCGCTGGTAGACTATAAGCCCATCTTTGGCGATAAGGATTACGCCTGGGCCAGTTGGAACTCGGCTTGGGGTGTGGTTAGTGCCGACGGCCGTGTGCTGTTCGATGCAGTCATTACCAACAAACCCTCGTTTGCCGACTCGCCCGTTGCGTGGGCCAAGTGGAACGACAAGTGGGGTGTGATAACCGAAGATGGCCGCGTGGTGCTCGAAGCTATGGTAGACCAGAGGCCAATATTCCCCGAGGGGGCCACTACTGCCTGGGCGCAGTGGGGTGGCAAGTGGGGCCTGGTGAGCGACGATGGCCGAGTGCTGTTGGAGGCGATGCTGGATACCCGCCCTGTCTTTGGGCGCGAGGATACGGCTTGGGCCAAGTGGAATGGCAAGTGGGGCATTGTGCGCCACGACGGAAGGGTGGCTTTGGAGCCGCTGACCAATACCAAGCCCGAATTTGACAAGTATGGCTACGCTTGGGCCGAGTGGAACGGCAAGTGGGGCGTGGTAAGGTTCAGTGGCGAGGTGGCCTTGGAGCCCCTGCTGACATATAGACCAATGTTCGACACCAGCCGTACGGCTTGGTGTAAGTGGAACGACAGGTGGGGTGCAATATGCCAAGATGGTGAGATACTGTTTGATGCTCAGCTGGATGCCGAGCCCAAGTTTGACGCTTCGGGCGAGGGGTGGTTTGAGTGGAATGGCGGCTGGGGCGTGGTCAATAAGGTGGGCCAAGTGCTGGTGGAGCCTCGCTATGATAGTAAACCCAACTTCGAGGGTGGCGACTACGCTTGGGTATGTGCCGCAGGTCGCTGGGGCGTTATGGCCAGAGAGGGCTACCGCCTGGCTCTCGACACTGTGGCCTCGCAGAGGGGCAATGTGGTGCTCGTGGCCGACAATAAGGTGATAGATGTGGCCACCAACAAGGTTACCTATTACGACTCGGTTGAGCCGATTGTTGTAGAGGGACTGCTGTCGCACTACGTGGTTACACTGGCAGGTCGCAAGGGTATTATGGACCACGAGGGTACGATTATCATTGCGCCCGAGTGGGACGAGTTGAGGTACGATGCCGGCCGAGTTATGCACCCTGCAAAGAGAGCAGGCGTGTGGGGCTATGTCGATGATACGGGCCGATTGGTGGTCGAGTGCCGCTATGAGCAGGCCGAGCCCTTTGTGGGCGAGGTTGCCAAGGTGCGCAGCGCAGGTAAGTGGGGCGTGATTGGTAGTGGTGGTAGCGAGGTGGTGGCCTGCAAGTACGACCACATTGGGGCCTACTCCGAGGGGCTGGCTGTGGTGGTCAATAATGGCCGCTATGGTTATGTAGATGAGGTTGGTGGCGAGATTGTGGTCTGCAAGTATGAGGAGGCCAAACCCTTTGCGGGCGGACTGGGCGCAGTCAAACAGCGTGGCAAGTGGGGCTTTGTGCGCCGCGATGGCCACCAGATTATGGCACCCACCTATCCCGATGTGAGCCAGTTCAGCGAGGGGCTTGCTGCGGTAAAGACCGATGGCGGCAAGTGGGGCTATGTAGATATGAGCGGCAAGATGGTCATCTCGCCACGATTTGATACCGCTTCGGCCTTCAATGCAGGGCTTGCTGCGGCCAAGCTCAACGGTGTGGCCTACTATATCGACCACAAGGGCAACTGCCTCTACGACTACTGCGATACGGCACACAGCGAGGCCTATGGCTGTACGATTGTGGGCTATAAGGGGCGCTACGGAGTGGTTAATTCTACTACGGGTGCCGAGTTGGCAGCCTGCCGTTACGAACAGATAGGTGCCTTTGTGGGTGGCCTTGCACCGGTGCGCAAGAGTGGCCAGTGGGGCTATATCGATACCAAGGGCAACGAGGTCATAGCCTGCAAGTTCGAGAGTGCCGAGCCCTTTGAGGGCGGAGTGGCCGAGGTGGGCTTGCGCAGTGGCAAGGCCTTTATAGATACTACGGGTAAGACCGTATTTGTAAGCCGCTACGACTCGGTCGAGCCCTTTGCGGGTGGCGTGGCTGTGGCAGTGCGCGAAGGCCGTAAGGGATTGATTGATGCTCAGGGCAAAGAGCTGATACCCTGCTTGTACGACGCCATTGGCACCTACCAGAGCGGTATGACCCCCGTGATGGTAGATGGCAAATGGGGCTTTGTGGGTGCCGACGGCCGAGAGAGCATAGAGTGTAGCTACGATGCTGTGGGCAGCTATGGGGCGGGCTTGGCTACGGTGTGCCGCCAGGGTAAGTGGGGCTTTGTGAGTGGTTCGGGCGAGGAGGTTACCGAGTGCTTGTTCGACTCGATTGGCACATTCATCGATGGCTATGCCCCCGTCACTATGGGTGGCAAGTGCGGCTACGCCAATAGCTATGGCGACTATGTTATATTGAATTGAAAATTGGCAGACCCCCTCGGCCTACGGCCACTCCCCCTAACTTAGGGGGAGAGTCATCTACCCTCACAACAACTCCTCCCCTAAGTTAGGGGAGGTGCCCAAAGGGCGGAGAGGTCTGTAAGTTGATAAGTTGAAAGTTTAAGATATACCTATGAAACAGATTGTAAAAGCGTTGGCCACTGTGGCCGCAATGTTAGTGATGGCAGCCTGTGGTGGCTCGGCCAGCAGCCCCGAAAAGGTGGTCGAGAACTGTTGGAAACAGCTCTCGAAGGGCAATATATCCAAAGCCCTCGAAATGATTGATATGGCCGAGGGCGAGGAGCAGACCTATGCCCAGATGTATGCCGACGTGTGTCGCTCGTTGGAGGTGGCAGGCGGCGTGGACAAGTTTGAGGTCGTCAGCTCGTTGGTAGGCGAGGCCGAGGCTACCGTCGGGGCTACCGTAACCCTCCACAGCGGTCAGCAGATTACCCAAACCTACACCCTCGTTAAGGTGGGCAAGGAGTGGAAACTAAACCAATAAGAGAGAGCGAATAATTAACCCAATACTAAAAGCACCCCCGAAGATGACCATAATCCAACTCGAATATCTGTTGGCCATTGCCAACTGCGGCAGCTTCTCCAAGGCGAGCGAGCTGTGTTTTGTTACTCAGCCCTCGCTGAGTATGCAGATCAAAAACCTCGAAGACGAGCTGGGAGTGGTGTTGCTCGACAGGTCCAAAAAGCCCGTTGTGCCTACTCAGGCGGGTGAAATTGTGGTCGAAAAGGCAAGGGAGGCTCTGTTGGCCTACAACAATATCAAAGAGTGTGTGGCCGAGTTGAAGGGTAGTGTGGCAGGCCGACTGAGGCTGGGCGTGATACCCACCATTGCCCCCTATCTGCTGCCCCGATTTATACACCAGTTCAGCGACAAGTACCCCAAGGTCGAGTTGGAGATAAGGGAGATGGTTACGGCCGACATAATCCGCGCAATGGACAATGACGAGATTGATGCGGCAATTATGGCGGGTGGCACCTGCCCCGAGAGAATTACCGAGTTGGAGCTCTTTGACGACAGGTTCTATGTATATGTGTCGCCCGAAAATCACCTCTCGGCACGTACCAACCTACGCATCGAGGATATCTCGCCCAAAGAGCTGATCCTGTTGTCCGAGGGGCACTGCCTGAGGGACCAAGTAGTAGAGTTGTGCGGTGCCGATGTGGCATCATACCACTCGTACTCGTTCCACAGCGGCTCGCTCGAAACCATTATGAGGCTTGTCGATACAACCTCTATGCTCACCATCATCCCCGAGATGACACTGCCCTACATACCTGCCGAGCACAAATCGAGGGTAAAGACTCTAGCACGTGGTGCCGCCTCGCGCAAGATTGTGATTGCCGTTAGGCGCACCTACGCCAAAGAGACCATCATCAACGCCCTCAGGGATAGTATTATGGAGGCAATGACTACTCGCAAGGCTGTCGTGGGCCGAGGGTGGTAACAGAGAGCGTGTGGCAGTAGAGGGCTGACAAAAAGTCAGTCGCCACGTGACTGGCAAAGAGATTGCTAAACGAGAGAGAAAGAGAGTAGAAAAATTAGTAAAACTTAAAAGATATCTATGCAGAAATTGATTGACGCTATCGTTGGGGCCATACAGGACAAGAAGGGCCACAACATTGTTTCGCTCGATTTGAGCGAGCTCGAAGGTACTATTTGCGACGCTTTTGTCGTTTGTAATGCCGACTCGACCACCCAAGTCGATGCTATTGCCGATGGCATTGTTGAGGAGTTGGAGGAGAAACTGGGCGAGAAACCCCGCCGCGTAGAGGGCAAAACCAATGCCGCTTGGATTGCCGTAGACTACGTAGACGTTATGGTACACATCTTCCTCACCCCCCTGAGGGAGTACTACCAGCTCGAGCAGCTCTGGGCCGATGCCCCCGCTACCCGCTACGAGTCGGAAGAGTAGTGTGAGAATTGAGAATTAGATAAATTACCCAACATACTGATTGTAAAACAACAACAGACCGAAAAATAATGAGTACAGAACAAAATCCTAATGGTATGGGTAACCAAAACCCCAACCAAAACCCCAATCAGGGCTCAAATCCGCGAGGACCTATGCGCCCTGCACCATTCAAGTGGTCGCGCTGGCTCTTCTCGCTGTGGGGAGTGCTGCTGGTGGGACTGCTTGCAATGCAGTTTATGAACTTGGGCGAGTCGCCCGTCAAGACCGAGTGGGCTGCCGTAGAGGAGATGCTCGCTGCGGGCGATGTAGAGAAAATTGTGGTCATAAACGACAAAACCGCGCGCATAACCCTGCGCAACGGAGTGGTCGAGGAGTACCGCACCAAGCCAGGGATGAAGAATATCCCCGCTGTGGGTTATCAGTTTACGCTCAACGTGGGCAACCCCGACATCTTGCGCAACGACTTGGAGAGGGTAGCCGACAAGTATGGCGTAGAGGTACCCACGCCCGGCTATGAGTACGAAACCAATGTGTGGGTAGAGATACTCTCGTTCCTGCCCTACCTGCTGCTCATACTCTTTATGTTTATGATGTTCCGCTCGGCAGCCAGGGGCCCTGGTGGCCAGAGTGGCGTGATGAACGTGGGCAAGGCCAAGGCTCAGATGTTCGACAAGAACAGCACCAACCGCATAACATTCAAGGATGTAGCAGGTCTGGAGGAGGCCAAGGTCGAGATTATGGAGATTGTGGACTTTCTGCGTAAGCCCGAAAAGTATCGCGAACTGGGTGGCAAGATTCCCAAAGGCGCACTGCTTGTAGGCCCTCCCGGAACGGGTAAAACTCTGCTGGCCAAAGCTGTGGCTGGCGAGGCCAATGTGCCCTTCTTCTCGATTAGCGGTAGCGACTTTGTAGAGATGTTTGTGGGTGTGGGTGCCTCGCGTGTGAGGGACCTGTTCCAGCAGGCTAAGGAGAAGGCCCCCTGCATCGTCTTTATTGATGAGATTGATGCCATTGGCCGCGCAAGGGGCAAGAATGCAGGCTTCTCGGGCAATGACGAGAGGGAAAATACTCTCAACCAACTGCTTACCGAGATGGACGGCTTTGCCACCAATGCAGGCGTAATTGTGCTGGCTGCAACAAATAGGGTAGATATCTTGGACAAGGCTCTGATGAGGGCCGGTAGGTTTGATAGGCAGATTGACGTAGGCCTGCCCGAGTTGAAGGAGCGCGAGGCTATCTTTGGCGTTCATATGCGCAAGCTCAAACTGGCCGACGATGTAGATCGCGAGTTCTTGGCCAAGCAGACTCCTGGCTTCTCGGGTGCCGATATTGCCAATGTCTGCAACGAGGCTGCGCTGATTGCCGCTCGCCACGATAAAAAGGCTATCGACAAAGAGGACTTCTTGGCTGCCGTAGACCGCATTATTGGTGGCTTGGAGAAGAAGAGCAAGGTCATCACCCCCGACGAGAAACGCACCATAGCCTACCACGAGGCGGGCCACGCAACGGTCAGCTGGCTGTTACACCACGCCAATCCTCTGGTTAAGGTTACGATTATACCCCGAGGCAGGGCACTGGGTGCAGCGTGGTATCTGCCCGAGGAACGCCAGATTACCACTACCGAGCAGTTGATGCACGAGGTTGCAGCACTGCTGGGCGGTAGGGCTTCGGAGCAACTCACCTTCGACAAGGTTTCGACTGGTGCGCTGAACGACTTGGAGAGGGCAACGAAGATGACCTATGCAATGGTGTCGTACTACGGTATGAGCGACAAGGTGGGCAACCGCAGCTACTACGACTCGACGGGTGCGAGCGACTACTCGTTCTCGAAACCTTATAGCGAGCAGACAGCCCAACTGATTGATACCGAGGCTAAGGAGCTGCTCGATAAGGCCTACGCTATGGCTACCGAGGTGCTCACAACCCACCGCGAGGGGTTGGTTGAGCTGGCCGAACTGCTGTTGGAGCGAGAGGTAGTCTTTGCCGAGGATGTAGAGCGTATCTTTGGCCCCCGCCCAAACAAGGGAGAGGTGAAAGTTGAGGATTAGTCGTTAGACGTTAGACAAGAAGAATATGAGCTTGAAAGGTAAAAACTTGGGCCTGCGCACTCTGAGTGGTGCGGTCATGGGCATTGTGGTAGTGGGTGCTGTGCTGCTGGGCAAGTGGGCTACGGCAGTGATTTTGGTGCTGATAGCTGTGGGGGCAATAACCGAACTGACCGATTTGGCCTCCAAACGCTTTGCGGGTGTGGGCGACAACTATCTGCTGACCCTTGGCCTTGCAGGCGGTTGGGTGGCAGGTGTAGCCCTCAATCCCGAGCCACTTATGTTGCTTGTGGCGCTGATGTTTGTGCCTCTGATTTTTATTGCCGAGGTATTTCGCAAGAGCAACAACACCATCGAGAATAGCGCTCTGGCGTCGATGTCGCTGCTCTATGTAGCTCTGCCACTGGCACTGCTGATGCTTATTGGCACCGAGGCAGGTGTGTGGAAGCCCGCGCGAGTGTTGATGGTTATATTTACCGTATGGGTAAACGACATCTTTGCCTACTTGGTGGGCTGCTCGATTGGCAAACACAAGATGTGCCCCTCGATTTCGCCCAAGAAGTCGTGGGAGGGCTTTGTGGGCGGAGTGCTCTTTGCTGTGGCCTTTGCAATGGCCGCAGGCTATATGATGGAGGGCGACATCTACCTGTGGGGTGGATTGGGTGCTGTGGTGGCTCTGGCGGGCGTTGTGGGCGACCTGTTGGAGTCGAAGATTAAACGTGAGTGTGGCGTGAAGGACTCGGGCAACCTGATTCCCGGCCACGGAGGTATGCTCGATAGGTTTGATGCGCTGCTGTTGGCGGCCCCCGTGGCATACCTATATATGACTATTTTGGGACTATGAGAATACACAAAGAGGGTAAAGAGGGTGTAAGACTCAATACCGCAATTTTTCTGCTCATCATAGCCGTAGTTACGGCCACTGCACTGGTCTACGACTGGGCTTGGTGGGTGCTGGCGCTGGTGGATGGATTTCTGCTCTGGCGCATTGCCTTTGTTATCAGGTTCTTCCGCGACCCCGAGAGACCCTTGAAGGAGGATGCCGACGGGGTGTTTGCCCCTGCCGACGGCAAGGTGGTGGTGATTGAGGAGGTCGATGAGCCCGAGGTTATGGGCGGCAAGTGTGTGCAACTGTCGGTCTATATGAACTTCTACAATGTGCACGTCAATTGGGCACCTGTGGGTGGTGAGGTTACCTACAAAGACCACTACAACGGCGAGTTTGTGTTGGCGTGGAGGCCCAAGTCGTCGCATCTGAACGAGCATACAACCATTGGCGTTAGGACTGCTAAGGGCCATACCGTTATGTTCCGCCAGATTGCAGGGTGGATTGCCCGACGCATAGTGTCGTACCCCCAGGTGGGCGACCGAGTGGGCCAGAATAGCAAGTTCGGCTTCATAAAGTTTGGCTCGAGGGTAGATGTTTTTGTGCCCCTCGGCAGCGAGATTTTGGTGGGGCTGGGCGATAAGGTTGTGGGGTCGCAAACCCTGCTTGCCCGACTGCCAAAGAGCAACAAGTAATATAACCCCTATATAAATACGACTGACTATGAGCAACAACAATACTACTACAACTTCGTCCTCACTCTGGAACCGCTACCTGCTCGGAGCGCTGGCTCTGGCAGCTACGGTGGCTGTCTTTTGGTTTTTTGGCGACATTGTGTGCTACATACTCGTAGCGGGTGTACTGGCCATTATGTGCCAGCCACTGGTGAGTAAGGTTGCGAGCCTGAGGGTGGGCAAGGTTAAGGTGCCCCGCTGGGCGGCTGCACTGGTGGGCGTGGTGGCAATGTGGCTGGTTATTGTGGCCTTCTTTGTGCTCTTCATCCCACTGATTTCGGGCAAGGTGAGCGACTTGGTCAACCTCGACTACCAGAGTATGCTGGCCTCGCTCAAGGAGCCTATGACCGAGGTGGGTGCTTTTCTGAGCAAGTACTTCAATATCGACGTGTCGGAGGCTTCGCTGACGGCTATGCTTACCGACTGGGTGCGTAAGATATTTAATATAGGTGCGCTGAATAACATTGTGTCGTCGGTATTTTCGGTTGCGGGCTCGGTGGCTGTGGCTGCTGTGTCGATTAGCTTCATCGCCTTCTACTTTATGAAGGAGGAGGGGCTTTTCTTGAAGATTTTGCTCGCTGTGGCCCCTGCCAAGTATGCCGACAACGTAACTCGTGCGGTGGATAAGATTACCCAGATGCTCTCGCGCTACTTCCTCGGCGTGCTGTGCCAGTCGATGGTGATGATGCTCATCATTGCCTCGGTGCTTATGTGCTTTGGCTTCCGCCCTCAGGATGCATTCTTTGTGGGCGTTATCGAGGGCGTGTTTAATATCATCCCCTACGTAGGCCCCTGGGTAGGCTTTGTGCTCAGTGGCTTAGCCGGAATGACCTTTGTGGCCCCGGGCTCGATGAGTGTGGGGGTGGTGCTGCTTGTGATTGCGGGCACGGTGCTGCTGGCCCAGTTTGTCGATAACTACTTTGTGTCGCCCAAGATTTTCTCGCGCCAGATGAATGCCCACCCGTTGGAGATATTTATCGTTACGCTTGTGGCGGGTAGCTGCTCGGGTGTTTTGGGTATGTTGATTGCCATACCGGCCTATACGGTGGTGCGCATCTTGGCGAAGGAGTTTTTGTATAACCTTCGCCTGGTACGACAGCTTACGGCAAAGATGGACTAAACAAAAAGAGCAACCTTCACAAGGTTGCTCTTTTTGTTTAGTCTAACGTCTAACGTCTAACATACCCCTCAGGCGCTTTGCGCCAGCTCCCCTAACTTAGGGGAGCGGTTTTTAGGGAGTTTAGGGAATTTAGGGATTTCAATTCTCAATTCTCAATTCTCAATTCTCCCTTACCACTCTATGGGCTCTTTGCCCTGGGCGATGAGGTAGTCGTTGGCCTTTGAGAAGTGGCGGCAGCCGAAGAAGCCGTTGTAGGCCGATAGGGGCGAGGGGTGAGCGCATTTGAGCACCAAGTTGCGCCCCGCATCTATGGCCGCACCCTTGCGCTGGGCGTAGCCCCCCCACAACATATAGACCACACCACTCTTGAGCTCCGACAGGGTGGCCACCACCGCATCGGTAAACTGCTCCCAGCCCTTGCCTGCGTGTGAGGCGGCCGAGTGAGCCCTCACCGTCAGTGTCGAGTTCAGCAGCAATACACCCTGCTCGGCCCACCTGTCGAGGTTGCCCGAGGTGGGGGTAGGTATGCCCAAGTCGCTCTCCAACTCCTTGAAGATGTTGCGCAACGAGGGCGGGAAGGCTACTCCGTCGTTTACCGAGAAGCACAATCCGTTGGCTTGGCCCTCGCCGTGATAGGGGTCTTGGCCTATGATTACGACCTTCACATCGTCGGGGGCGCACTTGTCGAGGGCGCGGAAGATGTTGCCCCCCGCAGGAAATACCCTTTGGGTGGCATACTCGCTCTTGACAAAGGCGGCCAGCTCGGCAAAGTAGGGCTTGTCGAACTCGTGGCCAATTAGCTCGGCCCATTCGGGAGAGATGCGTACATTCATAGGGGAGGAAGGGTTACGTATTATAAAAATAGGTATTTAGCTCTATTTGTTTGCAGCATTGAGGGCTACAATGTAGGCCAACACTTGGTCATCCACAAAGGCGTAGTGGAGTGTGGGCTGAGGGACTCCGTAGAGCTCAATGGCTATGGTCTGCTCGGTGGGCTCAATGGCGGTGGCAATCATCTCTTCGGTAAACTCCACCCCCGTAGCTTGGCCGTACTTGTAGACCGCCTCCTTTGCGCTCCACATAATGGCCTCGAAGTGAGGGCCCGCAGCTTCTGCCAAAGCCTCGCGCTCGGTGGGCGAGATGTAGCGGGCTGCTATGCGACCAAAGTTGCGCTCCACCGACTCGATATCTACGCCACAACGCCCCTCGGCAAACATTACCGCCACATAGGTGGTCGAGTGCGAAACGCTCAGGTGGCTCACTCGGCCCACAGGCCTCTCTAAGTAGGGTGCCCCTGCCGAGTTGTAACACAGCAGGGCATCGGGCCCCAACTCGCGCCTTACAATGGTGCGCCAAGTAGCCCACTGGGCACGTCGCGCGGGCGAGTTGAGCGTGGCCAAGTATTGCAGGTCGCTGTCGGTCAGCAGAGGGGATTGGTCGGCTTGTGGGCAGACCTGCTCTACAACTATGTAGCCGTAGTTATTATGTGGCAGCTCTATTCTCAAATCTTCTCGACCTTTATCTCCTCGGCGTGGTGTCCGCTTACGCTCACTACCGTAAACCTCACTCCGTGGGCTTTAACCTTGTCGCCCTTGGCGGGGAAGTCGCGCTTTATTTCGAGCATCATTCCTGCCAGTGTCTCGGCCTCGCCACGCATGTCATCAAAGGTGCCCTCCGCAAGCTCCAATACCTCCTCGACCTCGCCAATGTGGGCCTTGCCGTCGAACAGATAGCTGCCGTCGGGCAGTCGCTCATAGCTTGCCTCCTCGGGCACGTCGCTCTCGTCGCTAATCTCGCCCACAATCTCCTCCAAGATATCCTCCAACGACACCAGACCGAGTGTCGAGCCATACTCGTCTACCACAATGGCAATGTGTACCTTTTGGGTTTGGAACTCCTCCAATAGCTCGTTAATCTTCTTGTGTTCGGTGGTGTAGTAGGCGGGCCTCAGGTGTCGCTGCCACTCAAAGTCGGCCCCCTTGAAGGCGTGGGCCACCATATCCTTTACGTAGAGCATACCCACAATGTGGTCGATACTCTCGTTGTAGACGGGTATGCGCGAAAAACCGCTCTCCATAATCACCCTTCTTACCTCGTCGAAGTTCTCCTCGCGGTCCAGAGCAACTATGTCCATCCTCGGGTGCATAATCTCCTCCACCTCGGTCGAGGCAAACTGCACAATGCCGCTGAGCATATCCTTCTCGGTCTCGCTTGGGTTTTCGGTGATTTCGAGTGCATCCTCAATCTCCTCCATCGATATATTCTCGGGGTGGATGAGGCCTCGGTTATGTATGCTGTCGGAGTACTTGACCAGCACATACGACAAGGGCTTGAAGATTTTGTTCAGAAAGCTGATGGGCAGGGCCACTATCGACGAGAAGCCCACAGGGTTGTAGCTTGCATAGACCTTGGGCATAATCTCGCCAAAGAGCAGCAGCACAAACGTAACCGCTATGGTCTTGATGGCAAACTCCCAGCCTGTGTGGTTAAAAACCACCAGGTCGTCAATCAGGTTGTTGCACAACGAGATGATAAGAATGTTCACCAGATTGTTGAATATCAACACAGTGGCCAACAGCTGGTCTTGGTCTGAGAGCAACCTCAGTATGGCCGTATTTACGGGGGTTTTGTGCCTGCGGATGCGGTCCAACTGGGCAGGAGAGAGCGAGAATAGCGCAGTCTCGCTGCCCGAAGCCAAGGCCGAGCAGAGCAACAAGAGTACTATTACAACGATATTGACCACCAAGCCCACATCAAAGGGGTTGAAGGTCATAATCGCCGATAGTGTAGTCAGAAGTGTCATAGTCGTTTAGTGTCCGAAACTGAAATGTTACCACCGCTTGTGGGGTTAGAATAGGCTCTGCTCCGAGGCTTTGGGTGCCTGAGGCTCGCTCTTGCTCTCGCCACTGTCGGCCGAATCCACCTGCACCTTGGCGCTACCTTTTGTTACCGAGCCACCCAACTGGATGCCCATACGGAAGAAGGCTGGCTGCATCAGCAGGGTGTCGATGTCGTTGTAACGCTCTTTGATATTCCACTTGGTTGCCACAACGGGTGCTGTGGGGATGGTTCTCTCCTCGCTTGCCACCTCGCCACCACCTGCGTTTTCGCTCGAGTCGGTAAGGCCTCCTGTGGTAATTGGGCCTACGGGCTCGATGCGGTTGTCGTGTGAGTCGAAACCGGTGGCTATGATGGTCATCTCGATCTCGCCTTCCTCCAAGTCGGCAGGACCCGAACCCCAGATGATGTTGGCCTCGTTGCCACCGTGATTGCGGCTGGCCTTCGACTGAATCATCTTCACAGCCATATCCACCTCGTCGAGTGTCAGGGGGCAGTCGTCGCTGTACGAAAGGTTGAACAGAATGTTCTTGGCACCCTTGATGTCCTGACGGTTGAGCAGGGGCGAAGCCAGAGCGCTCTCCACAGCCTCGTGAATTTTCCTGTCGCCCTTGGCCTTAGCCGAGCCCATCAGTGCCACACCGCTGTTGTTCATAACGGTACTCACATCGGCAAAGTCTACGTTGATAAAGTCTCTGCGGGTAATCATCTCGGCAATGCCCTTGGCTGCGGTGGCCAATACGTCATCGGCCTTGTGGAGCGCCTCCAAGAATGGCAGCGAGCCGTAAATCTTGGTTATGTTGTCGTTGTGGATAACCACTATTGCGTCGGTATTGGCCTTCAACTCTTCGAGTCCTTTCAGCGCCTGTTCCATCCTCACGCGGCCCTCGGCATAGAAGGGCAGGGTAGTGATGCCTACGGTCAGAAAACCTTTCGACTTGGCGGCCTTGGCAATCACAGGTGCAGCACCCGTACCGGTACCGCCACCCATACCTGCGGTGATGAAAATCATCTTGGCTCCGCTGTTTTCGAGCTGAATCATTATGTCGTCGATGGTCTCGATAGCTGCCTGACGGCCACGAGCGGGGTTGTTGCCTGCACCCAGACCTTCGCCCAACTGAATTTTGTTCTCGATGGGGCTGTTTTGGAGTGCCTGATGGTCGGTGTTGCAAATCATATAGCTCACACCCTTTATGCCCATATCGTACATATGGTTGACTGCATTACCGCCCGCACCGCCCACGCCGAGCACCATAATTAGCGACTCGGTCTTGACGGGAGCCAAAATGGTAGACAGAAAATCGTTGTTATCTATTGTTGTATTCATCTTGTGTGTGTAAAATCTGCTTGTGTGTGGTCTGTGTGTCTGTTGTGGTTGTGGTAGTTTGGCTTGTGGGCCTATATGTCCTCGTCATCCACGATGTCTTTGCCAAATACGGCTTCGTCAACCTTGCCGATAGCCTTTTTGATGCGGTCGAAGAAGCTCACGCGGGGACCATTGTCCTTCTTCTCGCCTCTTTTCTTCTCGCGCTTGGGCTTTTTGTCGTTGCTGTCATCCCACTCCTCATCATCCTCAATATCTTCCTCGTTGCTGGTCTGCTGCTGAGGTGTGGGCTTGATGTCGCTCTGTGCAATGGCCATCATCAGCAGGCCAACCACCGTAGCATTTGCGGGCTCGGCAGCCTCGGCTACCGACTCCTCGCCAAACGATGCGGCCACATCCTTGCGGGTAGTTATGCCGGTGCGTTCTTGGAACAATACCTCTATGCCTTTGAGCTGCGAGCCGCCACCGGTCAGCACCAGAGTCTCGATGCGGTCGTGGTAGCCCGAGTCGCGCAATACCTCGTTCACAAAGTTGATGATATCAACCAGTCGGCACTCGATAATGGCCGTAAGGTCGCGGTACGAGATGTCTTTGTTCTTCTCTTGTCCCTTGCGGCCGGGGATGCGGATTACGCTATTGAGGAGCTCGAAGGGGATTGCGCTGGCAGTGGCGTAGCCGTGACGGGTTTTGAGCTTCTCGACCGAGTTTTTGGGCACAGCCGTAGCGCGTATGTCGTTGTTGATAGCGTCGGAGCCCAGTGGGATAGAGGCTACGTAGCGCACCTTGTTGTCGTAGTAGACTGCCACATCGGTAGTGTTGGCACCAATGTCGATAGTGGCAACACCGCTCTCGCGCTCCTCGTCGTAGCTTGCAACCAGTGCGCTGGCCATAGCCGAGGGCAGATAGGTGCGGTCTTTGATGCCCACGCGGTCGAAGGCTTTGTCTATGCGTTCGAGCACCGCTTTGCTGGCCATAACATAGCCGTATGTGGCCTCCAAGTGGCGACCAAAACCTCCTACGGGGCTACCCTTAATCTCGTGGGTGTCGATTTTGTAGTACTGGGGCAGACGCGACAGTATCACCTTGCCTTCGGGTGCCTGTACGTTGTTCATATTGTCGCAGAGCTTCTCGACATCGCTGTTGCGGATTTCGCCATCCGAGCCCACATATACAAAGCCCGAGTTGGTCGCAAAGACAATCTGGCGGCCCGAGGTGCCCACTACGGCCTCGTCTACCTTGATGCCTGCACGTTGTTCGAGTTCCTCTACGGCACTGTTGAGTGCTGTGCTAACCAGTTCGATGTTGGTAATCTCGCCCCTCACGAAACCACCCTCCAAAGGTTTGCTCACAATCTCCTTGACGATGGTTTGTCCATCGGCCGAGATTGTACCCAGAGCTGCAACCACCTTGTTGAAGCCCAGGTCTATTGCTACGACATAATTCTTGTTTCCCACTGCGCTAACGGTTTTTATATGTTTATTACTATTTCCTGCGTTATCTTACTTTTTGCCCTTCTTGGTCTTGGGCTCAGGTGCGGGGCGCCACACGGCCTGACCATCGTATTCGAGCAGTAGTGTGCCCCCATCGAGGCTTGCCACTTGGGCCGCCACAAAGCGCTGCCACCTGTCGAGCTTGTCCTTCACATTGTCCAACTCGCCCAAGCTCACAACATAGTTGCCTTGGCGAGGTATGAGCTCTACGGTGGTGGTTCGGTGGGCACCCTTACCACGCTGCGAGAGCACTATTTGCACAATCTTGCCCTTGATTTCGGGCGACTGCTCTGTATATCTTACAAAGTTAGTGAGTTTGCGAATAAATATATAATTTTTGTCGCTATTTTTTTCTGTTGCTCTTATTAGCGCCCTCAGGTTGCCCTCGAAACCTCGCTCAAAGGGTGGGGCGAAGTCGCCCGTAACGATGGGCAGGTCGATGGCCCCCTGGTTGCGAACGGGCAGGATGTGCAGGTCGGCGGTGGCGTAGAAGTCATAGCCCCCCTCGAGCACAAAGCGCACAACGGGCTCGCGCTGCTCCACTTCGAGCGTTACCACATTGTCGTAGTTTACGAAGGTGCGCGCCTCGGCCACGAGCGACTGCTCCTCGGCCAAGTTGTTTATGGCCAGCAGCCCTATGCTGTCGATAGGTCGGCCTACGGGGTTGAGCCCCTCATCGGCAACTATCTCGGCCAGTTCGGCTGCGGTAATCATACTCAGCTTGGTGCTGTCGGTCACTACCACCCTGAACTGCTCGACCTTGCGGCCTTGCTCGTTTTTGTGATGCAGCAACCCTGCGGCAACCAATATAGCCACCAGCACCACCCATACGGCCACTCGGCCTACTATGTTCCAAACTCTCTTCATATTTTTTTGTCTACCGTCTAACGTCAAACGTCTAACCGACCTAAGGCTTTAAGGACTTTAAGGTCATTAATAAAATCAACTTACACACGCCCCCGCCCTTCGGGCACCCCCTCTAACTTAGAGGGGGAGTTGTAGTGAGGGCAGATGACTCTCCCCCTAAGGTAGGGGGAGTGGCCGCAGGCCGAGGGGGTCTGCTAATTCTCAATTCTCAATTCTCAACTCTCAATTTTCAATTCTCAATTTCTCCTCCACCTTGCTGCACTCGCGGTCGATGTCGCCTGCGCCAAAGGTTACCACCACGTCGGGCTCCATAGCAGCCAGCGTGTCGGCCAGGCGGCTCTTCTCGACAAGCCTCCAAGGAGCGGTTATGTCCCTGCCAATCAGCTCGCTGTTTACCCCCTCGATGGGTAGCTCCCTTGCGGGATATATAGGCAGCAGTACCACCTCATCAGCCAGCGATAGGGCAGCAGCAAACTCGCTGTGGAAATCCCTCGTGCGAGTGTAGAGGTGGGGTTGGAAGGCCACCGTCAATCTTCTTGCGGGGAACATCCCCTTTATCGACTCAATGGCTGCGCGCAACTCCTCGGGGTGGTGGGCATAGTCGTCGATGTATACCCTCTGGGGGGTGTTGATGTAGCACTCAAACCTGCGTTTAACGCCCCTGAAAGAGTCCATAGCCTTGCGCAAGCCCTGCTCGTCAATCTCACCTGCCGACCAGATAGCTGCCACTGCTGCTACGGCATTTTCGATGTTTACCCTGCCACCAACGCCCAAGTGCAGGTTGCAGATGGTACGGTCGGGGCAGTGAATGGCAAAGCGGAAGGTTCCGTCGCCCAAGGCTTCGAGCCCCTCGGCATAGAAGTCGGCCGCAGTATTGTCTACCGAGTAGGTGAGGGTGCGTATCTGGCTGTTGTTGTGTGCGATATTGAGCCCCAACTTGGCCACCAGTGTACCGCCCGCCTTGATGCGCTCGACAAACTGACCAAAGGCCCTCTTCATCTCTTCGTGGGTGCCGTAGATGTCGAGGTGGTCGGCATCGGTCGAGGTTACCACCGCCACATTGGGCTTTAAGGTCAGGAACGAGCGGTCAAACTCATCGGCCTCGACCGCAATCCTTTCGCCACCGCCCAGCACCAGGTTGCTACCGAAGTTTTTGGATATGCCACCCAGAAAGGCGTTGCCCTTGCCCGTTGCACCCTGCGTAAACCAAGCGGTCATAGTGGTTGTGGAGGTCTTGCCGTGGGTGCCGGCGATGGCCGTCACAAACTTGCCCTCGGTCAGATGGCCCAGCACCTGCGAGCGTTTGACCACCTCGAAGCCTCCGTTGCGGAAGTAGCACAACTCGCTGTGGTCGGCGGGGATGGCGGGGGTGTAGACCACCAGTGTTGTGGCGGGGTTGCGAAAATCCTCGCCAATAAGCTCTATATTATCGGCATAGTGTACGGCGGCTCCCTCGGCCTCGAGCTCAATGGTCAGTGGCGAGGGGGTGCGGTCGTAGCCTGCCACCTTGCGCCCCTCGTGCATAAAGTAGCGAGCTATGGCACTCATACCTATGCCGCCTATGCCTATAAAATATACGTTCTTCATCGAATTGAGAATTGAGAATTGAGAATTGAAAGTTTGTTTTCCATTCTCAAACAATATTACCTATTTAACCTTTTCCTTTACTATGTCAAGTGCAATCTTGGCCACCCTGTCGGCCGAGTCGTCAATGGCCAGGGTGCGTATGTTGCGGCTCAACTCGGCAAGCCTCTCGGGGTTGGCCACCAGATGCTCGGCCACAGCGAATACTTGCCCTACGGCCTCGCGGTCGGCCACAATCTCGGCAGCCCCCTTGCGCACCAAAGCCATTGCGTTGTGGGTTTGGTGATCCTCGGCCACATTGGGCGAGGGGACAAACAGCGTAGGCTTACCGACCAAGCACAGCTCGCTCACCGAGCAGGCACCACTGCGCGAGATGACCAGCGATGCTGCCTCGTAGGCGTAGTCCATACGGTTTATGAAGGCCCCACGCCACACACCCGTCATATCTTTGCCCTCGCAGAAGGCCGCCATCTCGCTATCGTAGTACTTGCCGTTCTGCCAGATGAGCTGCACCTTGCCCTCGGCCACTATGCGCTCCAAGTGGGCCTTAACCGCCTCGTTCAGTGTACGGCTGCCCAACGAGCCACCCACAAGCAAAATTACGGGCTTGTCGGCCGAGAGGCCAAAGTGGGCTAACGCCTCGGCGTGGTCTACCTCTGCCCCAAAGCTACCCCTCAGAGGGTTGCCCGTGAGGGTTATACGCTCGGCAGGGAAGAAAGGCTCCATCCCCTCGTAGGCCACGCATATCTGCTTGGCTCGCTTGGCCAACAGCTTGTTCGTTACGCCCGCAAACGAGTTCTGCTCCTGCAACACCGTAGGGATGCCCATCTTCTGGGCCGCTTTGAGTATGGGGCCGCTTGCGTAGCCGCCAAAGCCAATGGCCACATCGGGCCTGAACTGCCTGACGGTGCGACGTGCCTTAATCATACTGCGCAGCAGCTTGAAGGGGAGTGCAAGGTTGCTGAGCGTAAGCTTGCGCTGCAAGCCCGCCACAGGCAGTCCCACAATCTTGTATCCCAGTGCGGGTACCTTCTCCATCTCCATTTTGCCCTCGGCACCCACAAAGAGCAGTTCAACCCCCTCGGGGCCGAGCTGGCGCACCAGAGCCTCGGCTGTGGCTACGGCGGGGTAGATGTGTCCACCCGTACCACCACCGCTTAGTATAACTCGTATCTTTTTCATTTGTTTTATTTGTCTAACGTCTAACCGACCTAAGTCATTAAGGACTTTAAGGTCATTAAGGCCCTTAAATAATTCTCAATTGACCAAGCTGACGCTTGCTCTAAAATGCTCCTGCTCGGCATAGCTTGCAAGCAATCTCTGCTCTCGCTTACTCGCACTTGCCTCAATTCTCAATTCTCAACTCCCCTTAGTCCTTTTTCGTTAGGTCATAAATCTTCTTGTCCTCTTTGGGCATATCGAGTGTGCCCTCATCGGCCTGTGCGCTTATGCCCATAACCAATCCCAAGGCCGCAAGTATAAACACCAGCGACGAGCCACCCTTGCTCACTATGGGCAACTGCTGGCCCGTAACGGGCAGCAGCGACACCGATACCAACATATGCAGAAACGCCTGCAACACAATGGCTGTACCCACGCCCAGCACCGCCAGGCCCGGGAATGCCGTACCACATTTGCGGAAAATCTCCATCGTGCGGTAGAACATAATCAGGTAGGCCAGCAGTATCACTATCGCACCGAAGAAGAGGCCAAACTCCTCAATCAGAAATGCATAGGCCATATCCTTGTCAGCCTCTTGCAGATAGCGGTTGGTGCTCTGGCCGGGGCCCTTGCCCTTTATGGCGCTCGATGCGATAGACATCTTGGCATACATTGTCTGGTCGGTCTCGTGTGCGGGCTTGACGTAGTACTCCTTGCCGTCACTCGCGACCACAGCACTCTTGGCAAATACATTGGGGCTGTAGCCCTTGAAGCGCCCCTCCAATGTACCCACTCGGGCACCAAATATCAGCAGCGCAGGTATGCCAATGGCAAGTCCCAGTATCACTATACGCTTGATGTCGTCCATCTTTACCCTGCCGATAAACAGCATCGCAAGGCACGAAATGGCAATAATAAAGGTCGTAGAGTTGCTCGTCAGCAGCGTCACGCAGCAGGCCAGCACAATGGGGCCAAGTACGGGTATGGTGTCGCGATGCAGTCGCTCCCACAGCTTCATCCTATCGCCAAACCACACATCCTTTCTGAATGGGGGTACAATGTCTATCTTGTCGATACTCTTTTGCCTTTTGGCCAACTGGTCGGCCAGCAGCAGTATGACCGAAATTTTCAGCAGCTCGAAGGGCTGAAAGTCGAAGCCGAATATGTTGAGCGAACGAGCCGTATTGTCGCCCGTGTGGAATGCCAACATACATATTGTGAGCGCAATAGATGCCCAATAGATAACCTTTATCCACTTGCGGTACTTGCGCCAATGGAGCGACTGCATAAAGAAGAACGCAGCCATACCGATGCAGATGAAGAGCAGCTGCTTGGTGAGCTCTTGGTTGGCATTCAGTCGCAGGTCGTAGGCGGTGGTCGAGTAGACCACAAAGAGCGAGTAGATGAGTAGCGTGATTATCACTACCCACATCACCTTGTCGCCCCTGAAAATACGCTCCCAAATGCTCTTGGGCGGAACGTAGTGGGCGCCCTGGCCTATCACCTTATTGTCGTTATGTTTGCTCTCTCTATCCATTGGTTATTTTTTTGCCAATTCCATTACTTTCTCTTTGAACAGAGTGCCCCTCTGCTCGTAGTTTTTGAATAAGTCGAAGCTCGCACAAGCGGGCGAGAGCAGCACTGCATCGCCCCTCTGGGCCACCTGACGGCACACCTGCACAGCCTCATCGAGCGACGAGGTGTTGTAGACGGGCACTATGCCTTGGAAGTTGTCTATCAGCTTGGCGTTGTTGAGGCCCATACACACCAGCGTCTTTACCTTCTTGCCCACAAACTCTTTCAGTGGCTCGTAGTCGTTGCCCTTGTCGGTGCCGCCTGCAATCCACACTGTGGGCCTTGTCATACTCTCCAAGGCGTACCACACCGAATCTACATTGGTAGCCTTCGAGTCGTTAATCCACTCCACACCGTCAATCTCGGCCACCTTTTCGAGCCTATGCTCAACCCCCTCGAAGCGGTAGAGCGAGGCCTCAATCTGCTCGGGCTCAACCCCTGCGGCCAGTGCTGCCAGTGTGGCGGCCATAGCGTTGTAGGCGTTGTGCAAACCCTTAATCTGCAACTTGTCCAGGTCTATTGCCACGCGCTTGCTACCCACCTCTACCGTTGCGACACCATCGGCAATGTTTGCCTTACCAAAGGGGTACTGCTGTGCGGTGGGGGTGTTTTTGGCCACCTCGGCAGCTATCACCTTGTCGTCGCCACACCACACAAAGGCACTCTCGGCACTCTGGTTGCGCACTACGCGCATCTTGCTGTCTACGTAGTTCTGGAACAGGTAGTTGTAGCGGTCGAGGTGGTCGGGGGTGATGTTCATCAGTACCGCAATGTCGGCCCCAAAGTCGTAGCACCCGTCGAGCTGAAAGCTGCTCAACTCCAACACATACCACTCCTTGTCGCCCTTGGCCACGCTGAGTGCGTAGCTCTGGCCAATGTTGCCGCCTACGGCCACATCAAACCCTGCCTCGGCCAGGATGCGGTGGGTGAGTGTGGTTGTGGTGGTCTTGCCATTCGAGCCGGTGATGCACAAGGTGCGTCCCTTGCTGAATGGGCGGGCAAACTCTATCTCGCTGATGATGGGCACACCCTTTTGGCGCAAGGCCACCACCATTGGGGCCTTGTCGGGTATGCCGGGGCTCTTGACCACCAGGTCGGCCGACAGCACCAACTCGTCGGTGTGGCCACCCTGCTCAAACTCAATACCCTCGGCCCTCAGCCCCTCGGCATAGCGGTCGGCAATCTTGCCCGCATCGCTCAGAAAGGTGTCGAAACCCTTTGTCTTGGCCAGTACTGCCGAGCCATAACCGCTCTCGCCACCGCCCAATATCACTACTCGTTTTATGTTGCTAAAATCTTTCATACGTCTTTCTTTTGGTGTTAGGTGTTTGGTTTGTTACCTGATTTTGAGCGTTGCCAGCGAGAAGGCTGCAAGCAGTATCTGCACAATCCAAAAGCGGACGACAATCTTGTTCTCGTGGAAGCCCATCTTTTGGTAGTGGTGGTGCATAGGGGCCATTTTCAGTATCCTGCGCCCCTCGCCATACTTCTTCTTGGTGTACTTGAAGTAGCCCGTCTGTATCATCACCGACACAACCTCTACCAAGTAGATGCCACACAGTATGGGCAGCAACAGCTCCTTGCGGATGGCCAGTGCAAATACGGCAATGATACCACCAATGGCCAGTGAGCCCGTGTCGCCCATAAATACCTGAGCGGGAAAGCAGTTGTACCACAAGAAACCAATCAGCGCACCCACAAAGGCGGCTCCGAATACGGCCAACTCGCCACTGCCGGGTATGTACATAATGTTCAGGTAGTCGGCATAGATGACGTGGCCCGACAGGTAGGCCAACACCGACAGCACCACCGCAATAATGGCACTCACACCCGTATTGAGGCCGTCGAGGCCGTCGGTCAGGTTTGAGCCGTTAGACACCGCCGTAATGACAAATATCGCCACCAGTATATAGAATATCCAAGTGAGCGTGTCGCCCGTCTTGGTGCCGTCGCCAAAGAACCAGTGGTAGTCGAACTCGTTGTTCTTCACAAAGGGGATGGTGGTCTTGGTACTCTTTTCGCCCACATAGTACTCGTTGGTCTTGTAGCCCACCGAGCCGTCGGCCTGTGTGAACTCGACCACCTCGGTCTGCTTCTCGGCAGTGTTTTTGTCTACAACGACCACCTGCTCGCTTAGGCACATAACCGTACCCACAATGATACCCAAGCCCACTTGGCCAACAATCTTGAACTTACCCTTCAAACCCTCTTTGTGCTTGCGGAAGACCTTTATGTAGTCGTCGGCAAAGCCCAACAGGCCGAGCCATACGGTGCTGATAATCATCAGCCATACGTATATGTTGCTCAGATCGCCCAGCAGCAGTACGGGTATGAGTATTGATATGAGTATGATTATGCCGCCCATAGTGGGTGTGCCGGCCTTTTCGCTCTGGCCGCTCAGTCCCAGCTCCCTAACGGTTTCGCCAATCTGCTTGCGACGCAGGTACTTAATCATACGGCTACCTACGGCCGAGCCTATGACGAGTGCAAGGATGATTGCGCCAATCGAACGGAACGACAAGTACTGGAACATACCCAATCCGGGGATGTCGAAGTTTTTATCAAGAAAATTTACTAACCAGTTAAGCATATTTTATGTATTTGTTGTAATTCTACCGTAGTTTGTAAATATTTATTGTTTTGCTGTGTATATTTGTAAAATAATTTAATAAACCTGTTTTTTCTTAAAGGAAGATCATATAACTCCTATAAGTCTCATATCTCCTATTGCTCTTATAGGATTTATAGGAGTAATAAGAGATGTAGGAGAGTGACAGACCCCTCCGCCACTTTGTGGCACCTCCCCTAACTTAGGGGAGGAGTTGTAGTGAGTGCAGATGACTCTCCCCCTAAGGTAGGGGGAGTGGCCGTAGGCCGAGGGGGTCTGCTAATTCTCAATTCTCAATTCTCAATTCTCAATTCCTCAAAGTACTTTGCCACTTCCTCTTGGTCCGAGAAGTGCACCTTTTGGGTGCCGATGACCTGGTAGTCCTCGTGGCCCTTGCCCGCAACCAGCACCACGTCGCCACTTTGGGCCAGTCGCAAGGCGGTGCGCAGAGCCTGACGGCGGTCGGCAATGGCCAAGTAGTTGTTGTGGCCCCCCACGCCCGCAATCATATCTTCCAGTATAGCGTTGGGGTCTTCGGTGCGGGGGTTGTCGGAGGTGAAGATGGCCGTGTGCGACTTCTCGACCGCTATGGCTGCCATCTCGGGGCGCTTGGTGCGGTCCCTATCGCCACCGCAGCCGCAGACGGTAATGATGCGTTGGGCCACCCCTAACGAGGCTATCGTGTCGAGCACGTTGTCCAGCGCATCGGGCGTATGGGCATAGTCGATGACCGCAACAATGCCATTCACGGAGCGGATAGTCTGGAAGCGACCATTCACAGGCTCCAAGGCGCTAAGGGCTGCCAATACCTCGTCGCTCTTGTGGCCCAGCAGTAGTGCGGCACCATATACGGCCGTAAGGTTGTAGCAGTTGAACTTGCCCAACAGTTGCGACCACATCTGCTTGCCGTCAATCTCTACCAACATACCCTCCAAGGTGGTTTCGAGTATCTTGCTGTTGAGCGAGCCCACCCCTCTGAGCGAGTAGGTCTGCTGGCGCGAGGCTTTGCAGTTTTGGAGCATCACGCGGCCATTTTTGTCATCGGCATTCACCAGTGCCCACGCCTCTTTGCCCAGTCCGTCGAAGAGCATCTTCTTGGCCCTCAGGTACTCGGCAAAGGTCTTGTGGTAGTCGAGGTGGTCGTGTGTGAGGTTGCTGAACACTGCGCCCTCAAAGCGTAGCCCCTCGGTGCGGTGCTGCACAAGGCTGTGCGACGACACCTCCATAAAGCAGTAGCCACACCCTGCATCGACCATCCTTGCCAACAGTCGGTTGAGGTTTATGGCATCGGGGGTGGTGTGGGTCGAGGGCTCCTCGTAGCTGCCAATTTTGTATACCACCGTAGATATAAGGCCCGCCTTGTAGCCCAGCTTTTCGGTCAGCTGGTAGAGTAGGGTGGCGGTGGTTGTCTTGCCGTTGGTGCCCGTTACGCCTACCAGAGCGAGCTTCTCCGAGGGGCGGTCGTAGAAGTTGGCTGCCACGATGCCTGTGGCGGCGGCGCTGTCGGCCACTACAACGTAGGTGCACCCCTGGGCCACCTGCTCGGGCAGATGGTTGCACAGTATGGCTGTGGCTCCTGCCTCTACGGCTCGGCCTATGTAGGCGTGGCCATCTACGGCAGTGCCTTCGATTGCGGCAAACAGAGCCCCGCGAGTTACACTGCGCGAGTCCATCGTGAGGGCGTTAATCTCGCACTCGGTGCTGCCCACAATCTCTTTTATCTCTACTCTCTCGAGTAATCTGTTCAGTTTCATATATAATTTTTATTTCGTCGACCGTCGACCGTCGACCGTCATTTCGTAATTTTCAATTTTCAATTGACCAAGCTGACGCTTGCTCTAAAATGCTCCTGCTCGGCATAGCTTGCAAGCAATCTCTGCTCTCGCTTACTCGCATTTGCCTCAATTCTCAATTCTCAATTCTATTACCACTTGGTCGCCATGGGTTATGGCGGTGTCGGGGGCTATCGACTGCTCCGTAACGGTGCCTGCACCCTTGATTGTTACCTCCAAGCCACACTGCTCCAAGGTGTACAGGGCATCCCTCAGACCCATACCCACCACATTGGGCATCTTGTCGGTGGGCTGCTGGGGGGTGGTCGTCGCGGCACCTTCGCTCCTGCGGCTGCGGCGTTTGCTGTCGGTGGCGCTGCCACTACGGCTACGCTTGTCGGTGCTCTTGGCTGCAACCCTCTCGGCTTGGGGCATCCACCCCTGCTCGTGGGTATAGATATACTCGGCAATCTCCCTAAACACTGGCAGCGACACGCCCGCACCAGTGTAGTACTTCACCTCGCCCTTTGCGCGCTCGGTCTTAATCGACACTATGCAAGTGTACTTGGGGTTGTCGGCAGGGAAGTAGCCCACAAAGGTTGCCAAGTACTCGCGGCCACCGCTCTTGGTTTCATAAGCTGTCTTGCCCTGTTTGCCCGCAGCTTGGTATATCTGTGCCGTACCGGTCTTGCCAGCCACCGCAAAGGGAAGGGTTTTGAGCGCCTTGCCCGTACCTCGCTCGGCCTGCACCACAGCCTCCATACACTTGCGCAACTCGGCCAGCGACGTGGGCGAGCATATCTGGGGGTTGACCACTTGTGGCTGATACTCCTCTACCACCTCGCCATCGCGAACAATCTGCTTGACAAGCATTGGGGCCACCAGCTGACCACCATTGGCCACTGCGTTGTAGAACATCAAGGTCTGCATAGGGGTCATATTTATCTCATAGCCATAGGCGGTTTGGGTGAGGGTAGTGTGGCTCCAGCCGCCCCTCTGCCTGAGCGACGAGGGGTGCTTCATCTTGAAGCCGAGGCCCTTGATGCGCTGGATGTTCGACACCTCGTTGAGCCCTATGCCGTTGATGTAGTCTACCCACCTTTCGGGCTCCTCGCGGTAGGTTTCGTCTACAATCTTGGCAAAGCCAATGTTCGACGACTCCTCAAAAACGCCTTTCAGCGTGGTCTTGCCACACTCGTCTTTGCCCACAACGTGGGTGTCGTTTACGGGCATTTTGTTTATGACTGCCCTCTTGGTCTTGCCGCAGTCTATCCACTTGCCCGTCGAGACTCCTGCCTCGTCAATCAGTGTCATCAGCGATATGCCCTTGAAGGTCGAGCCCGGGGCACCGTGCCAACGTATGGCGTAGTTGAAGTCGTCGCCCATCTCGCCATCATCCCTGCGGGTAAGGTTGGCCATAGCCCTAATCTCGCCCGTAGCACACTCGACCACCACAGCCGTACCGCTACGGTCGTTGTTGCGGGCCAGCTGGTCGCGCAGGGCTCCTTCGACCACATCTTGCAGGTTGATGTCGATGGTGGTGATGATGTCGCAACCGTGGGTTGCGGGGGTGTTGTTTTTGTCTACTATGGGCACAGCATTGCGGTTGAGTGCATCGAGCCTTACGTACTTGTTGCGCCCGTCGGTCGAGCGCAGTATCGAGTCGTAGGCCTTCTCGATGCCCTGCGATATGGTGTAGGCCGCCAGCGAGCCGTAGACCTTGTAGCGGGTGCGCTCGGTGTTGCTAATGAGGCCATAGCGGCGCTCCATAAGCGGGAAGGTGCGCAGGCGATCGTACTGCTTCTGGTTGAGGTGGCGTGCCAACAGCTTGTAACGCTTGCCCTTGGTGGTATCTTGTGGGTCGGTAGCCACCTTGCGAGTGTCGCTCAGCAGTTTGCGGTAGTGCGATGCGGGGCGACCAAACAACTTGCCCAGCGAGTCGCTCAGTGCGGGCAGGTGGTGGTTAAAGAGCGAGTCGGTCAAAGGCTCGGCTGCCAAGTCGAGGTAGAGTGAGTAGCTGCGCGAGTCGGTCGACAGCACCTCGCCATTGCGGTCGTAGATGTTGCCTCGGCTACCCTCTACGGGGCGGTACGAGTAGCACCTGTCGTTCGAGAGGTTGCGCAGAGGGGCCGCATTGGGGCCGAGCATAGTCATCAGCAGCCATACCAATATGAGCACAGCCATAAACGAAAATATGGCATAGAGCACCTTCACGCGGCGTTGAATACTGCGCTTAATCAGGTGGGGGTTTGGGTTGCCGACAGGCTTCTTGTTATCTCTCTGCTTTTTGCTCATTGTTGCCTATGATGTGGGGTGGGGTGGGCCACTCCTTAATCTTTATTCCTCGTTTGGTAATCTCGTCTTGTATGTTGCCGTGGCGTGTGGCCTCCAATCGCTCCGACGAGTAGATGAGCGAGCGGGCCCTGATGCGTTGTAGCTCTATGCGATACTCAATCTCCTCGCGCTGCACCCTCTGGCCGTGGAACACAAAGCTCATATAGAGCAGTATCAACAGCGAGCAGTAGAGAAAGAATGGGTAGAGTCGTTTGAAGCGTGGGTTGTATAACACATCGCCCGAAAGAACCCTCTTCACGCCCCCTTGTCGCTTGGGTTGGCGATTGGTAATGTCGGGTGCAACCTCGCCACGAGGTTTCTCGTCGCGTGGCAGTGGTGCCTCGGTGGCCTGTTGGCCCTTCTTATTTCGTCTAAATAGTTTCATTCTTTCTTTTTTTTGTCGACCGTCAACCGTCGACCGTCGACCGACTTTTGAGAAGTTTAGGGAGTTTAGGGAAGAGTAACTTTCAACTCTCAACTCTCAACTTTCAATTCTCAATTCTCAATTCTCAATTCTCAATTGACCAAGCTTCGCTTGCTCTAAAATGCTCCCGCTCGGCATAGTCTGCAAGCAGCCTCTGCCCTCGCTTACTCGCATTTGCTTCAATTCTTCTCCGCCACCCTCAGTTTGGCACTGCGCGAGCGGGGGTTGCGCTCGACCTCCTCGGGGGTGGGCACAATAGCCTTGCGCGAGATGGCCGTCAAGGGCGACGATACGTTGCCATAGAAATCCTTCTCGACCTTGCCCTCGAAGTTGCCACACTTGATAAAGTTCTTCACCAGCCTATCCTCCAACGAGTGGTACGATATTACGGCCAGCCTGCCGCCCGGGCGCAGCACCTTCAAGCTCTGTTCGAGCGCCATCTTCAATGCCTCCATCTCGCCATTGACCTCGATGCGCAGAGCCTGAAACAGCTTGGTCAGAAACTTGGCCCCATCTTTCTTTGGGGTGCAGGGGGCTACGGCACTCACCAAGTCGCCCACCGTCACCAGCTCGGCCTGCTCTCTGGCTCGCACAATGCACGAGGCAATCTTGTAGGTCGTGTCCAGCTCGCCATACTCTTTGAGTACTCTTGCCAGCGCCTCGGCATCGTAGGTGTTGACCAACTCTTTGGCCGAGAAGGCTGCGCTGCGGTTCATACGCATATCGAGCGGAGCCTCGCTGTCGGCCTTGAACGAAAAGCCTCTCTCGGCGGTGTCGAAGTGGTGCGACGATACGCCCAAGTCGGCCAGCACGCCATCAACCTCGCCATCCTCTACACCACGCAGGTGCAGCTGACCACGCAGAAAGCGAAAGTTGCTCTCCACAAAACAAAATCTCTCGTCGTCAATCAGATTGACCTTGGCATCGGCATCTTGGTCAAACGAGAAGAGTCTGCCCTGCTCCGACAGGTGCGAAAGTATAAGGCGCGAGTGGCCGCCTCCGCCAAAGGTGAGGTCAATATAGGTGCCATCGGGCTTAATATCAAGCCCATCGATACACTCATCGGCAAGGGCGGGAATATGGTAAACTTGTGTCATCCGTTACAAAGTATAAAATACTTTGTAAAGGTACGGCTTTTGTTGCAAATAATGCAACACCAAAAGAGATATTTTTTCAGGAATTTATCAACAACCTAAAAGCTGAGCTCGTCTACCAGTGCTACGGCATAGGCAGCGATGCCCTCGCTGCGGCCTGTGAAGCCGAGTTTTTCGGTAGTGGTAGCCTTGATTGATACGGCCTCGTCGTTGATGCCCATTGTGGCTGCCAGTGTAGACCTCATAGTGTCGATATAGGGGCGCAGTTTGGGCCTTTCGAGAGCTATGGTAATGTCTACATTTACAACCTTGTAGCCCTCTTTGTGGAGTATGTCGATTGTGCGCTCCAAGAGTATCTTTGAGTCGATGCCCTTGAACTCGCTACTGGTGTCGGGAAAGTGTTTGCCAATATCGCCCGCAGCAACCGAGCCCAACAGAGCATCGCACAGAGCGTGGATGGCCACGTCGCCGTCTGAGTGAGCAATGCAACCCACCTCAGAGGGTATCTCTACCCCTCCGAGAAAAAGTTTCAAACCCTCGCCCAAGGCGTGTACGTCATATCCAAATCCTACTCTCATTTCTGCAAATTTTGGCGTTATTGGTAACTATGGTGCAAAAATACGAATAAATTTGCTACCTTTACCAACCCAGAGCAACTTTTTTTGACAAAGATTTGCAGTTGCCCCGCAAGGGGCTCACAAGGGGCTTGAACTCTGCGGTGTCTTGGCGATTTTGGTCCTATCGGTAGCTGTTCGGGTGTGATATTAAAATAATTTAGAAAATAAATAAAAATTTTATAAAATAATTAAATAAATTTAGTAATTGCTATGTTTAGTCAGCTTTCGCCCTCGCTCGTATGGGCAATTTTTGAGGAGATTACACGCGTGCCACGCCCCTCGAAACACGAAGAAAAAATAACCGCCTATCTGATTGATTTTGCGCAAAAACACAACCTCGAATACAAGGTTGATGAGGCCTCGAATGTGGTTATCCGCAAGCCTGCAACGCCGGGCTATGAAGAGCACCAAACCGTTGTGCTCCAAGCGCATACCGATATGGTGTGTGAGAAGAATTCGGACATCGAGCACGACTTTATGAACGACCCCATCGAGGCCTATATCGATGGCGGATGGGTTAAGGCCAAAGGTACCACTCTGGGTGCCGATTGTGGCATTGGTATGGCGGCTGCTCTGGCTGTGTTGGTAGACGAGTCATTGAAGCACCCCGCTATTGAGGCGCTCTTTACGGTTGATGAGGAGACGGGCCTTACAGGTGCCTTCAACTTGGCTCCCGATATGCTCACGGGCCACTATCTGCTCAACCTCGACTCGGAGGACGAGGGTGAAATGTTTATTGGCTGCGCAGGTGGTATCGACACCATTGCTACCTTTAATTATAAACCTGAGGTTGCCCCTGCCGACCACCGCTGGCTCGCTATCGAGGTGGGCGGTCTGAAAGGTGGTCACTCGGGCGACAATATCAACGACGGACTGGGCAACTCCAATAAGATTATGGCCCGCCTGCTGCTCGAAGCCACCGAGCGTTGGGGCGCGCACATTGCCCTGCTCGAGGGCGGCAACCTGCGCAACGCCATACCTCGCGAGGCAAAGGCTGTAGTGGCCCTGCCCGATGGCGAGCCATTTATGGAGTTTGTAGAGCGCTATGTGGCTTTTGCAGAGGAGGTTTCGGCCGAGTTGCAGTACTCCGACGAGGGCTTCTGGATTAGGGCCGACGAGTGCGAGCCTGCCCAGAGTGTTATCGACACCACCACCCAGCTGAACCTGCTGCGCGCGTTGGTGGGCGTGCCCAATGGGGTGCTGGCTATGAGCTTTGCAATGCCTGGATTGGTAGAGACCTCTACAAACCTTGCATCGGTTAAGTTTGCCGAGGGCAACCAGATAAAGGTAGTATCGTCGCAGCGCTCGTCGGTCGAGAGTTCGAAGCACTACGCTGCCCGCACCGTAGATACCGTATTTGCTCTGGCAGGTGCCGAGGTATGGCACGGCGACGGCTACCCGGGTTGGGCCCCCAACCCCAACAGCCACCTGCTCGAAGTGGCCGTAGAGAGCTACAAAGAACTCTTCGGTAAAGAGCCCATCGTGAGGGCCATTCACGCAGGTTTGGAGTGCGGTCTGTTCCTCGAGAAGTATCCCCACTTGGAGATGATTTCGTTTGGCCCCACCCTGAGGGGTGTTCACTCGCCCGACGAGAGGCTCGAGATTGCCACCGTAGAGAAGTTCTGGCGACACCTTGTGGCTGTATTGGAAAAATTGTAAGTAGTTGGATATGACAAGTCTGAGAGAGATATTTTGGTCTTTCTTGAAGATTGGTGCCTTCACTTTTGGTGGCGGCTATGCGATGATTCCGCTCATCGAGGCCGAGATGATTCAGAAGCGAGGGTGGCTCACGCGCGAGGATTTCATCAACCAGCTGATGCTGGCGCAGAGCATCCCTGGGCCCATTGCTCTCAATACAGCAGTGTTTGTGGGCTACAAGACGCGCGGCACAAAGGGTGCTCTGGCGGCACTGGTGGGGGTGGTCATACCCTCGTTTGTGATAATACTGGCCATTGCCACCTGCTTTGTCGATTTTAAGGACAACCACATTGTGGCCGCAGCCTTCAAGGGTATGCGCCCTGCGGTGGTGGCCCTGATTGCCGCCCCGCTGATTGGTATGGCCAAGGGGATGAGTTGGTGGAAGATTGGCTTGGCCATAGCATCTGCTGCGGTGATATGGCTGCTGGGACTCTCGCCCATACTATTTATATTTATAGGTGCGCTGGTGGGCATCGCTTGGTCGTTCCGCCCCGAGGGGGCCGACAAGGTGGCCGGTGGCAATAAAGAAGGAAAGGAGGGGAGTGAGCAATGATTTATCTGCAACTATTCCTTTCGTACCTGAAAATCGGTTTCTTTGGCTTTGGCGGAGGCTACGCAATGATTTCGCTCATCTACAACGAGGTGGTGGTGCAAAACGGGTGGCTCACAGCGACCGAGCTGGCCGACATCGCGGCCATTTCGCAGATGACCCCGGGCCCTATTGCCATCAACTGTGCCACCTATGTGGGTTTCTCGGTTACGGGCACTGTGTGGGGCTCGCTGCTGGCTACGGTGGCGGTATGCCTGCCCTCGCTGACACTGATGATGTTGGCCACGCGCTTCTACCTGCGCCTGCACCGCAACCGCCACTTTGCGGGGGCTATGGAGGGTATGAAGCCAATGATGATTGGCCTCATCTTGTCGTCGGCGCTGATGCTCTTTGGCCCCGAGACCTTTATCGACTGGAAGAGCTGGCTCATCTTTGGCGGCTGCTTTGTGGCCTCGGTGCTGAGGGTTAATCCCATACTGCTGATAGTGCTGTCGGCAGTGGTGGGTATTGTGCTGTATGCTTAAAAGGGCTTCAAAGGAGTAATAGGAGGTATAACTCTTATTGCTCTTATAACTCTTATAAGCCTTAGGTCCCTTAGGTGCAGCAGATGTCTGTTTTGGCACCATTTTTGTTCTGTTGGTAGACAAACTGTGCGCTATGACGGTAGGACACTGCTGAACAAAAGAAAAAACTCGTGTTTGATTTGGATATTAGGGGAAAATGTCCTATCTTGCGCACAGTTTTACATACGATTATTAACTAAAATTCTTTTTGCCTATCGATAAAAATCTACTCTAATTTAACAACTTAAATGCAATAGAGTATGATTTGTAACACACAAAGCCAGCAGAGCGACCGCCAGTTGCTCGAGGCTTATCGTGCAGGCAACCCCGATGCAATTTCTCAACTGATAGCACGCCACTCAAAGCGTGTCTATGACTATATCTATATGATGGTCAAAGATGCCGAACTGGCCGACGATCTGCACCAAGAGACCTTCGTAAAGGTGGTGAAGGTTATCGACCAGGGGCGCTATACCGACTCGGGGCGTTTCTTGTCGTGGGTGATGCGTATTGCCCACAACCAGGTTATCGACCACTTCCGCTCGCAAAAGCACGACAATACAATCAACGAGAGTAGTGCGGGCTTTGATATTATTGGCACCCAAAGGTTGAGCGAAGGCTCGGTCGAGGATGCTATGGTCAGCGACCAGATTGCTGCCGACTTGCGCAAACTCATCGAGCAACTGCCCGACGAGCAGCGCGAGGTGGTGAAGATGCGCTACTATGCCAATATGAGCTTCAAGGAGATTGCCGAGAGCACCGATGTGGGCATCAATACAGCCCTCGGTCGTATGCGCTATGCGCTGATAAATCTGCGAAAAATGATTAAAGAGTATGATTTAGCACTCAGATAGTCTTTTTGTATACAATAAAACCCGAGGCAGTGCGTTATATTATCGCAAAGGGGGCACAAAGCCCCCGAGCACTAAACCACTAAAACCACTTTTGCCTATGGGATATTTAGACAACTACAACGATGAGAATAAGGTAAACTGTCTGTCGGGTGATGATGAAGATAAGCTGCTGTATGACAGTGTGATATGTGGCGACCACGAGTTGCTTTATCTCGATACATACTTGCGCGAACTCTTCGCCCCCGTGGCAGTGAATTAGGTGTTAGAGAAGTTTGATTAGAAAGCAGGACGCTGTGACAGCATCCTGCTTTTTTTGTGGTGCTTGGTGAGGTTGTGCAATTCTTTTTTACAGACCCCCTCGGTTGCTGCGCAACCACTCCCCCTAATTCAGGGGGAGAGTGTTTGTGGGTATTCCATTAACCACTGCCAAAGTTTAGCTCCATATCTACTCCTCCCCTAAGTTAGGGGAGGTGCCACGAAGTGGCGGAGAGGTCTGTTTTAAGAAAATTTCAATTATTCACAAAGGCGGTGAACATTGTGGCGGCAAGGGCGGCAGTCTCGGTGCGCAGGCGGCACTGGCCCAAGGTTACCTCTCTAAAACCGTTGGCGCGAGCCAGTGCAATCTCCTCGGGCGAGAAATCACCCTCGGGGCCAATCAGCACCAACACGTCGTCGCCCGGGTGCAGCAGCTCACCCATAAAGATGCGCTCGGCATCCTCCTCGCAGTGGGCTATCAGCTTGGTGCCCTCAAAGGGGGCTTCGAGCACTTGGCGCACAGGGGTGAGGGGGCAAATCTCGGGCAGGTAGGCTTTGAGCGACTGTTTCATTGCGCTGGCGGCAATCTTTTCGAGCCTTTCGAGTTTGATGACGCGACGTTCGGAGTGGGCGCACTCGATGGGCACTATGCGGTCGATGCCACACTCGGTGGCCTTCTCGACAAACCACTCGATGCGGTCGATGTTCTTCGTGGGGGCCACAGCCACCGTCAGGCGGTAGGGGCGACGCTCCCACTCGGGGTGCTCGGCCACTATGCGTACGGTGCAGTGCTTGGGGTGTGGCTCTACAACCTCGGCATCGTAGAGGGTGCCTCGGCCGTCGGTAATGTTCAGTCGGTCGCCTGCTGCCAGGCGCAAAACCCTCACGCAGTGGCCACTCTCGACCTCGTCGAGCGTGTAGAGTGGGGTTGTTATGTCGGGTGCGTAGAATAGTAACATAGTGCAAAGATACCGAATAGAATTGAGAATTAGGAATTGAGAATTGAGAATTTTCAATTTTCAATTTCGATATACTCGGAGTAGACAAGGTGGGTGTGGGGGTTTGAAGAGCGTATCTCTTGGCGGATGGCCTTGGTGCCCCAGCGAAATATCCACCAGCGGTAGGGCACTCGGTGGACCACTTGCAGCAGCGTGTCGCGCGAGGTGAGGTGCCAGCGCAAGGTGTCGCCCACAAGGTCGGCCCTGAGGCTCACCCAGCCGTCGCTCCACTCGTAGCGGCTGGTGGCCAAAGGGGCAAGCGGGGTGGCCCCAATGCTGTCGCACAAGGGACTATGGACCGAGGGTAAAATGGTGGTGTCGAGCATCATAACCGAGGTGGTTTGGCTTATGGCATTGATGCGCCCGAGGCGTAGCCCCAGCTGGCTGATGCGCTCGGCATAGGGGCTCCTTAGCTCCCCCAACTCGCCCGTTGTAAGGCGCAGTCGCACAACCGACAGGTGGTTGGTCCTCTTTGTAGAGTCGCTTTGGCGGTGCAACTGCTCGATAAGGGTGGCTTGGTTTTTGCGCAGTCGGAGGATTGTTTGGCGTTGGGTTACAAGGGCGGTGGCCGAGCCTAAAACAAGTGCCAGTGTGGCGGCCACAAGAGCGGAGATAATCAGTTTTCGTTTCATAGTAGGGTGTTGGGGTAAATGGTTTTTGCCGCAAATATAACCCCGCAACTGCCCAAACGGTTTCTACAATTTGGTGAATAAATGAGCGCGGGACACACTACTTACAAAGAGCTAATTTTGTTTACAAAGAATAAATCACTAATTTTGTTGTTTAATTAGTGTGGATAAATTTTGCATAAATAATCCGATTGACCGATGAGTCTTGCCCGACAATACGATGTAATCATAATAGGCGGAGGTGCTACGGGAGCCGGAACAGCTCGCGATTGTGCCTTGCGCGGTTTGAAGGTGCTACTTGTTGAGCGTAAAGACTTTGCAACGGGTGCTACGGGCCGCAATCACGGCCTGTTGCATAGTGGTGCCCGCTATGCCGTTACCGACCAAGTGTCGGCGGCCGAGTGCGTAGCCGAGAATAAAATCATACGCCATATTGCGCGTCACTGTGTCGAGCCCACCGACGGCTTGTTTGTCACTCTGCCCGAAGATGATTTGGGCTATCAGGACACCTTTGTATCTGCCTGTCTGAGTGCAGGCATTGATGCCGAGGTTATCTCGCCCGACGAGGCCCGACGTATTGAGCCCGCCGTAAACCCCAATCTGATAGGCGCTGTGAGGGTGCCCGATTGTGCGGTAGACCCATTCAGGCTGGTGTCGGCCAACCTGCTCGATGCCCGACTGCACGGGGCCGAGGTGCTCACCTATCACGAGGTGGTGGGCTTCGTAAGGAGGCAAAATCGCATCGAGGGTGTCGAACTGCTCGACACCACCAACGGCCAAAAGTTTACTGCCTATGCTCAGGTTACGGTCAATGCGGCCGGTATCTGGGGCCACGCGGTGGCTGCTATGGCGGGGGTGGATGTGAGGATGTTACCCTCTAAGGGCTCGCTGCTGGTCTTTGGCCATAGGATTAACAATATGGTCATAAATCGCTGTCGCCGACCTGCCGATGCAGATATCTTGGTGCCTGGCGATACGATATGTCTTATTGGCACTACCTCTGACCGAATACCCTTTGAAGATATAGACAAGAACGAAGTTACGGCTGCCGAGGTGGAGGTGCTGCTCAACGAGGGTGCCAAACTTGCCCCGGGCCTTATGACAACCCGTATACTGAGGGTCTACTCGGGTGTGCGCCCGTTGGATGCAGCCGATGATGACTCGTCGGGCAGGGGTGCTTCGCGCGGTATTGTGGGTATCGACCACGCCGAGCGAGATGGTTTGGAGGGCTTTGTGACCATTACGGGTGGCAAGCTGACCACCTACCGACTTATGGCCGAGTGGGCTACCGATGTGGTGTGTCGCAAGTTGGGCCGAGTGGCTCTGTGCACTACCGCCACTGTGCCACTTCCGGGCTCGCGCGAGGAGCCCAAGCCTGTGGGCCGCGCGGGGCGTAAAGAGTTTATCTCGCTCAGTATGGGCGAAAAAGGGGCCGAGAGCCGACACGGCGACCAGAAAAAGGAGATACACTTTGAGGGTGTGGCAAGTAGGGCGCTGGTCTGCGAGTGCTCGCAGGTGTCGGTTGCCGAGGTTAAGTATGCCATTGACAGCCTCGATGCCGTTACGCTGGTCGATTTGAAACGACGTACCCGAATGGGTATGGGTACCTGTCAGGGCCATCTGTGCGCACTGAGGGCTGCCGGTATCTTGGGCCAGAGGATAGGTAACCAGAATGCCTTGAAGGATGTGGCCTCGTTTATCGACGAGAGGTGGCGCGGTGTGCGCCCTGTGGCCTGGGGCGAGGGACTTGTAGAGGCTCAGTTTACCCAGTGGCTCTACGAGGACGTGTGTGGCCTGGGCACTATTGTAGAACGTAAAGCAGAAGAGGATAAAATATGAGGTTTGACACCATCATCATAGGTGGAGGGTTGAGTGGACTTGTTGGAGGTATTGCTCTGAGCCTGAGGGGAGAACGCGTGGCTATCTTCTCGTCGGGCAAGAGTGCTCTGCACTATTCGTCGGGCTCGCTCGAACTGTGGCACAAGGGGGGCGAGGAGATTGCCGCCCTGGCCGAGGGCAACCCCTGCCACCCCTACGCCAAGATTGCTAAAGAGTCTATTGGCGACTATACCCAGCAAGTGAGAGATATCTTTGCTCGCTCGGGCATAGCCCTCTATGGCGATGGGTGCTCTAACCACAAGCGCATAACCCCACTGGGGGCACTCAAACCTGCCTGGCTCACTATGGCCGAGTATGCCACCTTCGATAGCGTAGACCAACTGGCGGGGTGCCGTATTGCAGTCGGTACAATAGAGGGCTACTTGGACTTCTATCCCCAATTTGTGGCCTCGTCGCTGAGGGATTATGGGGCCGAGTGCAGCACCTTCGAGGTGAATGTGCTCGATATCGAGGGGTTCAGAAAGAGCGCCAACGAGCTCCGCTCGGTAAACCTCTCGCGCATCCTATCGGGCGACAGGCTTGTGGCGTTTGCAGCGAAGGTGCGAGGGATGATTGGTAATGATGTCGATTTGGTGCTGCTGCCTGCGGTGTTTGGCTTCAACGACCCCGATGCTTATAAGGTGCTCAGCCGCGAGATAGGCTGCCGAGTGAGGTTTGTGCCTACGGTGTCGGTGTCGGTGCCGGGTATGAGGGCACAGCGACTGCTCACAAACGAGTTTACGAGGCTCGGGGGCACGTTTGTTGGCGACGACAAGGTGATAGCAGCCACAATAGCCAGTGGCAGGGTGCGCGCGGTGCGCTCGGCCAATCACGGCGACCAAGAGTTTGGTGCCGACAATTTTGTGTTTGCTACGGGTAGCTTCTTCGGCCGAGGATTGGTGGCAACACACCAGAAGGTCTATGAGCCGGTGGCCAATCTCGATGTGGTGTTTGATGCCGACAGGGACAAGTGGTCGGCCCCTCATATACTTGCGCCCCAACCTTTCCAACGCTTTGGTGTGGCTACCGACGGCCTGCTTCACCCGACCATTGGTGGCAGGGTGGTGGAGAACGCTTGGGCTGTGGGCTCGCTCTTGGCGGGTGCCGACTCGGTTAGCGAGGGCTCGGGCGGTGGTGTGGCGGTGCTTACCGCACTGGCCGTGGCCGAGCAGATAAGCAACAAGGAACAAAAATAGAACAGATATTAAGGCCCTTAAATTTCTTAGTAACTTTGTGTTGTGGGGGTGTGTTGGGGGCAATTTGTCTATGACTTCATCTGTTCGTAGAGTTGCTCGATAGTGTCGGCCGTGGCATCCCACGAGAAGCGATACTTCTGCTCCTCTATGCCCCCGCGATAGCGGGCCAAGTTGTCGCCCTGCCAAGCCTTCTCGATAGCCGCAGCAACACCCTCGGCACTTACCTCGGCCAATAATCCCACCACGTCGTCGGGCACAATCTCGGCCAAGCCGCCCACCCTCGTTACAATCATTGGCACCCCAAATGCGTAGGCTACCTGAGTAACGCCACTCTGGGTGGCCGACTTGTAGGGCAGTGCAACCATCTGAGCCACCGAGAAATAATCGGCTACCTCGCCATCGGGCACAAAGCGGGTGTGCATAACCACCTCATTTTCAAGCCCCAGTCGGGCAATCTGGTCGCGATACTTGCTGTCGTCGCCATAGACCTCGCCCACAACCAACAGCTTGCGCCCCTCGGTGAGGCCCCTCTGGCGTAGCATTGCCCACGCCTCAATCAGCAGGTCAAGTCCCTTGTAATCACGTATGTAGCCAAAGAACATCACATACTCGGTCTGTGGGTCGAGCCACAGTCGGGCACACGCCTCGGTGCGGTCTACCCGCTCGCCATAGGTGTCGAACAGGGGGTGGGGCGAGAAGAGGGCAGGCTTGTCGAGCCCGTAGGTGTCGAGGTCGGCTTTTACGGCGTCGGACATATAGATAAAACCGTCGCACGAGCCGAGGAAATAGCGATTGAGCAGTCGGTCGTAGAAGTGGCTCTCGTGTGGGGTAATGTTGTCGAGATGTATGGCCACTTTGGTGTGACCATTGCGCCTTGCGATGCGGCAGATGGTGCCAAAGCAGGGGGCCATAAGCGGTGTCCAGTATTTGAGCACCACAAGGTCGGGCCTCTGACGGCGCAACTTGCGCCCTACGCGTAGCCACGACAGAGGGTTTACGGTGCTGACGGTGCGCTCGATGGCCAGGTCGTCGGGTGCGGGCCCCGTGCGGAATTGGCTCTTGCCGGGAAAGAGCAGACGAGGGTACTGCAACGAGAATGTGTCGATACTCACCTCGTTGCCCCTGTGGCTAAATGTACGTGCCAGAGTCTCTATTATCGTCGCCAACCCTCCACGATATGGATACGCAGGCCCTATAAATTTGATTTTCATCACAATATGGTTACTTTTTTTTACACACGCCCCCGCCCTACGGGCACCCCCTCTAACTTAGAGGGGGAGTTAGGTGAAGAAATAGTTTGTATACACACGCCCCCGTCGCTTCGCGACACCCCCTCTAACTTAGAGGGGGAATTGTTTATTTATGTGTAGTTTGTTTTTCAGTTTATCCTCTATTGTTGCAACGACCACGTCGCTACATTTCCATATGGCATCATTATCAATTCGCAGCACCTCTATTCCCTGCGAAAACAGATAGGCATCTCTCGTTTCGTCGTGTTTTACATTCTCCTCGGCCGAGTGCATTAGCCCATCTACCTCTATGCATAATTTGGCCTCGGGACAATAGAAGTCTAAAATGTATGGACCGACTGAGAATTGTCGCCTAAATTGGCATTGGCATATTTGTTTGCCTTTCAACAAACCCCACAAAGCAACCTCTTCGGGTGTAGAATTACGCCTTAATTTTCGGCGTAACGACTTTTGTTCTGCCAGATTATTAACGCGCTCTTTTGTCATTTTCTTATAATTATTCCCCCTCTAAGTTAGAGGGGGTGCCCGTAGGGCGGGGGCGTGTGTTTAGCAGTCAGCATTTAGCTTTTATTTTACAGACCTCTCCGCTGCTCCGCAGCACCTCCCCTAACTTAGGGGAGGAGTTGTTTGAATTCTCCCCTACGATAGGGGAGTCCCCGAAGGGGGAGGGGTGGTCGAAATTATGTGCGTGTCCTCACGCACATCCCCCTCTAAGTTAGAGGGGGTGCCCGTAGGGCGGGGGCGTGTGTAAACTCTCAATTCAGAGAGTAGTTTGCAGGGCAAACTACTCTTGCGTCATCTCGCGCAGTTTTTCGCGGTAGGCCGTCAGGATGTTCGACTTGCTCAGGAAGCCCAAGTAGCAATCATTCTTATCGACCACAGGCAGGTTCCACGCACCCGTCTGCTCAAACTTCTCCAATACACTGGTGGCCGACTCGTTGATGTGGATAATGTCGGGCGGAGTGTTCATATAGCGCTTGACCGAGTTGGGGTACTTGGTCTGGTCGAACATATCCTTCCTCAGGCGGTCAAACTCAATCACGCCCAGCAGTTTCTTCTCCTCGCTCAGCACGGGGAAGATGTTGCGCTTGGTATGGGGAATAACCTTCACAACCATATCGCCCAGCGTGTCATACTCGCCCACGCTGAGGATGTCGGTCTCGATAAGCTCCTTGATAGAGAGGATTACGCTCACCGCTTGGTCTTTGTCGTGTGTGAGTAGCTGGCCCTTTTTGCGGAGGGTTTTGGTGTAGATAGAGTCGGGCTCCAAGTAGCGGTCAATAACGTACGACACGCACGATACAAGCATCAGTGGCACAAAGAGTTGGTAGGCGCTCGAAATCTCGGCAATCAGAAAGACCGCCGTCAGCGGGGCCTTCATCACACCACTCATAATGCCTGCCATACCCACCAGCGAGAAGGCTGCAATCGACAGCTCCATACCCAACCAGGTGTTGCACACATAGGCCACTATGGCACCCATAAATGCGCCCACAAACAACGAGGGTGCAAAGGTACCACCCACGCCACCTGCGGCATTGGTCACCGCCATAGCCACCACCTTGAAGAACATAATGCCCAGCAGGTAGGCCACAACCACCAGCTCCATACCCTGGAAACGGTACAAGGGCGAGTTGTTGAACACTGCACCTATGTCGCCCCTCATAAAGTCGTGGAACACGCCATAGCCCTCGCCATACAGTGCGGGGAACAGAATGATGAGCACACCCAGCGCCACGCCACCCACAAGCCACTTGCCCCACTGGGTTTTGAGGCGGCCAAAGCGGGCCTTGATGCGGAAGTTTACGCTGGTGAAGTAGTAGCACATAAGGCCACACAGCACAGCCAATATGGTATAGATAGGTATGTGCGACAGCGTAAGCGGGGGCAGGTCGGCCGAGAGCATAGGCTCAAAGCCACGCACCACAAACGTAAGCGTTACGGCCGTAACCGACGAGATAATAAGCGGAATGATGGCCGTCATACTCATATCGAGCAACAGTATCTCCATCACAAAGATTACACCCGTAATGGGGGCCTTGAAGATTGCCGACAGAGCCGCCGCAACACCACACGCCAGCATAAGCGTCATATTGCGGTAGTTGAGCTTCATCAGTCGGCCTATGTTAGAGCCTATGGCGGCACCCGTCAGCACAATGGGGGCCTCGGGTCCCACCGAACCACCAAATCCAATGGTCAGCGCACCGCCCACCACCGACGAGTAGCAGTTGTGGGGCTTGATGACCGACGAGTCGGTACTCATAGCCTTGAGCACCTTGGTCACGCCCTCGGAGATGTCGTCTTTGATTACCAGTCGCACAAACAGTGTGGCCAGTATGATACCCACAGCGGGATAGACCAGATAGAGCCAACCGATCTGCTCTACGGCAAACCAGCTCGTAAGACCGTGCTTAATCAGCCCGAGCAGCCACTCGAAAATACAAGTTACGCCACCGGCCACCAGACCGATGACAATGGCAAGGATGAAGGTCAGCTGGCGGATATTGATGCGCCTTATCTGCACCGACAGCCATAGCTGCGCTCTCTCTAAAAGTGTCTGCACCATAATTTTTTTCTGTCTAACGTCTAACGTCGAGTGTCTAACCGACCTAAGGCTTTGTAATGAAAGCTATAAGGTCATTAAAGACATTAAAGCCTTTAATAACTTTCAACTTTCAACTTTCAATTTTCAATTCAAAAACGGTATATGCCCATAATTTCGCGCACCTGACGCAGGGTTTCGTCGGCACTCTTGCGAGCCCTCTCGGCACCCGAGGCGGTAACCTCGTGTAGGTACTTGTCGTTGTTGCGTATGTCCTCTATGCGCTCGCGAATGGGGGCTACGGTCTTGATGATATCCTCGGCCAGCTGCTTCTTCAGGTCGCCATAGCGAATCTCGCACGAGGCGTACTTCTCTTTGAAGAACTCGATGGTCGAAGGCTCCGACACAGCCTCCATAATGGTAAATATGTTCTGAATGGGCTCCGAGATAGGCGAGTTGGGCTCGGTTGGGCCACTGTCGGTCACAGCCTTCATCACCTTCTTGCGGATTACGTTGTCGGGGTCGCTCAGGTAGATGCCGTTGCCCTCGCTCTTGCCCATCTTGCCGCTACCGTCGAGGCCGGGGATTTTGACCAGGTCGGCGCCGAAGTTGTAGGCCGCAACATTCTCGTTGAAGAAGTCGGTCTGGTAAATCTGGTTAAAGCGGTGAGCCAGCTTGCGGGTCATCTCCAAGTGCTGCTCTTGGTCTTTGCCTACGGGCACATAGTCGGCCCTGTGGAGCAGGATGTCCGCGGCCATCAGCACGGGGTAGTTGAGCAGGCCGATGTTTACGTTGTTGGGGTTTTTGCGCACCTTGTCTTTGAACGAGGCGGTACGCTCCAACTCGCCAACGTAGGCGTGCATACCCAGCAGCAGCGACAGCTCGGCCACCTGTGGAACGTCGCTCTGAACATAGATGGTAGCTTTCTCGGGGTCGATGCCTGCGGCCAGGTACTCGGAGAGTATGTTGCGCACGTTGCCGTGCAGAATTGATGGATCGGGGTGGGTAGTCAGCGAGTGGTAGTCGGCAATGAAGAAGTAGCACTCGGCGTCGTTTTGCAGTTTTACAAAGTTACGCAGGGCGCCAAAGTAGTTGCCCAGGTGAAGCTGGCCGGTGGAGCGTATACCACTCAATACTCGTTTTTTCATAGGGGTATTGTATTTGTCGTGTTTTGTTGTTTGTTATACCAATTTTATATATCAAGTTACAAAAATACATTTTATTTGCCAAAATCCGCAAATAATTAGTTACTTTTGCACAATAATTAGGCCTCGATGAGCCTTTTTTTATAGTGTAGAAAAATTTAGATTATGAAAATATATTGGCGATTGCTTGGCTTTGCCCGCCCACTGGGCAGGTATGCCATACCTTATTTCTTCTTTACGCTCTTTTATGCCTTGTTCAATACGTTCAACTTTGTGATGATTATACCACTGTTGCGTACTCTGTTTGGCGAGGCAGGGGCTGCCGAGATTATCACCACCAAGCCCGAGTTCCATTTGAGCATCGACTATCTGACCGACCTGCTCAACTATTGGCTCTACTGCCTCTATGGGGCCGACTACCAGACTCTGAATGTGTTGGTGTTCTTGGCGGGCTTTGTAACCCTGTCGGCCTTTTTGAGCAACCTGTTCCGCTACTTGGGCCAGCGCACCATCGAAAATCTGCGCATCAATACGTTGCAGAATATGCGTAACCTGGTCTACGACAATGTGCTGGGGCTCAATCTGTCGTTCTTCAGCTCGGCACGTAAGGGCGACGTTATGAGCCGCATCACGTCAGACATCCAGACCGTTAGGTTTTGCATTGTAAACACCTTGCAGGTGGCCTTCCGCGAGCCTTTCCTGATTATCGGCTACATTGTGGCTATGATATCAATTTCGTGGGAGCTGAGCCTCTTTTCGATTATCTACCTGCCCCTGGTGGCACTGCTCATTGGCCGTATCGTTAAGAAGTTGCGCCACCCTGCGCTCAAAGCACAGCAGAACTTTGGCGAACTGACCGCAGTGCTCGACGAGTCGCTCTCGGGCGTTAAGGTCATCAAGGCCTATGGTGCCGAGGGATTTTTCAAGGGTAAGTTTAGGAGCGTCAACGGCCTCTACTCAAAGATTTCGCGCAGTATGATGTACCGCCAGCAGTTGGCCTCGCCTATGAGCGAGTTTTTGGGCATCTCGGCTGCTGCGGGACTGCTCATCTTTGGCGGTATGCTGGTGTTGGGCGGCGAGAGTGGCCTGGATGGTAGCGGCTTTATTGCATACTTGGCAATCTTTACCCAGATTACTCGCCCAATGCGCTCGTTTACAGATGCCTTTGCAAATATCAATCAGGGCATTGCTGCGGGCTCGCGTGTGCTCGAACTGCTCGATGCCGAGAGTACAATCGCAACCCCTCCCGAGGGCGCAGTAAGGCTCGACGAGTTCAAGAACAAGATTGAGTTCCGAGGCGTTAAGTTCAGCTACGACGAGGAGCGCGAGGTGCTGGGCGGCATCAACTTTACCGTCGAGAAGGGGCAAACGGTGGCTCTGGTGGGCCCCTCGGGTGGTGGCAAGTCTACCATTGCCGACCTTATCCCCCGCTTCTACGACGCTACGGCTGGCGAGGTGCTGATTGACGGTGTGAACATCAAGCAGTACGACGTCGAGTCGCTGCGTTCGGCTATGGGTATCGTTACGCAGGAAACGGTCCTCTTCAACGACACAATCGAAAATAACATCCGCTTGGGCAACTCGGAGGCCCCGATTGAGGCGGTGGTGGCTGCATCGAAGGTGGCCAATGCCCACGAGTTTATTATGGCTACGCCCGAGGGCTACAATACCAACATTGGCGACCGAGGTACCAAACTGTCGGGTGGCCAGCGCCAACGCTTGAGCATTGCTCGCGCCATACTTAAAAACCCCGAGATACTTATCCTCGACGAGGCTACCAGCGCACTCGACACCGAGAGCGAGGTATTGGTTCAGGAGGCTCTCGAGAAGTTGCTCAAAGGGCGCACCTCGGTGGTTATTGCCCACAGGTTGAGCACCATTCGCAATGCCGACAAAATCTTGGTCGTAGACCACGGCCAGATTGTCGAGCAGGGCACCCACGAGCAGCTTATCGCCTATGGTGGCCTGTACTCCAAACTGGTTGAACTCCAACAGCTTGATTAAATAAACCGATTGCTATGAAACGTGGAATTTTAGTGCCCCTGGTGGCACTCGTTATGGCCACTTTGGTGGGGTGCTCGCAGCCCCAAAAGCCCGTAAAGGTGGTGATGAAAACCAATATGGGCAAGATAGAGATGGTACTCTATGACCAGACCCCTGCCCACCGCGACAACTTTGTGAAGCTCGCCGAGGAGCACTACTTCGACGGCCTGCTGTTCCACCGCGTTATTGAGGGCTTTATGATTCAGGGCGGCGACCCCGACTCGCGCAATGCTGCCCCTGGCCAATTCCTGGGCAACGGAGGCCCCGACTACACTATCGAGGCCGAGATTCGCACCCCCGAGATTTTCCACAAGAGGGGAGTGCTGGCGGCTGCTCGCGAGGGCAACGATGTCAATCCCGAGCGTCGCTCGTCGGCCAGCCAGTTCTATATTGTCTGGGGCGAAGTTCAGACCCCCGAGAGCCTTGAACGAGTGAGTAGCCGCGCTGCAACTCTGTTTGGCGAGCCACTGCACTTTACGCCCGAGCAGGTTGAGGCCTACACCACCATTGGCGGCACCCCTCACTTAGACGGCGAGTACACTATTTTTGGCGAGGTTACCGAGGGATTAGAGGTTGTTGAGGCAATCCAGCACCTCAAGACCGACCGCAACGACCGCCCCCTTGCCGATGTGCGCATCAAGAGTGTAAGGGTGATTAGGTAGTAACGGCCCTTTGTTATAATAGCAAACCACCTCTTTGGACTATCCCAAAGAGGTGGTTTGTTTTTATGCCTTGCGGCTGCGGCTATGTGAATAGTCCGACGATTGACTGGATTATCCACGCCACGAACATTATGCCCATAACGACGATTGTGAGGGCTATCCAGAACAGTTTGAATGCGATGGGGATAATGCCTATGTAGGTCAGTGCAATGGCGGCTACGGCGAAGAGCATAAAACGCCCAACACCCACCACAAAACCTCGCCCAAAGCGCCTCAGGGGCGACGCTACTCGGTACGAAAACTTGGGCATGGCCGACTTGCGCCCTCTCAGGCCAAAGTAGAGTATCAGCACCAGCGAGAGGAACATCAAGCCTCCCGTTCCCACATCGAACCTCTCTATGAGCCTCACGCTCCACGGAGCCAAGAATTGAAGGTCGCCATAGAGCACCGTCAGCAGTGGCGACAAGAATACCACGCAGAGCATCACGGCCAGATTGGCTCCCAGCTTGGAGGTTATAACCATTCGCTCCTCCAACTGCTCCTGCATGCGTGCTTCGTTCGAGCCTGCCTGGGGATATTTGTTTACCTTCTGCAACACCTCCCACGCCTTGCCAAACTTGCGGGCGCTGCAATAGCGATTCACCTTTGTTTTCAGGTCGTCCATACTTTTCGACATGGGCGAGGTGACGGTAAAGAGCTTCCACTCGGCCCCCACAAGCATACAGATAAACTGCTGGTGGTCTACTTCGTACTTTACAATGCGGGCTTCGCACTCACACACCTCCAACTCGTGAAAACAGATGGCGGTGTTGGCGGGGCGGGCGATACGGCTGGGCAGTGCCGAGAGCATTCCGCCCACAAATGGGCGGGCGCTGAGCCCTGCGGCCTGATAGTTTTCTTTGTCGATGCGTATGCGCTCCACAACTCTCCACGGGGTGCTGTTGTCGATGAGTTTAACCATCTTGGCAGCGTCGCTGCGGCCTATGAGCGAGGGGAAGCGGTAGTCCCAAACGGAGCGGGTGTACTGCTTGCGGGCCAACTTCCAGAGGCTTACGATGCGCTTGTCGCCACCGCACATCGAGCAGGTCACCTTGCCCGTAGCGCCACAAGTTTTGCAAGGCTCGTCTACATACGTTGTGTGTGTTATCGAGCCACTACCGTTGCAGGTGGGACAGGTCTTTGTTCCGGTTTTTTGTTTATTGACATAACGTCCTTTCAGCTTGCCGCCATCATTGTAATCTTTGTATTGCTCAAACTCACTCGTCGTGTATGTATAGGAGATGTGTCGATAGCCTTTGCATGAGGGGCAGGTGTGCTTGGTCTGGATTGCACGCTTAACGGTGCCCTTGCCGCCACACTTGGCGCAGGTAACCTTGCCCGTAGCACCGCAAGTGTGACAATTGACTATGTGCTCGGTGCCCGATACGGGATGGGTGCTTTCGTGCGATGTGAATACCGTGGGGTAGGGGTAGAGCGACCAACGATTTATGTCCGACTCTTTGAAGTAGGTGGTGTTGGCAAAAGTGCGCCCACTGATGCGTTCAAAGGTGTCGTTGAGAGTTCGGGCGTCGTATTGTGTTTTGAGCACACCTCGGTAGAGAGGTGCGTTCCATACCTCCACTATTTTCAGTTCGTTACCCAGAGTGGGGCGGTTGTAGCCCTCCACGGATGCTGCCCACCGGTTGAACATCTGTCGGAGGCGGCTCTCTTCTGCCTTGGAGAAAGAGATTCGTTGTGCATCTTGATATTGTGCCATGGCTTGGTCCTCCTTTGCGTTTTAGTTCTTGAACATAGTTGCGTCGTTGTTGAAGTCGAGACGTCGAATGGAGCCGAGCCCAAGACGTATCGACAGCACGAGGGCGATGATTATGAGTATGGCCAGAATGAAAGGCAGAAAGAGTGCCAAACGGTCGGAGTCGGAGATTACATCATCGAAGTCCGACTCGTCGAGGGCCTCGATGGAGTAGCTCACAACGGCCAACCCCTTGAACTCTTTGTCGGTTTTGCCCTCGGCCACCTCTTTTTTGTGGAGCACCTCGGCACATTTGACCACTTTTTCTTTGGCCTGGCGCATACTTTCCAGCGAGTATGCTTTGTAGGCGTTGGCCACGGCAGTTTTTAGCTCAACCTTTGGCTTGGGCGACTCTTCTTGCTTCTTCTCTTTGGCGTGGAGTGGGAGGGCCACTACCAACATCAGAGCCACTATTAAGATTTGTTTTAGAAGTTTGTTTTTCATAGGCTACGGGCGGTTTGGGGGTTAGTAGTTTTGGGGTGTGGGTGTCGCGCGGTGGACTTAAAACTCCAACCTTACGACAAACGAGTTGCGGCCCTCGACGCTACCTTCGACATAGTAGGTGGCCGAGCCGTCTTTGTATAATTTCATCTCCACCACATCGGTAGGTCGTACCTCGGCATTGAAGTTTATCTCCAACGCCCTCAGGGGCATAGCTCCCACAACGTCTAAGTCGAGCATATCCATCGCCCACACCACATACTGAACATTGTTTACGTGGTGGTTCATATCCAGGTCGGCATACGAGGCGGTGTGGCTTGCTGTGCCAACCAGCGTGGCCCCCTCGGGAATGGTCACTTTGGCTGCGGGCTCGGCAATTACATCTTCTCTGATGCACTTGCTCTCGTCGGTGGCAAACTCCACAAAGGCACCCCTGCGAGCCAGGCGGCGTGTGGTAATGTCCAACACCACCCACGAGGTTGTGGCCTTTACCAGAGGCTCGCCCTGGGCATCGCTCAGTATGAAGTCACGCAGAAACATAAAGCCGCTTGCCCCTTTGTGCCACGATTGCAGATTTATCTTCTCGCCCCAGTCGGGCAGGCGCACAAAATCTACCTTCATACGCGACATTACCCAAGCCTGCTGGGTTTCGGTCATACGATCGTAGCCCACGCCCAAGTACTGGGCGTGATAGTTGGCTGCCTCCTCGGCCAGGTTGAGGAAGGCGGCTGGTTTGAGCCTTTTGTTCAGGTCGGTCAGGTAGAAGGGTACGATGTAATTTTGGTTGAATTTCTCTATCATAGCTTTTCGGTTTTTGTCACTCTTTGTTGACAAAGGTATACAAATTTTGGAAATAAAGCACTATCTTTGCGGCGCAGATGCACGGTGCATCACAAATGGCGACTTATGGGACGTATGTTTAGAAATATGTTGTGGCTGGTGGCGATGGTTGTTGCTGCCAACCTCGACTTGTGCTCGGCATCGTCGTGTGGGGCTGCCACCGATACCGCCACCAGGGCTGTTGAGTCGCTTGTGGTCGAGCAGAACGGCTCGCAGCAGGACTATATTGGCGAGCGTGCCACCCGTGTGGCCCTCATTCCCCAGCAGTCGTGTGGCGTGGCCTCGTCGTCGGCTCGCACCATTACGCCCCGTCACCGTAGTTACTCGGTGGGGTGTGGCGACGCCTATGTAGGCCAATTCTTGAATTCTACCCCCGAGGCGGCTCATCTTTGCGCCTCGATTGACCATAGCGGAGCCAAGCCATTTGCACGTGCTTGCGACTACTATGTCTATGCCCTCAGGCATATAATCATTTAACCCCTCCGTTAGGTATTGTTTTTTTGCTAATGTATCACCTTGTCGCACCTATGTACGGCAGAGGGATGGTGCTGTGTGTTGCTGTGTGGCAACGCCCCCAAACTATCTAAACCCTATATTGTTAAATGATTATATACCAATTATAAAATGAAAGATATTACCAAACGCGAAGATTTGTTGGCCCTCTGTGGCGAAATTGATGTTAAATCCAAGAGCCGCTTTGTGCCCGTTATGCTGCTGCTTGTGGGCATTATTATAGTGGTGCTGGCCTTTGTGGTCAAAGAGTTAGACAATTTGAGCACTGCTCTGCTTACCGTAGGCTTTGTGTTGGCCGTAGTGGGCGTAGTGAAGTGTGTGCGCCCGGGCGAGCGACTTGTCTACCGCCCCACGGGCGAGGTTATTGGCCTGCGCAAACACAACCACGAGATTGAGTTCAAACCCAATATCGAGTGCGCTATTGTTGATGGCAACATCGAGGGTATCATTACCCTCAGGGCCGACGGTAGCGCCCCACTTATGTCGGTCTGCTGGTCAACCCCTTCGGGTAGCTTGTTTGTGGGCCAACTGTTGCAGTATATCCCCTATGAGTATAAGCCCCAGATGGAGCCTGTGCTGATTAAGAGATAGGTGGCGACCGAGTGCCGAGCAGATATGTGTGTCGCAGAAAAAATGTGATTAAAGAGTGATTTTCCTATGTACATTGTGATGATTATTGTGGGCCTTGCGTTGCTCACCTTTGGAGCCAACCTGCTGACCAACGGAGCGGTGGGTGTGGCCAAACGACTGCGTGTGTCGGAGTTTATGATTGGCGCCACTATTGTGGCAGTTGGTACCTCTATGCCCGAGTTTGTTGTTAGTGTTCAGAGCGCCATTCAGGGCCAGGCCGATGTGTCGATAGGTAATGTTGTGGGCTCCAATATATTCAATATCTACGCCATTTTGGGCCTCACGAGTATGCTTGTGCCCATAACCTTTGTGCGTAGTAATGTGCGTGCCGATATACCTATCTGCTTGGCGGTGTCGCTGCTGCTGTGTGTCTTGGCGCTCGATATGACCTTGTGGGGTGGGGCGCATAACGAGTTGAGCCGCTGGGACGGCTTGTTGCTCTTGGTTGGCTATGGAGCGTTCTTGTGGTATATGATACGCCAGGGCCGTAGCTCGGGGGCAGTCGAAGAGGTAAACAGCAACGACGAGCAGGAGGCAAAGCAGAAACCCCTGTGGAGGTCGCTGCTGTTGGTGGCGCTGGGCATAGGTGGCTTGGTTTTGGGCTCAGATATGTTTCTCGATGGCAGCATCGAGCTTGCCCGTAGGGTAGGATTGAGCGAGGCGGTTATTGGCATAGTTTTCGTTGCGGCTGGTACATCCTTGCCGGAATTGTTTGCCTCGCTCGTTCCTGCCCTCAGGGGCAAGAACGACATTGCCCTGGGTAACATTTTGGGCTCTAATATAGCCAATATCTTGCTCATATTGGGCACAAGTGCCACTATCACTCCTCTGCGCTTGGGTGGCATTACTGCTGCGGATATGGCTGTTATGGTGTCGGCGGTGGTGGCAGTGCTGCTGTCGGCCTTTGTTATTGGCCGCAATAAGATTAGTCGCTTCGAGGGCCTGATATTTTTTGGTATCTATGTGGTCTATACACTGTGGCTGCTGGGGGTGATTGTTGCATAAGCCGAAAGTTTTGCTACCTTTGGCCCTGCAAAACAGTTAAAGACTACCCACTATGCACTACGAAGGATTGATAATTGGCATCTGCACATTTCTGATAATCGGCTTGTTTCACCCCATTGTAATCAAGACCGAGTATTGGTGTGGAGTGCGCGTTTGGTGGGTGTTCTTGTTGCTTGGCATTGTGGGTGTTGTAGCCTCGCTGTTGGTGGCCAACACGCTGTTGTCGACCTTGCTGGGTGTCTTTGCTTTCTCGTCGTTTTGGAGCATCAAGGAGCTCTTCGAGCAGCGCGAGAGGGTACGCCGAGGCTGGTTCCCCAAACGCCCCGACAAGAAGGAGTAACGCCTAATGTTATACAACAAAGCAGGGAGGTTTTTCATAGACCTCCCAGCTTTGTTGTATATGTGCAATACCTATAAAATGCAATCAGCCAACACAATAGCCACTACTGCTTCGACCACTACTGCTCCGCGCAGGGCTATGCATACGTCGTGGCGGCCACCAATATCCAATGGCTCAACCTTGCCTGTGGCGGTGTTGAGGCTCTGCTGCGCGAGGGCAATGCTGCTTGTGGGCTTAAAGGCTACCCTCATCACCAACGGATTGCCATTGCTCAGGCCACCATTTATGCCCCCTGCGTGATTTGTGGCGGTGGTGCCGTCGGGTGCTACGATAGCGTCGTTGTGGGTGCTGCCATAGCTGCGAGCCGCCCCAAAGCCGTCGCCAAACTCAACGCCCCTGATGCCCGGAATGGCAAATGCAGCGTGGGCCAACAGCCCCTCTAACGAGTCGAAGAATGGCTCGCCTAACCCTATGGGCATACCCTCAGCTCGGCACTCAACGATGGCACCCACCGAGTCGCCTTTGGCTGCGGCTGCGGCCAAAATGTCGCCCCAACACTCCTTGTCGCCCGAGCCGCCCAATTCAACTATGTGTGCTTCGATTTTCAGCTCGGGTGCCCTTAGCGCAAGTATCTTTTTGGCCACCACACCTGCGGCTACAAGGGGCAGTGTCAGTCGGCCCGAGAAGTGACCTCCGCCACGAGGGTCGTTCAGCCCGCCAAACTTGTGGGCCGCAACCCAATCGGCGTGGCCGGGGCGAGGTGTAGTCGCCAGCGTTTCGTAGTCGCTGCTTTGCTGTGCTTGGTTGTGGAAGAGTATCGATAGTGGGGCCCCTGTGGTGTGGCCTTGGTAGATGCCACTCAGCAGGGTGGGGGTGTCGCTCTCGATGCGGGGGGTGGTGTGGGCCTTACCTCCTTGGCGACGCTCTATGTCGGCCATAAAGTCGGCTGTGCCAATCTCGATGCCTGCGGGCACTCCGTCAATCACCACGCCCAGTGCAGGGCCGTGCGACTCTCCCCAAATCGAGAGCCTTAGTTTCCTTCCAAATGTGTTCATAACTGTATGTTGTTTTTCTCTGTTCTATTCGAGCCCAAAGAGCTGCCAAAATGCGGGCCACGACTTGGCCACACACTCGGTCTGGTCGAGGGTGCAACTCCCTTCACCTATAAACATTGCGGCCACCGCCAGAGCCATTGCCATACGATGGTCGCCATAGGTGCATAGTGGCGCACTGCGTAGTGGGCGACCGCCATTTACCACCAACGCATCGCCCTCAATGTCGATGTCGGCCCCCAGGGCGAGCAACTCGGCCACCAGTGCGCTCCGACGATTGCTCTCTTTGTTGGTGAGCCTGTCGAGCCCCTTGATGTAACTCTGCCCCTCGGCAAAGAGGGCTATTACGGCCAATGTGGGTATGGCATCGGGGGCGTTGCGGGCGCTGCAATATATGGTGCCGAGCCTTTGGGTGGGGTGTACCACAATGTCGCAAACATCCTGCACGGGCTCGGTGTAGCCGTCGAAGGTGCGCTCGGTGGTGCGACTGTTGGCGAACTCTATGAGGTTGTCGTTGCCTATGAGCAACTGACTCATTATCAATCTGTCGGCTTGGTGGGAGTAGAAGTTAAGCCCACCAATGGTGTATCCCTCGGGGCGCACTGCGGGGCCACTCTGGGCAATAGCTGCTGCGGCCAGCAGATAGCCTGCCGAACTCCAATCGGCCTCTATGCCGAGGTCGCCCGCTCGGTATGCCTCGCCACCGCCAATGCTCACCGTCAAGGGCTCGCCCACACTATCGCCCAGCGAGCCGTAGCCCGCCCCGTAGTCTATGCCAAATAGCAACATCACATCGAGTGTCATATCAAGGTAGGGCCTGCTGGCGGGGTTGTTTATGGTTAGGGCCACTCTGCGATTGGCCAGCGGCAAACCCATCAGTAGCCCCGATGCGAGTTGCGACGAGTGCGAAGAGTCTATCTCGATGCTCTGGCCCTCAATTTGGCCGCCTATGGTTATGGGCAGTCGCCCCTCGTTGCTCTCTACCTCTATGCCCAACGAGCGGAGCACCTCTATATCTCTCTCAAACGACCTACTCGCAAGTGTGCCACGGCCAACCACCGTTGCGCCACCTCCTGCCATCGCCACAATGCCCAGCGTGAGCCTTGCCAACAGGCCCGACTCGCTCACATCAAACGTGTGGGGCAGCTGCTGCACGAAGCCTTCGCTGCCTATTCCGCTTATGGTTATGCTCTCCTCTGCCACCTCTACCTCGGCACCCAACGTGCGGGCCCACTCTATGGCGGCACGGCTGTCGTCGCACAGCTCACCCCCATAGGTCAAGTGGCTTACCCCCTCGGCCAATGTGGCCGCCACAACTGCCCTCTGGAAGTAGCTCTTGCTACTGGGCGGAGTGGCCCTCAAAGGTGTTGCTAACCCCTCCAACCTATGCCCGTGCTCCATTGTAGCCCTCAGTTCGGCAAGGGTGGGCTGCCCGGGGGCTGTGGGGGTGCCACCATTGGGAGCTACGAAGGTAAACGGAGCCCCCTCGATGAGCGACAGGCGGCGCGAAGAGGCCCCCTCGCTACCCATAGCAAATGCCACCAGTTGAGCCCTCTTGTCGGCGGGTAGGGTGCGGTATAACTTGCTTATGCTGATAATGTCTTTTACGTCGGTGGCGGTGGTTACGACCTTTGCGATGTCGGCCCCTGCTGCCCAACACTCCTCGGCCACAGCTACCAACTCGGCTACCTCGGGGGTGTGGGTGTAGTTGTGATACGACACCACCACCTTTGCCCCTGCACTGTGAGCCATAGCCACTATGCGGTGGCGCAGTTCGGTGGGGGCGCTAATCTCTACATCAACCCACCTGGCACCTGCTGCGATGGCCACTCGGTACTGCTCCTCGGCCCAGGCGAGGTCAAGGGCCTCCAAGTGGCAGGTGTAGAGCACCGCAGGGTGCGAGGCCACCACTCTGGCCAACTCCTCGGGGCACAACCCACACAGGTCGCCACGCAGTTCGACCATCTGGCCCTGCGCACTGGCCATAATTGCCATACAGCGCTCGGCACTCGGCTCGGCTATGCTTATGCAGTACATAGTTTGGTGGGTGTGAAAAAAAGGGGGTGTGCTATTTATTTGTCGTTGTTGATAATCTGCTTTTGGCGCTCTATGCTCTCGAGGTGTATGCTTTCGAGCACTCTGCGCACAAACTCGTCGCTCAGGTTGAGCCCTCGGGTGTGGGCCAATACGCGCTCTACCACCTCGCCCCAGCGGCCTGATTGCAGAATTGTCAGATTGTTGCTCTGTTTCAGTCGGCCAATCTGCTCAGCCACCTCCATACGCTCGGCCAGTAGCGAGAATATCTGCTCGTCGAGGCGGTCAATAGTGCCGCGCAGTGTGTCCAGTCGGCCCTGATAGTCGGCTGCTCGGTCGGTCGAACGACTGCGCCACACGATTGAACTGAGTAACTCGGCCAACTCGGTGGGGGTTATCTGCTGCTGAGCATCGCTCAGTGCGCTGTCGGGGGCGTAGTGGCTCTCAATCATCAAGCCGTTGTAGTCGAGGTCGGCCGCTTGCTGGGCCATATCGCGCAGCCCTGTGCGGTTGCCACAGATGTGCGAGGGGTCGCACAACATAGGCAACTGGGGCATACGCTGACGCATCTCCAGAGGTATCTGCCATAGAGGGGCGTTGCGCAGGGTGGTGGGGGCATAGCCCGCAAAGCCGCGATGCACCAGACCTATCTGCTCTATACCGCTGCCCGCAATGCGCTCAACCGCTCCACACCACAGCTCAACGTCGCTCGTGGTGGGGTTCTTTATCAATACCGCCACATTGGAGTCCACACCTCGCAGGGCATCGGCCACCTCTTGTACACTGAATGGATTGGAGGTGGTGCGAGCACCCAACCAGAGGATATCAACCCCTGCCGCCAGGGCCAACTCCACGTGTTCGGCTGTGGCCACCTCGGTAGCTATGGGCAGCCCTGTGAGCCTCTTGGCCTCGGCCAGCCATTCGAGCCCCACCTTGCCAACCCCCTCAAACGAGTCGGGCTTGGTGCGGGGTTTCCAAATGCCCGCACGCAGGGCATCGACTCGGCCCGTTTGGGAAAGCTGGGTGGCGGTGGTGAGCAGTTGCTCGCGACTCTCGGCACTGCACGGACCTGCAATGACCAGACCGCGACGGTCGAGTATGTTGTCGTGTTTCATAGTCCTACAAAGGTACAAAAAATCTCTCAATACTACCTAATGCCCGCCTTGCTCAGTGCAGCAGCGTAGCGCTTGGCGTAGCGGTTGTGCTCGGCGAGGCTCTTCGAGAAGTAGTGGCGGCCCGAAAAATCCTCCTTGGCGCAGAAGTATAGGTACGAGTGCTTTTCGTAGTCCAACACTGCATCAATGGCAGTTATTGAGGGCAGACAGATGGGGCCTGGGGTGAGTCCTCGGTGCAGATAGGTGTTGTAGGGCGACTGGACTTGGGTGTGCTTGTGCAACACGCGCTTGATGGTAAAGTCGCCAAGGGCGTACTTGGCCGTAGGACAGGCTTGCAGTGGTATGCCGCGACGTAGGCGGTTGATGTATACGCCTGCAATCTTGGGCATCTCGCTGGCCACTTTGGTCTCTTCGTAGACAATCGAGGCGAGCGTAATGACCTCCATCTCGCTTAGTCCTGTGCGCTCCAACTTGGCCTTGCGCGAGGAGTTCCAAAAAGCGTTGTACTCCTTGAACATACGGTCGGTCAGTGCCTCGGGCGAGAGTGTCCACCACACCTCGTAGGTGTTGGGAATGAATATGCCAATCAGCTGCTCGGGCTTGAGGTCATACTTGGCAGCCGTTGCAGGAGCAGTCAGGTGGGCATAGAGGGCTGCCGAGTCGGCCTCAATCTGGGTGGCCAAACGGCCCGCCAACTGGTCGAGGGTGCGTATATTATTAAAGGTTAGCTTTACGGGCTTCTGGGCTCCCGAGCGCAGGGTGGTAACAATGTCCATAGCGCTGCTGCCTGCGGCCAGCTCGTAGTGGCCGGGCTTGACGCTCTGGTTGAGTTTGCGCAACTTGCCCACCAGAGCCACCACGCTCATATTCTCCACTCCATTCTCTTGGAGCGTGTCGAGCAGGGCCGAGTAGGTTGTGCCTGTGGGCAGATTGAACTGGGCCTTTTGGGACAGGCACGATGCAGTTGCTCGGCCCAACACGAGGGCTCCCACTATGCCTATGATGGCCACCAAGGCCACCAAAACTGCTGCTGTTTTGCGTTTCTTTGCCATAAAATCTCAAATTTTTTGCAAAAATAAGAAAAAATTGTACATTTGCACCTCGGGTAAGTCTTATACGACCAGCTCCTGCTGAATCCCCCAGGCTTGGAAGAGAGCAAGGGTAGGTGGTTGTAGCGGTGCGATATAAGTAGCTTACCCTTTTTTTATTATGGCTAAGTAGGTGCAAAACTATGGCTACTTTCGTTAAAATCTACCCCCAAAATCCTAACGAGCGCGAGATTGAGCGCATTGTAAAGGTGCTCCGCGCCGACGGCGTAATCATCTATCCCACCGATGGTGTCTACGCTTTCGGATGCTCGCTCCAGAGCCCCAAGGCTGTCGAGAGGCTCGCAAAACTGCGCGACAAGTCAGACAAAAATCTTTCGATTGTCTGCTCCGACATCTCTATGGCCGACCGCTTCACCAAGATTGACAACTGGCAGTTCAAACTGCTCAAACGCAATACTCCGGGCGCTTTTACGTTCTTGTTGGAGGCTTCGTCGAAGGTGCCCGACAGAGCGCTGGGTGGCCGCAAAGTTGTAGGTGTAAGAATTCCCGACAACAACATTCCGCTCACCATTGTCGAGCGATTGGATTTTCCGATGGTTACCGCCTCGGTCAAGGATGACGACGAGATAGTAGAGTACACCACCGACCCCGAACTGCTCTTGGAGCGCTATGGCGATGTTGTAGACGTGGTGATTGACGGTGGCTACGGCTCGGTTGTGCCCACCACGCTGGTAGACCTTACGGCCGACGAGCCCGAGATACTCCGCCAAGGCGAGGGAGAGTTGAAGTGAATTGAGAATTGAAGCAAATGCGAGTAAGCGAGAGCAGAGATTGCTTGCAAGCTATGCCGAGCAGGAGCATTTTAGAGCAAGCGTCAGCTTGGTCAATTGAGAATTGGCAGACCCCCTTGGCCTACGGCCACTCCCCCTACCTTAGGGGGAGAGTCATCTGCACTCACAACAACTCCTCCCCTAAGTTAGGGGAGGTGCCCAAAGGGCGGAGGGGTCTGTAAATTTAGAGTTAGGTCGGTTAGACTTTTGACGTTAGACGTTAGACAAAAAACAAAAAATATGATGACAAAGAATACATTTTGGATGGAGGCGCTCAAAGCAGGCACTATTGTAGGCCTTGTGAGCGTGGCTTTTTCGATTGCAGTACAGGCTATTAGCGGTCCAATGCCCGAGTCGAGCTGGGTGAAGATACTCAACTTTGTGTCGGTTGTGGTGAGCATCCTGTTGGTCTATGGCTACACTCGTCGCTTTGCCGCTATGCACACCGCCGAGGAGGGCTTTTCGTATGGCCAGGGCATCAAGTTTATCTTGGCAATGATGCTCTTTGTGGGAGTGTTGAGCGGTATTTATAGCGCCGTTATGGCCAACTTCTTCATCAAGGAGGAACTGCTCGAAAGCGTAGACCTGATTATGGCCCAGATGCAGGACACCATACCTGCCGACCAGTTCGAGGCTATCTACGACTCGATGCGCGGTGCGGTTATTAACCCCTTTATTCTGACTATTTCGTCGGTTATCTCTAACCTCTTTACGGGCTTGCTGTTCGCGGTAGTTGTTGCGGGCATCACCCGCCGCCAGGCCGACATCTTTGCGACTCCCGAGGTGAAAGAGGAGGAGAACCACAACGACCAAGAGTAACGAAGAGAATATGGATATTTCTGTTGTAATACCCCTTCTCAACGAGGCCGAGTCGCTGGGCGAGCTACACAGCTGGATTAGCCGTGTTATGGCTGCCGAGGGCTACTCGTATGAGATTATTTTTATAGATGACGGCTCGACCGACTCGTCGTGGCAGACTATCGAGGCCCTGGCGGCTACCGATAGCCACATCAGGGCTGTCCGCTTCCGCAGCAACTACGGCAAGAGTGCCGCCCTGTACTGTGGCTTTGAGCGTGCCGAGGGCGACGTGGTTATCACTATGGATGCCGACTTGCAGGACTCGCCCGACGAGATACCTGCCCTCTACCGAATGATTACCACCGAGGGCTACGATATGGTGTCGGGGTGGAAACGCCACCGCCACGACCCCAAGGCAAAGACGCTGCCCAGCAAACTCTTCAACGCCACTTGCCGCTGCGCTTCGGGCATCAAACTGCACGATTTCAACTGCGGACTGAAGGCCTACCGCAATAAGGTTGTCAAGAGCATCGAGGTCTATGGCGAGATGCACCGCTACATACCCATCCTGGCCAAGAAGGCGGGCTTTGGTAAGATTGGCGAGAAGGAGGTTACCCACTATGCCCGCAAGTTTGGCGTGTCGAAATATGGCTGGGAGAGGCTCTTGAAAGGCTACTTAGACCTCATTACGGTTATGTTCGTGTCGAAGTATGGCCGCTCGCCTATGTACTTCTTCGGAGGTGCTGGTACGCTTATGTTCTTGGTGGGCTTGGTGTCGGTGGTGTGGATTATTGTCGAGAAGTTCACCATTGGCCGCCCCCTGACCAACCAACCGCTCTTCTACCTGGGCTTGGTGGCTATTGTGCTGGGTGTGATGCTCTTCCTGGCGGGCTTTATTGGCGAGCTGATTAACCGCAACGCCCCCGAGCGCAACCACTACTTCATAGATGAAGAATTGAAAATTGAAAATTGAAAGTTGAAAGTTGAAAATTGAGGGGGCAACTCCTATTTCTCCTATAACTCCTATACAAATCAGAGATAGAAACAAACCAACAAAACGATGATACAACGAATTCAAACACTCTACCTGTTGATTATTACGGGATTGATGAGCGCAATGTGCTTTACTCCGCTGTCGCGCTACGCTGTCGATGGCATCGAGAATGTCTTTGTGGCCTTTGACTTCTGGTGGTTAGGCGGGCTGCTGGCACTGTGCGCACTGGTGCCACTGGTTACCATTTTCTTGTTCAAGAACCGCTTTTTGCAGATTAGGCTCTGTTGTGCCGAGTTGGTGCTGCTGGCTGGTGCTCAGGCATTTGCGCTGTGGTATGCAATCCGCTTCGACACTATTGCCGAGAGTATGGGCAATGCGGCTATGAGTCAGGTTTGCACCCCTGTGTTGTTCCCCATAGTCTGCATCATTTTGGTGCTTATGGCCATTAGGGGCATTGTCAAGGATGAACGCCTGGTGCGCTCGCTCGACCGCATTCGATAGGGGAGGGCCGAAATATAAACAAGAAAGGCTACGTTGCCGCGGCAACGTAGCCTTTTTGTTTACTCCATCTTGTCGATGTAGAGCACTCCGTCGAGGTGGTCTATCTCGTGCTGGAAGATTACCGCCACAAACCCCTCCAAACGCTCGGTGCGTGGCTCGAAGGTCAGAGGATCGTTGTAACTAATCTCTATTGCCGCCGCGCGACTTACTTGGCCACGCTGGTTGGGCACCGATAGGCACCCCTCGGCCCCAAGCTGACACTCGTCGCTGCGCCATACTATGGTGGGATTGACGTAGACCTCAAAGGGCGAGGTGGGCTTGTCTACTCGCTCTACGACTATCAGACGTCGCAGTATGCCCACTTGAGGGGCGGCAATGCCCACACCCGGGTTGGTGTCGTCGCATACGGTCTCTATCATCGAGGCCACCAGTCGGCCAAATGTTGGCGAGGCAATGTCGTCGGCTGAGAGGGGTGCCGAAGGAGTGCGCAACAGTAGCGAATCGGAGCGGTTGTCGATGGTTGTGAGGGCCATACGCGAGTAGCGGGCTTGGTCGATTATGCGCAGCTCGTGTGAGCTCCACGAGGCTCGGTTACAGCCTGTTAGCACCAAGCATAAGAGTAGGGCGGTGAGTACGTTTTTCATATTATTTCTCTTTTTTAATTAACCCCTAATCTTGTGGGGCATATCGGTGGGCAGAACGATTGAGTACTCCACCAGACCTGCCACAGTACCGCCCTCATCATACCAAGGGGTTTGGTAGATGAGCTTCCGCTGACCTGCCTTCTCGATGGTGTAGGCATTCGATGAGCCTTCGGCAAGCATCTGTTCAATCTTTTGCCACGAGGCGGGCTGATGACATGCCCTAAGGTTTGCCCCGCGAGCATCGCCTAAGGCGGTTATGGCTCGGTTGTTTTGGTAAATTACGTTGCCCTGTGTGTCGCAAACGGTTATGGCCACTGCGCCATCTTTGAAGAAATCTTGTATCATCATATTGGGTTGTGTTTGGTCGTTTGTCTTTACAAAGATATAACTTTTGGACACGAAAGTATCCCTTTTGTCCAAAAATATACTATTTTTGTGGCTATGTTTCGTAGTATGCCCAAATATGTAGCTACCTTGCTGGCGGTGGTGCTGATGCCCCTTGTGGGCGCCAGGGCCCAGGAGTTGTTGTGGAACGCCTCGTTCGACTTCCGCTTCGACAATCGCGAGTATGGCGACCCGAGCCTGATGATTGCCCCCTCGGAGACAATCTTTGGCGCCACATTGCTGCCCCAGGTGGGCATGGGGTGGGGCGTGGGCCACTCGCTTATGGCGGGTGCGCTGCTGCCTGCCGATATGGGTAGCCCCAACTTTATGGGCTCGCCCGAGTGGATGGCCTACTACAACTACGATGGCGACAACTTTAAGGTCTATACGGGCATCTTCCCCCGCTCGGCTATGCGTGGCGACTACTCGCTGGCTATGTTCTCCGAGCAGGTGAGGTTTCAGGATAAGGTGATTGAGGGAGCTTTGGCCCAGTGGGTAACCTCTGATTGGTACACCGAGTTTGGCTGCGACTGGATGGGCCTGCCCACAGAGAATCAGAGGGAGCGCTTTATGCTCTTCTGTGCTGGTAGGGCTTGGAAGGGCTTTTCGTATGCGGGCTATGCGGGCACTCTGTTTCACCACGCGGGTAGCAAGAGCTTGGGCGGAGTGGTCGATAACGCTCTGGCCGAGGTCTACCTGGGCCTTGACCTACAAAATATACTCCCCTTCGACCGCACCTATGTCGAGGTGGGGTGGTTGCAGGGCTACCAGAACGACCGCAAGTATGGCGACGGCCCCAAACTGCCAGGTGGCTGGCAGCTTGAGGTGGGGTGGGAGCACAACGACCTGGGCGTGTGCAACACGTTCTACAAGGGTGGCGACCTAATGCCCTTCTATGACTCGCCCTACGAGGATAAGAATGGCGCCCCCTATGCCGACCAGCTCTACTTTGGCGACACCTTCTACCGTACGGGCCCCGAGGGTATCTACAACCGCCTGGAGCTCTACTATGCACCTCGCTTGAGGGGTGGTGTGCAGCTGCGAATGTCGTCGGTTCACCACTACGACGGAGTGCGCTGGGGCTGGCAACAGGTCATTGCCCTGTCAATAGACATAGGACAAGGGATGTTTTGAGAATTGAGAATTGAGAATTGAGAATTGAGAATTGAGAATTGAGAATTGTCCTTAATGTCCTTAAAGACTTTAAGGCCCCTAATGATTTTAATGACTTAGGTCGGTTTGACCAAGCTACGCTTGCTCTAAAATGCTCACGCTCGGCATAGCCTGCAAGCAGCCTCTGCTCTCGCTTAATCGCATTTGCGACGTTAGACGTTAGACAAATAATTAAGATATGAAAAAGTTACTCTATTCGCTTTTTGCGGCGCTGCTGATGGTGGGTTGCTGCACTGACGGCCCCGATGGCCCCGACGAGCCTATCGAGCCCATTGTGCCTCCCGAGGGTGTGCCAGGCCGTGTGGTACTCAACGAGGTGAACGCTCGCCACCAATATATCGAGCTCTACAACGTGGGCGATACCCCTGTGGCCATTGGTGGTGCTACCTTCCGCAAGAATAACGGCAATATGATGACCGATGCCGAGGGTAAGGTGTGGACCATACCTGCGGGTGTCGAGTTGGGTGGCAAGAGCTATGCCCTGATTGGCTGCGACGGCAAAACCGACACCTACGACTGCCCCAACTTCTATGGTACGGTGAGCACCAAGCTTGATGGCGACGTGTCGATGCTGCTCGAGATGCTCTCGGCCGAGGGCGAGCGTATCGACTACTTTGTAAACACCAGCAACACCAAGCCCAAGGCTCTGGACAAGTGGGGTGGCTTTGTTGAACATAGCTTCGATGTGGCCGCCCGCATACCCAATGGCGAAGAGTGGTGGGTTACCGACGATATCACCCCTGGCCGCGAGAACAACACCTCGATGTACTTCCCATTCAAGAACACCACTATGAACTGGGTGGGCAGTGGCGAGGTCATTAAGGAGTATCCCGAGTATGTGGCCGCCCTGGAAGATCTCTTCAACTTTGGCAATATGCCCGCATTCCAGGTGCGCATAAGCCAGGCCGAGTGGAATCGCCTGCTCGAGATGTACGACCACAATCCCGATACCAAGCAGTATGTTATGTGCGACGTGGCGATTACTCGCTCCAACATCACCAAGATTATCCGCGAGGCGGGCCTGCGTTTGAGGGGCAACACCTCGCGCCGTAGGCCCGAGAGCATTGTCGACGGCATCACCACCCACCGCACCGACAATACCGACTGGAATCATTGCCACTTTGGACTCAACTTCCGCAAGTTCCACAAAGATAGCGACCACACAATCAACGGAGTGCGCAAAGTGAACCTCAAATGGTTCAAAGACGATCCAATGTATGTGCGCGAGCTCTACTGCTACGACCTGTTCCGCCGCTTTGGCATCTGGACAGCCATCAACGACATCTACTGCCGCCTGTCGATTCACGTCGAGGGCGACTCGGTGCCTGCCTACTATGGCGTATACCAGATGACCGAGGCTATCGACGACGAGTACCTCAAAGCTCGCTCCACCCAGTTTGGGGGCTGCGAGGGTAACCTGTGGAAGTGCCGCTGGGGTGCCGACCTGCGCGACCTGAGCGACGAGAGCAAGTTTGGCCTCGATGTGGGTACCGACGAGGAGTGGACCTACGAGCTCAAGACCGAGAACGCTTCATTCAGCAGGTCCAAAGCGCAGCTGCAAGACTTTATCTACAAGGTCAACCACTACAAGGGCCAGCAGTTCCACGACTGGATTGCCGAGGTTACCGATGTAGAGTTGCTGCTGCGCACCTATGCTGTGAATGTTATGGTGGGTATGTGGGACGACTACTGGAACAACTGCAACAACTATTACCTCTACTTCAACCGCACCGACGAGCACTACAAGTTCTTCCTCATACCCTACGACTACGACAACACGCTGGGAACCTCGAACAACTGTGGCGTAATCAGCGACTCGGGCACCCACAACCCGTTGCAGTGGGGCGATACCAACAAGATGCCTCTGATTGGCAAGATTTTGGAGTTCGAGGACTACCGCAAAATCTATATCGCAGCTCTGAAGGAGCTTGCCACCGAGGGTAACGACCTCTTCTACGTTACCGAGAGTATGGAGCGTATCAAGCAGTGGCAGGGCTTCATAAGCCGCTATGTGCCCAACGATACGGGCGAGGATATGGAGATTAAAGACCGCCCAGCCTCGTGGGGCAATCAGGGCCAGTACCGCTTGCTCTCGCCAATCAACAACTTCTTTGTAACGAAGGTCAATAGCTTGCCTAACTAATAGCACAACGGAGGCTCGGAACACACGTTCCGAGCCTCTGTTGTGTAAACTCTCAACTATCCCCTCTATTTCAGCCTTAGGAACGAGTAGCCAAAGCGCTCGCAGGCGGCCCTTTCGAGCTCTTCGCGCACCGAGGGGTGAGCAATGTTGATGAGCGCGCGGGCACGCTCGGCCAAGTTCTTGCCTTTCAGGAAGGCTATGCCCTGCTCGGTAACCACATACTGAGTCTGGAAGCGGGTGGTAACCACTCCGGCACCCTCGGTCAGTACGGGCTTAATCTTCGACACTCCCTTAGGCGTAATCGAGCTCATTGCAATAAAGGTCTTGCCACCCTGGGAGAGTGCGCCGCCATACATAAAGTCGTGCTGGCCACCCACGCCCGAGAATATGCGCGTACCAATCGAGTCGGCACACACCTGGCCCGTCAAATCCACCTCCAAAGCCGAGTTTATGGCCATCATCTTGGGGTTTTGGCGTATGCGGAAGGGGTCGTTGGTCCAAGCCACATCCTTCACGAGCAGCTCTTTGTTGTAGTCCATATAGTCGTACAACCTGCGCGAGCCGAGGGCCAGACAGCAGACCGTCTTGCCAGGCTCGATCACCTTCTGCGAGTTGTCTATCACACCACTGTTAATCAGTGGCACCACGCCATCGGTCAGCGCCTCGGTGTGAAGGCCCAAGTGCTTGTGGTTTGTGAGGGCTGCAAGTACTGCATTGGGGATACCGCCCACACCAATCTGTAGGGTTGCCCCGTCGGGAATCTGCTCGGCAATGTAGCCGCCAATCTTGCGCTCGTCGTCGTTGGGCTCGACGGTGGGCAGTGCTACGGGCTCTTGGTCCACCCTCACTGCGGCATCTATGCGGTCGATGTGTACCAGCGCGTCGCCATAGGTGTAGGGTATGCGGGGGTTAATCTGTGCGATGATGACCTTGGCCGTCTCGGCTGCCGACACCGCCAAGTCGGCCGAAATGCCGTAGCTGCAATAGCCGTTCTCGTCGGGCTCGGAGCAGTTGAGCAGGCAGACGTCGTACTTGACGTAACCCTCCCTGACCAGCGCAGGCACCTCGCCCAAAAAGCAGGGTATTATGGAGCCGTAGCCACTGGCAATGGCGTTGCGGAAGTTGTTTGCCACAAAGAAACTCTGGGGCGTAAAGCTCTCGGCCATTTCGGGGGTGCCGTAGGGGATGTCGCGTGTGCCAATGGCAAAGGCGCTGTAAACCTCTACGCCTCGCAATTCGGGTGCGCGTGCCACCATAGCATCGACCAACACCTCGGGGATACTGGTCGAGCCCTGAACATAAACCTTGTCGTAACTCTTAATTAGTTTGGCTGCCTCGGCAGCGGTAGTGTAGTTTGCCATATATTGTTTTTAGTCTAACGTCTAATGTCTAACGACTGACAGACCTCTCCGCCCTTCGGGCACCTCCCCTAACTTAGGGGAGGAGTGGTCGTGGTGCTAACCTATGGCAGTAGCAGGTGGAAAAACCACTACTACCTCGCTTTTGCATCAATTCTCCCCCACGAGCCTCTCGAACATCGTAAGGCGCTCGTCGAGCAGGGCGTAGTGGTGGGGTTTGATGGCGCTCGAGCAGGCCCTGATGCCCTTGTGGGTAGCACCTGTCGAAGAGAGCGAAATGCCGCTTATGCCACACTTAATCAGTGCCGTCAGCAGCTGCTCCTCGTCGAAGTCCTTGTAGCCAATCGTGAAGAAGAAGCCGTCGCCTACGGGCTGGTCTACATCCTTGTCGTAGACCACTCTGAAACCGTGGGCGGCAAGTATCTCGCGCAGCTTGGCGGTACGGGTGGCATACTCCCTCACCTCGTCTACGTAGTTGTAGCGGCCCTCGGCAGCTTGGCGGAACATCTGCGCCAGAGCCATCTGGGCCGAGTGCGACACGCCCGATGAGAGAGTGTATATCAGCTTGTGAACGAATACGTTGCCAAACGAGGGCAGGCCAAAACGACTCTTCAAGTGGTCGCTCTTGCGCTCAAACAGCTTGTTGCTGATGCAGGCAACGGCAATGCGCTCGCCCGCGTAGCTAAATATCTTCGATGCACTCATCAGCAGCACGTAGTTGTCGGTATAGTGGCTCACGCTCACCTGGCGGGGCAGTCCGCAGGGGCGCATCTCGCTCTGGCGGAAGTCCATTGTAAGGTAGGCCAAGTCCTCAATCACAATGGTGTCATACTTGGTGGCCAGACGGCCTATGGTCTGCAGCTCATCCTCGGTCAGACACATCCACGAGGGGTTGTTGGGGTTTGAGTAGAGTATGGCGGCAATGCGGCCCGTCGAGAGCATCTCTTCCAACTTGGGCCCCAGTTTGTCGGCGCGGTAGTCAAGCAGGTCGAACGACTCGCGAGGCAGCCCCAACACATCGGCCTGGGTCTTTTGTACGGGGAAGCCCGGGTCAATGTAGAGTATGGTGTTGCGCCCCTCGACCATATTGGCACAGGTCATAAGGGTGGCAAAGGTGCCCTGCATCGAGCCTACGGTGGGGACAATCGAGCGGGGCGAAATGTGGGTGCCTATGACGGCTTCGACAAATGCCGATGCGGCCTCTTTCAGTTCGGGCTCGCCGTCGAGAGTGGGATAGACCGATGCTACACCGCGGTCGAGGGCGGCCTTCTGGGCCTCTACGCCAATGGCCGAAGCGGGCAGGCCCGGCACACCAATCTCAAAGTGGATAAACTCTTGGCCTGTGGCGGCCTCAAACGTTTTTACGGCCGATACGAGCTGGCGGATAGATAGTTGCGACAGCTCGCTTACCTCCATTTTTTGCAACACCTCGGCAATGAGGTTGCTGTCTACAATGGTATTCATATAGTAGTTCAGTTAGTGGTTGTTGAAGTTTTTAGGCGTTCTCAAAGGTACACTTTTATATACGATTTACCAAGCGTAAACCATAAAATGTTAAAAAAATAACATCTACTATTTGAAGTCTTTGAAAATAGAGTTATCTTTGGAGAGTTTTTTGGAGAACTATACACTTTTTTTTGAGGAGGCAGACAATTCAAACAACACTAATAACATAAAACTTTACAGACTATGAACATTCCCGCAGAATTGAAGTATTCGAAAGACCACGAGTGGATCAAAGTGGTTGATGGCAACGAGGCATTGGTAGGTATTACCGACTTTGCACAGGGCGAGTTGGGCGACATCGTTTTTGTTGACGTTCCCACCGTTGGCGAGGTTGTAAATGCTCACGAGGTTTTTGGCTCGATCGAGGCTGTTAAGACCGTTTCGGACGTATTTTTGCCCGTTACCGGCGAGGTTTTGGAGTTCAACCCCGAGGTTGATGCCGACCCCGCACTGGTTAATAAAGAGCCCTACGAGGGTGGCTGGTTGGTTCGCATCCGTATGGAGAACCCCGCCGAGCTCGATGAGCTGCTCGATGCCGAGGCTTACAAAGCACTGCTGTAATTTAATTTATAATAATCCAATCTAAACTTAACAAAGAGTAAAATGGCAACAAAAGTTACTGTTGTTGGCGCTGGTAACGTAGGCGCAACTGCTGCAAATGTTATGGCAATCCGCAAGGTTGCAAGCGAGGTATGTCTGATTGATATCAAACCCGACCTGTCGGAGGGTAAGGTACTCGATATGTACCAGACTTCGACTCTGCTCGATTTCGATACCAAACTGGTAGGTGTGACCAACGACTACAAAGCTACCGCTAAGAGCGACGTAGTAGTTATCACCTCGGGTGTTCCCCGCAAACCCGGTATGACCCGCGAGGAGCTCATCGGTGTTAATGCCAATATCGTTAAATCGGTTGTAAACAACATCTTGGAGTACTCGCCCAAAGCTATCTTCGTTATCGTATCGAACCCTATGGATACTATGGCTTACTTGACCTTGAAAGCTACCGGTCTGCCCAAAAACCGCGTTATCGGTATGGGTGGTGCACTCGACTCGTCGCGCTTCCGCTGCTACTTGGCTAAGGCTCTGAAAGCCGATATCCGCGACGTTGACGGTATGGTTATCGGTGGCCACGGCGATACCACTATGATTCCTCTGGTAGAGAAAGCAAGCTACCGCGGTGTTCCCGTTAGCCAGCTGCTGAGCAAGAAGAAATTGGCCGAGGTTGCTGCCAACACTATGGTGGGTGGTGCTACCCTGACCAAACTGCTTGGTACTTCGGCTTGGTATGCTCCCGGTGCTGCTATTGCAAGCGTAGTAGAGAGCATCTTGGGTGACCAGAAGAGGGTTATCTCGTCGAGCTGCTACTTGGAGGGTGAGTATGGTGCCGAGGATCTGTTCATCGGTGTACCTGCTGTTATCGGCAAGAACGGTATCGAGAAGATTATCAACCTCAAACTTACTGCTGACGAGAAGGCTAAATTCGAGGCTAGCGTTGCAGCTGTTAAGAAAACCAACAATGTTCTGTACGAGATTGGCGCTCTGACCAAATAGTTTCGTGCACGATACCTATTAAACAAAGAGCCCACCTTTCGCGAAGAAAGGTGGGCTCTTTGTTTGGTCAATCCCAAAGCCTACTTTTGCTTTGTGCGGTAGGCGGCCGAGAATTTTCCCTTCGACATTGCAGACAGCTTACTGCGGAGCAGGGTTTTGCGCAGGCTACCCACGCGGTCGGTGAATACTATGCCGTCGAGGTGGTCGTACTCGTGCTGGGCTATGCGCGCAGGCCAACCTGTGAGCTCCTCTTCGTGCTCCTCGAAGTTCTCATCGAGGTAGTTGATGGTGATGCTCTCGGGGCGGTAGACGTCTTCGTGGATACCGGGCACCGACAGACACCCCTCGTTCATCAACACCTCTACGTCGCTCTCTTCGACAATCTCGGGGTTGATAAATACCTTTTTGAAATCTTTGGCTGTGGGGTCCACGTCGGCAAAGCCTGTGCCGTCTACGACAAAGAGCCTTATGTCCTTGCCAATCTGGGGTGCGGCCAATCCTACACCATCCGAGGCGTACATTGTGGCAAACATATCTTCGATGAGCTTTGCCAGCTCGGGGTAGTCGGGCGTAACCTCTTGGCACTCTTTGCGCAACACGCCCGAACCGTATACATAAATTGGGTAAATCATATCTTTTTCTTTTAGTCTAACGTCTAACGTCAAGCGTCTAACGTCTAATTTTCAATTTTCATTGCCTGATAATCGGCCGAGTCCATAAAACTTTGCAGTATTATGGTGGCGCTTATCTTGTCCACTACGGCCTTGTCCCTGCGGGCCATCTTCTTCATTCCGCCGTCAATCATCGCTCGGTGGGCAATTACCGAGGTGAAACGCTCGTCGTGAAGGACCACCTGCTTTGTGGGGTACTTCTTTTTGAGCTGATTGACAAATGGCTCAATGGCGGCCCACGACTGACTCGGGGCACCGTTCATCTGGGTGGGCTTGCCTACGACTATGATGTCCACCTCGTTGGCGGTCAGGTAGTCGTCGAGCCACTTGACCAACTGCGCTGTGGCAATGGTGTCGAGCCCGCCGGCAATTATGCGCAACGGGTCGCTAACGGCAATGCCGGTACGCTTGAGTCCGTAGTCTATGGCCAAAATTCTTCCCATACGGCCACAAAGATACAATTTTCAATCCTTAATTCCTCGTTTTGTCCGATGTTTTGTTATATTTGTGGTGAGTATAACCATTTATATAAACCAGTTGAGTATGGCAGATAAAGTATGGAACGAGTGCCGTGTGGCGGGTACTATTACGGCTTGCGACCCTGGTCGCCTTACTTGTTCGGGTTCGTCGCGAAGCTATAGCCGCGAAGAGCTGTCGGTGGGTATGAACTTGTGTGCATTTGATGACAACCTGCCCAGTGCGGTTGTTAGGTCGGTTGGCTTGGATAACATAACGGTCAGGATTGAGGGTAGGACCTATAAGGTCACGACGGGTGGCCGCATTGATTCACCCCGTAAGGGCCTCAGCTACGCCTACTCCGAGGTGTCGATTTACTTGAAGTAGCCTTTCGGTGGGCTGCATACCCCCCCCAAAAAAAAGCACACAAAAGGATGGTCAATCTTGACCATCCTTTTGTGTGCTTTAATTCGTTATATTTTATTTTGGTGTAATCAGAAATTTTCGTATATTTGTAGTAGCATTGCGGAATACGCAGTGATTATAGATGGCATTTAGGCTATTGGCTTTGTAACAAAAACGACCAATTTTTCAAACAAAAACACCAATAGGCACACTAAATGCCCACGCCTTATGGCGTGGGTTGTGCTTGTGTTTTTGTGGGTGCTTGGTCGTACCTTGTTACATCGAGCGCGCCCACGTTTCTTTTTTTAGGACTTTCCCTATTTAAGTTAAACGGTTGTCATCTGCTGTAAGGAAAATACTATTGTCAAACTTAAAACTCAAGTATTATGAACAACAATTTAATTGACGAAACCGCCGAAAGTACATCATTGTCTTTGATTAATGTGTTTTATGTGGTCAATCTTATCCTATCTATTATTGCCATTATAGTTGGCATTGTTACTCTTGAACATAGTGTTGGTGGAGGATTGACTATAATTGCTTTAACAATTATTTACTTGTTGTTTGTTATTTTAGTAAGGGCATTGTGCCAAATATTTATAAATATTTCGCTCAAACTGGATAATGAAAACGCAGTTTTAGAAGAGATAAAAATCCTAAATGCTTACTTGAAGGAGAAAGGAGAAACTTTACAATTTTCTGCATCAAAAAGTATGGTAGAAGAGAATGAAGAGTCTACGACTAGTTCGGCATTTGTTGAGGAAACTCTTGTTGAAGAGGAGGAAGACCTTGTTCCGATAGTGAAACATACATTTGATTATGAGTTGGAGAAAGAAGTCTTTAATAAGATTCGTGAAGGTAAAGAATTGGAGGCTAGAACTATGTTGATTCAGAAAAAAGGGCTCTCTGAATTAGCTGCTAAGGAATATATAGAAACTATAAAAGATACTTTATAAATTGAGTACATACTCTACTTATATACCAAACACACAAAAGGATGGTCAATCTTGACCATCCTTTTGTGTGTATAATTAATTTACCCCAGAGCGCTTTTGGCACGGCAATTGCTTTATGAATGAGCGTTGCCGTTTGTAGAGCCTGCGACTATGTGCGTGAGTACCTGTCGGGGCTGCGACCGAAGTGCCGCGCAAGGGGCAACAAAAGGTTTCTTCATTTATTTAAGTTTGGGTTAGTAGTTTTGTAAGGGTAGCCGTTGCGACAACGCCTACCTTTTTTGTGTCTACCTACAACTGACCTAAGAGTTATAAGAGAAATAGGAGTAATAAGATTCTTATTTATCCTATAACTCCTATAGCTCATATAAAAGTTATAGGATGATTTCCTTAATGGCCTTAATGACCTTAAAGTCCTTAAATGGTTTTCCCCCTCTAAGTTAGAGGGGGTGCCCGTTAGGGCGAGGGCGTGTGTTTGTTTTTGCTATCAGCGGTCAGCTTTCAGCTTTTTTGGAGGCAGACCCCTCCGCTGCTATGCAGCACCTCCCCTAACTTAGGGGAGGAGTTGTGGGCAGGGTAGATAACTCTCCCCCTAAGTTAGGGGGAGTCCTCGAAGAGGGAGGGGGTCTGTAAAATATTTACAGCGACTGGGGCGTGCGTATTCCGTCTTGCCACGACTACCACAGGTAGGCGGTTGGCATCTACCGCTCTTTTTTTGTTTTTCAAAAAAGTTTTGTAATTTTGTATTGTCGAGGGTTTACTCTTGCCAAACATATTATTAGTGAAAGTGTTTCGCTAGTCCTTAAAGATAAAATTTGGCGATTTTTGACAACAAGGATAACGGATACTTACATCACTTGTATTAGTATGCTACGTCGGCACATTCTGTGTTTACTCCATACTATACAGGTGTGGAGTATTGTTTATTTGTTGTCGGGCCACGCCAAATGCCTATCTTTAGATAAACGAACATCTCCACACTTTCTTTTTTATATTAATTCCGTTGTTGGAGGTGGAATGGAAAAATTGATATTTTTCTATGAAGAAATTTTTACTTCTCACATTAGTCATGATAGGCATGACATCGTGCACCACTACATATTATGTATCAAGAGAGCCTGAAATTAAAAATGCACTGATTGGATGTACCTATCAATCTGTTATATCTGCGATGGGTGTTCCTAATAGACAAACTACAGATGGGGAAGGAGGTACCATATTAGTATATGAGGCAACAACATCAGATAGTGTTGCAACTGCTTACGATGTTAATTATTTTACAGGAACATACACCCCAGGGTTCAGAACAACTACACATACAAACTACGTTTATGTATATATGAACTCCCAAGGAAAATGCTATGATGTGCAAACTAATCTAACTAGAGAAGAAACAGAGATTGATGCAGCAGGTACAATCATGTCAATGATAGGTAGTGTATTCGGACTTATACTTTTAAGCATCATTTAACCATTATAAAGTATATATCGATAAGTTATATAATTAATTATATAAATCTTGAGTTGGTTGTTTTATAAAGGGGTTAGACCGCGTGGTCTAACCCCTTTGATTTGTGTGACTTACTCGCCTTTGCGCTTTGTGAGCATCCAGCTCAAAAAGTCCTCCTCGGCAAAGGCAGGGTGCCAGCTCAGGTGGCCACAGCCGTCGTAGAGCACCAGCTCAACCTCGTGGCCGCCACTCTTCAACACCTCGGCAGCCCTACGCGAGCAGTCGGCAGGTACCACATCATCGTCAATGCCGTGGAACAGGCGGAAGGCCGTAGGGCCATCGTAGGCGGCCAATCGCTCGCCCGTATTCACCGCTCCACAAATGGGCTGCACCGCGGCAAACATCTGCGGATGGCGGCACACCAAGTCAAACAGTCCCATAGCACCCATCGACATCCCCACGCCATAGATGCGCGCTGTATCGACAAATCCGAGCCCCACCAGAGCCCCCACCAACTCCTCTACGGCCAGCATAGGAGCCGTAGTGGGGGGCGCAGGGTTCATTTCGAGCAGGTTGCGTGTCGAGAGGTCGTGGTCAATATCGGCCCACCACTCGCCGGCAGGGCACTGGGGCGCCACGATAATCACCTCCGCCAGTTCGGGCGCTGTGGCCAGCATATCGCCACCGTGGAAGAGTTGCAACTGGTTGTCGCTGCCCCTCTCGCCCGCGCCGTGCATAAAGAGCAGCAGGGGGTACTGCTTGGCAGGCGAAAAGTCGGCAGGGTAGTGGATGCGGTAGGGCAATACCAACCCCGACGTGGCCTCAAAGGTGCGAGCCAGCAGGGTGCGCTGTTGGGGTGCGCTGTTCTGCTCGGTGAGTGCATCTTGCGCAGTGGCGGCATAGGTGCCCACAAGTATCGCAACCAACGCCAAAAGTGTAAGTCGTATCTTGTTCATAACTAAGTGATTTCGGTTATAAAACCTACGGGCAGAACAACAAGCGTGTCTGCCCGTAGTAACGTGTTGATAGTCGGCCGACTATGCGTCTTTGAACAGGTCTTTGATGCCGCCAATCGAGCCCAATACCGAGGTGGCCTCGTAGGGCAGGTATACAACCTTGTTGTCCTGACCGCTGGTCATCTCTTTGAGTGTTTCGATATACTTGACGGCCAATAGATAGGTTGCAGGGTCGGTCTTGGTGCTGCTGATAGCTTCGGTTACGCGGCTGATAGCCTCGGCCTCGGCATTTGCTTGGAGCACTTTGGCCTCGGCCTCGCCCTGAGCCTTGAGAATCTGTGCCTCCTTTTCGGCAGCAGCGTAGTTGATTTGCGACTGCTTTTCGCCCTCCGACTGGAGGATTGCCGACTGCTTCTCACCCTCGGCACGCAAGATTTTGGCCCTACGCTCGCGCTCGGCCTGCATCTGCTGCTCCATAGCGTTGCGCACCGATGCGGGAGGGGTAATGTCTTGCAACTCGACGCGGTTTACCTTCACGCCCCACTTGTTGGTGGCCTCGTCGAGCACGTTGCGCAACTTGGCGTTGATGGTATCGCGCGAGGTGAGGGTTTCGTCCAACTCCAACTCACCGATTACGTTACGCAGGGTGGTCTGGGTGAGCTTTTCGATAGCGTTGGGCAGGTTGTTAATCTCGTAAACGGCCTTTACGGGGTCTACAATCTGGAAGTAGAGCAGGGCGTTGATGCGTGTGGTTACGTTGTCTTTGGTAATCACGTTCTGCTCGGGGAAGTCGTATACTTGCTCACGCAGGTCGATGCGAGGGCTGTACTTGAACGACACGCGCACGTTGCCCTCCCAGTCGGTCATCGAGTGGCGGTAGTAGATGCGCCTTGGCTTTTCGAGGATGGGCCAGATGATGTTGATACCCGAGGTGAGGGTTTTGTTGTACTTACCCAGTCGCTCAACGATGCAGGTTTCGGACTGCTGGATGATTGTCAGACCCGAGAGCACATATACCACTACTATAATGGCCAGTGCTACGATTACGGTTAAAGTTCCCATAGTGTGTTATTGTTTTTTAACGGTTAATATAATGCTTTCGCGATTGGTAACGACCACTTTGGCTCCCTTTTCAATAACCTCGCCACTCTCGGACTCGGCCTTCCAGTCGTCGCCGTCTATGGCCACACGACCTGTGCCCTCGGCGGGGTTAATCTCTTCGCTCACCTTGGCGGTGCGACCTATCAGTGCGTCGGCATTGGTTACGATTTGGTCTTTCTTTGAGAGCCTAACGAGCAGGGGCCTTATGGCCAAGAAGGCCACCAGAGTAGCTATGGTGAATACTCCAATCTGCCACTCTATCGAGCAACCTGCGGCTGCGCCGATGGCTCCGCCCACTGCGCCCACTGCAAAGCAGACCAGTGCAAAGCCCGAGGTTAAGATTTCGCCTACTACAAGTGCGAGGGCTGCCAGAGCCCAATAGTGCCATATTTCCATACTTTTCTGAACATTTATCGGGGTTAAACTTCGGTTTTCTATCTTTCCAAACAAATATACAAAAAAAGCCGCAATGTTGTACACTGCGGCCCTATATATTTATGTTAATTTTTACCTCTCGGTGGTGTAGAACTCGATCATCCTCGCCAGAGCCCTCTGGCAAACGGGGCAGAACTGGGTGGCTACGTTGTCCCTCATTCGGCAGATGTCGGCAGGGCGATATACACCCTTGAACTGGTAGCCGCCACCCTCGTACACGCCTACGGTGAAGTTCTTGGTGCGCTCGGGCGTAACCTCGGTGGGTATTGCGGTCCCCTCGGGCAACATATCGGCCCACTTGCTCTCAAAGTTGGCCAGTGTGGTCAGGTTCTGCTCCCAGGGCTCGATGCCGGGCAGGTAGAGGCCGGGCGACAGGGGATCGTTCTCGTAGAAGTACTCGTCGGCCAAGCCGCCAAAGCTGTGGCCAAATTCGTGTACCACTACGGGCTTGAATAGCGGGTGGTGAGCCGTGGTGAGGGTGTAGGAGTTGTAGATGCCGCCACCGCCATAGGTGTCGGTGTTGGCCAATATAATCAGGTGCTCGTAGTCGATGCCGTTCAGCAGGTCGTAGAGGTCAAATACTTGGCTGGTAGTCAAGTAGCGTGCCCCGTAGAAGGTGTCGAAGTGCGAGCCTACGGCAGTGTTGCGCCAGATGCCCTCGCGGGGAATCGACACGTTGCTATCGACCGAGGCCGACTCTACGGCCACAAAGTTGAACTTGTCGGCCTGGCTCTTGAAGGGCTCATACGACAGGAGCGCATCGACGGTGGCCTGGGCATCGGCCAAGAAGGTGCCCATCTCGCCCACGGTGTAGCCCTCGGCTACTATGGCAACGTCGATTTTCTCCTCGGCAGGACCACTCTGGTAAATCACCTTGTGGGGTGTTGTGGCCTGACTATCGGTGTTGCGTATGAGTATGTCGGTGGGGTCGATGTGGTAGTCCAGCACGGCAGTCTGCTCGCGTCGCTCGTTGAGCAGTGTTACCATCACGTCGGCAGGGTGGGTGGGCATAGGCACAAGTATGGTGAACTCGTAGGCCTTGTGGGTAGTGGTGGCCTCGGGGGTGGTGAGCCACTCTTGGAAGAGGCTCGAAAAGCTGGTGCGATAGATTACTGCCCCAGTGGCCGAGTCGGTCATTGTTAGCTGACCATTGCCTTCGAGGGCTACTTGGTCGAGGTTTACGCGTCGGCCTGCCCAACCGCTCCACGAGAGTAGCTGTCGTAAGGTTACCTGCTGTGCTTTGCAGTCGCCCGAGAATATGAGGTCGTTGCGCAGGGTGCGGTTGGTAAAGTAGTTGTCAAATTGCTGTGCCGAGAGGCTGGTGGCTGCCACCACCACTGCGGCCAAAAGGGTAAATAATCGTTTCATATTTTTTGTCTAATGTCTAACGACGATTTGAAATTGAAAATTGAAAATTTTGGTGTGCCTTCGGCACGAGTGTTTGAGCATACCCCTCCGCCACTTTTGTGGCACCTCCCCTAACTTAGGGGAGGAGTTGTTTTGAGGGCAGATGACTCTCCCCCTAAGGTAGGGGGAGTGGCCGTAGGCCGAGGGGGTCTGCCAATTCTCAATTGACCAAGCTGACGCTTGCTCTAAAATGCTCCTGCTCGGCATAGCTTGCAAGCAATCTCTGCTCTCGCTTACTCGCATTTGCTTCAATTCTCAATTGTGATGATATGGCTCGTTGTTGATGATTGTGAAGGCGCGGTAGAGCTGCTCGGCAAAGATGGCCCTGACGATTTGGTGCGAGAAGGTCATCTTCGATAGCGCAATCTTGCTGTCGGCCCTGTCGTAGACCTCCTGCGCAAATCCGTAGGGGCCGCCAATGACCATACAGAGCCTTTTGCAACCACTGGCCATACGCTTCTGTAGCCAGTCGGCAAACTCTTGGCTGGTGTACTCTTTGCCCCTCTCATCCATCAGCACCACAAAGTCCGACGGGGCCAGCAGACGCAGTATGGCCTCGCCCTCGGCACTTTTTTGCTGTGCTTCGCTCAGCGAGCGTCGGTTTTTGGGGTCGGGTATTATGGTTATGCCAAAACGGGTGTAGTGGCCTATGCGCCCCTTGTACTCCTCGACCAAACGCTCCACCTCGGCCGAGTCGGTCTTGCCCACCACTATCAGTTCTACATTCATAGGCTTTGTTTTTTCTTTTTTTTTATCGCCCTCCGGCCGAGGTTATGATGTTGGTGTTGTTGCCTATGGGATTTCCTGTAAATCCACCGCCACCGATGCCACCATTATTAACATCGGGTATCGTAGGTGTTACCTCTATCCGCCCTTGGGGCACTTGCATCCAACTTAGAAAACAATAATTCATTTTACGACCTTCCTCGGTAAGCTCGAAAATTACTTCATTTTTAAGCCGTAATTCAATATCCCTGAATACATCCAGAGGAATTTGAGCATAATGTTGATCTATATCAAACTCAAAGTATACATCAGTGATTGCCCCATCGGCTGACGATATGTTCAGCATAATGCAGAATCTCTCATCCTGAGCAAGCTGTTGGGCTTGCTCGGCCGAGAAAGCCGTGTCTACAATTGTGCGTAGCTTTTGTATTACATCGCTGGGTAATTCTACATGTTTCAACGTGTTGTGCAATGCATCATATAATGGTATGGGAGTTCCATCGGCATAGGCAACCTCTCCTCTTCCGGGATGGTTTTCAATGTTGTGTAAGTTGATAATAAATGTACCTACTGTATCACAAACGTATGTGTATCCATTCATAGAGATGGTATCACTTACGATAGGAAGAACATCACCATACAGCGTTCTCTGAGCTGTAATAGTCTGTATTGTTGTCAGCAATGAAAATATAAGTCCAATATATTTTAGTTTCATGGTATTAGCAATTTTTACTTAAATCTATTATATTTTGCACGTTCTTCTTTGGCGAAAAGGCTGTATTGAAGGTCATATCCTAAGGGTTAATATTCACTGCACAATGTACAAAATACCGACGACTTTTGCAAAAGTCGTCGGTATTTTTAGCACGAACAAACATTATTTTGTTATTCAATAGGCAGTTTCAGGTCGCTGTTCCACTCGCCATCGGAGTAGATGATGGGGCGGTCGGGCTCGACACTCTTGAGCCACTCGTAGCACTTATACATATTGTATCCGTCGCCCGAGGGGCCGCCCAAGCTGTATGCAATCACCGAGGGGTGACGCCTCGAACGCCACCAAGTGGCCTGCTGACGCTGCACAAACTCGCCCAACCACTCGGGGTTGTTGGCCAGCGTGCCATTGCGGCTCATATCGCCCTCTTTGGGGTCGGTGTTGATGTTGGCTTGGTCCACCACATAGATACCCACGCGGTCGCAAATATCATAAAACCACCAAGGCTGGGGATAATCAACCAGTATGGTATTCTTGCCCTCTTTTTTGAAACGCTTTATGTCGGCCTCGGTGGTCTTGGCACTCTCGGCAGCGTTGTAGTAGACGGGCTTGATGTCTATGGCCTTGCCGTTGCGCAGTATCTGCTCACCATTGTGGGTGGTGCGACCAAAGCCCACCTTTATAGTCAGATACTCGGTTATGATGCGGTTGCGCTTGACATAGAACGTTACGTCGTAGAGCTTGGGGCTCTCGGCGCTCCATAGGCGCTCCATTGCACCGTAGATATTGGTCTTGAAGTTGAGGGTATCGAGTTGGCCGCGACCTGTGGCGGTAATATCTCGTATGTCGTAGTATTTGAGTTCTTTTTCGGGCGAGTAGATGTCGTATCCTACCGACACCTCCTCGGGAGCGCTACGGGTAGAGTTGATCACTACCATTACGCTCAGCACACCGTGCTGTCCGTTCTCGCTGGGCACAGCCTCTACGGCTATGTCGTGGATATGGATTGGGGGCTGCGAGTAGAGAAAGACCTCAGGCTTAGCGCCACATTCGGCCACCATTTCGGCAGGCCTGCGGTCGTTGTTGTTGATGGTGATGCAAATCTCGGTTGGCCCGTCGTTCAGATAGGCCGATATCTCAAACTCCGAGGGTGCATACTCGTCTTTGCAACGCCCCACCTCTTTGCCGTTTACGCTTACGATGCGGCTGTTGCCACCCCCTCTGGTGTGCAGAAATACTGCCCTGTCGCGCCATACAAGGGGCAACTCTACGCGATAGGTGTAGGTGCGATTGCCCTCGGCATCGGCCTGACTCTCTGCTACAAGTTTGCTTTCGAGGTCGATATAGCTCTTTTCGGCTGTGCGGTCGCCTTTCTCGGCCAGATTGCGTGTCGAGAAGGTAATCATCTCGTTGCGATAGGGGGCTACGTTGTGGTAGCCGGCAACGGCTTGTGCCGAGGCAGGGACTAATGCTGCAAAGAGCAGTAACGATAGAACAGCTATTCTCTTAATCATCTTGTGGTGGGGTGGGTAAAGTTGTGTTTGTTTTGTTTGTTGGGGAGTCTGAATTTTTTTGAAAAAGCCGAGTCTTCGGGTCGCCTTGTGGGGCTCGAAGACTCGACTTGGGGTGTTTTTATCTCCTTGCGGAGAAGGGCTGTTTAGCGCTCGATTTTCTCGAGTTTAACAGTGAAGTGGCGCAAGATAGGAGCCTCCTCTACAATCTTGTAACCGGCGTTGATTTTGTCGGCCCTCGATTTGATGTTTTTCAGAGCGGCTGCAATAACGGCCATGTGGTTGTCGGTGTAAACCCTACGAGCAATAGCCAGACGGGTGAGCTCCAGGTCGCTGTAACGGTTCTCGCGAGTTACGGGGTCGCGGTCGGCCAGGATTGAGCCAATCTCGCAACCACGGATACCTGCCTCCAAGTAGAGCTCGATAGCCAGAGTCTGAGCCACAAACTCCTCTTTGGGTACGTTGGGCAGCATCTTCTTGGCGTCTACAAAGATTGCGTGGCCACCTGCGGGACGCTGGTAGGGGATGCCGTAGCGGTCGAGGAGCTTGCCGAGGTAGGCCACCTGACGCATACGAGCGTCGAGCTGCTCGAACTCGGTGTTCTCGTCAAGACCTACTGCCAGAGCGTTCATATCGCGACCTGCCAAACCACCATAGGTAACAAAGCCCTCATACATAATGCAGTAGCGTTTTGCCAGATCAAACTCCTCCTGGGTACGCATAGCGCAGAAACCACCCATATTCACCATACCGTCTTTCTTGGCCGAGATGGTCATCAGGTCGGCATACGAGAAGATCTCACGAACAATCTGTTTGATGGTCTTGCTGCCGTAGCCGGCCTCGCGTTTTTTGATAAAGTAGGCGTTCTCTGCAAAACGAGCCGAGTCGATGAGCAGTTTGATGCCATACTGGTGGCAGAGCTCCGAGGTCTCGCGGATGTTCTTCATCGAAACGGGCTGACCGCCTGCCGAGTTGTTGGTGATGGTCAGTACGCAGAAGGGGATGCGCTCTTTGGGGTATTTGTCAAATACGGCACGCAGCTTCTCAATATCAACCTCGCCCTTGAAGGGAATTTCGAGCTGGGTATCTTTTGCAGCGTCGATGGTGCAGTCGATAGCGGTAGCCTTGCGCGACTCGATGTGGCCTTTGGTGGTATCGAAGTGCGAGTTGCCGGGAACGATGTCGCCCTCTTTAACGAGTGCCGAGAAGAGTACGTTCTCAGCAGCGCGACCTTGGTGAGTAGGGATGAAGTACTCGAAACCGAAGATGTTCTGGATAGTTTTCTTCAGGTTGTAGTACGAGGTTGCACCTGCGTAGCTCTCGTCGCCGGTCATCAGTGCAGCCCACTGGTTGTCGCTCATCGAGCCTGTACCCGAGTCGGTCAGAAGGTCGATGTAAACCTGCTCTGCGGGCAGAGCGAACAGGTTGTAGTTAGCCTCTTTGATCCATTTCTCGCGCTGACGGCGGGTTGATGGTTTGATTGCTTCTACCGCTTTGATGCGATAGGGTTCTGCATAGGGAAGTTTCATAGTTTTGTAACTTTTTTGTGTTTGTTGGTTAATTATATTGTTTGTCTAAAGTCTAACGTCAAAGGTCTAACCGACCTAAGTCAAAAAGGTCTTTAAGGGCCTTGAAAATTTCTAATTCTCAATTCTCAATTCTCAATTCCCTCCTCTCACTGCCTCGAAGTCGGCTTGGCGGTCGGCCTCGCTGGTCGAGTCGATGCCGTAGCCCACCTTGGCCACCTCGTCAAAATCTTTCATCTTGTCGGCCTCGGTAATCTCTTTCAGGCGATATTCGGCCTTCTGTCCTCGCACCAGTGCTACGGCTATATCTTGCTCTGTGGCAGGTCGTTGTAGTCTGTTTTCGAGTGCTCCGAGTGCCCAATCGTAGGCAAAATTACGATAATTTACCATAATTTCATCAAAAGCGGCCTCCAAATCTTCGGCCGAGGCAATTTTGCCCTCGTCTACTCTCTCCAAAATGGCGTTCATCTGCGCCAGGGGCATAAACTGACCTGCGCAGTCAATCCACTCGCCCCTGCCATCAACTTTGGCCGTACACCCCTGGGCCAGTGCGTGGGCTATGTATTTGTCGGCGGCCGAGCGGTAGAGCTCTGCCCCCTGCCAAGCCGACTTGCGCGTGAGCTTCATACGGCCCCAGTTGATAATCTCGGGGCCATCTTCGGCTATCAAGTTGCCCAATATGTTGAGCGCTTTCAGAAAGCGACTGCCAACGTAGGGGTTGCACTCCTCGAAGTTGATGTTGTCCCTCTTGCTACCCACGCGACGGTCGCGGTTGGCCCACTTGCCCAGGTCGCGCACTGTGCCATAGCTCATCAGGTTGCGCCCAGGCATCAGATACGAGGCCCCCTCTTTGTCTACAAGGTACGAGTAGGGGAAGTCGTCGGTGTCGGCGTGGTTGCGGTGGCGCCCCACGATGACCGTGAAGGCTCCGTTGCGACAGGGCAACATTGTGTAGGCATCGCTGCCGAACTTAACACCCCTGAGGTGTATGCCCTGATGCACCGCACCTGTGCGGAAGAGGTGGTTGCTCTGGTTGGTGCCACTGCCCGCGTTGAAGAACGAGAAGAGGCCCGCAATCAACAGCGACGACGAGTGGTGCGACACCGTAAAGGGGCCCGCAAAGATGCTGCACGCCTCGCAATTCTCCAGGTGCGAGTTGGCAAACATCAGCGAGTCGGTAGCCGTAAGGTTTTCGATTATAACGCTTTGGCCCACAAAGCAGCGGTGCAACAGCGAGCTATTGTCGATGTGGCTGCCGTCGCAGGCAATGAAGTCGTAGAGTTTGGCATCGATGCCCACCACAGCGGGCGAGGTGGGGGTTGAGAGAATGGTGCCGTTTGAGAGAATAGAGGCACCCACAACCCTGGCCGACTGGCCTATGCGCACATTGCGCACAATCTTGCAGTCGCTCACCACTGCACCCTCGCCAATGGTGCCCATATCGGAGCGCACACTCTCGGCATAGCGCAGGGCTATGGCTTCGAGCGCCTCGACAGTCTGGGGCCTGTGGCGGTAGAGAGCGGTGACATAGGCGGCCTGGGCGGTCAGCTGGTCGTAAATGCTTATGCTGCGGCCACCGTTCTCGTTGATGGTAGCCACCTTTGTGCCGTTGCCAAAAGTAGAGGATGTGTTGGTTTCGAGCACGCCTACGTTGATAATCTGCGCCTCGTCGAGAATGTTGTAGTTGGCTATGTATGAGCCGATATCTTTGATTGTTACCCCGCGACCTATATTCACACGACCTTTGAAGCGGCAACGACAGATGTTGTCGGCCGTAAAGTCGTCAGTAACCTGTATGAGCGACCAATCTTCGGCGCTACAACCGTTGGCTTCGAGAACATCGATTTCGGCCAGCGAGAGCGCTCTGAGGGTCTTTTTACCTTCTAACTGCATCAAGTGGTTCATTTAGTAACCCACAAATGTAGCAAAAATTTGGCAAAAGATGCCATTTTTGGTAGTTATTTTACATAGGTGGGCCATATTTCCGAAAAGATTTAATACATTTGCACAAATTCTAAAAGTAAGAACGAATAAGACTATGAAAAAAGTACGCATCGCAGAATTGCTTTCGACCGAGCCAAAAGGTCAGCAGGTAGAAGTTAAAGGTTGGGTCCGCACCAAACGCGGCAACAAAAACGTGGCTTTCATTGCGCTGAACGATGGCTCAACTATCAATAACATCCAGATTGTTGTAGACGTGGCACAGACCGACGAGGCTCTGCTCAAAGAGGTTACCACCGGTGCTTGCCTTTGCGTTACGGGCCTGCTGGTCGAGTCGGTTGGCTCGGGTCAGCCCGTTGAGGTTCAGGCTCGCGAGATTGAGATTTACGGCAAGGCCGACTCGGAGTACCCCTTGCAGAAGAAGGGCCACTCGATGGAGTTCTTGCGCGAGATTGCCTACTTGCGCCCCCGTACCAACACCTTTGGTGCTGTGTTCCGCATCCGCCACGCTATGGCCTATGCTATCCATAAGTTCTTCAACGACAAGGGCTTCTACTACTGGCACACCCCTCTGATTACCGCTTCGGACTGTGAGGGTGCAGGCGCTATGTTCAACGTAACTTCGATGGACCTGAACAACATTCCCAAGACCGAGGATGGCGCTGTTGATTACTCGCAGGACTTCTTTGCCCGCCAGACTGCTCTGACCGTTAGTGGCCAGTTGGAGGGCGAGCTGGGTGCCCTGGCGCTGGGCCAGATTTATACCTTTGGTCCCACCTTCCGTGCCGAGAACTCCAATACCCCTCGCCACTTGGCCGAGTTCTGGATGATCGAGCCCGAGATGGCCTTCTATGACCTCAATGACAATATGGAGCTGGCCGAGGAGTTTATCAAATACTGCGTTCAGTACGCTCTGGACAACTGTATGACCGACCTCGAGTTCCTCAATAATATGTTCGACAAAGAGCTTATCGCCCGCCTTAGGAGCGTTGTGGACTGCGAGTTCGTAAGGCTCGACTATACCGAGGGTATCCGCATCCTCAAAGAGAGCGGCAAGAAGTTCGAGTTCCCCTGCGACTGGGGCTGCGACTTGCAGAGCGAGCACGAGAGGTACCTGGTCGAGGAGCACTTCAAAAAACCCGTTATCCTCATCAACTATCCCAAGGAGATTAAGTCGTTCTATATGAAACAGAACGATGACGGCAAGACTGTTCGCGCAATGGACGTGCTGTTCCCCAAGATTGGCGAGATTATAGGTGGTAGCGAGCGTGAGGCCGACTACGGCAAGCTGAACGCCATCATCGAGGAGCGCTGTATGAGCAAAGAGACCTTGTGGTGGTACTTGGATACCCGCCGTTGGGGCTCGGCACCTCACAGTGGCTTCGGTCTGGGCTTTGAGCGCCTGCTGCTGTTTGTGACCGGTATGTCCAACATCCGCGACGTTATTCCCTTCCCCCGTACTCCCAAGAACGCCGAGTACTAATAGAGTAGGGCTGCGGAATATAATCAACTTATATGACTTGGAGTTGGGCAGGCGTTGTCTGCCCAACTTTGAGTTACTAAAAACTACCCCATAACTAATTATATGATGAAGAAACTACACAATGAATGTGGTTTTTTATTCGTTTAACATCATTAAATAAGTAGTTATGAGTTCATCATTCAGTCAAAGACAAGTCCTCAAGCTTCAACAGAAGCTCTCGCCACAGCAAATCCAGATGATTAAGCTGTTGGAGCTCCCTTCGCTCCAACTCGAACAGCGTATCAAGCAGGAGATAGAGGAAAACCCCGTGCTCGAAGAGGAGCGCCACGATGAGAGCGGCGAGGAGCAGGAGCCCAAAGAGATTTCGGTCGATGAGTACCTCAAAGAGGACGACACGCCTTACTATAAACTCCGCGCCAACAACTACTCCAAAGACGACAAACAGCCCACCGTAACTATGTCGGGCGGCCAGTCATTACAGGAGTTTTTGGAGGAGCAACTGGGCTATAAGGAGCTGTCGAACAGAGATTTGGCTGTGGCCAAGTACCTTATTGGCAGCCTCGACGACGACGGCTACCTAAGGCGCGACCTGCTGTCGGTGTCCGATGATATTGCTTTCAGTGTGGGGCTCGATATAAGCGTGGCCGAGTTGGAGCGTGTGCTGGCTGTTATACACCAGTTGGAGCCTGCGGGTGTGGGTGCTCGCGACTTGCAGGAGTGCTTGGTGCTGCAACTCGATGCTCAGGCCCCTCTGAACGAGAGCCAGCAGCTCGCAAGGCGCATCCTGACCGGCTACTTCGACGACTTTGCCAAGAAACACTACGACCGCTTGCAGAGCCGCTTGGGGGTAGAGCGCGATGAGTTTGCCGAGGCTATCGAGGAGATTCGCCACCTGTCGCCCAAGCCTGGCAACCTCTATGGCGACGCGCCCGACGACGCGGCTCCCTACGTGGTGCCCGACTTTGTGCTCGACTACGACGATGGCGAGTTCGACCTGCGACTCAACTCCTATAACATTCCCGACTTGAAGGTCAATCGCCGCTATATGGATATGATTCGCCAGTCGATGTCAGGTGGCATTACGGGCGAGCAGGACCAAGAGGCCTTGAAGTTTGTGAAGAGCAAAATCGAGTCGGCCAAGTGGTTTATCTCGGCCATCAAGCAGAGGCACGATACCCTGCTGGGCACGATGACCGAGATTTTTGAGTACCAGAGGGAGTACTTTGCCGATGGTGACCCCAAGAAGCTCAAACCAATGATTCTGCGCGACATAGCCGACCGCACGGGACTCGATGTATCGACCATCTCGAGGGTGGTGAACAGCAAGTATGTGCAGACTCACTTTGGCATAATTCCTTTGAAGAGCTTGTTTTCGGAGGCTATGCAGACCGACAGTGGCGAGGAGGTGTCGTCGCACCAGATTAAGCAGATACTATCGGACTGCATTGCGGGCGAGGATAAGCAACACCCCCTGACAGATGAGGCGCTGATGGATATACTGAACGACAAGGGCTTCCACATTGCGCGTCGAACGGTGGCCAAGTACCGCGAGATGCTCAAGATTCCCGTAGCGCGCCTGCGTAGGGAGATTTAATCGCTATGAATACCTACCAATCGACAACTCGAACTAAACCTACTGCGTGGCACCTCATATCGCTGCTCTTCCACCCACTGGCTATGCCTCTGTGGGCGGTGGTGTTGGTGGTGCTGTGTAATGCTACGTCGGTACGCTATGTTGCCGAGCTGAAACCCTTTGTGATTTGGTCGGTGGCGGGTATGACTCTGGCCACACCGCTCTTGTTTTGGACGGTGCTGCGAGGTTTTGGCATTGTGGGGCAGGGGAGTAGAAGTGGCCCGCTGGGCGAGAATGTGCGCCGCCAGAGGGTGCTGATGCTTGTGGCTACGGAGCTCTGCCTTGTTGGGTGCGGAGCGGTCTTTGCCAAGTTTATGATGCTCTTTGTGGTGCGCAAGGTGCTCTATACGGCAGCCGTTGTTGCGCTGGTGCTGATGATTATGGAGTACCTGTGGCCACTGAACTATCACCTTGTGGCTGTGGGTGCGCTGCTGGCGGTGGAGTGGGTACTGCTCTATGTGGGCAATGTGGCTCTGCTGTGGCCCTTTGTGGCGACCATTGTGGTGGCAGGAGTGCTGTGGAGCGCCCAACTGCATCTGTCAAAACTGCCGCCCAAGCAAATATGTTGGAGCCTGCCGTTGGGCTTGGCCGTAGGAATGGTTACGTTTATGCTGCTATAAACGAAAAAAGGGTTGCACTCGTGCAACCCTTTTTTCGTTTCTTAATCTTATTACTTAACTCTCACCCAGTCGACATCCATCCAACCGCCATCGTTGGTTTTGCCGCTCGTTACGGCAAACAGGCCAAACTTGGCGCCAATCCACTTGCCCTCTTTGGCCTTGAATGGCTTACCTATGGGGCGGAATTTGCGCCCGTCGGTCGAGTAGGCAAAGCGGCACATTGCCCCCTCGCTAACCTCTATGCGCAGGTACAACTGGTTGTCCTCGTTCCACAGCACCTGCTCAACCACCTCCTCGGCCTTGCCCTTGTCGGCGCCGTAGCAGACACTCTGCTGCAAGTAGGTGTTGGTGCCGTCGTAGTAGAATGCCAACGTGGCAATATCCCTGCCGTGAATGGTCACTCCTGCGCGGTCGCCCGCCACTCCGCCATAGAAGTCGCACTTGGCCGTAATGGTCTGGGCTGGGGCTGTGAGCTTTTGGGCCAGAATGTTTCTGGCCTCCCACAGCGAGGTGTAGGGCTGGCAGTAGAACCTGCGATAGCCCTCGGGCGAGTGCATTGTCCAATCCCTCTGGGGGTTGCCAAACCACTGCCATTGCAACCCTATGACGGCCGAGTCGAACTCATCGCCCTCGGCAGGGGTAGTTATGGGCATAGGCTTGTTGGTGTGGGGCTTGCGGTAGGTCGTTACGGGCTCGCCAATGCCGTCGCCATTGGTGTCGATGCCCATTGTGCACCACCCATCGGCTGTCCACTCCATAGGTTGCAGATGTACCACTCGGCCATAGGCGTAGCGGTCCTCGAAGTGGATAAACCAGCTATCGCCCGCGGTGTCGGTTACCCATCCGCCCTGGTGAGGGCCGTGAATGTCGCTATCGCCTTGGTGTAGCACCTTGCGCCACTCGTATTGGCCCAACGGCTCGCGCGAGCGCATAACCAGCTGCCACCCCTCCTTAACTCCACCTGCGGGGGCAAAGATGTAGTACCACTCGCCACGCTTGTAGAACTTGGGCCCCTCGATTGTGGGGTTGGCGGCGTGGCCGTCGTGTATGAGTACCTCGGGGCCAATCAGTCGCTTACCATCGGCCGACATTTCGCTTGCCGAGAGTATGCTCTTGAATCCGGCCCTCGAACCTGCCCAACTGTGTACCAAGTAGGCCCTGCCGTCATCATCCCAGAGTGGGCAGGGGTCAATCATTCCCACTCCTGCCTCGACCAAGTGGGGCTCGCTCCAAGTGCCGCGCGGATTGTCGGTGCTGACCATATAGATGCCCACATCGGGGTCGCCCCAGTAGATGTAGTAGAGGCCGTTGTGATAGCGAATCGCGGGGGCCCACACACCGTTGCCGTGCTGCTCCTGAATGGCGTTGGGGCGATAGCTATCCACAGCACCCACCAACTGCCAGTTTACCAGGTCGGTAGAGTGGAGAATTTGGAGTGCGGGCAGACAGTCGAACGACGACGAGGTCATCCAGTAGTCGTCGCCCACGCGGATAACATCGGGGTCGGAGTAGTCGGCGTGGAGTATGGGGTTGCGGTAGGTGCCGTCACCCTGATCGGCCACCCACACTCGGCTTACGCCCTGTGCCGATAGGGTAGTGACAGCTGCCACCACCACTGCGGCAAATATGGTCGCTAATCGCTTCATAGTTCTTTTTTTTGTCTAACGTCTAACGTCGAGAGTCCTAAGTCGTTAAGGGCTGTAATGATTTACACACGCCCCCGCCTTGCGGGCACCCCCTCTGCGCGAGGACGCGCAGACAATTTCGACCACCCCTCCGACTGCTTGGGCAGTCACCTCCCCTTTCGTAGGGGAGATTGAGGTGGGGCTTGGCGAGGTTGTACAATTCCTTTTACAGACCTCTCCGCCCTTCGGGCACCCCCTCTAACTTAGAGGGGGATTTTTTCAATTTTCAACTTTTACAGCGTAACACCGGTTTTGAATATCGCAACCTCTTTGAAGCCAATCTCTTCGTGTTTCAGCTTGGCGCCACTAGCTGTGTCGAGCACCTTGTCTACAAAGCGTGCCAACAGAGCCTCGGGCTCCTCGTCCTCCACCAGAGTACCTGCATTGAAGTCGATCCAGCCGTTCTTGAACTCATAGAGCTTGGTATTGGTCGAAATCTTCATTGTGGGCACAAAGCTGCCAAAAGGAGTGCCTCGGCCGGTGGTGAAGAGCACCATCTGACAGCCACTCAGAGCCAGTGCCGACGATGCTACCAAGTCGTTACCGGGTGCTTGCAGCAGGTTGAGTCCCCTGCGCACTACGGGCTGGGTGTAGTCCAAAACGTCTACCACTGTGCCCGCTCCGCCCTTCTGAACACAGCCGAGCGACTTCTCTTCGAGGGTGGTGATGCCGCCCTTCTTGTTGCCCGGCGAGGGGTTCTCGTAGATGGGCTGGTTGTAGCTCTTGAAGTAGTCCTTGAAGTTGTTGATAAGCAGCACGGTGTTGTCAAAAATACCCTTGTTCTCGGCCCTATCCATCAGTATAGTCTCTGCACCAAACATCTCGGGCACCTCGGTCAGTATCGTTGTACCGCCCTGAGCAATGAGCCAGTCGGAGAAGAGGCCTACCAGAGGGTTGGCCGTAATGCCCGAAAAGCCGTCGCTGCCACCACATTTAAGACCAATTTTTAGCTTTGACAGGGGCTGTGGAGTGCGCTTGTCGCTACGGGTAATCTCTACCAGCTCGCGACAAACCTTTACACCCTCTTCAATCTCATCTTCGACCTCCTGAGCGATGATAAACCTCACCCTCTGGTCGTCCCAGGTGCCAATCTCTTGCTTGAACTCGGCCACCTGATTGTTCTCGCAACCCAGACCGAGCACCAATACGGCACCTGCGTTGGGGTGCTTGACCATTGCTGCCAGAGCCTTGCGGGTGTTGGCGTGGTCGCCACCCAGCTGCGAGCATCCGTAGGGGTGGGTGTATACCCTCACATCGTCCAAGTGAGAGCAGTCCTCCTCGGCCCTGATGCGCTTGGCAATAGCCTCGGCCTGACCATTCACGCAACCTACAGTGGGGATAATCCACAACTCGTTGCGTATGCCCATATCTCCATTCTTGCGCTCGTAGCCCATCACCTTGCGCTCGTCGGCAGGGTAGGCTTTGGGGGCAATCTTGGGGGCGTAGGTGTACTCCAAGTTGTCGTGCAGGTTGGTCTTGATGTTGTGGCTGTGAATCCACGCTCCCTCGGCAATAGGCTCGGTGGCGTGGCCAATGGGGTAGCCATACTTAATCACGTTGTCGCCCTGGGCAATAGGGTGGAGAGCCACCTTGTGCCCTTTGGCAATATCCTCTACGAGGGTTACGGTGCGACCACCCACCTCGATAGCCGTACCTTTGGGCAGGTCTACCAGCGCGATGGCCACATCGTCGGCCTCGTTAATCCTCAAATATGTTTTCATACCTAAATCATTTTTTTAAGAGCGGCAGCCATACCCTCGGCCAAGATAGCCTTAACATAGCCTGCGGCCTTCTCTACAAATGGAGCAACCTCGGTCAGGTCTACGGTCCAGATGTTGCGGTTCTCTACGATGGCCTTGATGGTTGCGTCGATGTCGTCGTTGTTCCACACCTTGCGGATAAACTCAACGTGCTCGGCGGTGTCATCGGGGCAGAAATCTACCTGACCGCTGTAAAGCACCATCAGTGCAGCAAAGGTGAACATCTCTTTCTCGGCCACCTTGCCAGCCTTGTTCCAGTTGTCCAGTACGGTGGGGAAGTTGCGAGTCTCCCACTTGCTGAGCGAGTTGAGCGAGATGGTCTTGAGCATGTGGCGGATGTAGGGGTTGTAGAAACGCTCCAAGATACCTGCGGCAAACTCTTTCAGCTCGGCCTGGTCCTCCTCAATCATAGGGATAACCTCCTCCTCGACCATAGTGTTCACGAATTTCTCCAAGTCGGGGGTGTTGAATGCGTCCATAACGGTCTCGCAACCGAGCTGCAAACCGATGGGCACCATACCTGTATGCGAGCCGTTCAGAATACGTACCTTCTTGTCCCTGAACTGCTTGATGGTGGGCATAAAGATAACGTGCAGACCAGCCTTGTCGAGTGGCAGACGGCGCTGTACCTCCTGGTAGCCTGGGCCACCAATAGCCCACAGGTGGTAGAACTCGGCCTTCACAACCAGGTTGTCGTCAAAGCCCAACTCGGCCTTAATCTCGTCGATATTCTCGCGGGGGAAGCCGGGAACGATGCGGTCTACCAGAGTATCGCAGAAGTGGCAGTGATTCTCTACCCAAGCGATAAAGTCCTCACCCAGCTTGTTGTACTCGGCGTGACGCAATACATACTCCCTCAGGGTTGAGCCGTTGTTCTCAATCAGCTCGCAGCAGATGATGCAGAGGCCCTTGGTGGGGTCGCCGCCAAAGTGTTTGAAACGCTTGTAGAGCAGGGCGGTCATCTTTGCAGGGTAGCTCTTTGGGGGTAGAGCCCACAGGTCGTCGCCCTCTTCGTAGCGGATGCCAGCCTCGGTGGTGTTTGATACGGTAGCCTCCAGGTCGGACGAGAGGAAAATCTGCTCGTATGCGGCATAGTCCTCATAGGGGTTTATGGCGCACTGAACGCTCTTTACAAGGCGAACATCCTTCACGGGCTTTTTGTCCTTTACGCCCTCCAAGTAGACGTGGTACAAGCAGTCTTGCTGCTCCAACATACCGGCCATACCCTTGTCGATGGGCTGTACGATAGCCACACCGTGGTTCATAATGCCTGCCTCGTTGGCCTTGTCAATCTGCCAGTCTACGAATGCGCGCAGAAAGTTACCTTCGCCAAATTGCAGAATCTTAATGGGCAGGATAGGTTTTTCTACATTCTGTTTATTGAGTGATTTAAGAGTTGCCATAGTCGTATAAAATTTTAGTTAGTTTAATGTACTTAGCGGAAAATGCTTATTCTTCCCAGCTTATTTTAATAAGTTTTCACATTCCCCCTAAATCCCCCTTTGACAAAAGTGGACTTGGTCAAAGAGCCAGCTGGCTCTTTGAGGGGTGGTGCTGTCTAACGTAGGTTGGTTGGGGTTATAAAACTACTGTTAAACGTGTGCGTTATGATTAGAACTTGAAGAAATTTTTGGCATTGTTGTAGCAGATGTCCTCTACCATCTTGCCGATGAACTCCAACTCGCTTGCGGGCAGCAGACCCTGCTCAACGTCGTTACCGAGCAGGTTGCACAGCGTGCGGCGGAAGTACTCGTGGCGAGGATAGCTCAAGAAGCTGCGGCTGTCGGTGAGCATACCCACAAACCTGCTGAGCAGGCCCAACAGCGACAGAGCGTTCATCTGCTTCTCCATACCGTCTTTCTGATCGAGGAACCACCAGCCGCTACCAAACTGAATTTTGCCGGGGCCGTAGCGACCATCCTGGAAGTTGCCCAACATAGTGGCAATCATCTCGTTGTCGCGTGGGTTGAGGTTGTAGATGATGGTCTTGGTCAGCTTGTCGTTGCGGTCGAGCATATCGAAGAATTTAGACATATTCTTGGCCACCGTAAAGTCGCCAATCGAGTCGAAACCTGTGTCGGGGCCCAGCTGGGCGAACATACGGCTGTTGTTGTCGCGGATTGCGCCATAGTGGAACTGCTGTGTCCAACCGCTTGCGTGGTCCATCACAGCAAACTCGACCATCATTGCGGTCTTGTATTTCCTTATCTCCTCGGGGCTGAGTTGGGTGCCGCCATATACCTTCTGGAAGAGGGCCTCCACCTCGGCGTGGGTGTAGTCCTCGGCATAGAACTCCTCGATGCCGTGGTCCGACAGACGGCAGCCTACGCTCTCAAAGAAGTCGTGGCGTACTTGCAGGGCCTCAATCACGTCGTCAAACGACTTAATCTCTATACCGCTCACCTCGGCCAGACGGTCAATGTAGGCGCGGAAGTTGGCAGGGTTGTCAACAGCCATAGCCTTGTCGGGGCGCCAGGTGGGCAACACCTTTACGCCAAAGTTGTCGGCAGCGCATTTCTTGTGGTGCTCGAGCGAGTCGATAGGGTCGTCGGTGGTGCAAACGGTCTCTACGTTGTAGTGCAACATCAGTCCGCGTGCCGAGCGCTCGGGGGTCTGGAGCATTGCCGAGCAGTGGTCGTAAATCTCGCGTGCGGTCGAGGGGTTAAGCAACTTGTCTACGCCAAAGGCTGTTTTGAGCTCCAAGTGAGTCCAGTGGTAGAGGGGGTTGCGCATAGTGTAGGGCACGGTCTCGGCCCACTTCTCAAACTTCTCCCAGTCGGTTGTGTCCTTGCCTGTGCAGTAGCGCTCGTCTACGCCATTGGTGCGCATTGCACGCCACTTGTAGTGGTCGCCCTCGAGCCAAATTTTCGACAGGTTCTCAAAGACGTGGTCATTTGCCACATACTCGGGTATGAGGTGGCAGTGATAGTCGATGATAGGCATCTTTTTGGCGTGCTCGTGATAGAGCCTTTGAGCCGTTTCGGTCTGGAGAAGGAAGTTCTCGTCGTTAAATGCTTTCATAAGGTTTTTGGTATTTTTGGTTATTGTTTAGTTTGTTCGGTTTTATGCATCGTAAAATTACAAAAAAACCTCGGGCCTACAATGTGAAAATTTGCCACATTGGTACGATTTTTTGTCAAAACTCCATTTTCTGGCCCCATCGGCCTCTGCCACACAAAAAGGGCTACCGAATTTCGGTAGCCCTTTCTGCTTTTTGTAGTGTTTCGATATCTCTGCTTACACACTATTTGGTGTAGGTGTAGTCAATCGAGAAGAGGTTAATGCCGCTGTTACCGCTGTAGATGTAAATCTTCGAGCCGGCAACTGCAGTGGTACAATCTACCTCAAATACCTGAGGAGTACCGGTCTTGTCGGGGGTGTCGAGCGAAGCAACCTCGGTGCCATCAACAGCCACTTTCAGAGGACGAGAGGTGTCGCCCGAGCTGATGGCCTCTACCTTGAGGGTACCGGCTGCAGGAGCCTCGAAGATAAGCACCTGTTTGCCAGTGTTACCGCTACCGCCAAACTGTACGCGGGTAACCTTCTCGCCTGCAGCGTTGTTGTTCTGACCGAATTTGAACTTGCCACCGCCCAGCACGAACTGCAAACCGTCGTAGGTGAAGCCATCGGCATCAACGGTAAGTTTGCCACCTGCGGTCATATTGGTAGTTACAAATGCAGCGTCGATATTGCCGGTGTTGCTTGCGCAACCGTTTACCCAGATGTCGTCAAATGCAGCGTGGCCCCAGCTGATATTTTGCTCTACTGGAGCAGAAACATAAGTATACTCAACCGAGAAGAGGTTAATGCCGCTGTTGCCGCTGTAGATGTAAATCTTCGAGCCGGCAACTGCAGTGGTACAATCTACCTCAAATACCTGAGGAGTACCGGTCTTGTCGGGGGTGTCGAGCGAAGCAACCTCGGTGCCATCAACAGCCACTTTCAGAGGACGAGAGGTGTCGCCCGAGCTTATGGCCTCTACCTTGAGGGTACCGGCTGCAGGAGCCTCGAAGATAAGCACCTGTTTGCCAGTGTTACCGCTACCGCCAAACTGTACGCGGGTAACCTTCTCGCCTGCAGCGTTGTTGTTCTGACCAAATTTGAACTTACCGCCGCCCAGCACGAACTGCAAACCGTCGTAGGTGAAGCCATCGGCATCAACGGTAAGTTTGCCACCTGCGGTCATATTGGTAGTTACAAATGCAGCGTCGATATTGCCAGTGTTGCTTGCGCAACCGTTTACCCAGATGTCATCAAATGCCTCGTGGCCCCACTTGAGGGTTACCTCGCCGCCAACAACGGGTTTAACAATTGTCAAGATAGCTTCGCCAGCCTCCGATACCAGATACTTGCTCGAAGTCTCAACGGGTTTGGCAACAACCGACAAGGTATACTCACCAGCCGACAATGCAGCAACCTCGTCTGCGGCAATGGTGAACGAAGTAGTAGTGGCATCCAGAACGGTGGTCTGGCCTTTCCACATTACCTCATAGGTGTTGGCATTCTCTACTGCTGCCCAGCTTGCTACAACTGCCTGTGCGGTGCCAAGATCAACTTTGCGAGGATCGAGCGATACGCCAGGAGTCTTCAGAGCGGTAGCGGTTGCATCGGGAGTGGTGCTGTTGTTCCACTCAATCTGTTTGATGGTTACGCCACCTGCACCTACGATGTAGATGTTGTTTTGGCCTACCAAGTCACCGAAGAGCACCTTGTGGGGTTTGCCATCGGCCAGAACAGTGTAGCGGTCGCCACCTGCCATAACCTGTACACCCTCAACACCGTTGTCGCCAGTGGCGGTAACAACTACTGCACCATAGCCCTCGGTCAAGATACCGATTGCGCCATACATAGGAGCACCGTCGGCACCCAAGATACCGGCCTCGGCAAAGTATACACCCTCGCCCAGCTTAACCTCGGTGGGAGCCTCGGCCGATGCGTAGATGCGTGCGTTGCCAATGATGGTGGTAGCGTTCAGGGTCTCGCCATCGTAAACCGACTTCAAGGTGAAGTCCCAAGTGTAGGGCTGCTCGGCAACCTCCAACTCGGTAGCCCTTACTGGGGGCTCGGGAATTGCAGCATTCCACCAGCGGGGGTCACCAGCTTTGGCAGCTGCGATGGGGCTCTCCTCGTTGAGGTACAGCTTACCTGCGCCCGAGCTCTGGCAGGGGTCAGCCTCCAATAGGTTGGTGCTTGCCAGTGGTTTGTTCTCGGCATCGAGCAGTACGCTGGTCAAGGAGGTACCACCGGTTGCGGTGTGCTTGCGGTCGGCCGACTCGGTTACGGCCTCGCCGCTACCGATTACGTTAGCAGCACTAACCATAAATGCTGGGCTCACGTTGTAGAAGAAGTTGTTCGACATAACGGGAGCGTAGTTCTGGGTAGAGTTACGTACCAGACGTACATACTCCGAGCCTGCGGGCTCTTTGTCGTTGTACATATTCATAAATACGTTGCTGTCGCACACAACCGAGGTGGGCTCAGCGCCAACCATAACGTGAATAATACCGTTGTTGTTCGAGCTGCTGATGGTCGAGCTTACGAAGTTGAAAGTACAGTTCGAGAGCTCAACAGCACCTACGGTGTTGTCGTTGTCTACACCTGCACGCAAGAATGTACGAGCGCAAGCGTAGAAGGTCGAATTGGTGATGGTAATCACAGGGTTTGCACCGCCACGAAGGTCGATAAAGTCGCCACTTACCGAACCTAAGGGGTTGATATCGTGGGCATATACGCCGTCGATAATCAGTCGGCCGCAACCTGCACCTGCACCCGACGAGCTATACAGACCTTTGGTAAAGCCGTAAGCCTCGCAGTTGATAAGCTCAAATGCCTCGATGCCAACTTTGTTGGTAACGATATAGCCTTTGTTCTCGGTTGCTGCGCTGTCGTAGATAACGCCATCCAGTACAACATCCTCAATGTGGATTACACCTGCGCCTGCTGCGGGCTGGAGGTCCATACCGGTGATGATGGGTTTCTTGCCGTCGGTGGTAGCCTCGCCATAGATGTAGAGGTCGCCGGCGGGAGTAAAGGTGGTACTGGTAGCGGTGGTGAAGTTGTAAGCGTTGCCCTCGTTGTAGGCCAGCTTAATCTTCAGGTCGCCGGTTGCGCCGGTCAGGGCAGCTACCAGAGCGTCGATCGAGGCAACCTCGGTTGCACCCTCGGTCGAAGGACGGGTCCAAGCGGTTACGCTACCGCGGTCGCAAGCCTTGCCATAAATCAGGGTGAACTTGTAATCGGTGCAAGCGTCCAAACCGCTAACGGTAACCTTGCGAGCCGAAATCTGCTCGTCGCTAAGCTCTACGCTCACGCTCTTCTTGCTCTCATTCGATACGGGCACAGCCTTGATGGTAGTCAGGTCGGCAGCATCCTCGCCCTCGGCCCAAGTTACGGTCACGCTGCTGGCGGTACGGTCGGTAACGCTCAGTTTGAACTGCGAGCGAACGGCCGAGGTGGCAAATGCCTTCTCCAATACGGTCCAGTGCGAATCCTCCAAGTTGGTGGTCGAACCTTTTACTCGTACAAAGTAGCTCTTATCAACCTCCAGACCGCTCACAACGTGAGGAACCTCGGTAATGTTGGTCTCGGTCTTGAAAGGCTCTACTGCGTCGAAATCGGGAGCTGCGGCAACCTCGTTGCCCTCCTCGTCGGTAGTGGTCGAGGTCGATTCGTAGACCTCTACGGTGTAGTACTCGGTGCCCTCCATTGCATCCCAGGTCAGCTTGACGTCTGTACCTACCGATGCAACAATCTCTGCTTCGAGGTTGGTGGGAGCAAGGCAGCGGTTGAGCTGGATGCTGTCAACCACGTCGGCAGGCTCGGCAACACAGCCAACCATTGCCGCCATCGAAGCAAACAGTGCTATATTTTTGATAAACTTTTTCATATCTACAAAATCTATTATTTTAATAGGTATCTCTCTGTGTGCTTTGTAGCGGACTACTGGTTGTAGCCGTAGTCGTTAACCAGTGAGCCCTGCGAGTTGGTAATGGTGCTCAAGAAGATGGGCCAGAACTGGTGGGTGTTGGGATCGTTGGTGTAGACGGTCGTAGCCCTCTCTTCGGTCTGACCATCGCTATCCTTGGTGATGTAGCCACCCTTCTTGGTCCACTCCTCGCCGTCGGGGCTGTCCTGCTCGCCGTTGAAGCCGTAGAACTCCAACTCGTTGCCATTCACGCGGTACCAGATGTTACCCTCCTGGTTCAGATAGCTGTACTTGCCGCTAACCGATTTCAGGTTGCGATAGTCGGCAATCGACTCGTCGAGTTTCTCTTTGAGCAGATTCCAGCGAATAAGGTCGCCCTTACGCAAGAACTCGCCCACAAACTCCAACTTACGCTCCAGCACGATAGCCTCAAACATCTTCTCCTTGTTGGTCAGGGTGTTTACGTAGGCGGTAGCCTCGGCCTCGCCTGTTGCCCTTGCGCGTACCTGTTTGAAGTAGCCCTGTGCTACGCTCAACTGCTCCAATTCGTTGGCAATCTCGGCAGCCATCAGCAGAATGTCCGAGTAGCGCATAACGATAGGTTTGGCACCGTCGTCGTTACCACCGGTGTAGGGCACCTTCTCCATCCACTGGAAGCGGTATTTACCAAAGTACCAGTTCTCGATGTTGGCGGGCAGAATCTCGTCATCTTTGTCGTACTTGAAGTTTACGCAGCTCAAATCCCTACGCTGGTCGCCCTGTTTGTAGTCGAAGTAGAGCGAAGGTGCGGGACCTACGGTACCTGCGCGGTTGCTACCATTTATAACGCTGCGGATTGCGAAGGTGTAGTTCCAACGGCCACGGCTGTCGCTGAAAGGAATTACCCACAGCACCTCTTTGCCGGCGGTAAGGTCAAAGTTGTTAAAATCTTTCCACAACTGCTTGTAGTCGCTATACAGCGAGCCACCATTGTTTTTGATAACATCCTCCAATGCGGCCAGAGCCTTAGGATAGAGCACATCTTTGCTCAGGTCGGGGTCGCTGGTGGTGCGGATGCTACCCATACCACCGGTGCCAATCTCGCCATCGTTGGGCCTCAGTGCAAAGCCCGAAGCGGCCAGTGCAATACGAGCATACAGACCTTTGGCAAACGCCAGGTTCACGCGGTCGGTAGTCATAGTTGCGGGGGTGGTGGCGGGCCAAGGCAGATAGGCAAACGACTCTTCCAAGTCGGCCAAAATCTGTTTGAAGATAACATCGCGGCTGCTCTTGGGCAGATAGATGGTCTCCGAATTGATAGGCTCAAAACGTGCAGGAACATCGCCCCAAGCTTTCACCAACTCGTAGTACAGGAATGCCCTCAGAGTCAGAGCCTCGCCCAACAGATAGGCCATATCCTTGTCGTTCTTCACATCGCCATAGGTGCGCAGACCTTTGATACAGATGTTAGCCCTCTCGATACCGGCATAAATCTCGTTGTAAGGGCCGTTGTCGAGGTTGAGCTGCGAGTTGTTTACGGTAACATCATAGGTTGCAATCTCCGACTTTGCGTCGAGGGTAGTCGAAACATACCACTCGGCATCGGTGTTGAAACCATACCAAGGGAGGAAACGACCACGGTAGTTGTTGGTGTGGCCGAAGGTCTCCGAAATCGAGAAGATATTATACTCTGCCAAAGTATAGTTCGAGAATACGACCGACTCGTCGAATGCCGACTGAGTCTCGCTCTCCAATATGTCGCCACACGAAACTAGTGCGCTCGACAAGGCAATCATAAGTATGTATGCAAATTTTTTCATCTCTTTCATCTTATTTTAAGCAAGGTTTAGAAAGTGAGATTCAGACCAAATACCACACCGGTGCTCCTTGGATAAGCCGAGTAATCAACACCAGGGGTAAGAGGAGTTGCACGACGAGTATCAACCTCGGGATCGAAGCCCGAATAGTTGGTCCACAAGAAGAGGTTGGTGCCCGAAACGTAGAGGCGCAGATTCTCGATGCCTACACGTTTGGTCAGAGCCTCGGGAAGGGTGTAGCCCAGAGTTGCGCTGCTCAGACGGATGAACGAGCCATCCTCAATAGCTGCATCGCTAAATACGGCGTTGCCAATGAAGGGCGAACCTACCTCTTTGCCGGCGTTGGCTGCTGCCAAGGCCTCAGGGTCGGTAATCATCTCGCCGGTAGTCCAGTCGATGTTGCTCCAACGCTGGTCGGTAGACATCGACGAGAGCAGGTTGCGGTTGTTGAACTTACGGGTCGAGGTGAACTCAATCAAGTTTGCATTGTAAATCTGGTTGCCATATACGGCATTGAAGTTGGCCGAGAAGTCGAAGCCGCCTACATAACCGCTGATGGTCAAACCACCGGTTACGTCGGCCAGAGCGTTACCAATGATGGTCTTGTCGGCTACGGTCAGTTTGCCGTCGCCCTCATAACCAACCACGTTACCCTCCTCGTCGAGTACCTCAACGGTGGGCTGGTCTTTGTACTTGCGAGCACCGGGCAGCAGATAGGTCTTGCCAATGATGTCCGAGCAGTCTACAACGCCCTCTTTCAGCACCCAAGCGCCATCTACATAGTTGAAGTCATCAACGGTGTAGTAGCCGTCGCTCTGGTAGCCGTACATATTGCCCAGAGGCTGACCTGCCTCAACAACATAGTCGGTACCAACCTCGGTCGAAGCCCAAGTACTCTGCGACTCGATGCGATCCAAGCCACCCAGGGTTACGACTTTGTTCTTGTTGTAGCTGGCGTTGGCCGAGATGGTCAGGCCTGCCTTCTTGGTCTGGAATACGTTCCAGGTCAAGGTTACCTCAGCACCCTGATTCTCGGTCTCACCCATATTGCGGTACTGGTTTGCGTAACCACTACCTGCGGTGGGGAACTGAATCAGCAGGTCTTTGGTGTTGTTCTTGTAAACCTCAATCGAACCGCTCAGCACGCCGTTAGCAAACGAGAAGTCCAAACCGAGGTTGTGTGAAATGGTGGTCTCCCACTTCAAATCGGGGTTAGGCATAGTGTTGCCGGCCGACCAGTAGGTAGTACCCTGCGAAATCCAAGCGGTTGTGTTGGCCTTGAAGGTCTGCGAGGTCTGGCCCGAGGGGATGTTGTTGTTACCTGCGGTACCATAGCTATAACGCAGTTTCAGGTTGTCGAGCGACTCAACATCTTTGAGCGAGCCAATCTCCGACAGACGCAGTGCAACTGCTGCCGAGGGGAAGTAGCCCCAACGGTTGGCACCCAAGAACTTCGACGAACCATCGGCACGCATTGTCGCGCTGGCCGAAACGATACCCTTCCAGTCGTAGTTTACACGACCAAAGAACGAGAGCAGCTTGTCGTCGGGGTTGTAGTACTGGTTGGTCGAGGTGGCGGTACCCGAAGCCATAAAGTTCCAAGCCATATCGGCATCGAAGAATACGGGCAGACCCTCAACCATTGCGGTCAGCTTGTTCGACTTGGCAATCAGGTACTCCTGACCTACCAGTACGTCGAGTTTGCTGTCGTCCCAGTTCATTGCCTCACCAATGTTGTAGTGAATGGTGTTGGTATTGCGCAGTTTGGTGCGATCGTAGTCGGTATACTGGGTTGCGGGCTGAGCCTTGATGGTTGCGTTATTATTAACGTAGTAGGTGGTCAGACCATAGTACCTGTTGTCTACCTGTGCGTAGGTGTCCAGACCGCCGTCAACCTTCACGGTAAGGCCCTTTGCCAGTTTGAGCGATACGGCACCATTTACGTTCCAGTTCTGACGGCTGCGCTTGCTGTCGTTGTCGGCAACCGAGAGCATTGGGGGAGCGTTGTCGCCATAGTCCTCCTCGAGGTCGCTGCTCTCAACCGAACTCTTCAGGGGCACGGGAGCATAGCCAATGGCGTGTTTCAGACGACCGTTACCCGAGGTCGAGCCGCTATCGTTAATCGAGTTGGCGCCACTACCCCTTACCTGGGTATCCGAGAAACGGGCCGAGAAGTCGAAAGACACCTTGTCGCTGGGTTTGAACTTGGTTTTCAGGTTGAGGTTGTCACGGGTGTATGTCGAGCCCTTCATAATTGCGTTATCGCCCATGTGAGCATAGCTGGCGGTCCAGTTGAACTTGTCGCTACCGCCCGAGAGCGATACGTTGTGGTTCATATTGCTGCCCTGATTGCCAAATACCTGTGCTACATAGTCGTTTTTGGGCTGGCCTGCGTAGAGGTCGATATCGCAGAACTTACCGAAGATAGGCTCGTAAGCGCTCTCCACGTTGTTGCGAATCATTGCCAACTCATACTGCAACTTAACAAACTCCTCGGTGTCGAGGGTGGTCAGAGCATCTTTGTTAGCCATCGATTTCCAACCCATATAGCCGTTGTAGTTTACGGTCAGTTTACCTTTCTGGCCGCTCTTGGTGGTAACGATAATTACACCATTTGCACCACGCGAACCGTAGATAGCGGTCGAGAAGGCATCTTTCAGTACGTCGATCGACTGGATGTCGCTCGATGGGATGTCCGAAATGCTCTCAACGGGGAAGCCATCGACGATGTACAGAGGCGACGAGTCCTGAGTAATCGAACCGCCACCACGCACGCGGATTTTAATCTCGGCGTCGGGGTCACCCTCGGTGGTGGTTACCTGCACACCGGCCATCTTACCTGCCAGAGCCTCGGTAACGCTGGTAGTAGGCTGCGACGAGAGAGTCTCGGCGCTAACCGACGATACCGAACCGATAAGGTCTTTACGTTGAACTGTTGCGTAGCCCACAACAACCACATCTTCGAGCATCTGCGAGTCGTTCTCCAGAACTACCTCGATGTAGGTCTGGTTGCCAATGGCCACTGTTTTGTCTTTCATACCGAGGTACGAGAAGACCAAACTTTTCTGCGATGCGTTAGGCACGTCGAGGCTCCAAGCACCGCTCACGTCGGTCGACGTACCGGTGTTGGTACCTTCAACGATAACCGATGCGCCAATGATAGGCTCACCTGCTGTATCCTTAACAGTACCGCTAACCTTTTGAGCTTCGGCTGTGAAAGTGAGGCTCAACCCTAAGAGTAATAGGGCAAACTTCTGAGTAAAGTTTTTCATAAGTTTTTTTGGTTAATTGTTGTTAGATTGATTAGTTATTTGGATTGTTTATGTTGTTTGCATTGCGCAATTGGGGTCGCATTATGCAAGGTTACATTTTGGTTTTAGGTTGTCTGTTCTTTTTGTTAGTTCTGTTTAGGCGCTTCTATCCAATGCAAATATAAAAATTACCTATAAATATAAATAGTAAAAATTGTTGTATTATGCGGATTTTTTATCACTCCGTTAGCGTACACGAATACTGCTTTTTCGCTCTATTTTACCCATTTAGCCCCTTATTTGGCCAAACTGTGAAGATATAATTCCAAGTTCGTGTAGCCCGAGGGGGTGATTTTTGCTCCATCGGTGGGGTCTTTGCGGTCCATTCCGTTGCGCCTTTCCCACTTGTCGGGCATTCCGTCGCCGTCGCTATCTTTGGGGGCGCGTTTGGCTTTGAGTTTGGGCCATCCGCCCACCTCTTCCTGCGAGTTGATGATGCTGCCGCTGCCCGACAGCATCTCGCAGAGAACCCTTTGGTCCACTGCATCGGCAGGCTGTGCACCAATTCCGCCCGACACAATCATCTTCTCGTATGCCGACCACGCAGGCTCGCCGAACATCTTGCGAGGTGCGGCCATCTCTATATCCTCGCGCGAGGCTCCGCCCTCGATGCCTACTCCCTGCCAGTTATCCTCATTGACCTTCTCGTTGTCCACAATCACGTTACCGCTTATGTGATAGTGACCATTGTAGGCTGTGGGCTTGTGGTAGACCGACGACTCCAAAAACTCGCTCGTGTCTTTGGTGTTGGGGCCGGGCATAAAGAGGTTGTTGCACACGATCCACCAACCCTCTTCGCCACCATAGCAGGCCTTGTCGCGCCAGTTGTAGACCACATTGTTGTAGAGCTCTACGGTGCCTCGGTAAAGCAGCAGGTCGCTGCCCCAGTAGAGGAATGGGTGGTCGAGTCGTGGGTTGCGACTTGTGTGGTGGGCCAGCAGATTGTGGTGGAAGGTGGCGTTGCGACCGCCCCAAATGCCTCCGTAGCCGTGGTTGCCCTTCTTGTGAGTTGATTTGTTCAGACTCTCGCTAATGAGGCAATACTGCATCGTGAAGTTGCGGTTGCCGTAGCACGAGGCGCACTCGTCTACGCTCCAACTCACCGAGCAGTGGTCCACGATAGCCCCCGTACACTTGCGAAATTCGAGCGCATCTTCCTGCGTCTTGGTCTTGTCGCCAAGGCGGAAGCGCAGGTGGCGCACGATTATATTGTCGGCCTCGAAGCGGGTGTCGTGCCCTGCTATACATATACCTTCGCCCGGAGCACTCTCGCCCGCAAGGGTAAAGTTGCCCTCGGTGACGTGCAACATCTCGCTCAGCTCTATGGTGCCGCTAACCTCAAAGAGTATCATTCGGGGGCCCTTCTGTTCCAGTGCCCAGCGCAGTGTGCCCTCGCTACCGTCGTCGGCCAACGAGGTTACTTTCAGCACCTTGCCACCTCGGCCGCCCGTAACGTATGCACCTCCGCCCTCGGCACCCGGGAAGGCCACCACAGCAGCCTCGGCAAGTGGTTGGCGGTAGTCGATATTGTGGTATGCCTCATATTCGAGCGATGCCCAGATGAAGGGGCCTATGCCCTTGCAGTCGTTCTCGATAATGGGCTCCGAAAGGTAGTAGGCAAAGTCGCCCATACGATTTTGCTTGCCACCCAGACCGCCCACAGCGCAGCAGTCGATGAGCGACAGAGTGCCGTCGGTATTCTCCCTTACGAACCTATCGACCAGCTTTTCGTAGAGCTCTACGGCTTTGGCCCTCTCGGTACGGGGCAGATAGCCGTTGCGCACCGCTTTGAGCATTGCATATACCAGCATTGCCGAGCCGGTAGCCTCCTCATAGTTGCCCTCTCTTTCGGGGCAGTCCATCACTTGGTACCACATACCGCTCTGGGGGTTGGCCCAACGGGGCACAGTGGTGTAGATATGTTTCAGTATCTCAACCAGTTTGGCTCGCCCCTCGTAGCGTGCGGGCAGATAGTCCAACACCTCTACAATGGCCACCGTATACCAACCCACAGCTCTCAGCCAAGCGTGCTGACTGAGGCCCGTCTGCTTGTCGCACCAGAACATCTGCTTCGATGAGTCCCAGGCGTGGCGGAAGAGGCCCGTTGCGGGGTCATAGGTCTTTTGGGCCACTAGTACGAATTGATTTACAATATCATCCCAAGCGTGGCCCTCGTCGATGCCGCTATCGCCACCGCCATAGCGCCTAACATACTCGGCCTTGAAGGGCTCGGCCATATACAGACCATCGAGCCACATCTGGTGAGGATAGATTTTCTTGTGCCAGTAGCCCCCTTCGACTGTGCGGGGCTGACCTTCGAGCTGCTCCCACAGCAGTCGCAGGGCTCGGCGGTAGCGCACATCGCCCGTGCGGTCAAGAGCGTGGAAGAGCACTCGGCCCGGGCAAATGTGGTCGAGGTTGTAGTTGCTCTGCTTGTAGGTCAAAATCGAGCGACCATCATCGGCAACCATCAGATCGGCCCAGTCGAGGGCATACTGCCTCAACCCATCCATCTCGTAGCGCTCGGCCACGTCGATTATCGACAGCAGTTCCAACCCCGTGGTGTAATTCCACTTGGGCTTGGCCACTCCGTCGAGGGTTGCGGCATTGGGGTTGCGGGCTATTTCGCTCTCGGCCATACGGATCGACAGGGGCTTGTCGCCTCTGATTGCGGGGGCGGGGCGAGTGTCGCCTTGTGCCCACGAGTGGGGGAGTGCCGAGCCCAGCAGGGCCACCACAGCCACCATATATTTCAGAGCCTTGTTCATAACGGGTGTGTGTTTTAGGGGGTTATAGAATAGTGTTTACGATTGCTTGATATTCAGTTTTTTGAGGTACTCGACGGGCGAACTCTTGTACTGCTCCTTGAAGCAGCGACTGAAATAGCCCGGGTCCGAGAAGCCCACCTTGTAGGCCACCTCCGAAACCGAGAATTGGCCCGTGCGCAACAACATCTCGCTCTTGGTCACTCGGTACTCCTTTATCAGCTCAACGGGCGACTTACCCGTCAGCGACTTAATCTTGTTGTACATAGTCGTGCGGCCCAGGCGCAGGTGGGTTGCCAGGTTATCTATCGTCAGGTCCGAGTTTTCGATATTGGCCTCTATCCACTCCATCAGCTCGTGCAGGAACTCCTCGTCGCGGTTTGTAACGACCACATCTTTTGGGTGTACCTGACCAGTGGTGGCGGTGCGGTTGCCTGCCGTGAGGGTTTGTATCTTGTCGAACAACATCGAGCGCTGCGAGAGCAGGTTGTCTATGCGGGCCTGCAAGAACTCCATACTGAACGGCTTGGTTATGTAGGCATCGGCACCATACTTCATTGCCAAAATGCTGTCGGCAGGGGTCTGCTTGGCGGTGAGCATAATCACAGGCAAGTGGCTCAGCTCAAAGTCTTTGCGTATGTGGTCCACCAACTCTATGCCATCCATTCGGGGCATCATAATATCCGTTACGACCACATCGGGCATATCCTCTTTGAGCCTTTCGAGTGCCTCCACTCCGTCGGCAGCCTCAATCACCTCATAAGTGTCTATCAGGTTGTTGTAGATGAAGGCCCTCACCTCGCTGTTGTCCTCTACGAGCAGTATCTTCTTGGCATCTTTGGGGCGGTTGACCACTGCGGCACGGCGCTCGCTCTGTGGCTTGTCGGCCCCTGCCTGACCTGCGCTCTGGAAGTCAATCTGCTCCATCGAGAAGTGTGAGTTGCCCAGCAGCAGGTGTATGGTGAAGGTAGAGCCTTTGCCCACCTTGCTCTCGACCTCGATGTGGCCTTTGTGGAGCTCCACTATCTCTTTGCTCAGTGCCAGACCAATGCCACTGCCACTGCTGCCACTGCCACCCTTGACGGCTGCCGAGTACTGGGCAAAGCGCTCGAAAATCTCGCCTATGCGCTCCTTGGGTATGCCTATGCCGTTGTCTTTGACCACAATGGTCACCTCGCCCTGCGCTTCGTGCAGAGCTATGGCCAGCTCGATGGTGCCCTTGTCGCGCGTGAACTTCATTGCGTTAGAGAGCAGGTTGTACAGCAGGCTCTCGATGCGCTGCGGGTCGGCCCAAAGGGGTATGTTGTTGCGCGAAAGGCTGAAAATCAGCTCGATATTGCGCTCCTGGGCCAAATCTCTGAAATCTTCGAGCACCCCACGTGCCACCTCTACTATGTCTATGCGGCTCACTCGCAACTCCATCTTGTTCTTCACGACCTTGCGGAAGTCGAGAATCTGGTTTATGAGCGAGAGCATACGCTTTGAGTTCTTGTACGATAGGTCCAGACTGCTTTCGCCCCTCTCGCTGAGGGTTTCGCGGCGCTGCACCTCCTCAATGCCGCCCATAATGAGCGTCAGAGGGGTGCGCAACTCGTGCGATATGTTGGTGAAGAATTTGAGCTTTATCTCGGCTGTGTCTTGCTCAATCTTGGCGTTGGCCCTTATGCGCGCCATGCGGGCATAGGTGCTTGTTACAAACCACAGCAGCGCCAGTGCAAACACCACATAGAGCACCCACGCCCACCACGAGGCCCAAGGTGGGGTAACAATGTGTATGGGCAGACTAATCTCTTCCGAGGCCATCTGGGGGTTACCCACGTAGGCCTTCACGCGGAAGGTATAGTGTCCGTGGGGTACTTTTGAGTAGTAGACGCTGTTTATCGAGCGCGAGTCGGTCCAGTCCGAGTCGTAGCCTTCGAGCTTGTACAAATAGTTCACCCTGCCTTGCAAGCGGAAGTTCAGCGCAGCAAACTCGATGCGCATCAGCAAGTAGTTGTGCCTGAGTGTTATGGGACTGAGGGTATTGTCACTCTCCGAGTCGTCGAGCACTATGCGGCCATCCTCTACGGCCTGGCTGTTCTGTACCTCAAAGGCGGTTATGCGCAGCTTGTAGTTGTGGCCGCTCTGGCTCATCTGCTTGGGGTTGATGACCTCGATGCCGTTGTTTGAGCCCACAACCAGTTCGCCGCGGCTGTTGGTTATGGCTGCCGCCTCGTTGTAGAGCGTGGGGCGGAAGCTGTCGTAGCGGCTATAATTGGTAAATATCCCCTGCTTGGTGTCTAATTGGGTTAGGCCACTCTCGGTTGTGAGCCATAGCGAGCCCTCGTTGTCCTCGGTGGTGGCCATAATGATATTGCTCGCCAGACCGTCGCTAACGGTATAGTTCTCCATTTGTGGCACACCGCTCTGGTCGTAGCCCACAATGCGGCTCAGACCACCTCCATAGGTCGAGAGCCATACCCTCTGGGCCGAGTCTTTGAGTATGTGTATCACATCGTTGGCCAACAGTGCCTGCTGATTGCCGGCCTCACGCTGCGCTACGGTGAAGGTCATCAGCTCGGGGGCCTCCTGTGGGTTGCAGACCAGCAGACCATCGGATGTGCCTATCAGCAACCTATCAGTGCCATCGACCAACAGATAGCGAGCCCTTGCACCCGACTGGCTCGGATAGCTGCCGAAGCTCCAATTGGTGTTGTAGAACTTGGTGCTTTGGCTGTCGGAGAGCATATTTATGGCGCCGCCAAAGGTCGCAAACCAGATGCGCCCGTCGTGGTCCTCGGCAATGCAGTATACCTGGTCGTTGGAGAGCGAGTAGGGGTCGTGCTCCGAGTGGACAAAGTGCTTGAAGTCATAGCCACCCTTGCCACCAGTGCGTGGGCTCATTCGGTATACGCCATCGCCCTTGGTGCCTACCCAGATGTTGCCCTGCGAGTCCTCGGTGATGGTGTAGATGGGGCCCATTGCACCACCTTGTGGCAGTCGGTCGTAACTTGCAACCAGTTCGTCCTTAGTGTTGTAGCAATACAGTTTACCCTCTTTGGTCCCCACCCACATACTGCCGTTGTGGTCTTTGGCCAGGGCCCTCACCTCGTCGGTGTAGGTATCTTGGTCGGCATCTCCCAGAGGTTTGTGGCTGCCGTCTGGCTGTTGCAATACTATGCGTTTGAGGCCTCGCTCGTAGTAGGTAGAGAGCCACATAACATCGTCGTCATCAATCTCAAAGGTGGCCACGCCATTGGTCATACGGCAGTCCGAGCTGGCCAAGTCGTTGTAGAAGGGTAGCAGGCGGTCGCTCTGGCGGTCGTAGTAGCCAAAGCCCACGTGGTTCATTTTCACCCACAGCCCCTCGCCGTGCTCGACCACCATACTTGTCGTGTCGGAGTAGTACTTGACGGTGTTGCGCTCTTGGCTGAAATGTTTGTAGTTGCCCCTGCGGGCATCATAGCGGGTTATGCCCTCGCGGGTGTCGGTAATCCACACCGTACCGTGACTGTCTACAACCATATCGCGTACCCTTGTGGGCTTGCCTGCCCCCCTGATGTGGTCTATTTGGCTCGTTGAGGGGGCAAAGGTGTAGAGCCCGTTGTGCAGGGTGCCTATGTAGAGGGTGCCTTTGTTGGCATCCCAACTGAGGGCCGTTATGGTGTCGTGGCCAAAGCGCTCGCGACTTACGGCCACCTGATTGGCTACGCTTGCCGCACCAATAATGTTGTCGGTGGCGTAGAATACCAACTCGTCGGCCACCACCAAGTCTACAATGGGGGCTCCCATACGGGCCACCTCTTTGACCACCTCGCCCTCGTGGGTTACAATAGCCAGATTGCCCTGCTCCGAGCATACCCACAAGTTGCCCTCGCGGTCGGTTGCCATATGCGAAATGCTGCTGCCAATAAGCGTGTTGCCTATGTAGTTGGTGTGCTCCAAGCGGTTACCCTCGCCCGTGGTGTAGCCCACCAGGCCAAAACCCTGATACTCAATCCACACCTTGTCGCTCTGGCGGGTGCAGAGCATATTGTCGGTGCGGAACAGGCGGCCCTCGAGCTGCTCTATGCCCTCGCATACATCCTCAAACTCTTCGGTCAGTCGGTTGAAGCGATAGATGTGGTCGTCGTAGGTGCGGAACCAGAGGTTGCCCGCCTTGTCCTCGTCTACGCTGCGGAATCGGTTGTTCCTTACGGGCATATTCTTTGGGTCGGTGCAGTAGTTCTTGAAGGTGTAGCCATCGAAACGGCTCACACCGCTCCACGTGCACAACCACACATAGCCCTGCGAGTCGGTATAGATTTCGTGTATGTTGTTGTGGGCCATACCGTCAATGGCGGTGTACTCCGTAAAGATACCTTGCGGAGTAATAGAGCCGTACAACGAGCCGGCCGTGGTGAGCATCACCACCGCCAGTGTACCGAGTATTTTACCAATCCGACTCATCCCTCTTCGTTAGTGTACAGGTGTAAATTCGAGCCCGGGAACGGCTGTTTTGAGGGTCCATTCGAGAGCCTTCTTGTCCGATAGTTTGTCGGCCCACTTAACCCTCGCTTTGGGGTTTGCGCCCTCGCCTTTGGAGCGATACTCTGCATAGCGCACCGTCTTTTCGGCCTCGGGCTTCTTCCAGTTGTGCCACCCCTCGGGGCGGATGTGCGAGCCCAACTCGCAGTCGATAAAGTAGGTTTGGGCATATATCCTCCAGGGCCTTCCGAGGTAACACTTGGTCACCCCCTCGGCGGCGGTCAGCTTGCAGTAGAGGAATGTAAAGCCGCGCTCCTGCCCCTTGCAGGTACTCGCAGCGGTGATGTACGAATCCTTCTTCGAGTGGATGGTGCAGCTTATGAAGTCGGCCCTGCCCGAGCCGAAGATAAAGTCGGTTGTGCCCTCGATGTAGCAGTTGTCGAAGTAGCAGTTGATGTTCTCCTCGACCTCTTCGCCATCGCGGTTGCCTACACCATATATATATAGTGTATCCTGATTGCCCAACAAACGGCAGTTGCGGTAGATCTGCGTACCAGTGCCTACGGTTTGCAGGGCCACAGCCTGGCCAACCTCGCCTGCCGAGTTCTCGATGGTGATGTTCTCCATAACTATGTGTCGGCCACAGTTGTAGAGCGTTGCGGTGCCCGAGGTGCCCAGCTCAACGCCATTGGGCCCCAGATCGCGTGCGCCATCGCCCCAAGTGATTACAACCTCGCCCTCGCCAACGAACTCAACGCTCTGCTTGGTGTAGGGGATTACCACCTTCTCCTCATAGCGCCCCTCGCGAATGAGCACCCTCAGAGGTTTCTCTTTGCCCTTGTAGAAGTTTGGCAGAGCAGCGATGGCCTCGCCAATGGTGAAAAAGTCTCCACTGCCATCTTTGGCCACCACAAAGTCGTAGTAGCGTATGTATTTGCCCAACTCGGGTATTACGCGCTCAATCTCCTGGCAAATCATTCGTGCCACGATGCGTGCTCCTGGGGTGGTGAAGTGGGTGTTGTCGTTTTTGCCGTCGGGGTGGCTGGGGTACTTGCCTGCGGGCAGGTTCATAAAGTACTTCCTGCTGCCCTCATCGCCCAGTGGCTCGAGCCACTGACGGGTAAGCTTTTCGGCATCAATGAATAGCACACCTGTCTGCTCGGCTACGCGGTGGCACTCAACAAGGTAGTCGCCGTGTGAGTCGGCCAACTCGCCCTGCTTCCACCACCTGCGACACACCTGGGTGAGCAGTACAGGGGTGGCACCTTTGCTCCTGACCTTGTCGATGTAGGCCACAAGGTTGCGACCATACTGCTCGGGGGTGGTAAAGCGCAGTGTGTCATCTACTTTGGTGTCGTTGTGGCCAAACTGTATGAACACATAGTCGCCCGGGCGCATACTATCCTCGACTGCCTGCCAGTGGCCCAGCGTAACGAACGACTTGGTGCTGCGGCCATTCTTGGCGTGGTTTTCGATAATCACCTCGGCCGGGTCGAAGAAGGGTTGTAGAACGTGTCCCCAACCTCTTTCGGGGCTCCCCTTTGAGATATCTTTGGTTGCTGCGGTCGAGTCGCCACAGACGAATATGCGTGTTTGGCTGCTTGCTCCCCAGAGGGTCAGCAGTGCGGCCAGAATGGTCAGTAGTGTGCGTTTCATTTTTAGTTATCAGTTGTCAGTTATCAGTTGTCAGTTTTTTCTGGGGGTGGTTAGCGCAGGGGGGCATAGTTGCCGCCCTCGGCCTGAGCATTTACGATGTGGCGTACCAGGTAGTGCATATAGATCTCCAAGTTGGTGTAGAGCCCCTCGGCATCCAGAGTGGTGGCGTTGCCGTCGGCTGCATCGTTGGGGTTGGTCTTGAACTCCTTTTCGAACCAGTCGGGCATACCGTCGCCGTCGCTGTCCTTCACCTTCGCGAGCTCCTCGTTGGTAGCCGAGAGGGTAGGCCAACCACCTGCGTCGTTGTGCGAGTCGATGATGCCGTTTGTGCCGCCATTTGAGCCCTTGTTGGTGTAGTTGCCTGCCTTGGCCTCGCCCACAATGCGGCTGTCTACGCTGTCGCGGTCGAGCGATGCACCCACGTAGGCCATCACTTGGTCAAAGGCCTGCTGAGCCGAGTGGGTAGTGGCATAACACTGCTGGGTGTCGTCTTTGCGGATTGGCAGCACCGAGGTGGACTTCCACGAGTTGTGGTTGCTGGGCTTGGTGCCGTCGTGCAGATAGATGCCTGCCCAGTTGTCCTCGTTGATACTCGAGGCGTAGGAACCTGCGTGGTAGTTGCCACTCACATACATAGTGGCATAGCCGTAGTCGGTCTTGCTCGAATAGATGCCATTCGAGTCTACAAAGTATTTGCGCTCGCGACTTGCGGGGCCGGGCTTGTAGTAGTTGCCCACCACATTCCACTTGCCGCCCTCGCCACCGTAGGTCGAGTTGCCGCCCCAGTTGTAGACCACGTTGTTGCGGTAGTCGCAGTTGCCACGATGGGTGGTGACATAGGTGTCATATACCTCGGGGTGGCAGAAACGTGGGTTGCGGCTGTCGTTGTGGGCCAACATATTGTGGTGGAACGAGGCGTTCTTGCCTCCCCAAATACCTCCGTAGCCGTGTGCGCCCTTCTTGTGGCCCGCATTTTTTAGTGCCTCGGCCACCATACACCACTGCATCGTGAAGTTGCGGTTGGCATAGAACGACGAGCCCTCGTCAATCGACCAGCTCATCGAGCAGTGGTCCAGAATGATGTTGCTGTGGTAACGGCCCCAAATGGCATCCTCCTGCGAGGTATCCTCGTTGCCCAGACGGAAGCGCACAAAGCGTATAATTACATTGTCGGCATCGACCTGTACGGTGCGCCCTGCAATGCAGATACCGTCGCCAGGGGCGGTTTGGCCTGCAATGGTCAGGTTGCCATTTTTGATGCGCAGGGTGCTTTTCAGGTGAATGGTACCGCTCACGTCGAACACGATTGTACGGGCACCGCTCTTGTTGATGGCATCGCGCAACGAGCCCGAGCCGCTATCGTTCAGATTGGTGACGTGATAGACTGCGCCACCCCTGCCGCCTGTGGTGTACATACCGCCACCCTCGGCACCTGGGAAGGCCCTCACTACACCGTCGTTCTCCCACTCGGGAAGCTCCCACTTGGCATTGTCGGGCTTCTCGGGCTTAACCTCGGGGTCGTCGTTATTTGGATCGTCGTTATTTGGATCGTCGTTGTTTGGGTCATCATTGCCTGGCTCATCGCCACCCTCCGAGGTGGTTGCTACGGTCAGCCACTCGGTGTAGGTGCCGCCACCCGCCTCGTTGTTGGCCCTTACGGCAAACATATACTCCTTTTGGGGCGCAAGTCCCTCGATGGTTACGCTCACTTGGTCGGTGTTGTCGCTTATGTGCATCGTGCCCGCCACATCTTTGTACTTGTAGGTGTAGTCGGTGGCACCCATCACTGCATCCCAGCGCAGGGTGAGCGACGAGGGGGTGGCCTCGATCAGCTGCAACCCTTTGGGGGCGGCAAGAGGCTCGACTGTGGGCTCCTCGATGGGGTCCTCGCCGCAAGCCGTTGCAAGCAGCGCAACCACTGCGGCCGACAATATGTAGAACAATCTTCTCTTCATCTCTGTGTTGCTTTATCTTCTATGAAAATCCTAATCTCTCTCTAAACTTTCTGGTGGGGCAGAGGGTTACAAAATGGTAACCTCGCTTGCGGCCTTGTCGATTATGGCCGAGTTGGCAGCGCTGATAGCCTCCGACTCTACCACGATAGCCTTGTTGCGCGAGCCCGTAACTTTCAGTACCTGAGTAGACTCGGGGCAGGTGAAGCCTTTTACAACCACACTCTTGGCATTGTTTATTTTCAGAGCCTCGCCCTTCTGGGGTACTATGCACACGTTTTCCAAAACCACGTTGGTCGACTCGTTAATCTCGGCACCCACTTGGGCCTCGATAATCGAGTTCTTTACCACCACGTTCTCTACGTTCATCTCGGGTAGGCCATTGAACAGCATAGCCCTACGAGCCGAACGGCACACCACGTTGTCGACAAAGATGTTGCGGAATTGGGGAGTGGTTTCGTCTACGGGCTTGGCGGGCATATCGGTCGAGGGGTTGCCGTCGCCATCTTCGAGCGCCTCGGTGGCCGACTTGCCACCATAGAAGAGGTCAAACAGCAGTGCCTCGGTAGCGATGTCGTTCATCACTATATCCTCGATGTAGATGTTCTCCACTACACCGCCCCTGCCGCGAGTGCTCTTGAAGCGCAGACCTACGTCGGTGCCCGAGAAGCGGCACCTCTTGACATACACGTTCTTCACACCGCCCGACATCTCGCTGCCCACAACAAAGCCACCGTGACCGTGATAGCAGGTGCAGTTCTCTACGATAATATTCTCCGAGGGGATGCCGCGCTTGCGACCATCCTCATCCTTGCCGCTCTTGATGCAGATTGCGTCATCGCCCGCATCAATCCAACTGTTGGTCATCACCACGTTTTTGCACGACTCGATGTCGATGCCGTCGCCATTCTGGGCATACCAGGGACAGCGAATGGCAATATCGTTCACGGTCAGGTCGGTACATATTGCGGTGTGGATGTTCCAGCAGGGCGAGTTTTGGAATACGGGGCCTTCGAGCAACACGCGCTCGCAGTTCTTGAAATTGACCATCACAGGGCGCAGAAAGTCGCGAATACTCTCATAGTCCTCGCGAGTCTTGGCCCAGCGTGCAATGTTCTGGTCGGCATCGCCCGCACCATACTTGAAGTTCTCGGTGGGGTACCAAGTCTGCCCATCGTTGCTCAATACACCGCCACTCTTGACCAGCTTCTTCCAGTCCGAGGGGGCGATTTTGCTCTTCTTTACAGCCCTCCAAGGTGCGCCTTGACCGTCGATGATGCCCTTGCCCGTTACGGCTACATCGTGCTTGTCGAAGGCCGACAGCAGAGGCTGGCAACGGTAGGTGTCGCGCCCCTCGAATATAGTCTCGATGACGGGATAGAGGTCGCGGTCGGTGCTGAATACGATAATTGCATCTTGGTCGAGGTGCAGCTCGGTGTGGTTTTCGAGCACGATGGGGCCGGTGAGCCAAACGCCCGCAGGTACCTCTACCTTGCCACCACCCTTGCTTGCAAGGTGTGCAAACGCCTTGGCAAAGGCCTCGGTGTTGAGGGTTACGCCGTCGCCCTTGCCACCAAACTCGGCTACCGAAACGGTGCGGTTGGGGATGTCGGGACGCTCCACGCGAGGCATATCAAACGGAACATTTGTGTAGGCCGATTGGCCACAGTCGGTGCCACAGCAGCCCACTGCCAATGCGCAGATGGCGGCTGCTACGAAAGTGCGGAGAATAGGTTTCATATCTGTTTAGAGTTTTTATTGTTAGTTCTATTGCAAATTTACACCATCGCCCCCAATGCGAGTAGGATTTTTTGACGTTTTAGGCCGATTATTTGTCTGCATCGGCCAATTATGCCTGCTGCGAGGTGGTTTTGTGCGCTGTGCGGGTGGTGCAATTATATCATACAAATATATGATTTTTTGCCAAAAAGTGCTAATTTTGTCCTAAAACCATACCTATTTTAACACTATGACCAAAGATTTCGCCCCCATAGAGATTTCGACCGAGCGACTTGTGTTGCTCCCCTGGCGCCCGAGCGAGGCCTCCATTATGTTTCGCTGGGCCTCAAACCCCGCCATTGGCCCTGCCGCTGGGTGGCCACCTCACACCTCGGTCGAGGAGAGTAGAGAGATTATTGCCACCGTATTCTCGGCCCCCGAGACCTACGCCCTGGAACTCCGCACAGAGGGAGTGCCCATAGGTAGTGTAGCCCTTAAACGTGGCCCTGCAATGTCGCCTGCACTTCTCGAGAGTGGTATCGAGGGTATCGAGGCCGATGCCGAACTGGGCTACTGGCTTGCCGAGCCATATTGGGGTAGGGGATTGATGAGCGAGGCTGTGAGGGCCGTCATTGCAAGGGCCTTTGAAGAGCTTGGCCACCGCCGACTGTGGTGTGGCCACTTCGAGGGTAACGGCCGCTCGCAGAGGACAATGACCAGTTGTGGTTTTGTTTACCACCATACGGTCCATAACCGTCCAACCCTGCTTGGCGACCTGCGAACAGAGCACTTCTATGTGTTGGAGAGGGGGTGAGGATTTGTTGTGCGATTTGGTTGTGCGTTGATTTGTGATTACGTCGCTATGAGCCACTCAAGGCGGCTCTCCGCTCCGTGATCACTTCGGCCCGCAGAGGCGAATAAAAGGAAGACCTGCTTTGCAGGCTTTCTTTTGTTTTTGTGCTGGGTCTTATGAATAAATTCAACTCCCCAGCGCAAAAAACAAAAGACCACTCGCATATGCGAGTGGTCTTCCTTTTATTCTCTGTCGGGGTGAAGTGATTCGAACACTCGACCCCCTGCTCCCAAAGCAGGTGCGCTAACCGGACTGCGCTACGCCCCGAATTGATGCCACAAAAGTAGAAAAATTATTTTTGAAATCCAAATGTTCGCCGTCTTAAAAAATCAACCACACGTCTGGGTAGCCGTCTAACCACCACTAAACCAATGCGATTGCCTACTCCTGGGGTTACGCTCCTGCGCCCCTTCGCAAGTGCCCCTATACATCTGCGGGCCACCCTTTCGGGAGTCATTATCACGCCCCAGCGCACACCCCTCTGTTGCCACCTCGGCGGCAGTCCATAGAGGTCGGTAGCCACGCCACCCGGCCTTGCCGAGCAGACCACAACCCCCTTATCGCCCACCTCGGCCGCCAGAGCCAGTGAGAAGTTGTGCACATAGGCCTTCGTTGCGCTATACATCCCCAATCCGGGTAGGGGCATCGCCTCGGCCAGCGACGACATATTCAGCACCCAGCCCCCTCCGTAGTCCACCATATCGGCCACAAACAATCGGCACAGAGTGGTCGTAGCCCTAACGTGAAGGGCCAAAATCTGCTCCACGCGCTCGGCCTCCAAGCCCACCAAGTCCTTATAAATAAAGGTGCCCGCATTATTCATCAGCAGCCCCACATCCAATCCTCGCGTATGGCACTCGTTGTACAAGTTGCGAGGCCCTTCGGCGGTCGCAAGGTCGGTAGCAATGGTCATAACATCGGCCGCTCCCTCGCCACGCAGCACCTGCTCGGCTTGGGCAAGTCGCTGCTCGTTGCGCCCCACAATGATAAGGCGTAAGCCACTGTGGGCCAATTCTTTGCCAATGGCCAGTCCAATGCCGCTCGATCCGCCCGTGATGAGCGCCCACCTATTACCTATATCTATCCGTCGTGCCATACTCACAACAAATTTATAAAATTTTTCGTCAAAAGTGTTGCAAAAGCGAAAAAATGATTTACCTTTGTGATATTAAAATGATATTAAAACGAAACAAACAAATTTTTTCTAATAACCCTTAATAATTTACAACTATGGAGAATAAGGAGTACAATTTCAGAGGCTCGAAGATGAACGGTTTTGTGGCCCTGTTGGTGATTTTGGCCATTACGGCTCTTTCGATTGGTTTTATCGTGCAGGATGCCTACAATGCTTTTAATATCGTTATGTTTGTTGTGGGCTTGTTGGTGGCCTTCATTATGTTGTTTGGTCTGATGACTTTGGAGCCTAACGAGGCCAAGGTGATGGTATTCTTTGGTAAGTATAGGGGTACCTTTACTCACGAGGGCTTCTGGTGGGTAAACCCCTTCTTTACCAAGAAGAGCGTGTCGCTGCGTGCCCGCAACCTCAATGCCGATGCTATCAAGGTGAACGACAAGACCGGTAACCCCATTATGATTGGCTTGGTGCTGGTGTGGAAGCTGAAAGATACCTACAAGGCCCTCTTCGAGATTGACTCGCAGACTATGGCAGGTGCTACCAGTGCGGGTGTTGCAACTGTGGGTAGCCGTATGAATGCTTTTGAGAGCTTTGTGCGCGTTCAGGCCGATGCAGCTCTGCGCCAGGTGGCTGGCCACTATGCCTATGACACCAATGGCGAGGGCGACGAGGTTACCCTGCGTAGTGGTGCCGATGAGATTAACGAGTTCCTGAAACAGACCATCAACGAGAGGCTTGCGATTGCGGGTATCGAGACCGTTGAGGCTCGTATCAACTACTTGGCCTATGCTCCCGAGATTGCTGCTGTTATGCTGCGTCGCCAGCAGGCCGATGCAATCATCAGCGCCAGGGAGAAGATTGTCGACGGTGCTGTGGGTATGGTTAAGATGGCTCTTGATAAACTTGCCGATGAGCAGGTTGTCGAGCTCGACGACGAGCGTAAGGCTGCAATGGTTAGCAACTTGCTGGTTGTGCTGTGTGCCGACGAGCAGGCCCAGCCCGTAGTGAACACTGGTTCGCTCTATAACTAATCGTTTGTTTGATAGGGTATTAAGGTCCTCAGGGTCATTAAAGGCTTTAAGGGCCTTAAAGACCTTGATGAATAGAAATAAAGTATGCCAAAGGAGAATACCACAAAGAGTTTTGTGCTGCGCGTTGATAGCGACACTTGGGAGGCCCTCGAAAGGTGGTCGGCCGATGAGTTTCGCTCGGTCAATGGCCAGTTGCAGTGGATTATTGCGGAGGCATTGCGCAAGAGTGGCCGCACTCCCAAGAAAAAAGATAAATAGTTAGTGAAAATGGGCACTTTGGGGCCCAAAAATTTGCAGGATTCGATATATATATATATATATATTAGCCGCCTAAAAATTTTTGTTTCAACAACTTAATACGATTAGACTACGATGAAGAGATTTTTTGTGCTGCTGCTTGTGGGTGCTGCCTCGGTGTGGGGTGCTATGGCCCAAAGTTTTACTCTTACCGCCACCGCCACCAATTCCGCAGGCGAGGCCGTGGCCTATGCTACCGCCCTGCTCGAAGCCGAGGGGGTGGGGCAGAGTGGTGCCCCTATCTATGACGTGGCCGACCAGGCGGGGCGCATAGAGATTGAGGCCCCCAAGGGGAGCTATACCCTTGTGATTACCTGCATCGGCTACGACGACAAGCGTGTGGCCGTCGTGCTCGACAAAAATGTAGAACTGGGCACCATTGTTATGGAGCAGGGCGAGGGGCTTGTGATTGAAGAGATTGGTGTGGCGGGCGGAATGATTACGCGCCAAGCCGACCGCTATGTGATGAACAACATTGCGGGCAACCCTGCGGCTGTGGGGCGCGATACCTACGAGATGCTGCGCTTGGCCCCGGGAGTCTTTGCCGATGAGAGTGGCAATGTGTCGGTCGGTGGCCGAGGTGCGGTGAAGATACTCATTGGCGAGCGCGAACTGCGCCTCTCGGGCGAGGATTTGCGCAACTATCTGAAATCTATCCCTGCCGAAAATCTGCAAAAAATCGAAATCATACCCCAAAGCGGTGCCGACTACGATGCCTCCTCGACGGGTGGCGTCATACGCATCACCCTGCGCCGTCAGCGCGACGACGGTATGAACGGCTCGGTGGCACTTGGCTACAACCGCTCGATGGGCACCAGCTACTCGCTCGGCCCAAATGCAACGCTCAACTACAAGAGCGGCTCGCTGAGCCTCTATGGTAACCTGTCGTTGGCCGACTACGAATATAGCGCCAATATGACCGAGCATACCACCTACGATATGGGTGGCACCATCGGCTCTACCTCGCTGATGCAGAGCCGCAAGCGCTCGGGCAACGGTATGGTGGGCGCAATCTACGACCTCTCGGAGCGCAGCAGTGTGGGCGTTGAGTACACGCTGGCCTACTCGCCCGCTACGCCCGACTATGTGACCAGCACCCTCGACCTTGCCCACAACGACCTCATCGAGCGCCACAAGAGCCTCTACGAGCAGCGCTCGCGCTCTCTGATGCAGATGATGACGGCCAACTATGTGCGCAAGCTCGACGACCAGGGCTCGACCTTCAAGCTGATTGCCGACTGGGCCTCGAATGTGACCAGTGGTGGCAACGATGCCCACGACCAGATGACCATAATCGACAGCTATGGGCCCACGACCACGACCATCGACTCGCTCTACAACAACCGCAGCGAGGCCGATTACAGCTACTACACCCTGACGGCGGCGGTGGAGAAGAAGCTGTCGCCCACAACTGTTCTGCGCTATGGTGCAAAATACACCCTTACGGACACTTACAGCACCACTCGCTACACCTATCAGCAGGGTGGTCAGACCGTTGCGTTGCCAACCTACGATACCACAACCGATTACAGCGAGCACATTGGCGCCCTCTATGGCGTTTATGCCACTACGTTTGCGAGTGGCCTCTCGCTCTCGGCAGGTCTGAGGGCCGAGTACACATCGATACCCGTGCTGCGCCAAAACTACCTGAGTCTGTTCCCCAATGTGAGTGTGTCGTGGCCGCTCAACCCTATGCAGACGGTCATCTTGGCAGGTAACTACAAGCGCAGTATCCAGCGCCCCGCGTTCTGGCAGATGAACCCTGTGAGAAATCAGCTCTCGGAGTACTCCTACCAGGTGGGAAACCCCGACTTGAGGCCCGTATATGTCGATGACCTGTCGCTGTCGGCTGTGTTGATGTATCGCTATACGGTTACGCTGGGTGCACTGGTGCAGCACGACAACATCTCGCAGTTGGCACTGGTAGACGAGGCCGACCCAACGGGCCGCACGCTCAAATACCTGCACAAAAACCTCGACAACCTCAATCAGTACTACATCCAGCTGATGCTGCCTGCGCAGCCCACCCCCTGGTGGACCATAAATGCCAACCTGATGGGTGTGTGGCTCCGTCAGCGCATCGCTCAGGGCGAGCCTATGGACAATTCGTTCACAGCCCAGGGCTATATGACCAACACCTTCACGCTGCCCCGAGGGTGGATTGTGGACCTTACGGGCCAGTTTATGACCGATGCGCACGTTGGTAACCTCACGCAAAAGGGCTCGGGCAACATCAGCCTGGCCGTAAAGAAACGTATGTTGAGCGACAAACTCACCCTCTCGGTGGGTGTGAACAACCTGCTCGACGTCGATAAGGTGGTCTATGCCGAGGGGCCAGGCTTTAGCAAGAGGCTCGTCGAGGACAACATTTGGGTTAGGAGCGTAAACGTAGCCCTGCGCTACAACTTCAACGCAGGTAAGGCCTTCCAGAGCCGCAATGTCGAGAGTGGTGCTGCCGACGAGGCCCTGCGTATAGGAAATTCGAAATAGTTTTTAGTAATACAATAGACAAGATGAAACGAGCAACTATATTTGCCATTGCGGTCTGCCTGGTGGGGTGGGCTGTGGCACTACTTTTTGGCGAGCTGTCGGGCGGTGTGAGCCCCCAGAGTTATACTATCTTTGGCTCGCTCTATATGTTCCTGCCCGCTCTGGTGGCACTGGTGATGCAACTCCTCTCGCACCGCAAAGGGCAGGGCAAGGTGCTCAGTCCAACGCAGTTGCAGCTGCTGCGCTTTCGCCCACGCTGGTCGTGGCTGGTGGGCGTAGTGGTGGCTGTTGTGGCGGTATTTCTGAGCCTTGGGGTGTCGGCCTTGTTTGTCGATGTTGTGTCGTTCAAAGAGGGCACTATGGCCCAGATGGTTGCCTCGGGCGCAAGCCCCGAGCTGATTGAGCAGAGTATGGCGCAACTAAATATGGTGCCCGACTGGGCGATGCTGCTCGCAACGGTGGTGTCGGGCCTCTTGGCAGGCCTGACCATCAACGCTCTGTTTGCCTTTGGCGAGGAGTTTGGCTGGCGCTGCTTCTTGGTGGGCGAGCTGGCCGACAAGAAGTTCCTCACCTCGGCACTCTTTATTGGTGCTGTGTGGGGCATCTGGCACGCACCTATGATACTGCTCTTCGGCCATAACTACCCAAACGACAGGGCTTTGGGGGTGGCTATGATGGTGCTATTCTGTGTGCTGGCCGGAGCGATTGAGCTCTACTTTGTGCTCAAAGCTGGCTCTGTGTGGCCTGCGGCAATCTTCCACGGAGTAATGAACGCTCTGGGCGGTGTGACGGTAATTATGATTCCCAATGAGTCTAACATCGTACACTCGTTTATGGGCCTCTCGGGTGCAGCAGCCCTGACAGTTGTGTGCATAGGGCTCTACTTGTGGGACCGCTACGTCAGTCGCGACAATATATTTGGCTCAACACTGGGTGCATCGCTCAGTAGGGCCGACAAGAAATAATTAACCCAAAACTAATAGATTTTTATTGCGTATGGAGTTACTCTACAAATACCGATTTCACTGGTTAGACCTGTTGATTATGGCGCTGGTCATTGTGACCCTTATGGGATTTGCGGTACTGGCCTTTGCAGGTGTTGTCCCCCTCGAAGAGGGCGAAGAGGCGGCCCCCTGGGTGATTTGTGTCGTGGCGGTGGTTGTTGTGGCGCTTTTCTTTACCTTTACACCCCAGTATGTGGCCATTGGCTATGATATGTTGGTAGTTAAGTGTACCCTGCGCACGTTGCAGATACCCCTGCGCGATATTGCTACCATCGAGTCTTTCGACAGCGCCCTGTTGGTGACCAAGAAGGCAACCCGCGTGGGTATGAGTGGTGCGAGTATGAGCGTGGGGCGCTACCGCATTGCGGGCCTTGGGCGCGTGGATGTCATCACCACCCAGAGGGCCGACCGAGTGATGATTACCACCAAATTTGGCTACCGAGTGGTCATCAACTGCCCCATAGATGCTCTGCGCAACCACCCCCATATGCTGCGCGTCAAAGGTAATCACCAATAATGTATTTCCCCCCCTCTAAATTAGAGGGGTGCCTGTTAGGGTGGGGGCGTGTGTTGACAGTGATAGTTCACAGTTTACAGTTTACAGTTGACAGACCCCTCCGCTGCTACGCAGCACCTCCCCTAATTTAGGGGAGGAGTTTGGGGTGAGTTGGAAATCGAAGTATAGCAATTCTCAATTCTCAATTTTCAATTCTCAATTCTCTTTGTTATCTTTGCTTTTTAATGCCGAGCAAAGATTATGAAGAGAGTTGTTGTTTTTACGGGTGCGGGGGTGAGTGCCGATAGTGGCATTGCCACCTTCCGCGACAGCGACGGCCTGTGGGCCAACTATCGTATTGAGGACGTATGCACCCCCGAGGCGCTGGTGCGTAACCGCGCAGGGGTGATAGAGTTCTACAACATCCGCCGCCGCGAGGTGCTGGCCAAAGAGCCCAATGCGGGCCACTATGCACTGGCGCGATTGGAGGAGTACTTCGATGTGGATGTCATAACCCAAAATATTGACAATCTGCACGAAAGGGCGGGCTCGCGGCGAGTGCTTCACCTCCACGGCGAGATTACCAAACTGCGCTCGGAACGCAACTCCGACCTTATAGTCCCCATCGAGGGGTGGGAGCAGAAGCTCGACCAACGAGGGCCCGATGGAGCCCTCCTGAGGCCCCACATTGTCTTTTTTGGTGAGAGTGTGCCTATGTTCGACAGGGCTACGCAGATAGCCTCGCAGGCAGACATTATGGTCGTTGTGGGTAGCTCGCTGGCGGTCTATCCTGCGGCCTCGCTGGTGCGCTACGTAAGGCCCGAGGTGCCAGTCTACCTCGTAGACCCCAACCTGCCACAAGGCCACGGTATCCGCAACCTGAAAGAGTACATACCCCTGCGCTCGGCCGAGGGAACTCCACTATTGGTAGACCGATTGATAGAAGAATACAAAGACTAACCAGATACTGCCTAAAACACTATGAACCAGAAACTTGTTGTAATAGCCTTTGGCGGCAATGCACTGCTGCGCAAGGGCGAGAACCTCAGCTACCAAGAGCAGCTGCGCAATGTTGAACAGATTTGCGACCAACTGTCGGCAATGGCAGCCGATGGGGTACGAATGATTATTGGCCACGGCAACGGCCCTCAGGTGGGCAACGTGCTGTTGCAGCACGAGGCAGGCCGTCAGGTCTTTGGCTTGGAGGCTATGCCGCTCGACTTCTGCGTGGCCGAAACCCAGGGTGCTCTGGGCTATATGATTGAGCACGGTATGCGCAATATGACTCTGTCGAAGGGCATCGACCGCAGGGTGGTTACACTGCTCTCGCAGGTGATTGTAGACGAAAAGGATAGCGCCTTTGGTAACCCCACCAAGCCCGTGGGACCATTCTACTCAAAAGAGCAGGCGGTGGTATTTGCCCAGCGCAAGGGCGAAACCTACCACTGCGACCCCAAGGGCCGAGGTTGGCGCAAGGTTGTGGCCTCGCCAAAGCCTCTGGGAATACTGAACGTAGAACTTATTAAGCAGTTGGCCGACCAGGGCGACATTGTGGTTGCCGTAGGTGGCGGTGGCGTGGCCGTAGTAGATGAGGGGCGCCACTACCGAGGTGTTGAGGCGGTGATTGACAAGGACTTGGCTCTGGCTTGCGCAGCCGTAGAGGTGGGTGCCGATGAGTTCTACATACTCACCGATGTGGCCAAGGTGTGCCTTCACTTCAACACCCCCCAGGAGCGCACGCTCGACCGCATAACCGTAGCCGAAGCCAAGCAATACCTGGCCGAGGGACACTTTGCCGAGGGGTCGATGGCGCCCAAGATTCGCGCAGCGATACACTACATCGAGGCGGGTGGCAAGGAGTGCATCATTACCGATGCGGCCGAACTGCACAACCCCTCGTGTGGCACACGCATAGTGGCCGAGTAGGGTGGTGGGCCGAGTGCCGACCGAGAGGAAGAAACCGACAAACCAAACGATAAAAAATGGCAAAACAAGAAAAAGTACGATTCTCCAAGGCCTTTTGGGTAGCCAATATGGCCGAGATGTTTGAGAGGGCGGCCTACTATGGCGTCTTTGTGGTAATTACGCTCTACCTGAGCAACATATTGGGCTTTAGCGATATCGAGGCGGGTATCATCAGCGGCTTGTATGCTTCGCTGCTCTACTTCCTGCCCCCATTTACGGGCGCTTATGCCGACCGCATAGGCTTCCGCAAGTCAATGCTGCTGGCCTTTACGCTGCTTACGATTGGCTATGCAGGCTTGGCACTGCTGCCCACAGGGTTGGAGGCCGCAGGGCTGGTCGAGTATGGCGAGCGTACAACCTTCACGGGCCTTACCACAAGCGGCTACCGCTATGCCATTGTGCCCATTCTGGTGGTGCTGATGGTGGGTGGCTCGTTCATCAAGGGCATCATTAGTGGCAGTGTGGCCAAAGAGACCGACGAGAAAAATCGCGCGCGAGGATTTGCCATTTTCTACGCTATGATTAACATCGGCTCGTTCTCGGGCAAGTTCATTATCGAGCCTCTGCGTCAGGGCCTTGGCGATAGTGGCCTGATATATCTCAACTGGTTCTCGGTGGCTATGACACTGCTGGCTCTGGTGGCAATCTATATCTTCTACCGTAGCGACAACGCACAGCCCGACAAGAGCAAGACTATGCGCCACACCATCGAGTCGTTTGGCAAACTGCTGCGCAACGGCCGACTCATTGCGCTGATACTCATCGTTAGCGGCTTTTGGATTGTCTACTACCAGCTCTACGCCACTATGCCCAAGTATGTTATCCGCTTGGCGGGCGAGGCGAGCACCATCGGCTGGTACACTATGCTCAACCCCCTGGTGGTGATACTCACGGTAAACGGACTTACGCGAATGTTGTCTAAACGCTCGGCCTTGTTCTCGATGATGCTGGGTATGTGCATCATCCCCATCTCGGCACTCATTATGTCGTCGGGCCACCTGTTCAGCGAGCCCATTTTGGGCCTCCACCCCGTGGTGTTTATGATGCTATGCGGCATTGTGGTGCAGGCTCTGGCCGAGGCCCTCATTTCGCCCCGCTACTTGGAGTACTTCTCGTTGCAGTCGCCTAAGGGCGAGGAGGGTATGTATCTGGGCTTTGCGCAGTTGGAGTCGTTTGTGTCTACGCTGGTGGGCTTTGCAATGTCGGGCTGGCTGCTCGATAAGTACTGCCCCGATCCTGCGCGCTTTGCCACCCACGAGGAGTGGCTTGCCGCATCGGCCAATGCACACTATATATGGTACTACTTTGCCGCCATTGCGGCCGTTGCTGCTGTGGCGCTGGTCATCTACCAAATTGTGGTTAAACGCTTGGATGAAAAGAAATTGAAAATGGAAAATTAAGGTGTGTCTATCGACACAGAAATTTATAAATACTCGCACCGAAGGTGCACCAAAATTCTCAATTCTCAATTGACCAAGCTGACGCTTGCTCTAAAATGCTCACGCTCGGCATAGCTTGCAAGCAATCTCTGCTCTCGCTTACTCGCATTTGCCTCAATTCTCAATTCGTCATTAGACAAAAAGTAATATGCAGAAATTAACGCAACAACAGATGGGCCGCTTGACGGTCGACGAATTTAAGGCTATGGCCAAACTGCCCGTGGTGGCGGTGCTCGACAATGTGCGCTCGGCAGGCAATGTGGGTGCCTTCTTCCGCACCTCCGATGCCTTTGGTATGGCCGAGGTGGTGCTATGTGGCATTACTGCCCGACCACCCCAAAAGGAGATTCACAAGACCGCTCTGGGGGCCGAGCTGACGGTTGCTTGGCGAGGTTTTGCCACCACATTGGAGGCGGTAGAGGCCCTGAGGGCCGAGGGCTACCGAGTGCTGGCCGTAGAGCAGTGCGAGGGGTCGACTATGCTGGGCGATTTTGTGCCAGAGGTGGGGCAGAGGTATGCACTGGTCTTTGGTAACGAGGTCGATGGCGTAGACCAGAGCGTGGTCGATGTCTGTGATGGAGCCATTGAGATACCCCAAGTGGGCACCAAACACTCGCTCAACGTGGCAGTTACGGGTGGCGTGGTGCTGTGGCACTTCTTTACCCGTCGACCGTCGACCGTCGACCGTCAACCGACAGAGGTCTAACGTCGAACGTCAAAAGAAAAGGCTGAAAGGAAAACCCTTTCAGCCTTTTCTTTTCAACTTTCAATTCTCAATTCTCCCTTACTGCTTGTGGATGAGCTCTACGCTGCGGCGGATGAAGGCGGTCAGTTGCTCGCCTTTGAGCATACCATTCGACAGTAGGGCCAAGTCTACCAACTGCTTAACCAGAGTGTTCTTCTTGCCCTCGGTGCGCAGGGTGGCCAAGCGGGCCTCTTGCAGGTCGGCAACACGCTTTTGGAGGTCATCCCTCTGGTTGCGCTCCTCGGTCGAAATCTCCTCTTCCTTCTTGTCTTTCAGCAGAGTGCGGATGCTTGCCAACTGGCTCTCGGCCGAGGCAATCTTCTTGTCCTGAGCTGCCAGACTCTCGCCACAAGCCTTCTCAACATCGCCCAAAATCTCGGCCACCAAGGGGTGGTTGGCGTTTACGGCAATGGTGTAGCTGTCGGGCATCTGGGCGTAGAACTGGCTCATACCGCCACCGCTAATCTGGGCCATCTCTTTCATACGGCGCATATACTCGTCGCGAATAATCGACACGGGCACCTCGTTGGCCTCCATCGACTCGAACGAGATGTTGTAGTGAATCTTGTCGGTCTCGGGCAGCTGGCTCTCAAATACGGGGCGCAGAAGCTCCTGCTGGTCGGTCGAGAGGGCAATCTTCAAGTCGTTGTCCTTCTGGATGAGCTTCTCAACCACGTTTGAGTCTACCCTCACGAATGAGGTCTTTTCGTTCTTGTTCTCGAACCAGTTGATAAAGTGGCTGTCCAGCGGGCCGTCCATCATCAGCACGTCATAACCCTTGGCCTTGGCACCCTCGACAAACGAGTACTTGTCCTCCACGTTGTCGGCATAGAGGTAGACCAGTGTGCCGTTTTTGTCGGTCTGGTTATCTTTGATGAGGGTTTTGTACTCCTCGGCTGTGAAGTACTTGCCCTCGCTGTTCTTGAAGAGCATAAAGCCCTGAGCCTTCTCGGCAAACTTCTCGTCGGTAACGATGCCGTACTCGATAAAGATTTTCAAGTCATCCCACTTGCTCTCAAACTCGGGCCTCATAGTGTTGAACAACTCCTGCAGACGGTCGCCCACCTTGCGGGTGATGTAGCTCGAAATCTTCTTCACGTTGCTGTCGCTCTGCAAGTAGCTGCGCGACACGTTCAGAGGGATGTCGGGCGAGTCGATTACGCCGTGCAACATTGTCAGGTACTCGGGTACTATGCCCTCGACCGAGTCGGTAACATATACTTGATTGCAGTAGAGCTGAATGCGGTTTTTCTGCATATCGAAGTTGCTGCGAATCTTGGGGAAGTAGAGGATACCCGTCAGGTTGAAGGGGTAGTCGATGTTCAGATGGATGCTGAACAGGGGCTCCTCCGAGGCGGGATATAGGGCTGCATAAAAGTCCTTGTAATCCTGCTCGGTAAGCTCCGAGGGCTTGCGGCTCCACAGTGGGGCGGTGTCGGTGATGACGTAGTCGCGGTCGGTGTCTACGTACTTGCCATCTTTCCACTCCTGCTGCTTGCCACATACAATCTCTACGGGCAAGAAACGGCAGTATTTGCTGAGCATCTCGCGGATGCGGCTCTCGCTGTTGAATTCCAGAGCATCCTCGGCCAGGTGCATAATAATGTCGGTACCGCGCTGACGCTTGGTAGGACTCTCGGCGAGGGTATAGTTGGGGGTGCCGTCGCACGACCAGAGCATTGTGGGTTCGTCGGCATTGTAGCTCTGGGTGAGGATCTCCACCTTGTCGCTGACCATAAACGACGAGTAGAAGCCCAGACCAAAGTGGCCAATGATGGCTTGGTCTTTGTACTTGGCCATAAACTCCTCGGCCGACGAGAAGGCTATCTGGTTGATGTAGCGATCAACCTCATCGGCAGTCATACCCACGCCATTGTCACTTACGGTGATGGTCTTGGCTGCGGTATCGACCTTAACACTCACGCGCAGGTCGCCCAGCTCGCCATCGTAGCCGCCACTGGTGGCAATGGTGTGCATCTTTTGGGTTGCGTCTACGGCATTGGCCACAATCTCGCGCAGAAATATCTCGTGGTCCGAGTAGAGGAATTTTTTGATTACGGGGAAGATGTTTTCGGTTGTTACCCCTATTGTTCCGTTTTTCATAGTCTGAAAGTAGGTTTTATGTTTTGTTACGTTTTTGTTGTTTGTCGCTTTACGGAAAGGTAATTGAGCAAAGTGTGTGCCACGCAGTCTGGACTGACATTTTGTCAGTTGCGGGTGGCAATAAGCGACATAAGAGTGGTAGTAGCTCCCATAAAAACAAAAGGCCCGACACATTGTCGAGCCTTTGCTTATTGTTGGGTGTTGTCAGCCTACGACGGTACGGGGCTGCACAACCAATACACTAAAAACCTTTGCCGATGCCGATGAAGTCCTCAGCTTTCAGAGCGGCGCCACCAATCAGGCCACCGTCAACATTCTCTTTGGCAAAAATCTCGGCTGCGTTGCTGGGCTTGCAGCTACCGCCATACAGAATTGCGGTCTGCTCGGCAGCAGCACCAAACTTCTCGGTCAGCACCTTGCGGATGTAGGCGTGGATCTCCTCGGCCTGCTCGGCAGTGGCGGTCTTGCCGGTACCGATAGCCCATACGGGCTCGTAGGCTATAACCAGCTTGCCAAACTGCTCGTCGGTAAGGTTGAATACAACCTCCTCCAACTGGGCCTTAACAACCTCAAAGTGTTTGTCGGCCTCGCGCTCCTCCAAGTTCTCGCCAACGCAGTAGATAGGGGTCAGACCATTGGCATAAGCCTGTGCCATCTTGGCGTTGAGGGTCTGGCTGGTCTCGCCATAGTACTGCCTGCGCTCGCTGTGGCCCAGGATTACGTACTCGATGCCGAGCGATGCCAACATAGCAGCGCTCACCTCGCCGGTGTAGGCACCCTTAGCCTCAGCTGCGCAGTTCTGTGCGCCTACGGCTACGCGGCTACCTTTGGCTGCCTCGGCAACCATCGACAAGTGGGTGAAGGGAGGGCATACAATAAAGTTTACGCACTCGCAAACCTCAGCGCTCTGTGCAATCACGTTCTTAACCAACTCCAAACCTTCTGCGGGGGTGGTGTTCATCTTCCAGTTACCCGCTACAATCTTTTTTCTCATAATTTTTAGTCTACCGTCTACCGTCCACCGTCTACCGTCAATAGTAGCATGGAAATAGACAAATTAAAGTTTATAGTAATGTTTAATAGTTATTTTGTTTTGTTGCTTGTTAAGTATGTTATCAAGCTATGAATGTTTGCAGCAATGCGCTCACAATCATTGCGGATAACGTAGACCTTTGAGTTGTCAACTTGGAATAAGTCCATTATTAAATAGAGCATACTCCTAACCTCGCCACAACTACCATTGGCAATGTGTAGAAACTTTACAAAATTGGCATCAGAACCCGAAACAGAGCCTTCGGCTATGTTGTTCATTACGGAGATTGCTGCACGTCTGATTTGGTCTTTGAACGACCAATCGTTGATGGAGTCTGTGAGAGAATAAATCTCTTTAACCATCTTGTGGGCATCTTGCCAAACTCGTAAATCTTCAAACCGTTTCATTCTTGCTAATATGTAAATTGTCGGTCGACGGTTGACGGTTGACGGTCGACGATGTTAAACGGTGGGTTCTACCCAGCGTTTCACATCATCCATAGTGGGGTTCTTCAGGCCCAGTTTGTTCTTCTTGTTGAAGCCGCAGAGGTCGTTGAAGAGTTTGCCAGCCGAGAGTTTCTGCAACATCTCTACCCTCACAAAGCTCATCTTCTGCAATACGGGAATCCACTCGGCAGGGATGCCCTTCTCGATGTACTTCTCGTCAGAGTCTTTCTGGGCACCCTTCTCGGGCTTCATCTGGGGGAACAACAGCACATCCTGAATGGTCTGCTGGCCGGTCATAAACATCGTAAGGCGGTCGATACCGATACCCATACCCGAGCAGGTAGGCATACCATACTCCAATGCCCTCACAAAGTCCATATCGATAAACATAGCCTCATCATCACCCTTCTCGCTCAGCTTCAACTGCTCCTGGAAGCGCTCGTACTGGTCGATGGGGTCGTTCAGCTCCGAGTAGGCGTTGCAGAGCTCCTTGCCATTGACAAACAGCTCAAAACGCTCGGTCAGCTCGGGATTGCTGCGGTGACGCTTGCATAGGGGCGACATCTCTATGGGGTAGTCGGTGATGAAGGTGGGCTGGATAAGGTGCTCCTCGCAGTAGGTGCCAAAGATAGCATCAATCAGTTTGCCCTTGCCCATAGTGTCGTCAATCTCTACATTCAGCCTCTGGCAAGCCTCCCTGAGCTGCTCCTCGCTCTGGCCGGTGATGTCGTAGCCAGTCTTCTCCTTAATTGCATCGGTCATCGACAGGCGACGGAAGGGGGCCTTGAACGAAATCTGATTGCCACCAATGTTCACCTCGGTCGAGTCGTTCACAGCCACGCAAACCTTTTCGAGCATCTTCTCGGTGAACTCCATCATCCAGAAGTAGTCTTTGTAGGGAACGTAAATCTCCATACAGGTGAACTCGGGGTTGTGGGTGCGGTCCATACCCTCGTTGCGGAAGTTGCGCGAGAACTCATACACACCGTTGAAACCGCCCACGATGAGCCTCTTCAAGTAGAGCTCGTTGGCAATACGCAGGTATAGGTCGGTGTCGAGCGAGTTGTGGTGAGTGATGAAAGGCCTTGCTGCTGCGCCACCGGGGATGGGCTGCAATACGGGAGTGTCTACCTCCAAGCAACCAGCCTCGTTGAAGTACTCTCTCATAGTGGCCATAATCTTCGACCTCTTAACGAATACATCCTTTACGTGGGGATTTACAATCAGGTCTACGTACCTCTGGCGATACCTCTGCTCGGGGTCGGTGAAGGCATCGAATACCTGACCATCCTTCTCCTTGACGATAGGCAGGGGGCGGATGCTCTTGCTCAGGATGGTGAACTCCTTGCAGTGAACGCTCAGCTCGCCGGTCTGGGTGATGAAGGCAAAGCCCCTTACACCGATGATATCGCCAATGTCGAGCAGTTTTTTGAATACTGTATTGTAGAGAGTGGTGTCGCCCTCGGGGCACACCTCGTCGCGACGGATGTATACCTGAATACGGCCTGTGTGGTCTTGCAGCTCGAAGAACGAGGCGCTACCCATAATGCGTCGGCTCATCATACGGCCAGCGATGGTGATGTCGGCAAAGTTGCCCACCTCGGGGTTGTACTCTTGTGCCAACTGTGCTGCGGTAGCTGTAACGTCGTAGCGTGCTGCGGGATAGGGGTCGATGCCCAACTCGCGCAGGGCCTGCAACGAGGCTCGGCGCTGAATCTCTTGTTCGCTAAGATTGAGGTTGCTCATAATGTGTTGTATCTTTATATTTTGTTCGCTTTGTTCGATATTATCCCAAATAACCCACAAAGATACAAAAAGAATTTACAATGTAGAATGTATAATGGACAATTATTAAGGGCCTTAAAGTCCTCAATGACCTTAAAGCCCTTAAACTCCTTAAACTCCTTAAACTCCTTAATGCTCCTGTTACTCGTTTGGCTCCTGCTCCTCTATGGCGGCCAGTGCTGTGGAGTAGGTGCTCCACCCCTCGGCGGTGGTGTAGTCGGCCAGACTGGCGGCGGGAACGTAGATTGTGCGCCCCGAGCCGTTCTTATCCCAAGCGTGTATGGCCAGTGTGGGTGGCACTACACAGGGGCACACGACCTCCACAAGAGCACTACACTCGTTAAATGCCCAACCACCAATGGCCCCAAGTGTTGTGGGCAGGGCCACGCTCACCAGCGAGGTACACTTGCAGAAGGAGTAGTCACCAATCTCCGTCAGCCCCTCGTTCAGCCCCACCGAGGCCAGCGCAGTGCAGTTGCGGAAGGCGTAGTCGCCCACCACCTCTACACTCTGGGGCAAGGTTATGCTGCCGAGGCTCTCGCAGTTGTAGAATAGTCCCGTACTTATGGCCGTCAGCCCCTCGGGCAGCGATATCTGCTCCAACTTTTCGCAGAAGTAGAAAGCATAGTCGTCTATCTGCTCAACGCTCTGTGGCAGGACTATGGTTTTGAGGGCAAAGCAGTGCGAAAAGGCCCTCTCGCCAATGATTTTCAGCCCCTCGGGCAGAGTTATGTCAGAGAGTGCATTGCACTGGTAAAAGGCGTTCAGCCCCAGAGTAGTTACCCCTGTGGGTAGCGACAGAGTGGTCAGTGCCTCGCAATATCTGAACGCATCTTCGCCAATGGCGGTCAGCGTGGTGGGCAGAGTGATTTCGCTGAGCGACGAGCAGTTCTGGAACACCCCTTTGCTGAGGGTTACAATTCCCTCGGGCAGGGCTATGGCCCTGAGTCGCTCGCAGTTGTAGAACTCCTGCTCGGCCAGAGCGTTCAGCCCCGTAAAGTGTTTCAGCTCCCTGAAAGAGATAATGTCGGTGCCCTTGAATATACCTTCCAACGAGGTCACGGCTGCGGCCTCGTTATACGAGAGTTCTTGGTCGCCATCGGTGTCCCACGCCATTACGCACAGCACTTTGGCGGTGTTGTCGAGAAATCGTATGGGGGCCTCGCCTGCATCGTAGTAGCCCTCCAAGGGTATTATGACAGTCTTGCCGCTGGTGAGTATGAAGGTCACGTCGGTGTCGGAAATGATGATTGACTCGATGAGCGTTTCGCCATCCTTGCCATCTTTGCCATCCACACCATCTTTGCCGTCGGCTCCATTCTTGCCGTCAGCTCCGTCCTTGCCGTCAGCACCTGGGGCTCCGTCTTGGCCGTCTTTACCATCTGCACCATCCTTGCCGTTGGTGCCGTGTTTGACGGTCAGTGTCGAGCCATCCGAAAAGGTTACCACAAAGCCCTCGCTGCTCTCTGCTACCGAGGTGATTGTGAGTTTGTTGGCCGAGGCATTGAGCAGTGTTTCCACCTCTGCGAGCCTCTCTTTGAGCGAGGCTACTTCGCCTTTCAGTTCGCTATCGTCGTAGGGCTCGCCGCAAGCAGTCATCATCAGGGCAGCCATTGCGCCCAGAGCAAGTATGTGGAGTTTTCTCATAGTGAGTATGATGTTTTGTCGTTACGAAAGTTTGGCATAAAGGTAGCAAACTTTTGCTCCACAGCCAAATATGCACAAAAAAAAGACTCGCCAGGCGATTGATTTCACCTGCCGAGTCCTAAATGCTCTCTTAATAGTTTACAAAACTATTTGATGCCGAGTTTCTTCTTGATAGCTTTGGGAAGAGCGTCTTTGTGAACGATGATGTTCATAGTTTTGTAGCGTACAAAGGCTTTCGATGCGTACCAAATGCCGTTGTATTTGCCGCTCTCGCCCCACGAGTTCTTAACCATATAGTACTCGGTACCCTCCTGGTCTACAGCCTTGCCATAGATCTGCATACCGTGGTCGTCTGTGGTCTCCCAGTTGTCGTAAGCAATCTGGCGCTCCTCCTGGGTGCACCATTTCTGGGGCTGGGGTTTGGTGGTCAGCTTCTTCTCGGCGGGCGAGAGTTTGAGCCAGTGGGCCATATCCGAGCCGCTCAGCTCCTGAGCCTTCTCTACGTCGGGCATTACGGCCACACCATCGCGGGTGAAGCCCTGCTCGCTAACGTCGCTACCCCAAGCGATGGTGTAACCCTGCTCGATAGCGTTGTCGAATACCTCCAACAGCTCGTCGATGGGCAGGTTGTACGACTCGGCCCAGCGCCAGTTGTCCTGAATCTCCAATACGAACGACTCGTAGAAGGGGTGGTGGGTGTAGCTGGTGAGCGAAACATAGTCGTCGGCATTCAGACCGGTAGCCTCATAGAACGATGCGGGGGTGTACTCCTTGCCCTCGTAGGTGAAGGTCTCGGGGCAGTCGCCCAGATAGATGTCGTGAACAGCCTCGATAGCTTTTTTCCACAGGGGCTGACCATTGGGGTCTACCTGCAAGCTGCGGTGGTTGCCCTTTGCAATAGCCCTTACGACTGCATCGCTAACGGCCGAGAGCTCGTTGTGGTTGCTCAGGGTCTCGCCATACATAACACCGGGTTTCATCTCCTCCTCGGGTACCAGACCATAGTGCTCCATACCGTAGATTACGTCGTAGAACGAGCCACCCTGCGAGAACGAAATATCGCCGTGAGTGCGAACAGCCTTGTCGGCACGGTCGAGGTAGGTTTTGTGTACCAAGTACATCTCCGACAGGTCAAACTCGCCTTTGCCCATACGCAGCAGCTCCGACTCGATGAATGCCAGCGACGAGTAGCACCAGCAGGTACCTGCGCGGTTCTGGTTTTTGATGCTGGTGATAGGGTTCTCTTTCACCACTGTAAACTGGAAGCCCTCCTCCTGCTTGGGAGCGCTCTCTTGTGCGTTAGCGCCATAGATAGCCGCCATTGCGCACAATGCTACAAAAAGTTTTTTCATTGTCTTGTGTGTTGTTTGTGTTTATTGTTTGGTTTGTGTTACTTCTGCCTTGTCATCTCAAAGCCCAAGTTCATACCGTCGTAGCTCTTGGCCACTGCGCCAATGGTGGCAATGGTGGTGTTGGTCGAGCCCTCCGAGATGGTCTTGATGAGCTCCAACAGACCGTCGGCCTTGACCAGTATGTTTATGTTCTCGTGGCTTACGGTCATACGGGTTGCGAAATCTTTGCCGCCCTCTTTGAGTGAGAGATGTATCTGCTTGGCCTCTTTGTCGTAGATCCACTTGCCTTTGAGTTCTTTGCTACCCAGCAGCAGGCTCACGTTGCCATCCTCTGCAAAGGTCATAGTGAACAGACCGGGTTTGATGCCCACCTTGGCAAACATAGGCTCCAACTTGCCCTCTACTGTCTCGGCTGCCACAATGCCACCGGCATCGGTCAGAGCGTTCTCGCTCTCGAACTCAACTGCGGGCCTCTGGTAAACGTATGTACCTGGCACTTCGGCCTCTTTGATAAATGCGCCCAGAACGCCTTTTACCTCGTCGGGCAACACATCCTCTACAGCCTCGCTTGCGGCCTGTTTAACCGAGTTGAAGAGGTTTTTCAAATTAAACTGTGCGCTGGCCGAGGTACATACTGCTGCCACTGCCAACACTGTTACGATAAGTTTCTTCATAAAGGTTATAATTTTGAAATTTGACTCTTGAATTCTGAATTTTACTCCTCTGCCCAGAGTTGTGCCAGGCCTACGATGGTGCGCACTGCGGCATACATACTCTCGAGCGAGATGAACTCAAACTTGCCGTGGAAGTTCTGGCCACCCGTAAACAGGTTGGGGCAGGGCAGGCCCATATACGACAGCCTACTACCGTCGGTGCCGCCCCTGATAGGCTTGACGATGGGCGTTACACCGGCGTTCTCCATAGCCTCTTTGGCCTTGTCGATAATCTCGGGATGTGGCTCGACCATCTCGCGCATATTGTAGTATTGGTCTTTGAGCGTCAGTTTGACCTGCTCGGCACCATACTTGGCGGCCATCCACTCGGCAGCCTTGGTCAGCAGCTCTTTCTTCTGCTCAAATTTGGCCCTGTCGTGGTCGCGCACGATGTAGCTCAGCTCGGCATACTCAACACTGCCCTTCATACCCACCAAATGGTAGAAGCCCTCGTAGCCCTCGGTGTGCTCGGGCCTCCAATGTGGGGGCAGCAGGCGGTCGAACTCCATTGCCAGGTGCATCGAGTTTATCAGCTTATCCTTGGCGGTGCCAGGGTGGATGTTGCGGCCGTAGAACTCTACTTTTGCACTGGCAGCGTTGAAGTTCTCGTACTCCAACTCGCCCTCCATACCTCCGTCTACGGTGTAGGCGTACTTGGCGCCAAAGGCCTCTACGTCAAAGTAATCCACGCCTCGGCCAATCTCCTCGTCGGGGGTAAAGCCAATGCGAATTTTGCCGTGTTTAACCTCGGGGTGAGTGAGCAGGTGCTCGGCTGCGGTCATAATCTCGGCCACGCCGGCCTTGTCATCAGCACCCAGCAGCGTTGTGCCGTCGGTGGTGATGAGGGTGTGTCCCTCGTAGAATTTAAGGTCGGGGAAGTCGGCCACCCTCATCACTACGGGGCCTCCGCCCAGGGCGATGTCGCCACCATCGTAGCTTGGCACAAACTGGGGCTTAACCGCAGCACCGCTCATATCGGGCGAGGTGTCTACGTGGCTGATAAAGCCAATCACCGGGGCGTTCTCATAGCCCTCGCTTGCCTCGATGGTACCCATAACGTAGCCGTGCGAGTCCATCGTAACCTCGGTCATACCCAGCTCAATCATCTCGTCCCTCAGTGCTCGGAGCAGTACCAACTGCTTGTCAGTCGAGGGGAAGGTTATGCTGTTCTCGTCGCTCTGTGTGTCAAAAGCAACGTATTTCAAAAATCTCTCTTTCAGTTCCATACTCTTTTTTAGTCGACCGTCAACCGTCAACCGTCAATTTTTAATTATTCAAAGTCTTTATTAGCACCACTGCCAAATACACTCGGAGTGCCCGTAGGCACCAATTTTCAATTTTCAATTCTATTTCGCTCTCTTAGCGTCCCAAATGAAGTAGGCGATAAGGGCAACATAGGTAGCTACGCCCAGCCACTCGGCACCGCTCGATGCGTACCACTCGGTCATAAATGGATCTACGCCCAAGTATTTGAGCACCGCACTCACTACACCCATCAGGGCGCCACCTGCAATAAAGCCCGATGCGATAAGGGTACCCCTGTCGCCACGTTTCTTGTTCACCTCGGCATCCTTCGAGCGAGTGGTTACAAACCAGCTAATCAGACCACCCACCAGCAGCGGAGCGTTCAGCTCCAAGGGGATAAACATACCCAGCGCAAAGGCCAGTGCAGGTACGCCAATCATAGTCAGTATGAGCGACAGTGCAGCACCTGCAAAGTACAGCATCCAGGGCGTAGTGCCACCCGTCATCAGGGGTTTAATCACCGCAGCCATAGCGTTGGCCTGGGGAGCCACCAGGGCACCCTCGCCCGTAAAGCCGTAGGTCTTGTTGAGCACCATCATTACGCCCGCAACAGTAGCGGCCGACACCAGTGTGCCGAGGAACTTCCAACTCTGCTGCTTTTTGGGGGTTGTACCCACCCAGTAGCCAATTTTCAAGTCGGTAATGAAGCCACCCGCCATCGACAGAGCTGTACAAACTACGCCACCGATAATCATTGCAGCAGTCATACCGCTTGTGCCCTCCAAACCGATGCTCACCAGCACCAACGAGGCCAAGATGAGTGTCATCAGAGTCATACCGCTCACAGGGTTGCTACCTACAATGGCAATAGCATTTGCGGCAACGGTGGTAAACAAGAATGCAATTACAAATACCACTACCAGTGCCACAGCCGACATCCACCAGTTATCCAATACGCCTATGCGGAAGAATACCAGCGTTGCAACCAACAGCGCAATCAGCACAGCCAAGATAGTACGCATCGACATATCCTTGTCGGTACGCTTGGTCTGGCCACCCTGCTTGCTCCCTTTTAGCTCATTTACGGCCATCGAGAGCGAGCTCTTGATGATGCCTGCCTGCTTGATGATGCCAATGATACCCGCCATAGCAATACCACCAATACCCAGTGGCTTGCCAATGTAGGCAAACAGGTTCTCGGGTGTGAAGATAGCCTCTGGATTGGCCAACAGCTTTGCGTCGGTAATGCCCAACAGGGCTACCAAGTTCTGCGCATCCACGCCGGCCTCGAACGAGCCCACCATAGGTACAATTACAAACCATACCAAGAACGAGCCCGCACAGATGAAGGCTGCATATTTGAGGCCCACAATGTAGCCCAAGCCCAGTACGGCAGCCGAGGTGTTCAGCTTAAATACGGTCTTGAACTGGTCGGCCATATGCGCGCCCCAAGCGGTCAGTCGGGTAGTGATAGTGTCGGTCCACAGACCAAAGGTGCTGACCACAAAGTCATACAAACCACCAATCAGTCCGCTCACTGCCAACAGCTTGGCCTGTCCCTTCTGGCCCTCGCCACTAACCAATACTTCGGTTGTAGCGGTAGCCTCGGGGAATGGGTATACGCCGTGCATCTCCTTTACGAAGTACTTGCGGAATGGTATGAGCAGCACAATGCCCAGCAGACCACCCAGCAGCGAGCTGAGGAAAATCTGATAGAACTTGGCCTCCAGTCCGAGGATGTAGAGTGCGGGCAGGGTAAAGATTGCACCCGCCACAATCACGCCACTACTTGCGCCAATGCTCTGGATGATTACGTTTTGGCCGAGCATATTCTTTTTGCCCGTCATAGTGCCCACGCCCACTGCTATAATAGCAATAGGTATGGCGGCCTCGAATACTTGGCCAACTTTCAGGCCCAGATAGGCTGCTGCGGCCGAGAAGATGATGGCCATCAGCACACCCATACCCACCGAGTAGGGCGTAACCTCTTTGGGTTGTTCGGCAGGGCCCATTATGGGCTCATACTCTTCGCCCTTGGCCAGTGGCCTGTAAGCGTTGTCTGCCAGTTTTTTGATTTGTTTGTTTTCCGACATAGGTGTCTATTTTGAGGATTATACTTTTCTCAACCTACAAATATACAAATTCAAAATGCAAAATTCAAAATTGAGAATTGAAAATTATTTATGGGATTTATAGGATTTATAGGATTTATAGGATTGGTATTACTCCTATATCTCTTATATCTCTTATATCTCTTATATCTCCTATTACTCTTATTTTCCTTGTGGCCCCTTAAACTCCCTAAGGCCCTTAAAAATCTTGCATTTTGAATTACCAAAAAAAAGGCCCTCCGATTTCTCGGAGAGCCTTTTCTTTTCATTGCTAAACCTCGGCTTATTTGAGAGCAGCCTGTGCCGCAGCCAGACGAGCGATAGGCACGCGGAAGGGCGAGCAGCTAACGTAGTCCAGACCTGCGGTGTGGCAGAACTCAACGCTCGAAGGCTCGCCACCGTGCTCACCACAAATACCGCACTTCAGCTCGGCACGGGTAGTACGGCCCTTCATAACGCCCTCGCGTACCAGACGGCCTACGCCGTTGCGGTCGAGAATCTTGAAGGGGTCGGCCTTGATGATGTTCTTGTCCAAATATACGGGCAGGAACTTGCCAATATCGTCACGCGAGAAGCCCAGAGTCATCTGAGTCAAGTCGTTGGTACCGAACGAGAAGAACTCGGCAACCTCTGCAATCTGATCAGCGGTTACTGCAGCCCTTGGTACCTCAATCATAGTACCTACCATATAGTCGATGCGGTCGTTGCGCTCGGCAAAGATCTCACCAGCTACGCGGTCGATAATGTTCTTCTGGTAGCGCAACTCTTTGTGGTTACCAACCAGAGGAACCATAATCTCTACCTTCACGGGGGTACCTTTCTCGCGGATGTTCATAGCAGCCTCCAAGATAGCCCTGGTCTGCATCTCGGTAATCTCGGGATAGGTGTTACCCAGACGGCAACCACGGTGGCCCAGCATTGGGTTAACCTCCATCAGCGACTCAACCTTGGCAGCAATCTTCTCGTAGCTTACGCCCAGTACCTCTGCCAGCTCTTTCTGCTCCTTCTCGGTGTGGGGAACGAACTCGTGCAATGGTGGATCCAACAGACGTACGGTCACGGGCAGACCCTGCATAGCCTCGAAGATACCCTCGAAGTCCTCCCTTTGCATAGGCAGCAGTTTGGCCAGAGCCACGCGACGACCAGCCTCGTCGTCGGCCAAAATCATTTCCCTAACGGCCAAGATACGGTCGCCCTCGAAGAACATATGCTCGGTACGGCACAGACCGATACCCTGTGCGCCAAACTTGATAGCCTGTTTAGCATCGCGGGGCGAGTCGGCATTGGTGCGAACTTTCAGACGAGCATATTTGGTGGTCAAATCCATCAGCTTAGCGAAATCACCGCTCAGCTCAGCCTCTTTGGTAGCAACCTGGCCCAGGTAAACCTCGCCAGTCGAGCCGTTGAGCGAAATCCAGTCGTGCTCTTTGATTACCAAGCCGTCAATCTCGATGGTGCGCTCTTTGTAGTCGATTTTCAACTCGCCAGCACCCGAAACGCAGCATTTACCCATACCACGGGCAACCACAGCTGCGTGCGAGGTCATACCACCGCGAGCGGTCAGAATACCTGCAGCATCCAACATACCCTTCAAGTCCTCGGGCGAGGTCTCGATACGTACCAAGATAGCTTTGATGCCGTGCTCCTGGAAGTACTTCTCGGCATCATCTGCAAAGAATACTACGGGACCGGTAGCAGCACCGGGGCTGGCGGGCAGACCCTTGGTGATAACCTTAGCGCTCTTGATAGCCTGTTTGTCAAATACGGGGTGCAGCAGCTCGTCGAGTTTCTCGGGCTCCTGACGCAGAATAGCGGTCTGCTCGTCGATGCGGCCCTCGGCCAACATATCCATAGCAATCTTCACCATAGCAGCACCGGTACGTTTGCCGTTACGGGTCTGGAGCATCCACAGTTTACCGTCCTGAATGGTGAACTCCATATCCTGCATATCGGTGAAGTAGTTCTCCAGGTGGTCTTTGATATCGCAGAGCTCTTTGTAAACCTCGGGCATAACCTCCTCCAACGAGGGGAACTGAGCAGCCCTTACAGCCTCGTCGATGTTCTGAGCCTTAGCCCAACGGCGCGAGCCCTCGAGGGTAATCTGCTGGGGGGTACGGATACCTGCTACAACGTCCTCGCCCTGTGCATTTACCAGGTACTCGCCGTTGAAGATGTTCTCGCCAGTAGCGGCGTCACGCGAGAAGCAAACACCGGTAGCCGAGTTGTCACCCATATTACCAAATACCATTGCCATAACGCTCACTGCGGTACCCCACTCCTGAGGAATGTTGTTCAGCTTGCGGTACAGGATAGCCCTCTCGTTCATCCAGCTGCGGAATACGGCGCAGATAGCACCCCACAACTGCTCCCAAGGATCAGCGGGGAAGTCCTTACCGGTGGTCTCCTTAACAGCGGCTTTGAACCTTACAACCAACTCTTTGAAGTCCTCGGCGGTCAGCTCGGCATCGTTCTTAACGCCTTTAGCCTCTTTAACCTCGTCGATAATAGCCTCAAAGGGGTCTACGTCCTCTTTCGATGCGGGCTTCATCTCCAATACCACGTCGCCATACATCTGTACGAAACGGCGGTACGAGTCCCAAGCGAAACGAGCGTTGCCGCTACGTTTGGTCAGAGCCTCTACGGCTGCATCGTTCATACCCAGGTTGAGGATGGTATCCATCATACCGGGCATCGAAGCGCGAGCACCCGAACGTACCGACAGCAGCAGGGGTGATACCTCGCTACCGAATATCATACCGGTCGACTCCTCAATGTTTTTGATAGCGGCCTCGACCTCGTCTTTAATCAACTCTTTAACTTTCTCCTCACCCTCTTTGTAGTACTCGGTACATACCTCGGTGGTGATAGTGAAACCTGGAGGCACGGGCATACCCAACAGGTTCATCTCGGCGAGGTTAGCACCCTTACCGCCGAGCAACTCTCTCATCTTGCCATTACCCTCGGCTTTACGGTCGCCAAAGGTGTAGACTCTTTTTACGTTTGCCATAAAAATTAGTTAATTGTTTGAAAATGTGTTTATTGTTGTGTTGTAATTGTCTGTTTGTGTGTTTGTTGAGCCGACATACAGCCTACAAATGTAATTATTTTTTCTCTTTTCCCAAAAAAATAGCATATAAATATAGTGTGTTGGCCGATGACCGCCCTAAGAGTTATAAGAGAAATAGGAGTTATAAGATTTTTATTTCTCCCATAACTCCCATTGCTCCTATTGCTCCTATTGCTCCTATCACTTTTAGAAAAATTCCTCTCTCAGGGGGTATGTGTTGCGATGCTGGTCGAACTCGGTGGGGTGGCTGTAGAGCCACTCGGTCTCGGCTTCGAGGGGGCAGTAGTGGCCTATCTGTGCGCTCATCTCGGCCCAGCTGATGGGGCGTGGGGCAGAGGGAGTTACGCCACTTGGATACCAATCGGTAAGCGGCTCTATGCCAAAGTGTTGCGCCAGTGCGCGCACCACTATTGCCGAGGCGTTTGCCTTGCCTTGGAGCGAGTAGCCTGCAATGTGGGTTGTGGCCACCTTTGCACGACTCAGCAGGGTGGGGTTTATGGCGTGTGGCTCACCCTCCCAAACGTCTATGTAGAGGGCCAGTTTTTTGGCCTCGGGGCTGATGAGTGCAGCAGTGTCGGCCACCTCTCCGCGCGAGGCGTTCAGCAGGGTTGCCCCGGGCTTCATCGTGGCCACAAAGTTGCTGTCGGCCAGATGGTAGGTGGGCCATTGCCCCGAGCGAACCAGGGGAGTGTGTAGGGTTACAATGTCGGCCTGTGCGACCAGCTCGGCAAGGGGTACAAAGTCCTGCTCGGGACCTAAGTTTTCGGCCACCTCGCGAGGTGGGTCGCTGCACAAAACGCGGAAACCCCAACTGCGACAATAGTCGGCCACGAGCGAGCCCACATTACCCACTCCTACGACACCAATGCAGAGCCCCTCGGGTGAGGTGCGGCCCAACCTGCCGAGGGTGTGGGCTAATGCTGCGCTAACCCATTGGAGCACTCCTCGGGCGTTGCATCCTGCGGCGCTTACGGTGGTGATATTGTGGGCGTTGCACCAGGTGCGGTCTATGTGGTCATAGCCTATGGTGGCGGTGCCCACGAACTGCACTGCCGAGCCTTCGAGTAGCGCCCCATTGCACCGTGTGCGGGTGCGAACAATCAGGGCGTCGGCATCGGCCACAGCGGCAGGGGTTATCTGGTCGGCGTGTAGCTCTACGACCTCGGCAAAGGGGGCCAGGGCCTGGGCTGCATAGGGGACAAAGTTGTCGATAATAATTTTCATACCACAAATATAACCATTATTTTCAGAAATATGCTTACTTTTGCAACTGACGTCGAACGTCTAACGTCTAACGTCCAACCGACCTAAGTCGTTAAGGGCTTTAAGGGCCTTAAGGAAACTTTTCCATTTTCAACTCGCAACTATGAGTTTGTATAAGATACTTGTGCGACCTTTGATGTCGCTGTTGCCTGCCGAGGTGGGCCACAATTTTTCGTCGGCTGTGCTGCGCTTTATCGGGCGTGGCAATATGGGCCAGTGGATGCTGCGTAAGCTTTACTCGTGGCGCCACCCCTCGTTGGAGCGCGAGGTCTTTGGTGTGAGGTTTGCCAACCCCATAGGTGCTGCTGCGGGCCTCGATAGGGATGCTACGCTCTATCGCCCTCTGGGAGCGCTGGGCTTTGGCTTTGTAGAGATTGGCACCATCACCCCCAAGCCCCAGGCGGGGGGCATCAAGCCGCGCCTTTTTCGCCTGCGTGGCGAGCGCGCGCTGGTGCACCGAATGGAGTTTCCCAACTGCGGCATCGAGAAGTGTGTAGACCATCTGCGCCGACGTGCCTATGGCCATAAGGTTGTGGTGGGTGCCAACATTGCCCCCAACTCGGTGGTGCTGCCCGACCGTATGCCTGTCGAGTACCTCAAAACCTTCCGTCCGCTGTACCAGTATGTAGACTACTTTACCGTAAACGTGGCACCCATAATTGGCAGTGGCGAGAGCTACTGCGCCACCGATAAAGCGCTGGTCGAGAGGGTTTTGGATGGGCTGTTTGACTTCCGCCGAGGCCAGAACGACTACCGCCCTGTGCTGCTCAAAATTTCGCCCGACTGGCCTATGCACATTGTCGATGATATGGTGCAGATACTCATCGATACCCCACTCGATGGACTGGTGGTGGCCGACTGCTCGGCACGACTGGGCAGCCGCCTGTCTAAACGCCAACTGAGCCGTATGAATGGCGGAGTTATGGGCGGAGCACCACTGCTGGAGCGCACCATCGAGCTGGTCGATTATGTGTGCCGCAAGATGAACTACCACTATCCCGTGATTGGTGTGGGCGGTATTATGAGTGCTGCCGATGCCCAGAGGGTGCTCGATGCAGGTGCCAGCCTGGTGCAGTGCTACTCGGCCTTGCACTACGAGGGCCCTGCCTTTGCGGGCCGCGCTTGCCGCGAGTTGGCTAAAAAGGCGTCTAACGTCACCGACCAAAGTCTTTAAGGACTTTAAGGTCATTAAGGACATTAAGGAAAATTCTCAATTCTCAATTCTCAATTCCCAATTCCCACTCTATGACCGTTGACATCATAACCATTGGCGATGAGATACTCATTGGCCAGATTGTAGATACCAATTCGGCTTGGATGAGCCGCCACTTGGGCGATATTGGCGCCACCGTTAGGCGTAAGTACTCGATTGGCGATAGCGCAGAGGAGATACGTGCAGCTATTGCCGAGTCGCTTGCTGCGAGCAATGTGGTAATTACCACAGGCGGACTTGGCCCAACGAAAGACGATATTACCAAGCGTGTGCTGGCCGAGATGTTTGGCTCGCCACTGGTGCGCGATGAGGCCACCTACGAGCGTGTGGAGCGCATTATGGCCCTGCGAGGCATCGAGTTTAACGAACTCAACAAGGCTCAGGCTCTGGTGCCCGCCTGCTGCCGCGTGCTGCCCAACCATAAGGGTACTGCGCCAGGTATGTGGTTTGACACCCCCGAGGGTGGGGTGGTGATATGCCTGCCCGGGGTGCCATTTGAGATGGAGGCGCTGATGGAGGAGAGCGTGTTGCCCCTGCTGAGGGAGCGCTTCGAACTGCGCAGCGTGGTACACCGCACAGCCATAACCTTCGGACTGGCCGAGAGTATGATGGCCCAACTGATTGCCCCCTGGGAGGACGCCCTGCCCGAAGAGCTTCACCTTGCCTATCTGCCTTCGCCCAGCCAGTTGCGCTTGCGTCTGTCGGCCTACGATGTCGAGGAGAGCGAGGCTCGCAAGGCTATTGACCGCCAGTTTGAGCTGCTTATGCCCCTGCTGGGCGACTACTTTGTGGGCTGGGAGGGCGACACTGTCCAGTCGGTGGTGGCCGACCTGCTGCTGGCCAGGGGCGAGAGCCTTGCGGCTGCCGAGTCGTGTACGGGAGGAGCGCTGAGTGCCAAGTTTACGGCTATGAGTGGCGCTTCGGCCTACTTTATGGGTGGCGTGGTCAGCTACTCAAACGAGGTCAAGAATCAGGTGCTGGGCGTAAGTGCCGACGACCTTAATAAATATGGTGCCGTTAGCGAGCCTGTTGCCCGCCAGATGGCCGAGGGTGTCCGCCGAGTGTGTGGCACCACTTGGGGCGTGTCTACTACGGGCATTGCAGGCCCTACGGGTGGCACCCCCGACAAACCTGTGGGTACGGTGTGGATGGCGGTTGCGGGTCCCGATGGTACCGAGGCTTTGTGCCTCAATCACGGCCGCCTGAGGGCCCAGAATATCGAGCGAGCTGCCACCGCCGCTATCAATATGCTCCGCCTGAGATTGCTCAAATAACCGACCAATGGGAGAATTGAAAATTCAAAATTCAAACTTATTTTAGGTCGGTTTCGACCAAAAAGCAAAGGGATTCGCTATTTCGAGGGTGGGTCCTTTGTTTTTTTGTCCAACGTCCAACCGACCTAAGTCAGACACACGCCCCCGCCCTAACGGGCACCCCCTCTAACTTAGAGGGGGAAATCCCTAAGGCCCTTAAAGAAACAGACCTCCTCGGTTGCTACGCAACCACTCCCCCTAATTCAGGGGGAGAGTGGTTGTGGGGAGCCCAGAGGGAGAGTGGTAGTGGTAGTGGTAGTGGTAGTGGTAGTGGAGCGGGGGATAACCACAATCAACCTACTATCCACGACTACTCCTCCCCTAAGTTAGGGGAGGTGCCCCAAAGGGGCGGAGAGGTCTGTAAAAGGAATTGCACGACCTTACCAAGCCCCACCTAAAGTTCCTATTAGCCCTATTAGTCATATATATCCTATAAGAGCAATAGGAGATATATGAGTGATAGGAGTTATATGTTTTCTTTAAGGTCCATAATGACCTTAAAGTCCTTAAAGCCCCTATAAGACTTAGGTCGGTTTGACCAAGCTGACGCTTGCTCTAAAATGCTCCTGCTCGGCATAGTCTGCAAGCAGCCTCTGCCCTCGCTTACTCGCATTTGCGACGTTAGACAAAACAAGAGGAGAGCTCCGAAATTGCTTCGGGGCTCTCCTATTGTTTTGATATGCGGAAACTACTCGTTGTTTACTGCCAGCAGGTTCCTATCGCCATAGCCGTTATCGATTTTGGTGACGTAGGGGAAGAACTTCTGGGCCTTAACCCACTCCAAGGGGAAGGCAGCCTCGGTGCGCGAGAAGTCGTGGCCCCACTCGCCAGCCAGCTCGGCCGCGGTATAGGGAGCATTGACAACAATCTGGGGGCAAGTCTGTGCCTCGTGGAGAATCTTAACCAGCGCATCGCAGAACTTGTCCATCTCCTCCTTCGACTCGCTCTCGGTAGGCTCTACCATCAGCGTATCGTGCACGGGGAACGAGAGGGTGGGAGCGTGGAAACCATAGTCCATCAGTCGGTGAGCAACGTCGCCAACCTCTACGCCATACTCCTTGCGGAAGTTGGTCAGGTCGAGAATCATCTCGTGACCTACACGGCCACTCTCGCCCGAGTAGTAGGTGCGGTAGCTCTCGGCCAGACGGCACGACATATAGTTTGCGCCCACGATAGCCATCTCGGTAGCCTTGCGCAGACCCTCGGCACCCAGCATCTTGATATAGCCGTAGGTGATGGGCAACAGCAGTGCGCTACCCCAGGGCGACGACGAAACGGCAGTAATGCCATCGGCACCACCGGTGGGAACAACCGAGTGCGAAGGCAAGAACTCAACCAAGTGCTCGGCCACGCATACGGGACCTACGCCTGGGCCGCCACCACCGTGAGGCATTGCGAAGGTCTTGTGCAGGTTGAGGTGGCACACGTCGGCACCAATAAAGCCGGGGTTGGTCAGGCCCACCTGGGCGTTCATATTCGCACCGTCCATATATACCTGTCCGCCGTGCTCGTGGATAGTGTCTACAATCTCGCGGATGCGGCTCTCGAACACACCGTGAGTCGAGGGGTAGGTAACCATCAGACCTGCCAACTCGCCCTCATACTGCTCGGCTTTGGCTTTCAGGTCCTCTACGTCGATGTTACCCTTCTGGTCGCAAGCCACAACCACAATTTTCATACCTGCCATAGCGGCCGAAGCGGGGTTGGTACCGTGGGCCGAGGCGGGGATAAGAATAACATTGCGGTAGCCCTGCGAGCGGCTCTGGTGGTAAGCGCGGATAATCATCAGACCGGTGTACTCGCCTGCGGCACCCGAGTTGGGCTGCAAGGTGCAACCTGCAAAGCCTGTGATAATCGACAAGTCTTTCTCCAACTCGCTAATCATAGCCATATAGCCCTCGGCCTGTGCGGTAGGAGCAAAGGGGTGCATATTTGCAAAGCCTGCCAGCGAGAGGGGCTGCATAGTGGCTGCGGGGTTGAGCTTCATAGTGCACGAGCCGAGCGAAATCATACTGTCGGCCAGCGAAATGTCGCGGTGCTCGAGGCGTTTGATATAGCGCATCAGGTCGGTCTCGCTGTGGTACTTATTAAATACGGGCTCGGTCAGAATTGCGCTCTGACGCCTCAGCTCGGCAGGAATTACCGATGCGGCCTCGTCAATCTTGATGCTCTTTGGAGCCTTCTTGCCTGCGGCCTCGGCAAAGATAGCCACAACCTCGGCCACCTCCTCGTCGGTGGTAATCTCGTCGAAACTCATACGCACCTTATCCTCGGCGGGGTAGAAGAAGTTGATGCCGTGCTGCAAGGCGATGTCCTGAACTACGGCAGCCTCGGCCGAAACCTCCAAGGTGTCGAAGTACTCGCCACTGAGCAGTTCATAGCCCAGAGCCTTCAAAGCCTCGGCTACGGCTACGGTGCGCGAGTGGATGTGGGCTGCAATGCGGGCCAAACCCTCGGGACCATTGTATACTGCATAGAAGCCGCTCATCGAGGCCATCAGGGCCGATGCTGTACAGATGTTCGAGGTTGCCTTCTCGCGTTTGATGTGCTGCTCGCGAGTCTGCAATGCCATACGAAGTGCGCGGTTGCCCAAGCGGTCTACCGATACGCCAATGATGCGGCCGGGCATATTACGCTTGTAGGCATCTTTGGTAGCCATAAAGCCTGCGCTGGGGCCACCAAAGCCCATAGGCAGACCAAACCTCTGCGACGAGCCAACTGCAATGTCGGCTCCCCACTCACCGGGGGCTTTGAGCAGTACAAGGCTCATAAGGTCGCACACTGCGGCCACCTTGGCACCTGCTGCGTGAGCTGCCTCAGTCAGGGCGGCATAGTTGCGCAACTGGCCTGCGGCTGCGGGATACTGTACCAGAGCACCAAACTCGCGGCCCGTGAACTCGTAGGTTGCATAGTCGTCGATAACTATCTCAATGCCGAAAGGCTCGCTACGGGTGAGCAGTACGTCGAGGGTCTGGGGATAGATATTGCTATCCACAAAGAGCACATTTACACCACTCTTCTGCTGGTCGCGGCTGCGCAGAGCATACATCATCAGCATAGCCTCGGCTGCTGCGGTAGCCTCGTCGAGCAACGAGCAGTTGGCAATCTCCATAGCCGTGAGCGACACAATCATAGTCTGGAAGTTCAGCAGAGCCTCCAACCTACCCTGCGAAATCTCGGCCTGATAGGGGGTGTACGAGGTGTACCAAGCGGGGTTCTCGAATACGTTGCGGATGATGGCCGCGGGCATCGAGTTGGGATAGTAGCCCATACCGATAAACGAGCGCAGGGTCTGGTTGCGGTCGGCCAGCGAGCGGATGTGTGCACCAAACTGCACTTCGGTCATAGGCTCGTCGAGTGCCAGAGGTTTGCGCAGACGGATGCTCTGGGGCATAACCTGCGAGATAAGTTCCTCAACGCTACCAACACCGATAACTTTGAGCATTTCGGCCAAGTCGTGCTCCGACGGGCCAATGTGGCGGTTTACAAATTGTTCTAACATAAGTTTTTAGTGTGTTATTTTTAGGTTGTTTCTCTTATTTTTAGTCTAACGTCTAACGTCGAGCGTCTAACGTCTGACAGACCCCTCCACCCTTTGGGCACCTCCCCTAACTTAGGGGAGGAGTTGTTGTGAGGGCAGATGACTCTCCCCCTAAGATAGGGGGAGTGGCCGTAGGCCGAGGGGGTCTGCCAATTCTCAATTCTCAATTCTCAATTCATTGCAGTCGCTATTGCCTCTGCCATTTGGTCTACGGCGCCTTGCAGTTTTTTGCCAATCATCATACGCATCATCATATTCAGCTCGGCGTGTACCACAATGCGCATACGGGTGTCGTAGGGGGCAACCTCTTTGAGCTGCAACCAGAACGTAAAGTCCATAGGGTTGCTATCGGCACCCTGGATTTTTATGGTCTTGTTGGGCTCGCGGTCTACAATGCGCAGGGCCATCTTCATACCCTTTGCCTTGAACGAGCACTCGTCGTCGGTGGCCTGCCACTCCTCGACCTTGTCGGCCAACATAGGCGTAAAATTGCTGAACGACGACAGAGCAGAGTATATTTGCTCGGCCGAACGGCGTATTTGTTGTTGCTTGCTTTCGTATTTTTCCATCGCTTAAATTTGTAATTACGCTATAAAATTAGTTATTTTGTAGAGTTATGCGAATATTTTTTGAAAATAAATTTTTCGAGTTTGTCGAAAAGCCCCTCACAGGGGCCTCTGGGGCCGATTTGGGCTTAGGGCCCAAGTGGGCTGTGTTGGAGTTGGACGACCAAACCGTGCCCTCGCCCGAGGCTCTGTTGGATGCCGTAGGGTGTGGCGATAGATTGGCGGTGGTGTGCCGAGGGGCTGCCGACCGCTTGGAGCAGTTTTGTAACCAGATGGTGGTCGTAAGGGCCGCAGGAGGTGTGGTTGAGAATACCCCGGGTGATATACTTATTATGACTCGCAAGGGGAGGTACGACCTGCCCAAAGGGCACATCGACCCGGGCGAAACGGCCGAGCAGGCTGCTATACGCGAGGTGAAGGAAGAGACGGGGCTGGCCGAGGTGGAGATTGTTGCTCCGCTCTGCACCACTCGCCACTTCCACAACGCCTATGGCCGTTGGGAGGTAAAGCAGACCGAGTGGTTTGTGATGTTGGCCCCAGGCGAGGCACCCGAGATATTCCCACAGGAGGACGAGCAGATTACGGCCGTAGAGTGGTTGCGTGGCCGCAGGCTCTGGAAGGCTGTCGATAGTAGCTACTCGACCATCAAAACCCTCTTTGAGCACTACCTCGATTGGAAAATCAGATAAATAACTCATATCCCCAAACGCTTATGAAAATTAAACAACTCCTAACAGCGGCGTTGGCTGTGGCTCTGGTGGGCTGCGGCCAAGCACCAACACTCGAAGTTATGACTTTCACCAACAACCTTACGCCCGAAGAGATCGAGGCAGCCAAATTTACCCCCGAGGTGATGTGGAAAATGGGCCGTGTGGGTGGCCAGAAGCTCTCGCCCGACGGCTCGCAGGTGGCCTTTACCATCACCTACTACAATATGGAAGAGAATAAGGGCTCTACCGCCATTTACCTCGTTTCGCCCAAGGGTGGCGAGGTCGTAAGGCTCGTCGAGAAGGGCTCGTCGCCCGCCTGGAATGGCGATGGCTCGAGGCTCTACTACACCGCCGAGGATGGCCAGATTTGGTGCATCAGGCCCGACGGCACCGACGCCCAGCAGCTGACCAACATCGAGGGCATCGAGAGCTGGGGTGTGGCCCCAAGCGACAATGTGCTCTACTACACTAAGCGCGTTCACGTCAAGGCCGTTAGCGGCAGCGAGATTCACAACCAGCCCAAGTCTAATGTGCTCATCTACGACGACCTGATGGTACGCCACTGGGACTACTGGGATGAGGGCGACTACTCGCACATCTTTGTTGCTACCATTGGCGAGGGCCTTGTCAGCGAGGGCAAAGACATTATGGAGGGTGCCGCTTGGGATGCACCTCTGGCCCCCTACTTCGACAGCGAGGAGATTGCTTGGAACAATGCAGGTACCGCACTGGCCTACACTTCTAAGCCTCTGACTGGCGCCGAGTATGCCGTTTCGACCGACTCGGACATCGTAATCTACGACGTGGCCACCGGCACCACCCGAAACATCTGCAAAGAGTGGGGCGAGATGCCCGGCTATGACAAATATCCCGTATGGAGCCCCGACGACAAGATGATTGCCTTCCGCAGTATGCGCAGGGCTGGCAACGAGAGCGACAAAGAGCGTCTGTTTGTATGGAACTCGGCCGACGGCTCGATGCGCGACCTTACGGCCAAGTTTGACTACAACGCCACCAATTTGGTTTGGGAGGGCACCGAGGCTATCTATTTTGTAGCCCCCATCACCGCCACTCACCAGATTTGCCGCGTAGCTCTGGCCGAGGGCTCGCAGGTTGAGGTGCTCACCTCGGGCGACCACGATATCAACTCGTTCACCAAGGCGGGCAAGACCATTGTGGCCCATATGAATACCATTATGAAGGCCCCCGAGCTCTACACCCTCGATGGCGACAACAAGCTGTGCCAGATTACCTTCGTAAACCAGCAGATTTACGACAACATACCTATGGGCCGTACCGAGAAACGCTGGGTACGCACCACCGATGGCAAGCAGATGCTCACTTGGGTAATCCTGCCTCCCAACTTCGACGAGAGCAAAAAGTACCCCACGCTGCTCTACTGCCAGGGTGGTCCCCAGAGCGTAGTGAGCCAATTCTGGAGCTACCGTTGGAACTTCCAGCTGATGGCTGCCGAGGGCTATGTGGTCGTAGCACCCAACCGCCGAGGCCTGCCCTCGTTTGGTCAGGAGTGGCTGGACCAGATTTCGGGCGATTACAGCGGTCAGAACATCAAAGACTACCTGGCAGCCATAGACGACGTGGCCAAAGAGCCTTGGAGCGACGAGGATAGGCTGGGTGCCGTTGGTGCAAGCTATGGCGGCTACTCGGTCTACTACCTTGCAGGCCACCACGAGGGCCGCTTCAAAGCGCTCATCTCACACTGCGGTATCTTCAACTTTGAGAGTATGTATGGCCACACCGAGGAGATGTGGTTTGTGAACAACGACTACGGCGGCCCCTACTGGGACAAGAGCAACCGCACCGCTCAGCGCAGCTATGCCAACTCGCCCCACAAGGCAGCCGGCAAGTGGGATACACCTATCCTTATTATTACGGGCTGCAAAGACTACCGCATCCCCTACACCCAGAGCTTGGAGGCCTTCAATGCGGCCAAGTTGCAGGGTGTGCCCGCCAAACTGGTAGCCTTCCAGAACGAGGCTCACCAGGTATTCCAACCCCAGAACTCGCTCGTTTGGAACCGTGAGTTCTTCGGCTGGCTCGACAAGTGGCTCAAATAAGAGATATGGCAACAGACAACAAGGGCTCGCATCGTTGCAGATGTGAGCCCTTGTTGTATTGTCGACCGACGACCGTCAACCGTCAACCGACGAATAATTTTCAATTCTCAATTCTTATTCCATAGGTGCCAGTACAACCTCTATATCGGTGTCGGCCAGTCGCTCACGTATGGTGGCTATCTGGTCGGCCGACATACCAACGGTGTGGATGGGGTAGAATACCTTTGGGCGCAGGGTACGAGCCGCCTCTACCGCCATATCTACGGTCATTGTGTAGGGCAAGTTTACGTTTAAGAACAGGTAGTCAATGTTCTCTACGGCAAGTAGTTCGGGTGTTAGTTCGGTATCGCCGCCAACGTAGATGCGCTTGTCGGCAATGGTAACTACATAGCCCACATCGCCACGCTCCTTGGGGTGGTACTGGGGGCGCTCGATGTTGTAGGCCGCAACGGTCTCGACCAGCCCCCACGGCATAATGTGCAACCTCTGTGCGGGGCCCAGGTCAATGGCGCCATCAATCTGCTCGGCCACGTGTGGGGGTGCCACAACCATAGTCGTAGGCTTCGATAGTTGGGCTATGGCCTCGGGGTCGAAGTGGTCGTCGTGATGGTGGGTTACGAGTATCAGGTCGGCCTTGGGCAGCCCCTTGAAGTCGTTCTCGCTCAGGCAGGGGTCTACGTAAATGTGGCGGCCCAAGTGGGATATGCTCAGCGAGGCGTGACCAAACAGGCGAAACAATATGTCGCACAGGTGGTTACCCTCGCGCTTGTCGGATGTGTATTCGCGGTTCATAATCTTTTTGTCTAACGTCCAACGTCTAACGACGAATTAAATGGAAAATTGAAAATGGAAAATTGAAAATTCAACTCCCCCTAATTCCCCCTCTAAGTTAGAGGGGGTGTCACGAAGTGACGGGGGCGTGTGTTAATTTTGAATCTTTAATTTTGAATTCTACTCGACGTACAGCACCAAGCCTTTGAGGTATTCGCCCTCGGGGTGGTAGATGTTGATGGGGTGGTCGGTGGGCTGAGTCAGCTGGTGCAAAATCCTCACCTTGCGCCCAGCAATGGCCGCAGCCGAAAAGACCGCCAGGCGGAACTGCTCTTTGCTCACCGCCTGCGAGCAGCTGAACGTAAAGAGTATGCCACCGCTGGCAATCTTCTCCATAGCTCTGGCATTGAGCCTCTTATAGCCCTGCAAGGCGTTGCCCAACACCTTGTGGTGCTTGGCAAAAGCGGGGGGATCGAGTATCATCATATCAAACTCGCCCTTCTCGACGGTGCGCAAAAAGTCGAACGTGTCCATAGCTGCGCTGCGGTGGGGAGCCCCCTCGGGGAAGTTGAGCTCGACATTGCGGTCTACCAGCTCGATGGCAATGGCGCTGCTATCAACACTCGTAACGCTCCTTGCGCCACCCGCCAGACCGTAAATCGAAAAGCCGCCCGTATAGCAGAACGTGTTGAGCAGGTTGCGCCCCTTGGCATAGCGGCCCACCAACTCGCGATTGGCCCTCTGGTCAATAAAGAAGCCCGTCTTTTGGCCCTTGGCCCAGTTTACGGCAAACTTGTGTCCGCCCTCCAATACAACCTCTTCGCCCTCGCCCGAGCCCAAAAGGTAGCCATCCTCGGCACCGAGGTCGGCCTTGTAGGGTAGGGTTTGGCTGCTCTTGTCGTAGACAGCCGTCAGTCGGTCGCCATAGGTGGCCCTGAGAGCCTCTACAATCTGCTCTCTCGACAGGTACATACCCACGCTGTGGCACTGCACTACGGCCGTAGAGCCATAGATGTCGATGACCAGTCCGGGCAGATTGTCGCCCTCGCCGTGCACCAGTCGGTAGCAGGTGGTCGAGGCATTGTCGGTCAGCCCCAAAGCCTCCCTTACGGCATAGGCCGAGGCCAAGCGGCCATTCCACCACGCTTGGTCTATGGGCTCTTGGTCGAAGGTGAGTACCCTCACAGCTATCGAGCCCACCTGACAGTGTCCGCGAGCAATAAACTCGCCCTCGGCGGTGTAGACATCCACCAGCTCGCCCTCTTCGAGGGGCTGGTCGGCACGTTTTATGGCTCCTGAGAATACCCAGGGGTGGCGCCTGAGTAGTGACTCCTGCTTGCCCTTTGCGAGGTATATTTTCTTGTTGTCGGTCATTATTTTGCTCTGTTAAGTTCGTTATACATCTCCAAGCATATCCAAGCGTCGGTGGCGGCATAGCGCATCTGCGAGTGAGTCATCTCTTTGGCCTCCCAGTTGCTGAGCCTCTGAGCCTTAGACACTCCTACACCCAGTATTATGGCGGCCATCTTGCGCAGACTCTTGTCCTCTATGCCAAAGGCCTCGACCTCTTTTTGCAGCTCCACAAAGCCTGCGGGGCGGAAGTGGCGTATCTTGGACAGGTTGCGAATGTCGCCCCCAACATCTACACCCACTTTCAACACCCTCTTGTTCTCCAACAGCTTAATTAACGCCCTCTCGAAGCGCACCGAGCAGAGCCTGATGAGGTAACAGGTCGTAGGGGTAGACAGCTGCACCAGCGACACGTTGTAGCTCACACCTGCCTTGAACGAGGGCCTTGTCTCGGTGTCGAAACCTATGATGTTCTGGGCCGACAGCTCCTCGCAAGCGCGATTGAGGCCGTCGAGTGTATCGACCACCACAATCTTGCCCTCAAAGGCCGCTATGGGTAGCTCCTTTATCTCATCGGGTGTTATGCTCTTCTGAAACTCTTTCATACTACTCTCTATCTTCACAAGAAATACTTTGTGCAGTGCTTTTCGGCCCACAAAAGTACCTATTTTTTCCGTAGTTTACCCAGCTTGTCTGTATAAATTTTGTGGTCGGCAATCAGGTCGCCCACAATCTCAACCACCTCATCGGGCCAAGCGCTGAAATTGGCCACCAGTTGCGGTACGCTCATAGGGCCTCGGTCGGTGAGTAGTTTTAGCACCACTTGTGGGGTGGGCTCGGTCTGGTTGTCGTCTTGGTCGCTCACCCTCACACGTCCCTTGCGACGGTCGATGCAGAGGTCGCAACAGCCACAGTCGGTGGCATCGCTCTGGCCAAAGTACTCCTGTATGTAGCGACTACGACACCCATCGTTCAGAAGGGCATACTGACACATAGCGTTGAGCCTGTCGCCTAAGCAGCGTTTGCGGGCCCGGTAGTTCTCGGAGTCGATAAACACATCGTGTTTGGGCACTCGGTCGCAGAGTAGGGTCAGCAGGGGAGTGAAGCTGCGTGGAACGTAGCGGATGATGTGTTGTTGCCAGAGTATTTTCAGCTGTTCACGCACCACCTCATCGGTGTAGCCGCTCAGGTGGGCAATCTCTTGTACGTCTATGGGTTTGAACTCCGTAAAGATACCCTCGTAGAGCCTCAGCAGGGCCAACAGTACCCCCTCCATTTCGCGCTTGCGTATGCGGTAGTCGTAGAGATCCTCACGCGAGACGCAGAACATCACTCGTGCGCTATTCTCGCCCTCATCGGAGAGGGTCATATAGCCATTCAGGGTAAGCAGTTTTATGGCGTTGCGCACAAGCTGCACAGACAGGTGGTGAGCCGTACAAAAGTCGTAGATGTTGAACTGGAAACTCTGGCCGCCCCCCTCGCCGTATGCCACCATCAGCGACGAGCATATATCGTTGTAGATGTTCTTGATGAGCTTTATGGGCGGAAACTCGTTGTCTATCCTATTCTGACAGCGCGATATCTCGTCGCTGGACATAAGCAATACCGCAAAGCTACGCCCACCGTCGCGACCTGCACGCCCCGCCTCTTGGTAGTAGGCCTCCATCGAGTCACACATATCGTAGTGAACGACTACCCTCACATCCCTCTTGTCTATACCCATACCAAAGGCGCTGGTGGCCACTATTATACGCAGTTGGTCTTTGAGCCAGGCATCTTGGCGTATCGAGCGCTCCTCGTGGGGCATACCTGCGTGGTAGTAGTCGGCATCGAACCCTTTTTCGCGCAGATAGTTTGCCACCTTCTCGCACCCCTCGCGGGTACGAACATAGACTATGGCGCTGCCACTGACCGACTCCAATATGCGACATAGTTGGTCGGACTTGTTGTAGGTGAGACGTACAACAAATGATATATTGGGCCTCGAAAAATCGCTCCTTATGATGTGAGGCTCGCCAAATTCGAGCTGACTCATAATATCCTCGGCCACAGAGGGGGTAGCCGAAGCCGTCAGTGCCAACACCGTAGCCTCGGGGGCCAGTGCTCGGAGCTCTTTGATGCGTAGGTACGAGGGGCGGAAGTCGTAGCCCCACTGCGATATACAGTGGGCCTCGTCTACGGCAATCAGCTGTACCTTCATCTTGGGCACCCTCAGGCGCATCATCTCCGAAGGTATTCGCTCGGGGGCAATGTAGAGAAACTTCACGTCGCCATAGACACAGTTGTCCAGAGCAATATCTATTGCCCTTTGCGTCAATCCCGAGTGGATGGCCACAGCATTTATGCCCCTGCGACGCAAGGCATCCACTTGGTCTTTCATCAGCGCAACCAGCGGAGTGACCACAATGCACAACCCCTCGCGGGCCATTGTGGGCACCTGGTAGAGCAGCGACTTGCCCGCACCCGTAGGCATCAAGGCAAGCGTGTCGCGCCCGCCAACAACCGCCTCGATGACCTGTTGCTGACCTTCGCGAAAACCCTCGTAGCCCCACCATTTGTGTAGTGTGGCAAGTATGTCTACCTGTTCGCAACTCATAACCCACAAAGATACGTTTTTTTGTCCGTTTGTGCAACACTTATCTTTGAGCCGCAGGGGTAATGTCTGAACCAGTGCTATAAATGTTCAAATTTTCCTCTCAGATACTAAAAACACATAAAATAGTGTTACTTTTAGGACATTGAAAACATAACCCAACGACATATTATGGAAAATAGCACATCTTATAATCTGCAATCGGTAACAAAGCGCTCGCTTGGCAGTAGCCTCTTTGAGTGCGTAACCATCGACAGCCAAAACCGCGAGGCACACGAACTGTCGGCCATAACTCCCTCGCAGCTTGTTGTAATACAGGCCGGTGCTATATGTATCTGTTTGCAGGGTAGTGGCAACTTTGTGATCAACAACACCTCTTACCACGTTGGCAAAGGTAGTATGATTACCATTTTGCCCAACACCATTGTGGGCAATATCGACTCGACCGACGACTTTGTGGGCTATATTGTGGGGGTGAATACCAACTACTTGGCCGTGATGCAGATGAACGATATGGTCAAGTCGTATGTAAACATTATGAACAACCCCGTCTTGGCGCTTACCGAAGAGCAGGTGAACAAAATTATCGAGCTGGGCGAGATGCTCAAACGCAAAAGAGAAGATAGCGAACACCCCTTCTGTCAAGAGATTTGCAAGGCCTTGTTGAGTGTATTGTGCTACGAGATTTATGCCATCTATCGCCAAAATATACGCTTCGACCTGCAACCCCGCACACGTCAGGGGGCGCTCTGTCAAGAGTTTCTTGCGCTGGTCGAAAAGCACGCCATCGAGCACCGCGATATGGGTTTCTATGCCGACAAGCTGTGTATCACGCCCAAGTATTTGTCGGTGGTTATCAAGAAGATATCGGGCTACAGCCCTGCCGAGTGGCTCAACCGCAAGGTAATTTTGTATGCCAAAACCCTGCTTACCAACAGCGATATGACGGTGCAGCAGATTTCGGCCGAGCTGCACTTTCCCAACCCCTCGTTCTTTGGTCAATACTTCAAGCGCCACGAGGGTATAACCCCCAAGCAGTACCGCAATCAGAATAGGAAGAGTTGAAGCAAATGCGAGTAAGCGAGGGCAGAGATTGCTTGCAAGCTATGCCGAGCGTGAGCATTTTAGAGCAAGCGTCAGCTTGGTCAATTGAGAATTGAGAATTGTTTTTCTTAGCTTCCCAACTCTCCCCAGCCCCACCGCAACTCCTCCCCTAAGTTAGGGGAGGTGACTGCAAAGCAGTCGGAGGGGTCTGTTAATAATCAACACACGCCCCCGCCTTCGGGCACCCCCTCTGCGAGAGGACTCGCAGACAATTTCGACCACCCCTCGGCCCTGACGGGCCACTCCCCTTTCGTAGGGGAGTTTGGGTGGAGGTGGGTAAGGTTGTGCAATTCCTTTTTTACACACGCCCCCGCCCTTCGGGCACCCCCTCTAACTTAGAGGGGGAATAATGACTTAGGTCGTTAGACGTTCTACGTTAGACTGCCAATCCCAGTGGGTAGTACCCAACCTATCTGCCCGCGGTTGTTCTTCTTGTCGTGAAGCATAGCCTCGTGCAGCTCCTCGGCAGGTAGGGTGGTGGTTGTGGGCAGGCCGTAGCGTTCCAGTAGCGCCACAATGCGCCTGCAATCCTCTGCGCTCAACAGCCCCCTTTCGACCGCCATCTGGGCCGCGTGGGCAATGCCTATGGCTACCGCCTCGCCGTGGCTGTAGTCGCTCGTTAGGGCCTCGATGGCGTGGCCCAAAGTGTGGCCCAGATTGAGCACCTTGCGGGCACCCGACTCGCGAAAATCATTGTTCACCACGGCACACTTTACCGCCACCGAGCGGGCTATTATCTCGCCACACAGGGCGTAGTCGGTGCTAATCTCTTCGAGCGAATTATTTTCCAGCAGTTCAAACAGTTGGGCATCACCAATTATGGCCGTTTTTATCACCTCGGCCATACCGCTGCGCCACTCCCTCTCGGGCAGTGTGGCGAGCCACGCAGGGTCGCAAACAACCTTGCCGGGAAGGTTAAACGTACCCACCATATTTTTCAGTCCGCCGAAGTTTATGCCGCACTTGCCGCCAATGGCAGCATCTACCTGAGCAAGCAGGGTGGTGGGCACAAGCAGACACTTGATGCCCCTCATATAGGTCGAGGCCACAAAGCCTACAAGGTCGCAAATGGTGCCGCCACCTATGCCCACCAGCACGCTCTGGCGGTCGGCCCCAACCTCGCTGAGCATTTGCCACAGCTGGGCTGCCATCTCCAAGGTTTTGCACCTCTCGCCACCCTGTATGGTGATTACCTCGCCAAAGAGCTCGTGAATCTCGTCATACATCGCAACGCTCTGGTCTACAATGGCTATTGTGCGCATAAAGCCCGAGTAGAGTTGGGCGGTGTCGGTCCAATCCTCTATGCCAATGATGCTAACTTGGTCGGCTTTGCTGTCAATCTTGTAGGTGTAATCCATAAAAATACCTAAATTTATTATGCGAAGGTAGTACAAAAACTTTGATATTTTACTACCTTTGCGGCCGAATAATAAAGAATAAAGATGCAGAAACTACGCAACATTGCTATTATCGCACACGTCGATCACGGCAAAACTACCCTGGTAGACAAGATGATTCTTCAGGCCAACCTTATCCGCAACCAAGAGGCAAGCGGCACCCTGGTGCTCGACAACAACGACTTGGAGCGCGAGAGGGGCATCACCATCTTGTCCAAAAACGTGTCGGTAATCTACAAAGACTACAAGATTAACATCATCGACACCCCCGGGCACAGCGACTTTGGTGGCGAGGTAGAGAGGGTGCTCAATATGGCCGACGGCGTGATACTGCTGGTCGATGCCTTCGAGGGTACTATGCCACAGACCCGCTTTGTGCTCCAAAAGGCACTCGCTCTGGGCAAGAAACCTATCGTGGTGGTCAATAAGGTAGACAAACCCAACTGCCGCCCCGACTACGTTCACGAGCAAGTGTTCGACCTGATGTTCACACTCGATGCCAACGAGGATCAGCTCGACTTTAAGACCATCTACGGCAGCGCCAAGCAGGGCTGGATGTCGCACACCTATAAGGAGAAAACCAACTCTATAACCCCTCTGCTCGATACCATTATCGACGAGATTCCCGAGCCCGAGAAGGTTGAGGGTACCCCACAGATGCTTATCACTTCGCTCGAATACTCGCCCTACTTGGGCCGTATTGCTGTGGGCAAGATTACTCGTGGCAGCCTTTCGGCAGGTATGAATGTAACCCTCGCAAAACGCGACGGCAAGACTATGGTCAAGAGCAAAATCAAAGACCTGATGGTATTTGAGGGCTTGGGCAAGGCCAAGGCCGAGAGGGTAGAGTGTGGCGAGATTTGCGCCCTGGTGGGTATCGAAGGATTTGAGATTGGCGATACCATTTGCGACTTCGAGAACCCCGAGCCACTGCCCCCAATCACTATCGACGAGCCCACGATGAGTATGCTCTTTACCATCAACGACTCGCCCTTCTTTGGCAAGGACGGCAAGTATGTTACCAGCCGCCACATCAAGGAGCGTCTGGACAAGGAGTTGGAGAAGAACTTGGCTCTGAGGGTTGTGCAGGGCGAGGAGGCCGACAAGTTTATTGTCTATGGCCGAGGTGTGCTGCACTTGTCGGTGCTCATCGAGACTATGCGTCGCGAGGGCTACGAGTTGCAGGTGGGCCAGCCCAAGGTTATCATCAAAGAGATTGATGGCGTAAAGTGCGAGCCCGTTGAGGAGCTGACTATCGACCTGCCCGATGAGTATGCAGGCAAGGCTATCGAGATGACCACTCGCCGCAAGGGTGCACTCAAAAATATGGAGTCGCGCAACGACCGTACCCGATTGGAGTTTGAGATACCTTCGAGGGGTATTATTGGTCTGCGTAGCAACCTGCTCACCGCCACTGCGGGTGAGGCTATTATGGCCCACAGGCTCAAAGGCTTCGAGCCCTATAAGGGCGATATCGAGATGCGTACCGCAGGCTCGCTGGTGGCTATGGAGACGGGTACCGCATATGCCTATGCGCTCAACAAACTCCAAGACCGTGGCCGCTTCTTTGTTGAGCCCGGCGAGGAGGTCTACTGCGGTCAGGTTATTGGCGAGAACACCCGCGAGAACGACATCTGCGTAAACCTCACCAAGAGCAAGAAACTGACCAATATGCGTGCCAGTGGCTCGGACGATAAGGTTATCTTGGCTCCTGCCGTTAAGTTCTCGTTGGAGGAGGCGCTGGAGTATATCCGCGAGGATGAGTATGTTGAGATTACCCCCAAGTTTATGCGTATGCGTAAGATATTGCTCTCGGAGATTGACCGCAAACGTGCCGAGAAGAAGGGCGAGTAGGAAGGTCTAACGTCAATAGATAATAAGGAAGCGCCCACCTTTGCCGATGCAGAGGTGGGCGCTAAACTTTCAATTTCCTCCTTACTCCTTGTTGTGGTCGGGGGTGGTTTGCGAGCCGTCGTTGGCGCATACCCAAATCTCGAAAATCAGCGGAGTGAAGGGCAAAATCTCGGTCGAGATACGCACTTTGGCCTCCTCCTCTTCATCCTCCTTGGAGCTCGAGCTGCTCGACTGGTTGTACATCGAGGCGTAGAGCGAGGCGTAGTAGGCACTATTATAATAATTGTTATAGTAGCTGTTGCCATAGCCGTAGCCACCGTAGCCGTAACTACCATAACCATACATCGAGTTCATATAGTTGTAGTAGTTGAGGTAGTTGTAGTACGACGAGTAGTCGTAGTCGCTGTCGCTCGACGACGATATGGTGGTCGATGTGGCCGAGCTGCCGCTAATGCCATAACCCCACGCTGAGGTGAAGATGGTGCGGAAGTGGTCGCCATAGCAAGCCTCCAAGCAGGCCTCCTTAAAACCTGCAATCATCGAGGTCGATGAGTCGCTCATATCCCACTCCAGAGGGCCATTGTTTACAATCTCGCCCCAGGCGCGCATCTGCACCGAGTCGATATTGCTGTCAAAGACAAAGCCGTCGAGGAAGTAGGCCTTATAGTAGCAGGTGAGGGTAGAGTCGGTAGCCACCGAGTCGCGCTTGAAGGGCATAGGGGTCATCAGCTGGTAGTAGAGGCCCTCGCTGAGCGAGTCGGCGGGGTTCATATTCCAACGCTCCTTGACGTATGCCGAAATGTCTTTGTTCTCCTGCACGATAGGGTCGGCCGACACCTCCAACAGCTCCAAGTTGTCAACTACCAGAGGTACGTTGCCGTCAAGACCAAACTGGCCGTTGTAGCCCACATTGGTCGATGAGTAGCCATCGGCACCCGACCAACGACCACTGGGCATCACTACCTTTACCATCTCGCCCACCTTCATACGAGTCAGTGCCTCGTAGGTGCCGCTGTGCATCAAGGTGTTCTCCTCCGACAGGTAGACCATATCGGGCACATAGTGGGTGCGACGGTTGAAGGTGCCCTGAATTTTGGCCACCTGGGCGTTGCGGGTGTAGAACACATCGTTCTGCAAGGTTTTGCCCGTATAGTCGATGCGCACCCAGTTTCCGGGCTTGATGATGGTGTCGGTAGCGCTCTCGGTCACCCTGCGGAGCCACTTGATATATACACCATCTACCTCAATCCAGTCGCCACTGGTTTTCCAATCGGGGTAGTTCTTGTCCATCCAAGCGGCAAGAGACTGCGCTTGCAGTGCATCGAAATCGCCCTCGGAGGGTTTGGCACAGCCTACGACCATTGTCATAGCCACTGCTGCCACAGCAAGTATTTTGAGTAGTTTCATCATCTATATATTGTCAGTCTATTGTTTCTCTACGTCGAGTATGTTCAGCACCATCATCAGAGCGGTGTTGGCGGGTACCACGCCCATCTTGTTGCCCCCGTAGGCATTAGACGAGGTGAGGAATACCACCACCGAGTCGCCCTTGCTACAATCGGGTAACGCACTATCGAGCCCTTTTATTATCGAGCCGTCGCCAACATAGGCCCTCATAGGCTCGAAATCCCACCAACTGGTGTCAATCACGTCGCCCAACTTGGCGGCCAACCACTCTTTGTTGGTGTAGTAGGGCAGCGATGCAGGGCTGCTGCCAAAGGTGTAGGCCTCGAAGTTGAACTCCACCTGGTCGCCCTTGGCAATGCGTGTCTGCTCCTCTTCGGGCAGGTTGTTCGATGCTACATACACAAACACACTATCGGTGGTCAGTCGGTAGGGTATGAGCGAGTTGTTGTTCATATAACGCTCAATCTGCTCGCGCTGCTTGGGGGCATACTCGTCGGAGGCCTCGCAGCTCACCGCCACGGTTCCCACCAGCGCCACCATCAGCGCACCAAGTATGTAGTACAAAGTCCTTCGCATAGTCTATGCCCAATTAACCGACAAATGTACAAATGATAATTCAAAATTCAAAATTCAGAATTCAAAATTTGCAGCTTCGGGGGCAAGGAGAGGATTTGTATGTTTTGGCTAATATATTGCTGCAATCGAGCCCCAGTAGGTTGTGGTGGGGTAGGCGGTCGAGGAGAGCTCCAACTGCGCACCGCCACTCTTGGAGTAGACCGTAAGGGTGAAGGTGTAGTCGTTGGCGCTGTAAAGCCACGAGTCGAACGTAACGGTCCAGCCGTTGTCGGTCTGAACGGTCGTGAAGTCGGTCAGCTGGGTGATGACGGTGTTTATCATAGCCAAGCGGTAGGGTGGTACATAGCCGCGGTAGTAGGGCAGGTTGATGTCGGCCCAGTCGCCTCGGTAGGATATCTCTACGGCAGGGTTGGTTATTATCTGAGTGCTGCCTGCGGGCTCGACGTTGAACATTGTGGGGATGAAGCGGAAGTTGTGCGACAAGATTGTCGAGTCGATAAATCGCTCGTAGGCCTCCTGGCGGGCCTTGCGACGTGCTATGCGCTCGCGGTGCTTTTCGGACAGCTGGGCCTCGCTGCGACGTTGGTGGGCCGAGGTGGCAAACGTGTCGCTGCGCTCGGTGGTGTTGTTGCTGATTACCAGTGGAATGGCAATGGCTATAGCGGCAATAAAGCCCAGGGCCGGAAGGAGTAGACGATGTCGTTTCATAGTGCAAATAGTTGTTAGGTGATTTATAGGTTGGTTGTCTGTAAAAATCAAATTTGAATCTTGAATTTTGAATTTTGAATTCTCAAAAATCTTGCCCCGCGAGGAAATCCCACCAAAAAAACTTACCTTTGCGCTCGTAATTAAAAGAATGTCGAGCTAATTGTTAAGGATTTTAAGGACTTTAAGGGCCTTAAAGACCTTATTGACTTAGGTCGGTTAGACGTTCGACGTTAGACAAATAAAAGATGAAAGCGGTATTTAAGTTCAGTAGCTCCAAGCTGTCGCAGATTCCCGACCACGGCAAGCCCGAGTTTGCTTTCATCGGGCGCAGCAATGTGGGCAAGTCGTCGCTAATCAATATGCTCTCCGAGAGCAAGATAGCCAAAGTGTCGGCCACCCCGGGCAAGACCAAACTGATTAACCACTTCTTGGTAGATGAGAGGTGGTGGTTGGTCGATCTGCCCGGCTATGGCTATGCTCGCACGTCGCAGACGGTGCGCAAGGAGTTTTCCAAGATTATAACCGACTACGTTACCAAAGCAAAGGGATTGCACTTTCTGTTTGTGCTGGTCGATAGTCGCCACGCCCCAATGAAGATTGACGTGGAGTTTATGCAACTGCTCGGTCGCGAGGGTGTGCCCTTTGGTGTGGTCTTTACCAAGACCGATAAGCAGAACCAGCGCATCACCAACCAGAATATCGAAGCCTATCGCCAGACGTTGTCGGAGTGGTGGGAAGAACTGCCACCGATGTTTGCCACCTCGTCGGCCAAGGGGCGCGGAAGAGAGGAAATTTTAGGTTTTATTGAAGATTGTTTGACAAAATGTTAATAAAGTGGGGCGCGAGGGGTTGCTTTTTCGTTAAATAGGCCTTACTTTTGCACTACCGAATATTATAACCCAAAATCTCTATAAATGGCTATTCACAAACTTAAAATCTTTGCCTGCCGTGGCTCGGAGAGCGTGGCAGCCAAGATTGCCAAGAGCTACGGTGTGGAGCTTGGCGACCTGACCGTTAGTCAGTTCAGCGATGGCGAGTTTCAGCCCGCCTTTAACGAGAGCATCCGCGGATGCACAGTATTTATCGTTCAGTCGACTCCTCCACCAGCAGAGAACCTGATGGAGCTGCTGCTCACCATCGACGCTGCACGTCGCGCTTCGGCTCATATGGTAGTAGCCGTTATGCCCTACTTCGGCTGGGCCCGTCAGGATCGTAAAGACCGCCCCCGTGTACCCATTGGTGCCAAGTTGGTGGCCAATCTGCTCTCGGCAGCAGGTTGCGATAGGGTTATCACTATCGACCTCCACGCCGACCAGATTCAGGGCTTCTTCGACATTCCCGTAGACCACGTTTACGCATCGAAGGTGTTTGTACCTTATATTAAGAATATGAAGTTGGAGAACCTGTCGGTTGCTACTCCTGATATCGGTGGCGCCAAGAGGGCCAACAGCTACGCTTCGTATCTGGATGCACCTCTGGTAATCTGCCACAAGCACCGCGAGAGGCCCAATGTTGTGGGCACTATGACCGCCATTGGCGAGGTTAAGGGCCGCGACATCATTATCTTCGACGATATGGTCGATACCGCAGGTACCCTGACCAAGGCCGCAGGTATGTTTATGGAGATGGGCGCTGCCAGCGTACGTGCCGTCATCACCCACCCCGTATTGAGCGGCCCCGCTTATGAGCGTATTGCCGAGAGCCAGCTGACCGAGGTTATCGTTACCGATACCCTGCCTCTGCGCACCGACAAAGATACCTCTAAGTTCACTGTGCTGAGCGTTGCCGATATGCTGGCCGATGTTATTGAACGCGTACACAACTACCGCGAGATCTCGTCGCAGTTCATTTTCAGCAAAAAAGCATAAGGAACACGTTTCCTATAGAAAACATTAGTATGGCTCGGTAACCCAACTACCGAGCCATATTTGGAGTTGCTAACAACCACAACCACACTGATTTATGCAAGAAAAGATAGACCTCGTTTACCTGTGGGTAGACGGCAGCGACGAGGCGTGGATAGAGCGCAAGCGCAAGGCTTTGGAGGCTATCGACAAGGTGTCGGCCTCGCAGCCTTTGGCGGGGCGCTATGTCGATAACGACGAGCTGAAATACTCGTTGCGCTCGGTCGAGAAGTTTGCCCCTTGGATAAACAAGATTTATATCGTTACGGCCGACCAGAAGCCTAAGTGGCTAAATACCAACCACCCAAAGGTGCAGCTGGTGTCGCATAGCGAGATTATCGAGCCGCGCCACCTGCCCACGTTCAATAGCCACACCATCGAGTTGGGTGTGCCGCACATCAAGGGGCTGAGCGAGAGGTTTCTGCTGGCTAATGATGACTTGTTTATTGCCAAGCCCATCGAGCCCGACTTCTTCTATACCAAGAGAGGGTTGCCTATTGCTCGCTTTTTGAGACCCAGATTTATGCGTAAGAAGCCGAAGGATAGGAGCTTGTATGACATTGTGGTCGAGAGGGCGAGGGAGGCTATCAGGGTGCGCTATGGTCGCAACTATGACTACAATCCCCACCACAATATAGATGCCTACCTGAAGAGCGATGTGCTGGCCTGTAACGAGGAGTTTGCTGAGTGGGTAGAACGCACTCAGAGTCATAGGTTTAGGGCCACCGACGATATGCAGCGAGTGCTGTGGCTCTACTGGGCATTGGCAAAGGGTAGGGCCCGCAAGAGGATTGTGCGCCACTATGGCGCCACCGAGTCGCTGTGGCAGAGGGTGGTATGCCTGCTCAAAGGCAAGTATCGGGTAGAGTCGAGGGGCTTTGGTATCCACGGAGTTAAGACCGAGCGAAGGATTGCAAAGTACGACCCTACGCTGATGTGCCTGAATGACAACGAGTTTGCGGCCGACCACGACCGCCGTGGAATGAGAGATTTCCTCGAACGCACCTACCCCGACAAGAGCGCCTTTGAGTTGTAGTATGGGTGTAGATGGCGTTGTGTAATAGAAAGTAATAGAGAAGGATAGATAGCTATGGCAAAGGTAAAGAAGGCATTTTTCTGTAAGGAGTGTGGCAACGAGGCGCCCAAGTGGTTTGGCCAGTGCCCTGCGTGTGGCGCCTGGGGCAGCTGCACCGAAGAGGTCATTTCGAGGGGCTCGGAGAGTGCCGCAGGACGTCGTACGCAGAGCGAGGCAAGGCCCCAGAGGGTGGCCGAAATTGAGGATGCCGACCACCAGCGAATACTGCTCTCGTCGGCCGAGATGAACCGCGTACTGGGCGGTGGTCTGGTCAAAGGGTCGATGGTGCTTTTGGGTGGCGAGCCGGGCATCGGCAAGTCTACACTTAGTCTTCAAGTAGCACTTGCGACAGAGGGTATTAAAACGCTGTATGTCAGTGGCGAGGAGTCGGCATCGCAGATTAAGATGAGGGCCCTCCGACTGGGCGTTGCCAACGAGGAGTGTTACATCTATCCCGAGACCGTTTTGGAGAACATAATCGGTCAGGTCGAGGCCTCTAAACCCGACCTTGTGGTGATCGATTCGATACAGACAATTTATAGCGAGGCCATCGAGTCGAGTGCGGGCAGTGTGTCGCAAATCAGAGAGTGCGCAGCCCGACTGTTGAAGATGGCAAAAGAGAGCGGCACATCGGTGATTATTATTGGCCATATAACCAAAGATGGTACCATTGCGGGCCCCAAGATTTTGGAGCACATTGTGGATGTGGTAATCTCGTTCGAGGGCGACAACAACAACGTCTACCGCATACTGCGCGGCATCAAAAACCGCTTTGGCGCAACCTTTGAGATTGGTGTATTTGAGATGAGAGAGGACGGCCTCGGCGAGGTCGAAAACCCCTCTGAGATATTGCTCGGCCACCAACACGAGCCACTGAGTGGTGTGGGTGTGGGCGCAGCTGTGGATGGTATAAGGCCCTATTTGATTGAGGTGCAGGCGCTTGTGAGTAATGCTGCATACGGCACTCCACAACGCTCGGCTACGGGTTTCGACAATCGCAGGCTGAATATGCTGCTGGCAGTGTTGGAGAAACGTGTGGGAATGAAGATGTTCCAGAAGGATGTCTTTCTGAACTTTGCGGGCGGTTTTAAGGTGCAAGATACTGGCTTGGACTTGGCTGTGGTGGGTGCGGTTATATCGTCGTACTTCGACAGGGCTATTGGCGAGGGTGTTTGTATGGCGGGCGAGATTGGCCTGTCGGGCGAGGTGAGGCCCGCTCCACGCACCGAGCAGAGGATTGCCGAGGCTGCGCGTCACGGATTCGGTAAGGTGATCGTGAGTGGCTATCTGGCGGGCCGAGGTTTGAAGGTGCCCGATGGGGTAGAGGTGGTATACATAAACACCATTGGCGAACTGGCTGCTGCGATGTTTTAAGGGGTAAGAAACTACCTTGTAAAGCCCTTGTCCATAACGTAGTTATGGGTGGGAGGCGAAAATGTTGATTATTTTGTCGATAAAAATATTGGCAAGAACGGTATTAAATCGTATATTTGTGTGTTCAAAACCGATAGGTAGGTTTGGGCACACTTTTGTTATGAACTACCAAGTGATTGATATTAAGCGTTTTTGTGGCGTTCTGATGATAGAAACGTCGCAGTTTCGTGAGGGCCCGAGGGGGCTTTGACGGGGTGTATCCACTGCAAATGGATAGCCCTTTTGTTTTTTTAGGCGAGGCAATAAAGCAAACATAACAAATAACTCAAACAATTTTTTTACTAACAATTAACAACAAACTAAAAAATCAAAATCGTATGAAGAAATTATTCTCATTGATTTTCTCGATGTTTGTAGTCTTTGGCGCAATGGCCCAGGTTACTACTTCGAGTATGAGTGGTGTTGTGACTGACGACAAAGGCGAGGCTCTGGCCGGTGCTACTGTTGTTGCTGTTCACACTCCCTCGGGTACTGAGTACGCAGTTGCTACCAATGGCAACGGCCGTTACATCATCAACGGTATGCGTACCGGTGGTCCTTACACCGTAGAGTTCTCGTTCCTCGGTATGACCACCATCAAATTCTCGGACGTTTACCTGAAACTTGGTGAGCCCGTTGAGCTCGATGCCGAGTTGGTAGCAGGTACCGAGATTGAGGCTGTGTCGATTGTTGGCCAGAACAACTTTGCTGCCAACAAGACCGGTGCTGCCGACAACTTCTCGCTCGAGAGGGTAGAGAATATGCCTACCATCGATCGTAGTATCTACGACGTTGTTAAGCTCACCCCCCAGGCTTCGATCAGCAAAAACGGTGGTATCTCGTTCGCTGGCTCGAACAACCGTTACAACAGCTTCCAGATTGACGGTGCTATTGCTAACGACTCGTTTGGTCTTGCAGCAAGCGGTACCAACGGTGGTCAGGCAGGTGGTAACCCCGTTTCGCTCGATGCTATTGAGGAAATTCAGGTAGTTATCGCTCCCTTTGACGTTCGTCAGTCGGGCTTTACCGGTGGTGCTATCAACGCCATTACCAAATCGGGTACCAACACCATCAAAGGTAGCTTCTCGGCTTACTACAACAACCAGAACTTGATTGGTAAGACCAACAAGACCTATGCCGAGATGGTTAATACCGACATTACCAAGTACGACGAGCAGTATCAGCAGACTTACAGCGTTACCGTTGGTGGCCCTATCATCAAGAACAAACTCTTCTTGTTCGTTGCAGGTGAGTACTACGGCCATTCGCGCCCCAACATCTACAGCCCCGACAACGATGCTTACAACAGCGAGAAACAGCTGCTGAAGAGCGACGTTATCTTGGCTGACGGCACCAACCTTGGCAATGTATTCAACAGCGCTATTGCTGATGCTATGATCGAGCACTACAAGAATACCTACGGTACCGAGAATTTCAGCGAGAGCCACAATCCTCACCAGATTACCAACCGTTCGCTGAACGCTTTGGCTCGTTTGGACTGGAACATTAACCAGAACAACAAACTGATGTTCCGCTACCAGTTTGCCGATTCGTACTCGGACAAATATAGCTCGGGCTTCTACACTTACTACTTCAACAACTCGTCGTACAAGATGAAAAACCGCACCAATACCTTTGTATTGGAGCTCAACTCGCGCATCTCGGAGAATATGTCGAACGAGTTCCGTGCTACCGCAGTGTACGTACGCGACAAACGTGACGTTCCTTACCACGGTGCCAATATGTACATCCGCGACAACATCACCGTTGACATGGGTACCGAGTACTCGTCGGGTGCAAATGGTATGAACTCGGACTCGTACACCATCTCGGACAACTTGTCGATCTTTATGGGCGACCACAACATCACCGTTGGTACCCACAACGAGATCTTCAAATTCTCGAACATCTTCTTGCAGTACGCCTATGGTGGTTACACCTACAACTCGGTTGCTGACTTCTTTAACAACAATCCTACCGAGTTCAACTACAAGTTTGCCGATCCTAACCTGACCGGTGGCGAGAGTGTTTGGGCTGCTACTACCTATGCTGCACAGTTTGGTCTGTATGCACAGGACGAGTGGAAACCCAACCGCGACCTGACCGTTACCGCAGGTATCCGTGCCGACGTGCCTATGCTGTTGAACAACCCCACCGAGAACCCCACCTTCAACGAGACCAACTTCGCTACCGAGAATAACGAGTACGTAGGCGTTACTCCTAAGGCTCAGATTCTCTGGTCGCCCCGCGTAGGTTTCCGCTACTGGTTGGATGACGACCACACTATGCTGTTGCGTGGTGGTGCCGGTATGTTCACCGGTCGTGTTCCCTTCGTATGGATCTCGAACGCTTACAACAACACCGGTATGGAGGCTAAATCGGTTACCATTAAGAATCCTACCAATATCGACGGCTTCTTGTTCACCAGCAACCCCTACCAGATGATCGAGCAGAACATCATCAAGGCTGGTGAGTCGGGTGCTACTATCAACACCCTGAACGAGAACTTCAAGTATCCTCAGGTAGCTCGTCTGAACCTGGGTCTGGACAAAGAGTTTGACAATGGCCTGAAACTGACCGTTGACGCTCTCTTCTCGAAGACTCTGAACAACGTATTCTTCAAAAACTTGGCTATCAGCAACAATGGCGAGAAAGTTTACGCAGTTAACTCGAACGTAGACGCTGCTGCTCCCTTCTACAAACAGGATAGCGCCGGTTACTACGCGATCGTTGCTCTGGCTAACACCAACAAGGGTTACACCTATTCGATTAGCGGTAAGGTTGAGAAATCGTTTGACTTCGGTCTGAACCTGATGGCATCGTACACCTACGGCCACTCGTACTCGCTCAACGATGGTACCAGCTCGGTTGCTTACTCGAACTGGAAATACAACTACTCGATCGATACCAACTCGCCCGACGAGCTTGGCTACTCGCTCTTCGACCGTCCTCACAAACTGAACGCTTTGATTAGCTACAACACCCCCTACTATGCAGGTGGTCGTATGAGGACTTCGTTTGCTCTGAGCTATGAGGGCCAGAGCGGTCAGCGCTACTGCCTCACTATGAGCGAGGATGTTGACTTCAACGGCGATGGCCAGAAGGGTAACTCGTTGCTCTACATTCCTACCGCCGAGGAGGTTGGTATGATGCAGTGGTCGAAACCCGAGGATGCAATCGCATTCGAGAAATACATCAATGGCAGCAAATATATGAGCAGCCACCGTGGCCAGTGGAGCGAGCGCAACGCAATTGTTGCTCCCTTCGAGAATATGTTCGACCTGCACATCGCACAGGACTACCTGTACGACAAGGTTAATGGTCGCAAGGTACAGGTTACCTTCGATATTATGAACGTGGCTAACTTGCTGAATCCTGCTTGGGGTGTATACTATGGTGGCTCGTACAACCTGGGCGTTCTGGGCGTTACTAACCTCTCGCCCGATGCTGAGGGTAATATGACTCCTACCTACAACTTCAAGGGCAACATCCTTACCCCCAGCGACTTCTCGTCGCGTTGGAGGTGCCAGCTTGGTCTGCGCTTGACCTTCTAATCGGTTGATTAGAACGATTGGGAAAATTTTGGCAATGGGCGCTTGCTGTACCTGTGAGGTATGTCAGGTGCCCGTAGCCGCAGAGAAGAGGAAATACACACTTTTTTCTAAATAATCAAACAAAAAACTACTATGAAAAAATTATTCAAATTTGCGTGTGCACTTCTGGCTGGTGTTGCAATGTTTGCTTGTAACGACCCAGTAGAGGAGGAGATTAAGTTCTGCACCGAAATTACGACAAACGTGAGCGAGTTGGCTCAGTTTGCCGCAGAGAATGCCACCGAGCAGACTGTAGAGGTTACTGCCGATGGTCAGTGGATGGCAGTTGCTCCCGCTTGGTTGGAGGTTAAGCCTAACGTAGGTTACGCAGGTAAAACTGTTGTTACCGTTAAGGCTGCCGACAACAAAGAGGAGGTAGAGAAAGATGGCCAGACCGTAACCGAGCTGGGTCCCCAGCGTAGCGCTGAGATTACCTTCGCAGGTGAGGGCGATGCTAAGGCCGTTGTGGCTGTTAGCCAGGCAGGTGACCCCAACAAGTGGGATCCCGCTAAACCCCGCCCAGTTACTATGCAGTACTTCAACGAGGTTGCTACCACTGGTGACGGCTTCACCTATGAGCTGACCGGTAAGATTACCGAGGTTGCTAACACTCTGTATGGTAACTTCTACTTCGAGGACGAGACCGGTAGCGTTTATGTATACGGTCTGTTGAGCCCCGAGGGTGAGCAGAAAGTACAGTGGGCTGCCGCTGGTCTGAAGGTTAATGATGTTCTTACCGTTAGGGGTGCTCGTGGCGAGTACGGTGGTTCGCCCCAGATGGCTAACGCTACCTATGTATCGCACGTTGTAGGCGAGGATGAGCCCGTTATCACTACCACTATCGGTGGTATCGAGAAACCTGGTCAGTACATCGTTGAGGAGGCACAGGTATTGGCTACCTATGCACGCGGTTTCTTGGCCGGCGACGAGACTGGTAAGATCTTGGTTTACCTCAACAAAGAGGCCGAGGTTGCCGTAGGCGACAAGGTTAAACTTGAGGGTACTACCACCACCTATGCAGGTCTGTTGCAGTTTGGCAACGACACCGTTGTTACCAAAGTTGGCGAGGGTACCGTTGAGCACGGCGAGCCCGTTGTTATGGACGTAGCTGCTTTGGAGGCTTACGTGGAGACTCCCGTTATCCAGTACGCAAGCTATACCGGTACTCTGTCGATCACCGAGAACGACAAGGGTAGCAAATACTACAATGTTATTTTTGAGGATACCGAGAATGTTCAGGGTAGCATTTCGTATCCCACTATGGATCTGACTGCCTACGATGGCAAGAAGATCGTTGTTACCGGCTACACCATTGGTTGCAGCAGCGGTAAGTTTGTGAACACTATGGTTGTTGAGGTTAGCGAGCCTGTTAAGGTTGAGACCAACTTTGGCGAGAAGACCTACGAGTTCTTGAAAGCTGTTGTCGACGGCAAGATGCTGGGCGATGCTACTCCCGAGATCGAGGATTGGAGTGCAGTTACTGCCGAGTTCCCCGGTATCACTATGGCCGAGGTTGATGGCAAATTGGAGATTACCAGCATCAACGCTGGTTCGTTCACCGCCCTTCCTTCGACTATTTCACTGCCCGAGCTGACCTACTTCCACGGTGGCGAGAACAAAAACTTCAATGGCAAAGAGTTCCCCGCAGTTTGGAACACTCCCAAACTTGAGTATGTAAACATCGCAGTCTGCGGTTTCACTGGTACTTTCCCCAAGAGCTTTGCTGAGAACACTCCTGCTATGCACACCCTGTTTATGAACGACAACCAGTTCAAAGGCGCTTGGCCTCACACTTGGGCATCGGGCGTTAATGGTGGTACCGGCAAACTGGAGTGCTTGATTTCGATCCCCGGTAACGACAAGATGGGTTACATGGTTCCCGCTACTATGGACGTTAAGCTGAACAAGTGGAAAAACGACGACCAGTCGCAGGGCCACGACAACCCCAGCCGCGACAAAACCCAGATTAAGATTGCAGGTGCTGATGCTGAGACCGTTCAGTACATTGGTTTCGAGAAAGGTTGGGGCCAGGAGCGCTACGTTAAATATGGCAATGGCGCTGCTGATGACCTGACTACTTGGCACGCTAAACGTCTGCTCTGCGAGGAGGAGTGGGAGTGGTACTTCTCGAACCTTCCCGGCAAGATTCCTACTGCTATGTACACTTGGGATCAGGCTGCTGCTGATGCTTACACTGCCAATGGTACTCTGCCCAACCCTGATGTTGATGACAGCGTAACTATTGCCGAGATTATCGAGAAAGGTGCTGGCGAGTATGAGGTTAAAGATGCTACCGTTGTTGCAGTTACCACCAAAGGTATCCTGCTGAACGATGGCACCGGCTATATCTACAACTATATTAACAAAACTCCCGAGTATGTAGTTGGCGATATCGTTAGGATTAAAGGTGAGGTAGAGATTCGCTACGAGATGCACCAGTTCAAGTCGAGCGCTACTTCGGAGAAGACCGGCCACAACGACTCGTTCGCTCAGCCTACTCCCGAGGTTATCGACGCTGCCAAACTGGATGCTTATATGAGCGCACCTGTATATAAATATGTAGAGGTGACTGGCGTTATTGAGGCAGGTCAGTATACCAACCTGGTTGTTGAGGGTACCGAGAATACCGTTAGCCCCTCGACCTATGGCGATATGGCTGGTCTGAAGGCACTCAATGGCCACAGCGTAACTATGAAGGGTTACCTTGCAGGTAGCAACACCAGCTCGAAATATGCTTCGATTTACATCGTAGAGTACACCGACAATGGTTTGGTTGTTGAGCCCGAGGTTGGTGGTGAGATTACCGAGTATGGCACCTATGTATGGACTATGGCAAGTGGCGATATCGCAGCAGGCGAGTTGGTTAAAGGCGAGCCCAAGATTACTTGGACCAGCACCGATGCTCCCTACATTGGTTGGGATAGCAACGACACTGCCAAGGGTATCCAGATTGGTAGTGGCAGCAAACCTGCCAATTCGTTTGTTCTGTCGACCGAGGCTGTTAAGGTTAATATCAAAGAGATTATCGTAAACGCTTCGATTGCAAAGGGTGGTGATGGTACACTGACCGTTAAGGTTGGTGACAAGGTTTGCTTGGATGGTCAGGCTCTGACTACTACCGCAACCGACTACACCGTAGCTGTTGGTGCTACCGGTAAGGTTGAGATTAGCTTGTCGGCTACCGCTAAGGCTATGTACATCAAATCGATTACTATCGTTACTGCTGAGGGTGAGCCCGCAAAACCCAAAGTACAGATGGGCGAGGGTACCAAAGCTTTCTTGAAAGCTATCGTTGACGGTCAGATGATGGGCGACAGCACTCCTGCCGTTGAGGATTGGGACTACTTCGCAGCCGAGTTCCCCGGCATCACTATCGCCGATGTTAATGGCAAACTGGAGGTTACCCGCATTAGCGGTGGCTCGCTGACCGCTCTGCCCAATGTTGTAGAGCTGCCCGAGCTGACTTGGTTTAGCATCAACGGCAACGCCAACTTCAATGGCAAGTCGCTGCCCGCAACCTGGAATACTCCTAAGATTACCACCATCAACATCGCTTGGTGCCATATGGTAGGTACTATTCCTGCTGGTTTTGCTGCTACTCCCGAGTTGCACACCCTGTTTATGGACAACAACGACTTCCACGGTGCTTGGCCTCACAACTGGGCTTCGGGTGTGAACGGTGGTACTGGTAAGCTGGAGGTTGTTATTGCCAATGGTGGTAACGACGGTATGGGTTATATGGTTCCTGCTACTCTTGATGTTAAGCTCAATGCTTGGAAGAATAGCGCCGATCACTCGCAGGGCAACAACAATGCCAACGGCGACTTGACCCAGATCAAACTGGGTGGCGCAGAGGCTAACCCTGCTAAATACGTTGGTTTTGAGAAAGGCTGGGGTCAGGAGCGTTATGTAACCTTCGCAGGTGGTAGCGCAAGCGACAAGACCACTTGGCACGAGAAACGTGGTTTGGCTGGCAACCCCGACGAGTGGGCTTGGTACTTCACCAACCTTCCCGGTACAATTCCTCAGGTTATGCTTGATTGGGATCAGGCCGCTGCTGACGCATTTACCGCAAGCGGTGTTCTGCCCGACCTGAGCGAGCCCGAGAATCCCGAGGAGGGTGGCGAGCACGAGGGCTTTGGTGGCAACGGTGGCGGTGAGGCTACTGCAACCGACTACACTATGACCCTGACTGCAACCGCAGGCGTTATCTCGACCAATATCAGTGGTCTGCCTTCGTCGTGGAAAGAGAGCGACACCACTTGGACTGCTACCGACGACAGCGGTAAAGATACCATTACCTTCACCGGTAACGTATATTACAGCAACTCGGAGAGCAAAAACATTGTATGGTACTTCAATAAGACTAAAGCAGAGACTCACGTTTCGGCTGCCGATATGGGTACTGTAAAGAAGGTGACTCTCTATCCCAACTCGGATCGTAAACCCCAGTACTTCACTTGCAAGGCTGGCGAGACTGTTGTAACCGCAGTAGAGGCTGCCGACAAGAACTCGGCTACCATTACCTATGACTTTACTGCAGCTGGTGTAACTGCCGACAACTTCCGTCTGGACTTTGCCGAGACTGGTACCAACGTAGAGTGTGGTAAGATTGTTATCGAGTACGCTAAATAGTGTAACTCACGATACCTATTGGTATTAAAAAAGAGGAGAGGTTTCTGCCGTATGGCAGAAACCTCTCGTTTTTTTGGGGCGGTACCAAAAGGGTTAAAAGTGGCCCTGTCAATTTCCCCCTCTAAATTAGAGGGGGTGCCCGTTAGGGCGGGGGCGTGTGTTTGCCAAGAGCGGTAGATGCCAACCGCCTGCTTGACGGCAGTAGTGGCAAGACGCACAATTTTCAATTTTCAAATTTCAACTTTCAATTGACCAAGCTACGCTTGCTCTAAAATGCTCACGCTCGGCATAGTCTGCAAGCAGCAGCCTTTGCCCTCACTTATTCGCATTTGCCTCAACTTTCATCGCCTCTTTTACGTCGCTCTCGACCTTGCCCAAGCGTTGGCGACAGAATTTTATCAACTCCGTAGCTCGGGCCACCTGGGCCGCAAGGGTGTCGATGTCGGCCTTGCCACTCTCGAAGCCACCAAGTATCGACTCCAACTCGGCCAGTGCCTCGGCATAGGTCATCTCTCTCTGTTGTTCCATAGTTATAAAATAGGTATTTTAGTTATTATTATTCTCCTTGTTTACTGATGTTGGTCACATTGGCTGTGGCGGTGCCATCGGCCAGGGTGATGTCAAGACTGTCGCCTACTGCTATGCCCTCCGTATTGGTCAGCGCCTTGCCCCCCGCACGCACCACCGCAAAACCAAGCGCGAGGATGCGCCGAGGGTTGTTGCCCTCGACCTGGGCCTCGATGCGCGAAAGGCGTGCCTGGTGGGTGTCAATCAGTCGTGTGGTGGCTGCCGCGAGCCTTTGGGTGGCCCCCTCGAGCCTAACGTCAATGCGTCGTAGTAGTGACTGCGAGCCGCTACTTATTAGGGCTGCGTTACGTTCGAGCCTTTGGGTGTGGCCCGTAAGCAGGGCATTTGTGGCGGTCAGTATAGCCTCATAGGTGTACTCGGCCTCGCCCATAAAGCCACTGATGCGCTCAACCAGAAAATCGGCCACCGCAGTGGGGGTTTTGAGGGCTGTGTGGGCCACCAAGTCGGCCACCGACTCGTCGCGGTCGTGGCCTATGCCCGTAATTATGGGTAGCGGAAATTGAGCCAGGTTGGCGCTGAGGTCGTAGGAGTTGAAGCACTCCAAGTCGCTCTGCGAGCCGCCACCGCGAATAACCACCACAGCATCGTACTCCTCGTCGGACTCGGCAACGCGCCCAAGGGCCGCAACTATCGACTCCTCGGCCGTAGAACCCTGCATTGTGGCCTCGTAGAGGGTGGGGTAGAACTGCCAGGTCGATGCCTCAATATGGCGCATAAAGTCCTGCAAGCCTGCTGCCGTAGCCGACGACACAATGGCTATGCGCTGGACTATGGTGGGAAGCTCGAGGGCTTTGTTCAGGTCAAACACTCCGTCGGCTCGTAGTTGCTCGATGGTCTGCTGACGCTGGGCAGCACGCTCGCCAAGAGTGTAGGTGGGGTCTATGTCGTTGACCACCAGCGAGAGTCCGTAGGCTTCGTGGAAGTTTACCGACACCTTCAGCAGCACCTTCATACCCTCGGCCAGGGGCATACCCGTAGCCGAGGCAAAGTGGCCCGACAGCAGGCCCCAGCGCGAGCGCCACACAGCGGCCTGCACTCGTGCCTGCGGAGTGGTACTGCCCCCCTCACTGCTCTTCTCAATCAGCTCCATATAGCAGTGGCCCGAGTAGCGATTCACGTTCATCGAGCCAATCTCGGCACTAATCCACACCCCCAGCGGAAATGCCTGGGCGAGCGTCTGACGTATATTTGTCAATAATTGAGAAAGAGTTATGTACTTTTCGTTGCTCATTAGAGCAAAGGTACAGAAAAAAATTCCTATCTTTGCGCCCAAAGCAAAAAAATTATTATGGCCGAAAATAGTATTCTCAACCGCCTCGACGGTTTGAAACTCAAATTTGAAGAGATTGGTCAGCAGATGACCGACCCCGAAATCATTGCCGATATGAAGCGCTTTGTGCAGCTCAACAAGGAGTACAAAGAGCTCAAACCACTCGTGGAGGCAGCCGACAAGTACAAGAAAACCCTCTCAAACCTGGCCGACGCCAAAGATATACTCGCTAACGAAAAAGACGAGGATATGCGCGAAATGGCTCGCGAAGAGGTGGCCGAGTTGGAGCCCCTGAGCGTTCAGCTCGAAGAGGAGATCAAGTTGCTCCTTATCCCCAAAGATCCTCAGGATGACAAAAACGCCATCGTGGAGATTCGTGGTGGTACGGGTGGCGACGAGGCTGCAATCTTTGCAGGCGACCTGTTGCGTATGTACATCAAGTATGTCGAGAGCAAGGGCTGGAGGCACGAGATTAACAGCTTCTCGGAGGGTACTTCGGGCGGCTACAAAGAGGTCGTAATGAAGGTTACGGGCGAGGGCGTGTATGGCACCTTGAAGTACGAGAGTGGTGTTCACCGCGTGCAGCGTGTGCCCCAGACCGAAACCCAGGGCCGCATCCACACCTCGGCAGCTACTGTGGCTGTACTGCCCGAGGCCGACGAGTTCGACGTAGAAATCAGTATGAACGACATCCGCAAGGATACCTACTGCGCAAGTGGCCCCGGTGGTCAGTGTGTGAATACCACATACTCGGCAGTCCGCCTGACTCACATCCCCACAGGTATTGTGGTGCAGTGTCAGGACCAGAAGTCGCAGCTCAAAAACTTCGACAAGGCTCTGGAGGAGTTGCGTACCCGTATCTTCAACCTCGAGTACGCCAAGTATATGGACGAGATTGCCTCGAAACGTAAGACTATGGTGTCGACGGGCGATAGGAGTGCAAAGATTCGCACCTACAACTATCCTCAGGGCCGTATTACTGACCACCGCATTAATTACACCATCTACAACCTGCCCGCCTTTATGGATGGCGATATTCAGGACTGCATCGACCACCTGATTGTGGCCGAGAATGCCGAGCGACTCAAAGAGAGCGAGCTGGGTTAGTGTTATTGCATTTGCGAAGCTTGACGTTAGACGTTAGCCCCAAAACAAAAACCCACAGACTGCAAAGTCTGTGGGTTTTTGTTTTGTGTTATCGTGGTGGATTAGATGCGACGAGCACCGTCCGAAATGATAACGGGATAAACTTTGGGCTCGTGGCCATATTTGGCAGCGAACTTCTCGGTAGCAGTCTTGATGAAGTTGTCGTAGAGCTCCTCTTTTACCAGGTTGATGGTGCAGCCACCAAAGCCGCCACCCATAATACGCGAGCCGCTTACGCCGCACTCTTTTGCAACCTCGGCCAAGAAGTCCAACTCCTCGCACGATACCTCATAGTCTTTCGACATACCCCAGTGGGTCTCATACATACGAGCACCAACGGTCTCCAAGTCGCCCTGCTCCAAAGCAGCACAAACGTCGAGTACCCTCTGCTCCTCGCCAATAACGTAGCGAGCACGCATATAATCCTCTTCCGAGATCTGGTCTTTGATAGCCTCCAACTGCTCCATCGAAGCACCACGCAGGAACTCCTGACCAAGCACTTTGGCAACCCTCTCGCACGAAGCTCGACGGTCGTTGTAGGGCGAGCCTACAAGCTCGTGTTTAACGCACGAGTTAACCAATACCAAGCGGTAGCCGTGTTTTGCGGGGTCGAAGGGGAAGTACTCAAACTCCATCGAGCGGCAGTCGAGCCTCATCAGGTGCCCTGCCTTACCGCAAACCGATGCAAACTGGTCCATAATACCGCAGTTTACGCCGCAGTAGTTGTGCTCGGTCGACTGGCCAATGCGAGCCAACTCAAACTTCTCGAAGCCCAAGTTGTAGAACTCGTTCAAAGCGAAAGCAAAGGTCGACTCCAAAGCTGCCGACGACGACATACCTGCGCCCAGAGGCACATCACCGCTGAATACGGTATCGAAACCGCCAATCTTGCCACCGCGTTTCTGAATCTCGCGGCATACGCCAAATACATAGCAAGCCCACATCTGGCTGGGTTTGTCCTCCTCGTTCAGACCGAACTCGGTGCTCTCGCCGAGGTCCATAGCATAAGCGCGTACTTTGTCGGTACCGTTCAGGCGGATAGCGGCGGTAATGCCTTTGTCTACTGCGCCGGGGAATACGAAGCCACCATTGTAGTCGGTGTGCTCGCCGATGAGGTTGATACGGCCAGGCGAAGCGAACATCTCGGGCTCAGCACCATAGAGCTCGACAAATTTCTGTTTGATTACGTTTTTATCGTTCATAATGTGTGAAATAGGGTTATAAGTTTATGTGTTAAGTGTTGTATTCTTTGGTTTCAACGTGTAAAGTTAGTAATTTTAACTAAACCGAGCAAATAAAAACGTCGAACGTCGAGCGTCTAACGTCGAACCGACCTAAGTCAAGAATTTTGAATTCTCTCCCTATGGCACCAGTACTCGCAGACGTTTCTCCTCGATGGTGTACTTTACGGGGGTGGTGCCCAGAGCCTCGCCATCTACCTCCACCTCGCGCACATCGCTGGCGCTAATCTCTATCTGCCTGCCTGTGTAGTGGTGTACTTTCTTGACGTTGTATATCTTGCCATCGTAGAGTCGGCCCACAACGGTCGCAATCTTGGGTGCCGACATTGTGTCAATGACGGTGCAGTCCAACAGGCCATCATCTACCTTCGACAGGGGCAACTGCTGCATACCGCTGCCGTTGTACTGGCCAATGCCCACCGATACGCTCATAATCATACCGCTGGCCACCTCCTTGCCATCGACCTTCACAGACATAGGGCACGAGCGGTAGCCAAAGACCGAACTGGCCAACTGCATCATATACGAGGCCATACCATTTTTGCCTTTGTCCTTCATCTGGCACACTTTCAGGTTTACGGCGGCATCCATACCTGCGCCACTGACGTTTACGCAGTAGCGGCTCTCCTCCATACCCTGGCGGTTGATATAGGTAGCCTTGGCGACATCCTGAATGAGCTCTTTGCCACCGGCAATAACCTCCACAGCACCCTCGTAGCTGCGAGGAATTCCGTATGTGCGTATCCAGTCGTTGCCTGTGCCCACAGCCACAACGCCCATACGCACGTCGGTCGAGGGGACCTCGGTCTGGGTGAGGATGCCGTTGGCAACCTCGTGAATGGTGCCGTCGCCACCTATGGCTATGATGTTGCGGTAGCCGTCTTCGATGATGCCACGCTGGGCCAGCTCAATGGCGTGTTGCCTACGGCCCGTAAATACGGTATCGAAATCGATGCCCTTGGCGTAGAGCATACGGGCTATGTGTTCCCAATCGCGCCCGCACTTGCCGCTGCCCGAGAGCAGGTTTACAATGGCGAGCCATCTGTTGTTTTTGCTCATTATTACCTGTTTGAGTTGTGTAGCCTAACCTTGCTATGTTGGTTTTGTGGTGTTTGTATCAATGGGCAGGCGATACCTGTTCGACCTGCCCATCGTTACAACGAATTTTTGTTCTACTTATTGCCCTTTGTGGGGCTTTGTGCGTATCTGAAACTCTTATTTCAGAGGTGCGTGCTCAAGGGTGTAGCACAAGTAGTCGTAGAATTTGCCTACCGATGCGATATTAACCTTCTCGTCGGGCGAGTGGGGGTAGCAGATGGTGGGGCCAAACGAAATCATATCCATCTTGGGATATACACCACCAATGATACCACACTCCAGACCTGCGTGAATAGCCATCACCGCGGGCTCTTTGCCATAGAGGGCTTTGTAACCTTCCTTCATAGTGTGCAGGATGGGCGAGTCGGGATTGGGGTTCCAACCATCGTACGAGCCGCTCAGCTTAACAGTAGCACCTGCCATCTCAAAGATGGTCTTCATCTGCAGTGCCAAGTCCTCTTTCTCGCTGCGTACCGAGCTGCGCAACAGGCACATAACGGTGAATTTGCCATTCTGGCTAACCACCCTTGCCAAGTTGGTCGAGGTCTGCACCAGGCCAGGCATTGCGGTGCTCATACGTGCAATGCCGTTGGGGCAACCAACCACTGCGTCGATAAGGTCCTGAGTGTCGAAGATGTCGATGCACCTGGTGGGGCACTTAACGGGTACAGCCTTGAACGAGATGCTCTCCTCTACGCCCTTGTACTCCTCCTGGTAGAGTTTCTCGTACCTCTTGACTGCGGCCAAGAACTTCTTCTCATACTGTTTCAGCACAGCTACGGTAGCGAAAGCCTCGCGAGGAATGGCGTTCCTCAGACCACCGCCGTCGATGTCGCACAGCAGGATGCCGAATTTGTCCGAGAAGTTCTTCAAGAACCTGGCCATCAACTTGTTCGAGTTAGCCCTCTGGAGGATAATCTCCATACCCGAGTGGCCACCCTTTAGACCCTTAATCTCCAAGCGGTAGCCGCTGAAATCTTTGGTAACGATGCGGCCTTTGCCATACTTGATGGTGGCGTTGAAGTCCAAACCACCTGCGCAGCCAACATACAGCTCACCCTCGGTCTCCGAGTCGAGATTGAGCAAAATCTCGCCCTTGAGCATACCGGGTTTTAGGCCAAATGCACCGTCCATACCGGTCTCCTCGGTTGCGGTGAAGAGTGCCTCGATGGGGCCGTGTTTGATATCTTTCGACTCGAGCACAGCCATAATAGCTGCCAGGCCGATACCGTTGTCGGCACCCAGAGTAGTACCGTCGGCAGTTACCCAGTCGCCATCGACATAAGCCTCAATAGCATCGGTGTCGAAGTTAAACTCTTTGTCCGAGTTCTTCTGGGGAACCATATCTACGTGGGCCTGCAAAACGATGGTCTTGCGGTCCTCCATACCGGGAGTAGCGGGTTTGCGCACCAATATATTGAGTGCCTCATCTACGATGTAGTCCAAGCCCTGTGCCTTTGCAAACTCGATTACATAGTTGCGTGCAGCCTCTTCGTTGTGCGAGGGGCGAGGGCACTGGGTGAGCCCTGCAAAGTGTTTCCAAACTGCCACGGGGGCAAGCTCTGCAATATTCTTATTCATAAGTGTTTAGTGTTTTAGTTGTAAGTGTTTTTATGTCTGTTATTTCTATTCGTTTTCGGCTTTGGTGGGCTCGGTTTGTTGAGCCTCTTCGTGGTTGTCGAAGGCTTTGACAATCTTGGTCACCAGCGAGTGGCGGATTATGTCCTTCTTGCCAAACTCGACTATGCCAATGCCCTCTATGCCGCGGAGCATTTCGACTGCACGTTTCAGGCCAGAGTCGCCCTTGCGTGGCAGGTCAATCTGTGTCAAGTCGCCCGTGACGATAAATTTGGCGTTGCGCCCCATACGGGTCAGGAACATCTTAATCTGGGGTAGGGTGGTGTTCTGCGCCTCGTCGAGTATCACAAAGGCGTTGTCCAGCGTGCGGCCCCTCATATATGCCAGTGGGGCAATCTGCACCACTCCCTCCTCGATGAAACGCTGCAACTTGGCAGGCGGAATCATATCATTCAGAGCATCATAGAGGGGTTGCAGATAGGGGTCCAGCTTCTCTTTCATATCGCCCGGCAGAAAGCCCAAGCGTTCGCCTGCCTCCACTGCAGGGCGGGTGAGGATTATGCGCTTAACCTCGCGGTTTTTCAGAGCCCCCACAGCCAGCGCAATAGCTGTGTAGGTCTTGCCACTACCTGCGGGGCCGATGGCAAAGAGCAGGTCGTTTTGGCCATAGAGCTCCACCAGACGTTGCTGATTGTCGGTGCGAGCCTTGATAATTAGTCCGTTGTTGCCATAGACTATCACATCGGAGGGCAGCAAATTGCCTTCCGCTTGGGGTAGTCCACCCTGAAAAATCTGGTTTATAACACTCGGCGAAATGTGGCCATACTTGGTGTAGTATTCGCCCAGTGCCTCGACTCTCTTTTCCAACCGCTCAATCTCTTCATCGGTGCCAATCACCTTCAATGCCGAGCCGCGAGCAACTATCTTCAGTTTAGGAAAGAGGTCGCAAATCCTATTGAAATTAGAATTTGCGACCCCATAGAAGTCGAGAAGCTCAATACCGTCGATAGATATGCTCTTCTCTGCCATAAAAAGTTATTGTACTGACTGCCAGCCCTCTATTAGAACATTACACCAAGCGAAATGTTCCAGGTGCTGGTCTCCTGATTTACGTTATCGAAGTTGAAGATCTCGCCAAAGTTGGTGGGTTCCATACCCTCTTTCCAGCCACCCAGGTAGCGGAAATCAACCATAATGAAGTTGAACAGGTCGATACCTATGCCGGCTGCCCAAGTATAGGTAACATCCTGCCAGTTGATAGGTGCGCTGCTGCTGTTCTCGATAGTAACGTCCGAGTTGAACTTAACAACGGGACCAGCCTGAACGCGGGCGTTGAAGAGGCCCAAGTCCATACCAACACCTGCCAGTACGGGGATGTTGAAGCTGTTGATGGTAAAGTCTTTTACTGCGATGTTCTCGCCATTCTGGTCTTTCAACGAGCCTTTGGTCCAGTTGTACATCAGCTCGGGCTGCAGGTGAATCGAGAAGATCGACAGGGGCAGGTTGAAACGGGTCATAATACCTGCGTTGTAGTTCTGTGCGCCGTCAAGGATAGCCTGTGCGTTGTCGGCATCAACCTTAACGTCGGTAGCGGTCGAGGTCAAACCAACCTTGGGACCAAACCAAAACCAACCGTGGCTCTGTGCGTTGATAGTAGTTACTGCCATCAGAGCAACTGCGAGTGTCAAAAGAATCTTTTTCATAGTCATTCCTAATTATTTATAGTTAAACTTCTATTTGTTTCTGTTTGGGTTTGCACGTACGCCTTATTGCTCAGCCAATGAGATACATATTTATAATAAGGCATACCCAAAGCAAAGATATAGCTTTTTTCCGAAAAACATCACATTGCCCAACATTTTTACACATTTGGGTATAAAAAAGCCCCTTTGGGCTGAAAATAATTGTGCCCAAAGGGGATTATTGCCAATAAGGCGAGAAATTTAGAACATCACGCCCAAGCTCAAATTCCAGCTTGTACGGTTGGGGTCGATGCTCTCCTGCAAGTTCTCGGCATCTACCTTGCCACCCTTGAAGTTGCCGTTGTAGCGAACCTCGGCAATCAGGCTCAATACTTTAATACCTATACCTGCGGTCCAGGTGATGGTGGGGTCCTCTTTGAGCCTATCCCAAGCGTTCAGGAAGTCCTCCTCTTTGAGGTCTTTGAAGCCCTTGTTGTTGGCAATGTTTACAACGGGACCGGCATTGATGCGTACACTTGCCAGACCACCCAAGCCAATCTCGGCACCTACCAATACGGGCAGGTCGATGTAGGTGTTGGTCACAACCTCTTCGCTCTCGGTCTTACCGCCCAGCAGCTCGTCTACCGAGGGGAGGGTGGGGACTTTAATCTGCGAGTTGGTGTACTGCAACTCGGGCTGGATGTAGATGGGCAGTTTGGGGATGTTTACGCGTGCAAACACGGTACCTGTCCAACCGGTACCCTGTGCAGTGATTGCGTTTTTCAAGGCATCGGTGGTGTCGGGAATCTGCTCGCTCGACGAAACGATACCAATGCGGCCACCCACGTTGAGGATGCCCAAAATGTTGTTGCCTGCCATCAGTGCGCTGCTCGACAGCACGATAGCCAAAAGTGAGATAATAACCTTTTTCATATCCTTAGAATGTTTGTGATTTTGTCGTTGTGGTTGTCAAAATGTTCATTTCTACGCCTCAAATATAGCACTTATTATGCAAAATTATCCTCTTGGGGGCAAAATTTTTCTCAAAGTTGGTTATCTTTGCAGCGCTTAATTATTTGGAATAGGAAAAATTGACAATACAACTATGAGTTTAGTAGCAATCGTTGGCCGCCCAAATGTGGGCAAAAGTACCTTCTTCAACCGCCTTGTCGGTATGCGTCAAGCCATTGTCGATTCGACAGCCGGCACCACTCGCGACCGTCACTATGGCAAGACCGACTGGAATGGGCGTGAGTTCTCGCTCATCGACACCGGTGGCTACTCGGTGGGTAGCGACGATGCCTTCGAGGAGGAGATTCGCAAACAGGTGCACTTGGCCATCGACGAGGCCGACCTTATCCTCTTTATGGTAGAGGTTTCGACCGGCATTACCGACCTCGACCAGATGGTGGCCGATGTGTTGCGCCGTAGCAAGAAGAAGGCCCTGCTGGTGGTAAATAAGGTTGATAATTACGACCTTATCTATGGCTCCAACGAGTTCTATGCTCTGGGCCTCGGCGATCCCTTCTGCATCAGTTCGATGAGCGGTAGCGGTACGGGCGACCTGATGGACAAGATTGTTGAGCTGCTGCCCGAGGACAAGCCCGAAGTGGAGGAGGAGCTGCCCCGCATCACTATCGTTGGCCGCCCCAATGTGGGCAAGTCGTCGCTCACCAACGCCCTGCTGGGTACCGAGCGCAACATTGTTACCGACATTGCAGGTACTACGCGCGATAGTATCAATACCCGCTATAACAAATTTGGCCTCGACTTCTACTTGGTCGATACCGCAGGTCTGCGCAAGAAGGGCAAGGTGACCGAAGACCTTGAGTTCTATTCGGTTATGCGCTCTATTCGCGCCATCGAGAATAGCGACGTGTGTGTGCTGATGCTCGACGCTCGACAGGGTATCGAGTCGCAAGATATGAATATCTTTTCGCTCATCGTGCGCAACAAGAAGGGTTGTGTGATTGTGGTCAATAAGTGGGACCTTATCGAGAAGGGCAACAACACTATGAAGGAGTGGCGCGAGGCTTTGAAGGCCAAACTTGCCCCCTTCAACGATGTGCCAATCATCTTTACCTCGGTAATCAACAAACAGCGCATTATGGAGGTGTTGCAGACCGCCATTCAGGTCTACGAAAATCGCAATCGTCGCATCACTACCTCGGAGCTGAACGACTATCTGCTGCCTATCATCGAGGAGACTCCTCCTCCAATGACCAAGGGCAAGTATATCCGCATCAAGTATGTTACCCAGCTGCCAACTGTGTCGCCTTCGTTTGCATTTTTTGTAAACCTGCCCCAGTATATCCGCGACCACTACCGCCGCTTCTTGGAGAACAAAATCAGGGAGCGCTGGGACTTCAGCGGTGTGCCTATGCAAATCTACTTCCGCCAAAAGTAGTGAGTAGAGTGAGAGGAACGAAAAAGCAGTAGCAAACGACCTCGATTATGAACCCGAAAGTAAAAACATACGCAATGCCCGTAGCAATAGCTGCGGGTATTGTTTTTCACGACTTTTTTGCCCGCTTCGGTGGGCTCTCGCCCTACATTATTGCATCGATGCTGTTTGTCACTTTTACGAGGGTGAAAGCCCGCCAGTTGAAGGTGCAGCGCATACACATCGGAGAGCTTGTGGTTCAGTTGGTTGCCAGCGTTGTGCTCTACCTTTTGTTGAGGTGGTGCGGAGTGGACGAAATTGTCTGCCAGGGAGCCTTGATTTGCGTATTTGTACCTACGGCAATGGCCTCGGTTGTGGTGGGCGGAATGTTGGGTGCCAACGTGGCCCAGATGACCACTTTCACACTCTTGAGCCATATGGCTATGGCGCTGCTCGGGCCGGTGGTTTTCTCGTTTGTGGGTGTGCATAATGATATGCCTTTTTTGACCTCTTTCTGGATGGTTTTTCGACGCCTGCTGGTGTTGGTGGTGCTGCCCTTTGTGGTGGCCCAACTGCTCGACAAGGTGTGGCACAAGGGGTACGAATATGTGCGTGGCCACCAGCAGTGGTCATTCTATTTGTGGGTGCTGTCGCTGGTGATAGTGATGGGCGAAACAACCAACTTTATACTGGCCCAGCCGAGCGAGATGATACCCACCGAGGTGGCCCTGGCTGTGGTGGCGGGGGTGCTGTGCGTGGCCCAATTCGGTCTGGGGCGCTGGTGGGGTAGGCGCAATGGCGATGCCATAGGTGGCAGCCAGTCGATGGGCCAAAAGAACACGTTGCTGGCCATAATATTGTCGCAAAGCTATCTGAATCCGCTTGCCTCGGTTGCCCCTGTGGCCTATATCGTGTGGCAAAATCTGATGAATAGCTGGCAGCTCTCGCGCTCGCCAAAGGGTGAATAGCCGTTGTGAAGTGTGATTTTTTTTGGGTACAACGAGGCAAAAAGCTGTCGTTGAGTGTGGTAATTGCAATTTTTTATCTATACCTTTGTAAGGTGTAACCTTACACACCAAAGTCAAAACACACCTAAACCCAAATCTTGATAGAATGAAAATAAAAGTCGCCTTTCATTGGCTCGTTTTTGCTGCTTGCATAGCAGGATGGATTACCGAACTAACCCAAGCTCCAATTAAGCCACTCTCTACCATCTTGGGTATTGGAGGTGCCATCTACTGTCTGTTCTACGTGGTGGGGCTGTTTCTATTTCCCGTAAAACGCGACTGGGTTATGATGAAGGGTAACTTTCTGTTGAAGGTTGTAAACTTCGTATTGCTTGTTCCGTTTGTATTGACACTGCTATTGGCAGGTAGCCAGTCGAGCGACATATTGCAGTTGGAGGAGAGTAGTGGCAATGGCGGCTGTTGTCATATGGCCGAGTGTGGCGCACAAGAGGAGCAGGACTACTCGCTCTTTTGGTCGGTGTATAGCCACTATATCGATCCGGGTAATCAACATATGGCAGGCACCGAGAAGGGGCGTCAATATGTGGCCCTGATAACCATATTGGGCTACATACTGCTGAATGGTGTTCTCATATCTACCTTGGTGAGCTGGTTTGACCGTCGCAGGGAGCAGTGGATTAAGGGCGAAATTGTTTATAACCGATTTAGTCGCAGGTGGCCCCGTGGAAAGAAACACTACGTAATCATTGGTGGTAGCGATGTGGCTATTGGTGTGGTTAGGCAATTGTTCAACAATCACGAGGGTAGGGAACCCTATGTCATAGTTCAGACGTCAAGCGATATCGACACCTTCCGTCGCGAATTGTTCTCGACACTGACCGAAAGGCAGCAAATGCACTTGGTACTCTACTATGGCAGCAGCACCTCAAAAGACGACCTTGCAAAACTGGGCCTCAATAACGCTGCCGAGGTCTATCTGCTTGGCGAAAACACCCGCCCCGACGACACCGACTCCTATCACGATACGGTGAATATGGAGTGTCTGGAACAAATTTGTGACATTATTCAGGAGGAAAAGAACAAAAAGAGGGATAGACTGTGTCTAAAAAAATGCAAAGAAACACACTTGTTGTGTCGAGTGATGTTTGAGTATCAAACGACTTTCTCGGTATTCCAGTTGTCTGACATTAGCAATAAAATAAAAAACCATATTAAATTCCGCCCCATTAACTACTACGAAATGTGGGCCCAAAAAGTGCTTATAAACAAAGAAATAAATCCTGCCGAGTTGAAGAAAATGGCTCTTAAAGGTGGGTATTTGCCTTTGGAGGGTACGAATGGTATAACGCAAAAAGACAGCGACTATGTACATCTGTTTGTGGTGGGTATGTCGCGTATGGGTGTGGCTATGGCTATTGAAGCCGCCCACTTGGCCCACTATCCCAACTATACCGAGCAGAACAAAATTCGCACCAAGATAACATTCATCGATGCCAATGCTGCCGAACAAAAAGATTTCTTTATGGGCAGGTTCAAAGAGCTGTTCAAACTCTCGCACTGGCGCTACGGAACAGTAGAAGAAGGTGAACTGGTGTGGAAACAGACCAGTTGGCCCGAGCCCGAGGAATGCGACTACTTGGGTGGCGACTTCCTCGATGTCGAGTGGGAGTTTATCCACAGTGGTATCGAGCAGGAGGTTGTGCAGGAGTACATACTCTCGTCGGCCAATCCTAACGCCAGAGTTACCATTGCAATCTGTCTGCCCGAATCTAACAAGGCCCACGCTGCCGCACTCTATTTCGACAAGAGGATCTATGAGTCGGATAGGGTGTTGCAAGTACTTGTCTACAATCGCAACGGTGATGCAATAGTGAAGTCGCTACGAACAGAAAATATTAGAGCACCATATCACAATAAGTTGAAAGCTTTTGGTTCGTCGAAAGATTGTTTCGACTTGGAATATTTCAAACTGAGCGAGCAAAATGGCGAGAACATTGGCAAAAAGTATTGTGAAATAAAAACTAATTATATCAATCCGGCAATAGACAAAGCTAATCTGCAAGAAGTAGAAGAGAGGAATAGTGCTGATAAAAAGTATGGTGGCAAGTCTGATGCAGCAGATTATTGGTCCAACATATACAACGCCAATACTATGTGGACCAAGTTGCGCAGTGTAAACTTTGATGGTACAGCGTTTAGTGTGTCCAAGTCTGAGGAGGATAAACGGAGCGATGTTGAGGTATTGTCTGATGTGGAGCACAATAGGTGGAATATGGAGCAACTATTGATGCACTTCCGCCCCTTAACATCAACGGAACAGGCCGAAGTCTTAGATAGAATTAAATCAAAAAATGAGTTGAAAAACAATATGGCTCACTTGGATATATGTTCCAATAAGTGTTTGAACGAAAAAATTAGTAAAGTAGACGTAGTGGCACGGGCCTATGATGTAGGTCTTACCGAACTATTACCAGAACTTAGCCAGAAAAAGACTACATCCAAACAATGACCGACAAGCAGATAATAGAAGCTCTGATTGCTCGCGATGAGTGGACCACGCAGCACTTCTTTTTCGAGAAGTGCCGCCCGCTGTTTGTGAGCATCATCCGCCACGTTTTCTCCTACGAGGTCGACTATGACGAGTTTGTGAACAACCTCTACCTCTACCTGATGGAGAATGACGCATATAGGTTGAGGCAGTTCGAGGGACGTAGCACTATATATCAGTGGATGAAGGTGGTGGCCATTCGCTACTTCATAGCTCGGCGCGACAATCTGATAGATATGAAGCCCAAGGAGGCTCTTTTAGGTAGTGCTGTGCAGCGCGAAACTATTGATACAGAGCACCAGATGACCGCCCAGATGGATGTGGAGCGGTTGCTGGCGTTTATGCCTAACCGACGCTATGTATATGTGTTGCGACGCTTGGTCTTGGAAGAGGCCGAGCCCAAAGTTGTGGCCGGCGAGCTGGGTACCAATGTAGATAACTTGTATAACATTAAGAAACGTGCCATTGCTGCATTGACAGAGATTGCACTCAAAGAAGCAGAGAAATATGAAAAAGAGATCAGTAAATAAAATCTCGGCAGAGGTGTTGGCCTCATTCCTCGATGGCAATGCCACTGCACAGGAGAGTGGCGAGATATTGGGCGCTCTCGCTGAGGATGCCGAATTGAGAGAACTGTTACATATTTCTCAATCGGTAGATGCCGAATTGGGAATGATGCCCCGACAGGTGTGCGACTTTGTACCTATGACCGCTATGGCTGCCACTTGCGACGAGAGTAGCTATTGCAGCTTGGAGTGCGAAAAGTTTGTGCTGCGAGCAATGAATATCCCATTCGACGAGCACCAACTGCTCTCCAATGCTATCGACAAAGGGTGGCAAAAAGAGGGTGGTACGGCTCTGCACAATGTGGGGCGCCACTTGGAGAGCGAGGGACTGGTGGTCGCTCGCCGCTACGATGCCACTGTCGATGATATTGCCGAGGCCCTTGACGGGGGTAAATGTGTAATTGTGGCCGTGGATGGTGGCGAACTGCTGGGCAATAGGGCCGAGGAGAGGGCCGAAGATATGCTTGTAGGCCCGCAGCCCGACCATACGGTGGTGGTCCTGTCGCTCGATGCCCAAGCCAAGAGTGTCACTATCTACGATCCCAACTCCGTTGGTGCGGAGGATAGCTACCCGATAGAGGTGTTTGAGGATGCTTGGAATGATTCAAAAAACTATTTAGTAACCATAACCACCCCAGATATGAACAGCTATAACCCACGACCTATTGACTTGTCGGATGTTGAATTGCCGGCCGAACTTGTAGAACTGCGCGAGGCTATTGCCGAGAATGCCCACGATGTGTGGGCTGCCGAGCGTCAGGCTCAGGGATGGACCTACGGCCCCACACGCGATGATGCCAAACGCCAAACACCTTGTATGGTGCCCTACTCGCAACTGCCCGATAGCGAGAAAAAGTTTGACCGCGATATGGCTGTGGGCACCATCAAACTGCTCAAAAAACTTGGCTACGACATTGTTAAACACACAGAAAAATAAATCACAAGAGGGTATGAAATACGATGTGTTTATTAGTTATTCTCGCAAGGATTATATAGATGAGAATAAACAAATTATCCCCGGTAATATTGTGAGTAAAATTAGAGAATTGTTCGATTCTAATAATATTACTTATTGGTTTGATGAGGAGGGTGTATATTCAGGAGATGCCTTTGCTCCTATTATTGCGCGAAACATTAAGGATGCCAATATCTTCCTATTTATTTCTTCCGAAAATTCTAATGTTTCAGAGTGGACCAGTAACGAAATCGCTACCGCACACGCATATAAAAAGAAAATCATACCATTTAAGTATGATAATTCGGTTTACAATGACTCGGTGATATTGTATATAGCCAGATTGGATCACATAGAATATACGAAGAATCCCGACAAAGCTCTATCTAGACTATTGCAATCGGTACAAAATTATCTTAATGAGGATATTGCAAAGCAAGAACAAAAAAGACAAGAAGAGGAAGCAAAACGCTTAATAGAGATTTCACAACAAGAGCGTTCTGCAAAATTAAGAGATATTCGCACAAAAATAGAGGTTCTTGAAAAACGTAAACTTGAAATAGATAAAGATATACTTACCAAAGAACATTTGTTAGCTGATTTGAGAAGTGAGAATAGAATTATAGAGTCAAAGATGTCCGAATTGAGAACGGAAGAGTCCTTTGTCCTAGGTGAAAATGGTAATGTTGTTACAAAACAACCTCAAAAAACTTACCTCCAAGAGCTTAAAGATACTTTCAAGGAATCATATACAATCAAGGGAATTGCCAAATGGGAGTGGGGAATTATTATAGCATCTGTACTGATTCCATTATTTGGTTTTGTTGCTATATTCATATTACCCATAAGGGCTATTGTCAAAAAGACTAATATAAAGAAAAATGTGCAAACTTTGATAGCACTAGCCGTAGTATTGCAGTATATTGTATCGGGAATATTATTAATTATGTGGTAATTAACTATACCAACTCTAACCCTATATTATGATTAACCCATCGGATTTTATACATCCCGAGGATGCTGCTGCGCTTAGGCAGTTGGAGAGCATTCCGGGCTTCCCTACACTGGTTAAAAAAGTACTGGCGCTGGGGCTTGAACAGTTGCAGTACGGACTCAATATGGCTACCGCTATACGTCTGTCGCCCACCCAGTTGCCAAAGCTATACAACCACCTGCCACCCATCTGCCAGAAGCTGGGCATTGCCGAGCCTGAGTTCTACTTACAGATGGATCCAATGCCCAATGCTTGGACCTTTGGTGATACCAAAATATACATCACCATCACTTCGGGACTCGTGGAGATGATGAGCGATGAGGAGCTCGATGCCATACTGGCCCACGAGTGCGGACACATACTCTGTCGCCACGTCTTGTACCACAGCATTGCCCAATACATACTCAGCGGTGCAGATGCTCTGGGCGTCTTGGGCTCGCTGACCGTGCCCATACAGTACGCCATATTCTACTGGCAGCGTAAGAGCGAGCTTTCGTGCGACCGCTGCGCCAGTATCATTACCTCGCCCGAGGTGGTGGCACGCGCAATGGCTCGTTTTTCGGGCGGCCCAAAGTCTATTACCGCCAGCCTGAATATGTACGAGTGGGCGCGCCAAGCCGACCAGTACGACGCCATTCGCAACGATAACTTGTGGAACAAGACGTTGCAGTTGGCTGCTATTGCTGGCCAGTCGCACCCATTCAGTGCGGTGCGTGTGCGCGAGATACTCCGCTGGGGCAACTCGGCTCAGTACCAAGATGTTAAACGCAAACTGCTGGCCGTGCTTCCGGGTAGGACTTGTCCCCACTGCAAACGCCCCGTCAGCTCCAACTGGCTCTTCTGCCAACACTGCGGAACAAAACTACAATAGCTAACTTAATAAGGTGCCCATTATGAAGCACGATGTATTTATAAGCTACTCTCGCAAGGATATCAAGATAACCGAAGGTCTTTGTGAAGTATTGCGACAGAATGGCGTAGATTATTGGATTGATGATAACAACATCCACGGCTCGGCCAATTTTCTGTCCGAGATAACCAAAAATCTCAAACAGTGCAAGGCTGTGATATTTGTTGCATCGGCCAATTCGGCTGCCTCCGAATGGACTCAGAAGGAACTTCTCTTTGCCATTAAGCATAGCAAGGATATTATCCCCTATAAAATTGGTGAGTTCAGCTTCGACGACAACGACGAACTCGACTTTGTATTCTCAAATGTTCAGTGGGTAGATAGCATTGACAAGGTAATTGTGGCCTTGCGTGAGAAGGGTTTTGTGGGCATAAAACCTGTGCTCCAACCCCCAGTGCCAGAGCCTCCCGTACCTCCCACTCCCAAACCTCGCCTCCCTTGGTGGCTGTGGGTACTGATTGCAGCACTCGCTGTGGCTGTTGGGGGGTGGCTGCTTGGTGGTGATAGAGGTACGAGGGGCGACCTTGATGCACAACAGCACCAAGCCGATAGCCTTGCCCAAGTGGTTGAGGTCGAGCGCCATCGTAGCGATAGCCTCGCGCTGGTGGCCCAACGCTTGGAGAAAGAGAAAGCCGAAAAGGAACGCATTGCAAGAGAAAAAGCCGAAAAAGAGCGTATTGCTCAAGAGCAAAAGGCCAAAGAAAAAGCAGATGCCGAACGCAAGGCAGTTCAGCAAGAGACCAAGACCTACAAGGTGGGCGACTACTACGACGATGGTGTCAAACAAGGCGTGGTATTCCAAGTGTGGGACGATGGTCGCCACGGCAAGATTGTGAGCCTTGACGAAACCGAATTGCAGTGGTGTACCGACGAACAATACAACAAGAAAATTGTTGTAGGGGCAGAGAGTAACAGCGATGGAAAAGCCAATACCGATAGGGTGATGGCAAGAAGTGACGCCGACCAATATCCCGCATTTGTTTGGTGTCGCAACAAGGGCAAGGATTGGTATCTGCCTGCCATTGAGGAATTGGAACTGCTATTGCTGAGTGATCCGGTTCTCATTCCTGTAAACAGCGAACTCTACAATAAAGGAGGTAAAGGCTTGCATCCTACTAAGTTGGGATCCTGGTTTTGGTCTTCAAACGAGCAAGTAACTTTGCTCTCAGAATATATGGCGTTTTATGTAGATGCGTGTAATGAACAAACCAATGAAACGGTTAAGAGACACAAACTTTATGTGCGTGCCGTGGCGACTTTTTAGTTGAATGGCGGGCAATGTATTGTGATTTAATGAATTATAAATAAATGAAGAGTATGTTTTTTGACGAGAACGGAATTTTGGATATCGACGGGATGGTAGTCGAGAACGCTTCATTCAAAAAGATTATGGAGGATGGAGTGATAACCGAAGAGGAGATTAAAGAGCAGTCGGACAAGGTGATTGCACAAATGCGCAATATGGAGGCTAAATATACCCCCGAGCAGCTGGCCGATGTGAAAAAACTACTGGCCGAAACAAGCGTACTATACGCCATCTACAACTTCTACTCACTCCAAAACATATACTAACACAAGCAAATACTATGGGAACTTTTAATACCAAACAATTGATAGACTGCTCGCCCACGCTGATACCACAAATGGCCGACAGCATCAAGAGCGAATTTCAAAAAGAAGGCTACGATGTGGAACGCACAAAACTCTCCAACGGAGGTTACGATATCTCTATCTCCAAAGGTGGCGTGTTCAAGGCCATAGTGGGTCTGCGAACTGCCCTGAAAATAACCCTCCTGCCCCAAGGCAGCAATCATATCGACTTCGAGGCCGGTATAGGCATTTGGGGCCAGCAGGTTGTGCCCACCTTGGTTATGTGGTTTGTTACTTGGCCCGTGATGCTCACCCAGTTGTGGGGGATGGTTAAGCAGTCACAGCTCGACGATAAGGCTCTGGCTATTGTGTTGGCAGTGCGCAATAAAGCCAACTCTGCCACCCTGAACGCTGCTCCCGCCACCACTCTCATAGCACCACCAACCAGTAGCCATAAGTTTTGCATCGCGTGTGGCCACAAAAACGAAGCCGAGGCCAGATTTTGCTGTGCCTGTGGCAATAAGTTGTAAAGATTATAAACCAAATGTATAAATATAAGGAATATGGCAAAGAGAGAATTTGCTTGCGAAAGTTGGAACTACGGAAAGGGAATTGCGGTCGCAGGAGTACTAACTATCACAGATAGTGAGCTGATATTTCACCCCCGAAAGGAACCCTTGATGTTTTGGGTTAAGCGCCAAGATATTGTAATCAAAATATGCGATATCAAAGATTTGCAACCAGATGGTCTTTTAAGATTGAATGTTGTGATGTCCGATGATTTGGTGTATACATTTAGAATATATGTACGAGCCGAGCGTCAGTTAGTTATAGACGGCGTTAAGGAGCTAATGGAAATCCAAAAGGCCGCAACGGCAACGCCTCAAACACCCGTCTCGGAGCCTACTCCGATGGGGCAACCCACTAGTGTGTAAATTCTGCCCAATGTGTGGTAGTAAAGTTGTTGAGGGTGCTCACTTCTGCGCCAACTGCGGCCATAAATTGTAAGCCATTTGCAGGTAGGGCAGTGATCTGTGCGCATTGCCCTTTGTAATCGAACTATTTATCTCAACACCAAACTTTTAACCAGAGTACGCAATGTTTTGTACCAATTGTGGCGCTCAGATAGCCAACAATGTAAACTTTTGTCCCGAATGTGGAGCGCGTGTGGAGTATTCTCACCAGAGTATCACTACCACTGCACCCGCCCCGCAAAGGGTGGCAGTAACACCTCCACCTAAGCCCAAACCCAAGCCAGTGTGCAAAGACAAGGAGGAAGAGAACTTCTATCGCACCCATTGCGGTTCAATCGATGGGCTCAGGGAGTATGTTGCCAAGTACCCCAAGGGTTTCTATTGGTTGGAGGCCCATAGTCGCATCAGCGAGAATGAGCGCAAGTGGCGAAAGTTCAGAAAGGCACTTCGACTGATAGCGGTTATAATTGGTGCGCCTTTTTTTGCGATTCATGGTTTGACTACTCGTAGCTGGGGAGCATTTATTATGTTGATAAACTGGTATCGCAAGGCCGAAACAAGAGATATTTAGTGAGCATTTATTGTCGATAATACAGTGTTTTATGAAGAGCCTGATGATTATTTTTACTGCATTGTTGCCGGTGGCAATACTTGTGGGATATATCTATCGCAAAGATAAGTACAAGCCCGAACCTACGGGGCAGTTGATAAAAGCATTCTTTTGGGGTGTGCTGTCGGTATTTGTGTCGTTTGGGGTATCTGTGCCACTGCAACAGATTGGCCTGTTTCCTGCCGGAGATGCCACGACAATAGGCGAGAGCATACGCATTGCGTTTTTTGGGGCAGCCATACCCGAGGAGTTGGCTAAGCTGTTTGTGCTGTGGCTGTTTCTGCGCAGGAATAGCCATTTCGACGAGAAGATGGACGGCATTGTCTACGCTGTATGCGTGTCGCTCGGCTTTGCGGCATTGGAGAATTTGTCTTACCTGATTAGCGATGCCGACTCGTTCTTGTCGATTGGTATAGCGCGAGCCCTGACGGCTGTGCCCGGCCACTGTTGCTTTGGTATTATTATGGGCTACTACTACTCGCTGGCTAAGTTCTGCCCCAAGGGGCGTAGGCGCAATAAGGTGCTCACCTATGTAGCTCCGGTTGTGGCGCACGGGCTCTACGATTCGATACTGTTTGTTATAAGTGTTACGCCCGTTGCGGCAGGCCTGCTGATGATTGTTTTCTTGGTGTTCTGCTATAAGATGTGGAAGTATGCCGGCCAACGTATCAAAGAACACCTTGCGCGCGACTTTTTCGATGCCGAGGTTGGGGCCGATGAACTGAACAAAGAGGTGCAAGAGAGTAATTAAGTTTAATAAGTTATTGATATATGAATCACGATGTTTTTATAAGCTATTCGAGTAAAAATCCCGAGGCGGCTCAGGCCATTTGCCACGTCTTGGAGGAGAATGGTATCAAGTGTTGGATGGCACCGAGGGATATACCCTTGGGCTCGAAGTACGCTGCGGTTATCTCGCAGGCTATCAAGGGCAGCAAGGCTGTGGTGCTGGTCTTTTCGGAACAATCGGCCATTTCGCCTTGGGTTGAGAGCGAGATAAACATTGCCTTCTCTAACCACAAACCCATCTTCCCGTATAAGATTGACAAGGCGGTGCTCGAAAAGTACGACGAGTTTTACCTTATGCTCAATAGCCGCCACTGGATAGACTCCTATCCGGACTTCCGCACCCGCTTCGATGAGTTGGTGCAGACCGTTGGTAAGTATGTTGGCGTAGATGTGGAGAAGAAATCCACTTCACAACCTCAGGTGCCCCCAGTGCCGGAGCCTCCCGTACCTCCCACACCCAAACCTCGCCGCCGCTGGTGGCTGTGGGCGCTGATTGCAGTGTTGGCTGTGGCTGTTGGTGTGGGATTGTTTGGTGGTGATAGGGGTAAAGGTAGCGACCTTGACATACAACAGCACCAAGCTGATAGCCTTGCCCAAGTGATTGAGGCCGAGCGCCATCGTAGCGATAGCCTTGCACTTGTGGCCCAACACTTAGAGAAAGAAAAATCCGACCGAGCCGAACAAGAGCGCATCGCAAAAGAGAAGGCCGAGAAGGAACGCATTGCAAAAGAGAAAGCCGAGAAGGAACGCATTGCAAAAGAGAAAGCCGAGAAGGATCGCATAGCCCAAGAGCAAAAGGCCAAAGCCGAGGCAGAACGTAAAGCGGCCGAAAAAGCTGATGCCGAGCGCAAAGCGGCTCAGCAAGCGGCCAAAACCTACAAGGTGGGCGACTACTACAATGAAAATGGCAAGGAGGGCGTTGTTTTCGACGTGTGGGATGATGGTCGCCACGGTAAGATTGTGAGCCTTGACCAAACCACATTGCAATGGTGCACCCTCGAACAACGCGACAAGGAAATAGTTGTTGGTGCAGATAGCAAGAGCAATGGCAAGGTCAATACAGACAAGGTAATGGCAAGGGGCGATTCTGACCAATATTCCCCCTTTGTTTGGTGTCACCAAAAGGGCAAGGATTGGTATTTGCCTGCCCTTGACGAGTTGAAGTTGTTGCTATTAAACGATTCGATACACGATGTTGTAAACAAAACTCTTGCTCAAAAAGGTGGAACTAAATTATATGACAAAGGAGAGATTGAGGCGTATTGGTCATCGACAGAGTGTAGTGAGTTCGACGCGTGGCGTGTCTATATGGGCAATGGCCTCACCTACTACGACAATAAGGGCAACGGCAACTATGTGCGCGCCGTGTCCGCTTTTTAATTTTTAGGCTTAGGGCTTTTTGCTTTTTTTATGGGCGTTAAGGGCCTTAAAGACCTTAAAGGCTTTAAGGGGATAGGGCTTATAGGAGAAATAAGAGCAATAGGAGAAATAAGAGCAATAGGAGAAATAAGGGCGATAAGAGGTATAGCTCCTATAACTCTTATAACTCCCATAACTCTTATGTGGTGGACAAAAACACCCCCACACCGATAGAAAACGACACGAAAATTGTTCTATAAGTACAAAGCACTACAACAAGAACAACAAAACAAAAACGAAGAAATGAAAAACAATTACGTACCGCAGCCAATGGATACCGCCGATGTAAAGCTGCCCGAAGAGTTGGACCAACTGGTAGAACAAATGGCTCGCAATGTACACGAAGTGTGGGCACAAAGCCGCATAGACCAAGGGTGGACTTACGGCCCCGAGCGCAGCGATGCCCTCAGGCAGCACCCCTGTCTGGTGGCCTATGACGAGTTGCCCGAAGTCGAAAAAGCCTACGACCGCGATACCGCACTCGGCACACTGAAACTAATCACCAAGCTGGGCTTCAAGATTACCAAAGAGTAGTCGCACCCTTCCCACTATCGGTCCGCATCTGCGGAAAAAACACAAGCAGCAGAGTCTACAATGATAGATTCTGCTGCTTGTTTTGCTCTATACGGTAAAAATCAACTCACAAACAACACAAACAAATAACAAGTAAGAAAAACAGATGAAACGACTGACTCAAATTTTTCAGGCCCTGATAGGCGTGGTGGCCTTGATTTTGACAACCCTTGTGGCCATAGGCCGACTGGCTTGGCGCACCCTGCGCAAGTGGTGGCGTGGAGGCAAAAAGTGGCTCTGCTGGACCATTGCAGTAGTAGTGGTGGGCTTCGTGGGGCTCTATGCCTACTCTTATTACAAATATTGCAAAGACTATCAGCATTGGGGTACGCGGCACATGTCTGAAAGTGTTGAAGTACACCGATTTAGGGATGACAAGTGTCGCATCTACAACACCCATACCAAGCGTTACACCACCGCCAACATCGACTGGGTGTCGGAAGCCGCCGAGGGCGACTCGATAGCCGTATATGCCCAAGACGGCAAGCGAGGCTACGTGAACGTCAATACGGGCCAAATTGTGGTGGATGCCCGCAAGAACGACTACCGCAAGGCGTGGGTATTCTCCGAGGGCGTGGGTGCCGTAGTGAAGGGCGACAAGGTGGGCTTTGTGAACGCCCAGAATGAGGTGGTCATCCCCTTTGTGTTCGACTACTCCGACGAGTGCCCGATGTGGGACTTCGGCTACCTGTTCCATAGTGGCTACTGCATAATGACCAATGCCGAGGGGTTGCTTGGTATGATTGACAGCGAGGGCAACTGGGTGATGGAGCCCGTGTATGACGAGATTTGGGCTCCACATACGAGTGGCTACCGCGTGGTGTTGAAGGGTGATGAGTATGGTGTCCTGAGGTTGGATGGCTCGGTGCTGTATCCGGCCGAGTATCGCTATGTCGAGGTGCTCGCAGACGGCTTTGTGCTGGCCAAAGAGGGTGCGCAGTGGCAGGTCGACTCAGAGGGTAGGGTGGTCTATCCGTTTGTGTACGATTGGTGTAGCCCGCTTAGCTATTGTGTTGGCTATGACGAGTGTGGCGATATAATCAGGGCGATGTCTGACTACTCGACTTATAGCATCAAAGGGCTCTATGGTGTGCTCAACCACATTACGGGCGAGGTGATTACCAAGGCGAATTACTCAGACGTAGATATGCTGTCAAAGGGGCTGTTTGAGGTTGAACTGGCAGGGAGTGGCGATAAGGTGCTGCTCGATAGGCGAGGCAACCTTGTGTCCCCAAAGTAAGAGCTTTTGCACCCGAAAATGAGCCACCTCCGCCTGATGCGTGGTGGCTCAAATAATTAACAAAAAAAGAGAACTCTTTTGCGGAGTTCTCTTTTGCTGTGGTGCCACCGGGAAACATTACCAAGCGTGTAACCTATTGTGTGTTAGCGTAATTAGTGTTTAGCCTAATCCAGTGCTCACGAATTGCACACGGCCATAATTCACCATTTTTCACTACTCTTTATATGCTGCTTTCTTCACTCATAAAGGTAGTAAATTTCCTCGATTTTCGTGTATAAAAGCTGGAATATAATTTTGTTGCAGCAGAGCCAAAATATCCGACTCTTTGTAGAGCATCTTGCCGGGCAGGGCGACAAACGACACAAGCCCGTCATCTCGATACTGCTGTAATGTGCGTTTAGTAATTCGCAAAGCTTTGCATACCTCCTCGCCTGATAGGTAGTGCTCTCCATTCAGCACGGGACGGCAGAGCCCTCGAATCTGCTCGATGCCAGCATCAACCTTTGCAAGGTCGCCGAGCAGCTCCCGTAAATTTTCATTAAATACCAAGTTCATACTATTTACCTTTTATTGTGTTGATTTTAATAAGTTTCTCCACCTCGGCACGGCGATAGTAAATCTTGCGCCCGATTGTCGAGAAGCCCAGAATACCTCGCTCGCGATAACCCTGCAACTGACGCTTGGAGAGTCCGAGAATCTCTGCCAATTCGCTATTCGCTACCCACTCCGAATTAATGCTGCACTCCTCTGCAATGGCACGAATCTCCGTTGCCGCCTTCTTGATGGAGCCGAGCAACTGCTCGTACTCACTCTTTTCAATTGCTACATATTCCATAATTCATCGTTTTTAATTTAGAGTAGGAGGCATTTAAGGGGAAGGTTTACGGATTTTACCGTTTTGTTCTGTTTATGTAAAAAAATGTGGCCTATGAAGTTTAAGTCATATTCCCGATTTGCTCTGTCATTTTGCATTTTTCCAAAGTAAATAGCGGGTGTGTATCGCAATTTTCCAAAACAAAATACCCCCTATTTTTACATTTTTCCAAAAATATTTGTTGAGGAACTTTTGGTATGAAGTACGCCACTCTATGATAAAAAGTGCTTCAATCGTGCGGAATCTATCAAAAAATCATACTTTTCGCACAATTGCGAGCATATTGATTGATACCCAACCCCGATTTCCCGCAAATTTTATACGGATTTTTTTGCGACTTCCAATCAAATTATAGTCTTTCCGAAGCGAGTATTCACGAACTATTCGACACATTGATTTGGAGTAAAATACATCATTTCTTCACAAATCAACACATTTATCAGTTTTGCACGCAAAATCGTTTCGTCTTTGTTTGTGTATGGGTTTGATACATTGAGTGTTACAAGTGTTTCTGCTGTACATCTTCTAAAGATGACGTTTAACAAAGAGATCTGCATTCTTATTGAAATTAACGATAAACATTAAATAATTAACGAAATGTTTGCGATTTCGGAATTTGTCATTACCTTTGCATAACGATTAACGATAATTTGTTAATGATAATTGCAAAATAACATTCTAAAAACATTAATAACATGAAAATTTCTAAATCCACCCAGCGACGTATCGTTGCGCTTTTTGTAATAGTTTGTTTGATGTTCCTTCCCGATTTGATTCTTTCTGTCGTGCGTGTTGTATTCGACGAGGATTGGAGAACGACAGAGAACATTACATATGTCGGCACATTAGATGTCAACCGTCCAAGCTATATGCTAGCCGATGGTGAGCAGAGTTTTAATACTCCAACCATCGTACGTTCAGCTATTGCTGACGAGCCTGCGATTGTTGTCGAGCCATCGCAATATATTGTTTACGCTACTGACGGCGATTACGAGGTCGATACTACGGCGGCTAAAATACGAACTGTATTGCGCTATATTTTGATGATAGCAACTGTCTCATTGATAGGATTAGTGCTTGCTATTGTATATCAGGTAATTTGCGGTTTTCGCACGGGCAATTTTTTCACAAGTGCATCTGTTATCATGCTCCGCGTGATGGCTGTGGCCTACTGCATTCGCAGTTTGATAATGTCGAATCTCGGAGCTTTGGAGGGAAGCGTTGCAAGCGAATTGTGTGGCACACTACGACCTGAAGGCTTAGGTGGTTCATACATTTTGAATACTGAGTCGATAGTTGTACCTTTAGTGCTGCTGGTCGTAGCCGAGCTGATGAATATTGCTCGCTTGTTGAACGAAGAGGAGAGTGCTACATTGTAAAAAAATGAAAGCTATGATAATTACTAATTTAGATGTTATGCTTGCACGACGCAAAATGTCGTTGCAGGAGCTATCGGAGCGCATTGATATTTCGGTTGTGAATCTTTCGAAACTCAAAACGGGTAAGGTGCGTGCGATACGCTTTTCGACGCTCGATTCCATTTGTCGCGCACTTGATTGCCAAGCGGGTGACATTCTCGAATTTCGTCCAGATGTCCCCGAACCACAAGAGTAAAGATACAATATAGGTCGTCTTTTTGACGGCCTATTTTTATAAGCGGAGAATCCGAATTGCAGCGATTTGTCTTGGATTACAGAATGCTCTAAACATTTCCGATAACAGTTCTATTTACAACTATTATGGAACAAATAGGGTGATAATAGTTTAATTTGCAACTATTATGCAGTAATAATTTATAAGGTTTGTAACTCCGAATTTTCGGTTGAGGGTGAAATAGGGCGAAAGAATATTGCGTAACGATGATAAACAGCGATAAACGACTTAATCACTAAACACAAAAAAGCACTCAAAGTGAGCGCTTTTTGGCAAAATGATTTATCATCGTTTATCGTTAGTAGGCAATTTTACTTGCCGATGCAGAATGTTAAAGTTATTGATAATAAGAGCCTTACGGAGTTGAGGCTCAAATAAGGCCCAAATATTTGATAAACAGTGATAAACGATGATAGCTGATGATAAAAACCAATAGAGATTCGCTATTTTGGTTCGATCTTGTAAAAGTTTTGAGAAAGGTTGTATGTTTATAACCTTTCTCAAAACTTTCTAGAGCATTCAGTTCGGTTGAGTAGTCGCCATTATTGTATCTAGTGGATAGTTCTAAGTCTTCTCAAATGGATTATCAACAATATGCACTATTACCCTATCCTATTTATCTATTTGTTCTTTTACTTGCTCTACATCAAATCCAACAGTTTTAAGTACAACCGAACCACTTCTGTCTATAACAAAACAAGTCGGAGTAGCCTGCACACCATATTTTATCTTAAAAGGTGAATAATCTGGCATCAATTCAGATATAAATATATAGTCATCGGAATATTTGTTGCGAAGCTCCTTCAGCTCCTCAAGAGAGCGAACAGAATAATAGACAACTATTGCAAGGTTATCCTCGGCATATTCCTCACGCAAAGCAGCAAGTTCTCTACGACCAGAGCGTCCCATACAACCCAAACCACCATAGATAAGCAAGATATTTTTATTGCGGTGTTCACTCCAAGCAAATTTGTTTCCATCGGCATCAACAACATCAATGGGAACAAACTTCATTCCTGCGTCAATTTGCTCTGTTGCGATATGGGCTTTGATTGCATCTGCACACTGCGACTTGCGGAGGTCGCGAGGGAGGTCTGACAAAATATCTTGCAGGGTGTTTTTCTCAATATCTAATCTAAGCATAAAACAGCGCCTCAGTCCGCTCGGTGTCGCGGAGTATTCGATTGCAAGTTCTTTGTTTTTGCGGTCTGCGTATGCCCCTAATTCGACAGCCTTAATGTATAGGGAATCCTCATTTTCTGCGTATAGCTCAGCTAATCTTTCTCCTTCAGCCTCATACTCTGCCCACAAAGTGCTATCAGCTTTTATATACTCTTGTTCACGCTGTGCATCATACAACTTAGGAGTACATTGAACGAATACTAAAATGCAAAGAATGCTAAATAAATATAGGTTTTTCATAAGCCTTCATATCTTCTATTATTTTGCCATAACTTATTATTTGGTGGTAAAATTAGCATTTGTATTTTAATTCTCCAAAGAAAAATGAGCAAAATTCGGGTATTTGTGGCGATTTTGTTCGGTAAGTTGTGGGAATGAGAAGGACTGCAGCGTATGGGAATATGCCGACACCCTGCAAAAATGTGAAAACAATTGCAAATTTTGCCGTCTTTAGGGTCGAGATAGATGGTCTTGTTGCTGAATGACACTGTAACTTTGTACAGCGTTTTGGTAATGATTATGGTCTTTACTCTATTTGTACAACACCGGGCGTTTGAGTTTGTTTTCGTCTTCGATCATTCGGCTCATATCTGAATCAGGCGTGACAATCTCATACGCAAATGCCTTTTCAAAAGCAACTCTTCCAGCGTTCGTCATCAACCCTCGGTCTTCGAGATCCATACATCTATCCAAATTCAGTTGTGTCCAGTGGCTTTTAGGACGACGAGGAGAAAGTCGTTGAACCAATCTTCCATCGGGCAGGCGTTTGAGGGTAGAGTCTATCCAACCGAAGCATAGAGCCTCTTCCACAACTTCGATGTACGGAATGGCCGACCATTCGGGGCATTTGCTGCGATAGGTCACAACCCAACAACACTTCTCTTTGCGATGGTTGTCAGCAAGCCATTGCCTAAGCTCGGAGCGGTCCTTAAAATGGAGTAGATTGATTATTTCCATAGTGCCATATATATGATACAAAGATAGTAAGTATTTCAATAAAGTGAACGAATAAATACGCTCCGAAGTAATCGTTTGCCTGAAAATGTCAACCTATCATAAAATATACACAAACAGCACATAATCTCTATTATATGATTGTTTGAGCGAGGTTTGCGTTTTTGCAA
>SUZJ01000003.1 GCA_015059945.1 Rikenellaceae bacterium
TGTACGGACAATCAGTCCTCAATCTAAACAATTTAACACTTTGTCAATCAATAAGTTTTGCAGAATGCTTCACTGTCCACATTCTACAGAGGGTCTAACATAGCGGAGTGTCGGGCTTTTCTTTTTTTGTCTAACGTCTAACGTCGCAAATGCGAGTAAGCGAGGGCAGAGGCTGCTTGCAGACTATGCCGAGCGTGAGCATTTTAGAGCAAGCAAAGCTTGGTCAAACGTCAAGCGTCTAACGACCTAAGTCAGACACACGCCCCCGCCCCGTTGGGGCGCCCCCTCTAACTTAGAGGGGGAGTGGTTGTGGGTGGATGCAAAAAAGTTGGAAGAACCACAACAAATGTTAAAGTGGCGTTACGCCACCCAAAAAGCGACAAAAAACCGAGCGGCGAAGCCAAAAGCAAGTTATCGGCAGTCGGGGCAGAGGCCTTTGGCGTGGCAGCTTATCTCCTCGACCTCAAAGGCATCGGGCAGGTCGATATGGGGTATGGGCACCTCTTTGATGCAGAGTGTGCGACCGCAGCGGGTGCAGGTAAAGTGTATGTGCGAAGTGTGGGTGTGGTGGTGCTCGGAGTGGTCCAAGTTGCACTCGCAGAGGCAGTAGCGTCGGGTGCCGCTGCCATTATCTACTTCGTGCAGCAGGTGGTGTTCTACCAGCAGGGTGAGGGTGCGGAAGATGGTAGACTTATCGACGCTCACGAGCATCTCTTCCATCTCGGCAAGCGAGAAGGTGCCTTCGTGGGCGAGTATGGCTCGCAAGACAAGCAGGCGGTTGGCCGTGGGGCGCAGGCCTGCTGCGAGGAGCATCTGTTCGGCATTGTGGTTATCCATACCTATTATTTATTTTGTGGCACGCTATCGAGAAGTGCCACGAGTTGGTCTATATCGCTATCGGTTGTGGCCCAGCTGGTTACAAAGCGCACGTCGCTATGAGTAAGGCCGCGTGGGCCCCAGAACTCGAAGCTCGCACCTGTGAGCAGATGGTCTACCACGTTGTTGGGCAGGCGGAAGAACTGCTGGTTGGTGGGCGAGTTGACAAAGGGGGTGTAGCCGCGCTCAACGAAGGCCTTTTTGAGCCTTTGGGCGAGCCGCACGGCCTGACAGCCAATCTGAAAGTAGAGCCCGTCGGCAAAGAGGGCCTCGAACTGCACACCGAGCAGGCGGCCCTTGGCGAGCAGGGCTCCGTGTTGCTTGATGAGGGGGAAGAAGTTGCGGAGCAGGGCGGGGTTGGTGACCACCACAGCCTCGCCAAAGAGTGCTCCCACCTTGGTGCCGCCAATGTAGAACACATCGGCCAGGCGAGCAATGTCGGCCAGTGCGAGGTCGCCCTCGGTGGCTGCCAAGCCATAGCCCATACGCGCTCCGTCGATGTAGAGGGGTATGTGGGCTGCGTGGCACACCTCACTGATGGCCTCCAACTCGGCACGGGTGTAGACCGTACCCAGCTCGGTAGGTTGCGAGATGTAGAGCATACCCGGGGCAACCATATGTTGGTAGGTGTCGTCGGCGTAGAAGTTGCGGATGTACTCCTCGACCTCGGTGGCGAGCACCTTGCCATCGTGGCTGGGCAGGGTGAGCACCTTGTGGCCCGTAGCCTCGATAGCCCCTGCCTCGTGTACGTTTATGTGGCCGCTCTCGGCTGCCAACACTCCCTGGTGACGTGCCAGTAGTCCGTCTATGACGGTGGCGTTGGTCTGGGTACCTCCCACAAGCAGATGCACCTCGGCAGTGGGGCAGCCACACGCCTGGCGTATGAGCTCTTTGGCTCGGTCGGTAAAGCTGTCGCAGCCGTAGCCTACGGTGTGGAGCAGGTTGGTTTCGGCCAGTCGTGCCAACACCTGGGGGTGGGCACCTGCGGTATAGTCGGAATCGAAATATATCTTCATAATGGGTTGAATATCAAAGCAGTTTCTTCACAAGTCCAAACAATTTGTAGGGCATATAGCGGAACGGAACGTCGATGGCCGTAGTGGTCGCCACCACCGAGCGGCGGTGCGAAAAGGCCAGGTAGCTCTCTCGGCCGTGGTAGCGCCCCATACCCGAGGCCCCCACCCCACCAAAGGGCATACGCTCGTTGGCAATGTGCATAATTGTGTCATTCAGGCAGGCTCCGCCCGAAATGGCGCGTTTCATAAATGCCTTACCCGCCTTCGTGGGGCCAAAGTAGTAGAGCGCCAGGGGGTGTGGGCGGTCGCATACGAACTCGCTCACCTGGTCAATATCGTCGAAGGTCATAAGGGGCAGCACAGGGCCAAAAATCTCGTGCTGCATAACCTCCACCTCGCCATTGGGCACTTCGAGCAACGTGGGCTCGATATACCTCTCGGCCGCATCGGTGGCACCACCGACCAGCACACGTCCATCGGCCAAGTAGTTACTCACACGCTCAAAAGCCCTCTGCGACACCATACGCCCAAAGTGGCGGCTACCCTTGATGTCGCCCCCGTAGAGCTTGTGTAGCGCAGCCTCGAAGGCCTCGACAAACTCATCCCTGAGCGAGCTGTGCACAAAGACATAGTCGGGCGCAATGCAGGTCTGGCCCGCATTGAGGCACTTGCCCCAGGCAATGCGTCGCGCTGCCACTGCCACATTGGCCCCTCGGTCTACAATCGTGGGGCTCTTGCCACCCAGTTCGAGCACTACGGGCGTGAGGTTACGGGCAGCAGCCTGCATAACCACCCTGCCCAGGTCGGGCGAGCCGGTGAAGAACACAAGGTCGAAGCGCTGTTCGAGCAGGGCCTGATTGACCTCGCGATGGCCGTCGATGGCGGTAACGTAATTCTCTGGAAATGTGGCACCAATCATCTGCACCAACACCTGCGACACGTTGGGCACCGCAGGCGAAGTTTTGAGCACCGCCGTACACCCTGCCGAGATGGCACCCACCAGAGGGTTGAGCAGCAACTGTACGGGGTAGTTCCAGGGGGCAATTATGAGAGCCGTGCCGAGGGGCTGAGTGACCACCCTACCGCGCGAGGGGAACATCTTCAGGGGCATAGACACCCTTTTGGGGCGCATCCAGCCTCGCAGGTGGGCCAGGTGATTGCGAATCTCGCCCTTGACAATGCTCAACTCGGTCAGCACCGCCTCTTCGGTAGACTTGTGCAGGTCCTTCCACAGCGCCTCGCACAAAGGAGCCTCCCACTCATCGAGGGCCTCGGCCAGTTTTTTGAGCTGACGGCGGCGAAAACCATACGAGAGTGTTGCACCCGAGGCAAAGAGGGCACGTTGGGCCTCGACCTTTGCGCCCAGAAATTCGGATAGTTGGCTATTCATAACTGCAAAAAATATTGGTTGCCTATGCCCAAAAGTACAACCAAAAAACGAGCCTAACAAGAAAAGTGTAAAAAAAGTGTGCGGCTATCCTCTCGGGACAACCGCACAACATATCAAGCATTATTCAGATTACTCTGCAGGAGTGAGCAATGCACAGAAGGCATAGCCTGCAACGGTGTATTCGGTCTCCTCCAATGCAGTACCATTACTGCAACCAGGAGCGCTGTTGGCCTCGATGACAAAGTCGATATAAACCTCGCCGGTTGTAGGATTGTAGTACGATGCGTTCTGGCTAATCTTGTCATATCCCGACTCTCGGTCGATGAGGTTAATAATGTCGTAGTTGCCCTCGCTATTCTTTCGGAGCGACAAGTCGAAGTAGATGTCCATACCATAGAGGTAGTCCATCTTGAACTCCTGACTATCCTTTGGCGAGCCAAACTCGGCATCGGTATTGACATCGTAGATAATCTTACCAATGTGGCCCGACGAGTAGCGGTTGTAGGCGTTGAACTTCGAGGTGGGGAAGGTAATGTTGTAAGTAGTCGTTACAATCTTGTGCGAAGGCAGGGTGCCAGTGTAGAACACCCAGCTGTAGCCATAGCCAGCCTCGTCGCCCTCGTTCTCCAGAGCGGTACCACCGCCACCACCAGGAGCCCAGTAGCCTTTACGAATAAAGTCAAAGTAGATATTGCCAGTGTTGGGATCGTAGTACGAAGTATTGTGGGTAATCTGGTCGTAGCCAGCGCCACCAGTAGAACTACTTGCCCTATCCTGCAAGTTAATCAGGTCGTACATACCATTGGCATTGGGCTCGGTTGCTACATCGAAGTAGAGCACCATATTGTTCCAACCATTATCCTCATAAACAACTGCATATTTCTGGCCCAGTTTGGGAGCAGCCTCGGGCTGGAAGCCGCTATCTTCGGCAGTCATAATGGTCTTACCCATAACTACGGTTGCATCGGCGCGGGGCCACTGCGAGGCGATTTTCTTGGTTTTGTAAGTACCGCGCAGATTGATTATAGTACCTGCGTAGTCGGTCGGATTGAGGGTAACAGGAGCCAGGTCGAGAATACGAGCACGGCCAAGCGAGCCACCGTCGAGGTTGTACTGAACGGTCTTGTTGGTGTCGCTGGTGATGGCCAAACTGAAGCCACCCGAGAAGTCGTTGGCGCAAGCCACAAACATCAGTTCTACACCCTCGGCACAGTTGAGTGGAGTAGCAGCATTAAGGGTAATAGCAGTAGGGTTGCTACTATTATAATGACCATCCCAACTACAACCGCTCTCGCTGATGTTATAAGCAGTACCACTACCTGCCATAACTTTGCCATCGGCCGAGGTGAGGACTGCTTTGGTGATATTTACATCGCCGGTAACCTTCACAGCAATAATACCGCCCACATTGACCATACGGCCAGTGTACTCGGTGCCGGTCCAGTTGAGTTTACAAACCGAGGTATTCACATTGTCGGCAAAACCGCCATTAACCATAGGTTGGGTAGCTGCAATGGGCACTCCATAGAGTTGGCCATTATAACCAGTATAACCGCCTGCCCAATAAGGATATGCAACATAAAGAGCCTTATCCTCCGAGCCTACGGGCAAGGTAAACTTGAAGGTAGCATCGGTACCATTGTTCTCGGTAATGGTTGCGGGGTCGGCAATAGTATAACTATCGCCATAGTAAACGCGCAGTTGGTCGCTGTCGCTCCAGAGTACGTTCAGATTTTTGTCGAGAGTAGTACGGGTGGCGTCTTTGCCCGTAGTGAAGTAGACGGTGGTCATCTCCTGCTCGGGAGTCTCGGGAGTGACGGTCTGGTCAAAATCGTTGGTACAGCTCACTGCTGCCGCACCAAAAAGGGCCAACAAGGCCACTTTGAAGATATTTTTCATAGTGCTATGTATCTGATTTAATAAGGGTTAAACATCAATCTGGGCGAACGAATTACTCCTCGTCGTCGAGATACAAATCATACATAGCAGCCTGGCGAGCAAAGCCCTCGTTAGAAATTGCAATGCCCTGCTCGGTTTCTACTTCCAAAATGTCAACTTGGGGGGGGTAATAGTTAATTTTTGTCATAAAATAAATAGGTTTGGTTTAAGATTATTATTAGTGTTTGTTTTGGTTTTCGGCTCTACTTCAAGAAAAGCAATTGCACAAATATAAAGAATAATTTTTAACGACCACGCAATCAATCAACTATTTAGCAAAAAAATGTGCGGTTGCTCCACCTTTCTGGAACAACCGCACATCCTATTGTGCATTATTGCATATAAACCTCGCCTACTCTGCAGCAGGGGTAAAGTCGTAGCAGTAGAGATAACCAGCCTCGTTGCCCTCCTCAACAGCAGCACCACCGCCACCACCAGGAGCCGACCAACCCAAAATGATGAAGTCGAAGTGAACAACACCAGTTGTGGGGTTGTACCACGAGCCATTCTGGGTAATCTGGTCGTAACCAGCTGCGCGGTCAAGCAGGTTGATGAGGTTGATGGTACCATCGGCATTGGCACTCTCGGCCAAGTCGAAGTAAACCAAACCATCGGCCCAACCACTATTGTAATTTACGCAGAACTGCTGACCATCTTTGGGAGCACCAAATTTCTCATAGGTGCTGTCGTAGATAGTGGTATTCATCTGGTGGCCAGGACGTGCAGCTTTGAAAGCCGAAGTACCCTCGGCAATGGTGTACTCGCCTACGATGGGGTGCGAAGCAGCCTCTTTGAGCAGGTTGAAGCAGTATACCTCACCAGCAGTGTCGTGGCCCTCGCCCAGAGCAGTACCACCGCCACCACCTGGCGACCAGTAGCCCAAGATAATGAACTCGAAGTGAACATTGCCGGTTGCGGGGTCGTAGTACGAAGCGTTGTGAGTAATCTGGTCACCACCGCTGGCACGGTCCTGCAAGTTAATCAGGTTGATAGTACCATCGGCATTGGCCTCGGTTGCAAGGTCAAAGTAGAGGATACCGTCGGCCCAAGTCTGGCTATAACCAATGGCATACTTCTGGCCACCCGAGGGAGCACCAAAGGTTGCCGAATTCTTGTCCATAATAGTCTTGGTCATCGAGTGGCTCGAAGCCTTTGCTTTCCACTGCGAAGCTACGCGCTCGGCAGCAGCATACTCGCCTACCAGAGGATCGGCCGAAGCAGCGCCAAAGTCGGCAGCGCTCAGAGTGAGGGGCTCGATGTCAATCAAACCGGCACGTTTGAGCTCTTTGCTCTCGGCTACGGTATAGGTGTAAACATCGCCTGCCTCGTTGGTGAAGGTGAACGACAAACCACTTGCATAGGTCTGAGCAGGAGCAACTACAACAAAGGTCTTCTCGGTAGCCAGGTCGATAGCCTCGTCAGAAACCACATTGATAAAGTCGCTATTCTCGGCCTTACCAGTACCGTCCCAAGTGCAACCATCCTCGCTAACATTGTAGATAGTACCGCTACCCGACATCTTCTCGCCGCCAAGTGCCTTGACGGTCATACTCTTAACCTTAACGTCACCGCTAACGGGAACGCGAATCAGACCACCTACGTTTACGAATTTTGCTTTATAACCAGTGCCGGTCCAGTTCATAACAGCTACCGACAGGTTGCTACCATTAGCAAAGCTGCCATCGACAAAAGGCTGCTCAGATTTGATGTAAGCCGAATAGATTTGGTCGTTCCAGCCACCCCAGCCACCAGCCCAGTAGGGGTAAACGGCATAGAGAGCTTTGTCCTCGAAGCCAGCAGGCAAAGTGATAGCGAAGGTAGCTTTGTTGCCCTCGCACGAAACGATAGTGGCGGGCTCGGCAATGCCGTAGTTGCCATCAGCATCGTCATACTCTACGCGAATCTGGTCGTTCTCGTTCCAGTTTACGCTCAAATCCTCAGCCAGGGTAGTACGGGTGTCGCCACCAACCTCCAGCAATACAGTTACCATCTCGCCCTTCTGCTCGGGTGCGATGTTCTCGGCTACGTCGTTGGTACAGCCAACGGCGGCAACGCCTGCCAGCACTAAAAGTGCATTACGGAAAAGTTTTTTCATAGTGTTTTGTTTATATAGTTAGTAAATTAAAAAGGTTTGTCTAAAAAGAGTGTTCTGTTTCCTCTACCCCCACTATTACCTAATCTCGCCAATCTCCTCGGCAGGAATCTCCCAATTGTCGGTGCGGAAGGGCACGAAGGGCAGGTTGTAGGTAGTCTCGAGGTTAGCCTCGCGGGGAAAGTTCACAAAGGCGTAGCGCACTGCCACGGGGTTGGGCACTTCGTCGCACCAAACCTCAACCTTGTTCTGCCACCAGATGACATTTGCCCTTGCGGGGTGGTAAACCTTATCCTCGCCAGCAATCTCAAAGCCTTTGGGCTGGATGTAGCTGTGCTCGTAGTAGCCGCGAATACTATTAGGCTCGTTGGCGCTACCGTTAGACAGGTTGTTGAAGCTCAACACAAGTTTGTTGTCCTTGCGCTCCATCGACTTATAGGTAGGAGCCGATGCGGGCAGGCCCTCGATGCCATAGTCGTTGGCCAGAGCCAACCAAGCCAGGCGGTCGCCCACCTCTTTCTTCTTCTCGGGGTGGATGCAGGTGCGGTTGCCAATGTCGGTAGTGGCTGCAATGCCTGTGTAGGGCAGTTCGGCCATAGCCTGGTACTGTGCCTCGATTACCAGAGGCAGCGAGCGCAGATTGTCGCCCTCGTAGGTGTAGGGGGCCAGCTGTACTGCATAGAAGGGCATCTTATCGTCGCCCCACATCTGGCGCAGCATCTTCACAAAGCCCACCTGCAACTCTTTGTAGTCATACCAGTTGTGGCGGTTGCTGCAACCCTGGTACCAAATGAAGCCTTTGGCAGTGTAGTTCTGCAAGGGCACAACCATACCGTTGTAGAGGCGTTCGGCCTTGGTGTGGTCCCACTGGCCCTGGTGTGCAACCTCCTGGTTCACTGGCAGCGACTTGATTACCTCGTCGTCCATCCAAGCCTCAATGGCCGAGCCACCCCAGTTTGAGGTAATCAGGCCAATGGGGATATTGAGCACCTGGTTGAGCATACGGCCAAAGAAGTAGCCCGTTGCGCTAAACTCGGCAACCGATGCAGGCGAGGAGGTTTTCCACTCGCCCTTGGTGTCATACAGAGGCTCGCTCGAGGGAGCACGGGGTACGGTGAACAGGCGGATGTCGGGCCACTGGTTGGCCTCCGATACATACTGTGCCGAATTCTCTACGGGCTGATACACAAAGCCGCCCACAGGCATCTCCATATTACTCTGGCCCATACAGATCCAAACCTCGCCCAACAAGATGTTGTTCAACACAACCTTCTCGCCATCGCTAATAGTGATGGTATAGGGGCCACCAGCCTCGGTAGTCGCCACCTTAACGGCCCACTTGCCATCCTTGTCGGTAGTGGTGCGGTAGGTCTGGTCGTTCCACGAGGTGGTGATGGTCACCTTCTTCGAGGGAGCGGCCTCGCCCCAGAGGTTAACCTCGGTATTGCGCTGCAACACCATATTGTCACCCACCAGTCGGGGCAATGTAATTTTAGCCTCGGCACCAAAGGTCATCAGTGCCGCAACCAAGCAAATGATTACTCTTTTCATACTGTTTTTATGGTTAATGTTTGTTAGTTATTCTCGCCTAAACTACTTCTCCCAACGGGCCTCGGCCAGGGGGTGGTCAACGGTTACGTTGTCGCAGTGGTCGAATACAAAGTAGCGATACTCGTTATCGAGATACTTGTACTCGGCAGGCTGGGTGAGCTCAATCACGTTGTCGTTGGTGAAGCTAACGCCGTCAACGCAGTAGAAATTGACAATACGGGGGTCAAATACGCGGAAAGTGTTGCCCTCGATGCGCACATTCTGGTGGTAACGACTCTGCTCCCTCTCGGGGATACCGCTACCCACCGAGATACAGGCCGAGCCCCAAGTGCGGCTACCAAAGTTGCCATTCTCAAAGACGTTGCCCTTGATGAGCAGGTCGCGGGTACCCGACTGCTCGTACCAGTAGTTGCCGTCGCCTTCGAGCAGAATGGCAGCACCGGCAATGTGGAAGTAGTTGTCCTCGATACGCATCGAGCCACGCGAGCCGAGCAGGATACCCCTTGCGCGGTTACCCCTCATACGGCAACCCTTCATCAGCACCTCGGGATAGTAGTCATCGGTAGCAACCACATTCTTCTCGGCAGTACCCTCGGGCAGAGGCTCGGTGAAGGTAACCTCGTTGTAGAGTTTATTCAGCCTCTTGATGCTCTTGACGGTGCGAGTATCGATAGTCATCATAGTCTTGTTGTCGACAATCTCTACAGTGGCACCCTCCTCGATGAAGTCTACGCCAAACTGGCCGCTATTGTGCCATCCGAGCAGCACCTTGTCGGGGGCCAATATCTTGTCAATCGACATATAGAGACCGTGGATGTTGGTAGCGTCGTCTTTCTGGTTCTCGAACAGGCAGTCTATCATCTGCAAGTAGCCACCGCAGTTTACAAAGTGGGTTGCGTCGGCCGTAGCACTAATCATCCTGCCCTCGGGAGGAGTCACCTTAACCCTCTCGAGCAGAATATCGTGGCTCAACTGGCCAATAACGCCCATACCACCAGTGTGGTAGATGGTTACATCTTGCAGTGTAAAGCCGTCGACCTTATAGAGCGTAAAGGCTGGGTTGTAGCGAGCCCTTGCGCCAAATACCATCACGTTGCCAATCGTAGCGGTCAGGTCTTTGTGGTGGATACGCACCAGTCCGTTGGGCAGCTTCTCGGCAGGAACGCCATAGTTCCACAGCCAGTAGTCATAGGCCCTAAAGGCAGGCTCGCGCAGCTTGGAGTCGAACTCCAACATACTCGAGTACTGATAGGTGGTCCACTCCGAGTCGCGGAAGCGCAGCACGCCATTGGGGAAGTCGATGTTGTAGTCGGCAGGGAACTCCATATCGAGGTAGTCTTTGCCCTTGCCCCTGACGATACCCTCCGAGTGGAAGGTGCGGGTAAAGTCAATCGAGAGGTTCTTGATAGTAATGTTGGCGCAATTCTCGACATTAAAAGGCGAGATGAAGCCTGTGAAGATAAGTGCTGTGCCATTACCGTCAATCTCCAAGCCCTCTACGCCCACCAGGTCAAAGGCGATGCGTTTGAGGCTCTCGTTGTTGTTGCTGATAAATTGGTATTTCTCGGTTGCCATCTCGGGGCGCAGGCGCAGCTCGCCACCAGGCAGTACCAAGCGGTCGGCATCGATGCGTGCGCACTCCTCGAGAGCGGCCCTTACGGCAGGCACAGCATCGCGTGCGCTATCCTCGGTCATAAAGTCGGCCAAGTAGACCACCTTGTCGGCAGTCGAGCAACCAACAGCCAGAGCGGCTGCCAGGGTTGCTACAAAGAGAAAAAATCGTTTCATCGTGTAATCTCTGTTTATTTATGCGGTTAGTATAATTATTAGTTCCGTTCCTGGGGTATTGGGGCTTGCGACTATTTGATAATCATCACAAAGCCGCCACCTGCGTTGAGTTCTACGCTCATCTTCGAGTCGGCCCTAACCTCTACGTTCTTAATCTCATAGTCGGTAGCCTTGCCACCCACCACGTCGGTCATCACCTGGGCAGTGTAGGTGCCCTCGCCGAGGAAGCCAAAATCTACCTCGATAGTGCGGGGCGACCAGTCGGTCATACCACCAACGTACCACACGCCATTGGCCTCGCGAGCCGTAACAATGCTCTCGCCAACCTTGCCCGACAGCACCTTGGTCTGCTCAAACTCGGTGGGGATAGATGCTATATAGCGAGTGCACTCCTGGTCAGCCTCATAGAGCGAGGGTGAGTCACAGAGCATCGACACAGGTGCGTCACAAACAACATAGAGTGCTGCCTGGTGAGCCCTGGTACCCTGGCTCATAGGGTTGTAGTAGTCAATCTTGAATTCGTCCTTGTAGGCATTGCGATAGGCACCCTGGGTATAGTCGCAGAAGCCCTGAACCATACGGATATAGGGGAAGGTTACGTCGTACTCGGGGTGGTCGGGGTTGCTCCACTTAACCTCCTCAAGACCAAACACGCCCTCGAAATTGACAATGTTGGGGAAGGTGCGGTTGATGCCCGTAGGCTTGTAGATGCCGTGGATATCGAGTACCAAGTGGTGCCTTGCAGCAGCCTCGCAGATGCGATAGATGCGCTCTACGGCATACTGGTCGTCGCGGTCGATAAAGTCAATCTTGAAGCCCTTAACACCCATTGCTGCGTAGTGTGCGCAAGCCTCCTCGAGCTTGTTCTCCAACACGTTAGCAACAGCCCAGATGAGAATATTAACATTGCGCTCGGCAGCATAGTCGACCAGCATTGGCAGGTCAATCTCGTCGATAGTGCTCATCACATCGCCCTCTTTTGGAGCCGACCAGCCCTCGTCGAGAATCACATACTCCAAGCCATACTTGGCCGCAAAGTCGATGTAGTGTTTGTAGGTCTGGTTGTTGATGCCTGGGGTAAAGTCCACATCGGTCAGCCCCCAGTCGTTCCACCACTCCCAGGCCGACTTGCCGGGCACTACCCACGAGTAGTCGCCAATGCGGTTGGGCGAGCCGAGTGCATAGACCAGGTTGTTCACTGGCAGCTCGGTATCCTCGTCGGCCAACACCACCAGTCGCCAGGGGAAGGTACGTTTGCCCTCTACACTGGCAATATAGTCGTGGCGTGTAGCTACCCTCTCCATACAGCGAACGTGGTGTATGTAGGTGCTATCTGGCAGGGGGGCAAACTCGCCCTTGAGTTGGCCGTCGTAGCGCAAGAACATACCCGGGTAGGCCTCCAGGTCGGCCTCGCACACCAGTGCCTTACCTGCCTGGCCCATATCAACATAGAGTGGCAGCACCACAGGTTTCTCGCCATTCATCTCTTCCAGCGCACTGGGGGTATAGGTAAACTGGAAGGCGTTGCTCAAACCGTCCGAGTAGGCAGCCAACACCTCGGCCTTGGGCGAGAAGTTGAACTCGGCCACCTCGTTTTTCACCACGATGGGGTTGCCAAACTTGGTCTCGAAGCGGTAGGCCACGCCACTATTGTAAGCCCTCAGGCGCACTGCATAGCCACCCTCGAACTTAACCAGTGCCTCGTTATAAACCTCGCTAAACTCGGCCTGGCGATAGAAGGGTGCCTCAATTTTCTCGGTCACATTCTTCTTGTTCTTCACGCATTTGGCCTTTGGCGCAGCGCCCAGAATGGTGCCGTCCTCCAACTCCATAGCCATCTTCGATGGGGCTACGGCCAGCGCACCATTGCGTTCAACAGCCCAAGTGAGGTTGTCGCCCTCAAGCTGTACGATCATTTTGGTCACTCCGTCGGGCGAGGTGAGCACAACGCTCTCGGGCGCCTGGCAGCAAGCCACAGCCACCACAGCCACCAGCCCTACACACAGGGTTTTAAGAATAGATTTCATAGTAGTTTTGTGTTACTTATATTTATTATTCGATTATTTCAGCACAAATTTGGCGCTCTTGCCCTCGGCTACGGTCTTGCTCTGCTTGGTGCCGTCGGCCTTGGTCAGCACAATCTCCACCTTGCCGCCCTCGATGCGGCTGACGGTAACGTCAAACTCGCCACCAAAAGCCCTCACCTTATTGAGGCTCATAGTGTTCCACTCGGTGGGCAGCGAAGGCTTAACCTCCAACGAGCGCAGGCCCGTTGGGCGCAGGCCAAACAAGCCCTCGGTAATAATACGGCAATACAGACCACTCTCGGCCGACAGGTGACGCTGCGAGCCCTCGGGCCAAGCCTCAATTGGGTAGGGAACGTGGTCGCCCAGCAGTCGGGTGCGCGAGTAGCTGGCCAAAAAGTCGGTAGCCTTGTCGGCATAGCCTGCCGCATAGATACCCCTCATTGCATATAGGGTTGAGCGATCCCAGAAGGTGGTACTACCCTCTTCGGTCAGCACACCATTGTCGCTGAGCAGTTTGTCGCTCAGCAGAGCGGCAATAGTACCATCGGCGCGGTCATAAATACCCACCGTCAAGGGCATACAAATCCACGAGCGCAGCAGGGTGTTGCCCTCGTAGTAGCGGTAGGTCTTATAGCCACCCACCTCGGCACCAAAGTGTTTCTCGATATTCGAGCGCAGCACCTTGGCCTGTTTGTTATAGCCACGAGCCACGCTTGCGGGTTTGCCAATCTCTTTCGAGAGCATAGCGGCCGACAGCAACGCATCGTAGTAGAGCGACGAGGTGCACAAGTTGGCATCGCCGGCAGGGAAGCGTCCCTCCAACTCGTCGGTGTCTGACATAACCACACCTGCGGGCGAAAGTTTGCGCTGGCAGTACTCCAAGCACCACTCAATCAGGGGCCACAACTCCTGGGCCACAGCCTTATCGCCCAGAGCCAGGGCATAGCGCGAGGCACCATAGGCAATCATTGCTGCATCGCCCCTATCGCCTGCACCATTCCAGATGTCGATACCCTCGGCAATAATACTGCTGGGAATGGGCTCCCACTTGTCGTTCATAAAGCGTGCAAAGTGGCGGAACGAGTTGAGTGCCGACTCGTTGCCCTTATCATAGCCCAGCCAGGGGAAGAATGGGTTTACATACTCGGCCTGGTCGTTGGCCCACAGAGCGGCATAGTAGCTCTCGCCACCAGGGGCGTGCATATAGCCACCTGCGGTCTTGCAGATACTCTCCGAAGCGCGCAACTTGGCCATACGGAAGGCCCTGTCGATAACATCGTCGGGGGTGTCGAGCACCAATGCGCCGTCGATATCGCCCTCAACAAAGGCCATCCTGGCCTTATACTCGGCCTCGGCATTAACCACTACGGGCTGCTCGCCCTGGCGGTAGGCCTGCAAGGTTGCCACAACGGTCAGCTCCTGCTCGGGAGCCAGGGTATAGGTACCCGCTCCGCTGAGCGACAGTTCAACGATGTAGCTACCCGTAACACCCTTTTCGGGCAGAGTGGTATAGCGCTGCGTAAACTCGGGCACATAGACAATCCTCTGGCGGTCGCTGATGTTGCGCAGGGTATAAATCTCGCACATTGCAGCCTTATCGACCGTAGGGAAGATGGTGCGCTCCATCTCGATTGCGGGCGTGGGCGTGGTGCCCCTACCCGAGCCAATATTACTCTTGCCCACCGACAAGATGCTCTTGACCTTAACTGCACCATTTATCTCCACCTGGCTCACATGTTCGTTCTTCATAGCCAGTCCGCCAACGCTAATGAGCGAGGGGACATCGGTAGCCACCCTGTGCATAAGGCTTGCGTGGGTGTTATTGGGCACGGTGCGCAGCATTGGGAAGACCAGCGAGCGCTCCGAGTTGAAGGCTCCGCTCCGGTCTACACCCCAGCGCAGTACCACAGCCATCTGCTCGCCACTCATCTCGATATGGTCGGCGTGGGGCAGGGTTTGCTCGGAGGGGGTCCACACGATACCTCCATTGTCTGACAACATTTGCCAGCGCTCACTCTGGGCGGTGGCTGTGGTGGCCACAAACAGAGCGGCCACGGTTGCCATAATAAGTGCAGTTCGTTTCATCATCTATCAAGCGTAGTTTTTCGGTTATTTTCAATCTTATCTCTTTGCCTCGAGCAGGTTAGCCAGGGCCTCCTCGGGGTTGAAGTCCTCAATCTTGGTAGGCTCATCGCCCTTGATGTGCAGATTGAGCACATAGCACTCGCTACCATCGAAGCGAGCCAGCTGCACCTCATACAGGGGCAACCATCCGTAGCTCTTCTGGCCATTCCACTCGGCCTCGACCAGCAGGTTGGGATAGCGCAGGCCAAACTCGTCCCAGTGGCCATAGATATCGCCAGGCATCTCTACCCTACCGCCCTTGTCGGCCACAAAGTCGGCCAGCACCTCGGGCGACACCGAGTAGGAGTACCAACCCACGGGATAGAGCCTTACGGCAGCACCCTCGGCAGCTTTGCCCTCGGGGGTGGTAACATTTACCACAATCTTCTCGGGGCACATTGCAGCCACCAGGTCGTCAATCTCAACCCTGCGGTCGGCCGCCAGGTTAATCATATTGACGGCATAGGTGCTCCAGTGCCTCTCGCCATAGGGATAGTTCATAATGCAGCGCACACCCCTGTGTTCGGTGTGGCTTATGGGGTTGCGGTCGGCATTGACAACCATAGCGTAGATGTCGGGCATACCGCGTGCGTGTCCAAATTCGTGAATGATGCCATCGATAGCACCCGGCTCGAAGGGGTTGTTGAAGCGGTCGTTGTGTATGCGCGAGTGGTAGACACACTGCCACTGCGAGCCATACCAACCGCCACCCTGCTCTTCAGGCGACGACTTATAGCCGTCGATAATGACCAGATAGTCGTGGTCGGGGTGAGGCTTGTAGACCTCTTTGGTCGACACGCCATCGTAGACATAGAAGGCGTCCCAGTCGACCTCAAAACTATACTCGCCCACAAAGCGTTCGTCAGATGCGAAGGCCTCGTTGATGCGGTTAAACATTCGTGCCGTCTCTCTCTTGACCCAGTCGAGGCCACCGAGCGAGTCGATTGTGTGGGTATCGACACCCACCTTTACCGTAAAGCGGTACTGGGGACGGGCTGCGGCGGTGAGCACCGAGCTCACCGCTGCAACTATCGTCAAAAGTGTTAGAAAAAGTTTGCGCATTTATTAACTGTTTTAGCTCTTTTTTCTCTTCTTTTTGTGGTTAATCGTTGGTCGCCCTATTTACCACCGAGCGACTTGCGTATAATCTCCAACTCCTGGGGAGTATAGCAGGTGGTCGTAACATCTTCGCCCGCAGCCTCCGACACCACCGACAAGAAGAACATCACCGCCTCGGCCTTGTTGGCAAAGTTGGGAATCTGGTCGTTCTCCATAGCATACAGCGCGCGGAAGGCCTTCTTGTAGACATCCCAGCCGTAGCGCTCCTTGATGCGCAGGAAGGTGTAGTGCAGAGCGTCGCCATTGTCGCGAACAACGCCTGCGCCAATGGTCTCGTCGAAGAAAATCTTGTAGTAGTTGTCGGCCTCGGCACCAGTGTAGAGCACATCGCGCTGCGACATTGTGCCACCCACAGCCTCCAGGCCATAAGACATACGGAAGTTGGCAAAAATCTCGTCGTTCCAATTCCACTTGGCCCTGCCACATATCTGGCCCGACGAGAAGGTGTGACCAATCTCGTGCATAATGCCAAAGTTCCAGTCGCCCTGCTCGGCTGTGCGAGTGAGCAGTTTATCGATGCCAACGTGGTTGTTCCACAAGATTGGGTTGCCAGCCAGCGCCCAGTAGCCAGGCTCAATGCCAGGGGTGGTGAGGATGCGAATCTTATTGCCCTCAAAAGGCACTGCACCCACCAACTCCTCATAGGCCTCGTACATCTTGTCCAGATTGGCCAGCCACTCCTCTACAGCCTCGGGGCTGATGACCATCTTATCCTTGTCGACCGACAGGATAAGGTGCTCGCTCTCGCAGGTGAAAATCTGCTCGTCGGTAACCTCCTCAACGGTCAGCTCGTCCCACCAAGCCTTGCCCAGTGCGGTGCCGCCATTGTAGGTGCCAGGGAACGAGCCCAGGCTCATTCTCACCTCGGCAGTACCATCGGCCCCGGGTACAAAGTCGATATAGACCTGTTTCCAGTCGGTGGTGCCATAGGTAAACTCCGAAGCGTTCCACACCTGTTTGCTCTCGGGAATCTCTACACGCAATATAGCTCCCCTACCCTCGGCAACATCCTCGGTACGCAGCCAAGCGCTTGCACGATAGAGCTTTGCAGGGTCGAGCCCCTCCAGAGTGCGAGCTACATAGAGTGTGCCCCTACTCTCGGCGCTCAGAGCAATACAGCCGCTGCCATCAATGCCCTCATCTGCACTCCAACGAGCCACAGCATCGTCGGCCTTCTGCTCCATAACGCTCCAGCCCGACTCGGCCTCTGCCAGCACATCACCGTCGAACGACTCGCTATAACCGTATGGTTGCGAGCACGAAATAGTGGCAAGGAGGGTGGCTACCGCAGCAGCCACCTTTATAATCCTATTCATAAAGTCCTAATTTGTTTTAGACGTTTTATCTCAACTCACTATCCTCACTATCGGGGCGAAACATACGAGTCGAATTTGCTCAAATCGTTGTCCAGGCCATCCTTTGCATAGCCGTGGTTGAGCTTCGACAAGTAACCCTCGATAGTCCTCAAGGCAGCCGCTCCACCCGAGAAGGCGCTACGAACATCCTCACCATTGGGGGTGAACTTGTTCAGAGCCTCCAACAGGTAGTTGAAGCGCTTCCAGTCGCTCCAGGTCTGCTCCTGGCTCTGGTCGCGAGGAATCTTATAGAGGAAGTCGTAGGTCTTTTTCCACAAATCCCAGCCATACTTCTCTACGGTCTCGGTGAGCATATAGCACAGTGCGTTACCCATCTCTTCGGTCTTGCCTGCAGCAATAATGCGGTCGTAGCAGTTGCTGGTATCGGTCTTATAGAGGGCGCGAATCTCTTTGCCCACATAGGTCTTCTCCTGGCTCTTGTAGCCGCCGCTACCATCGGGCACCGAAGCGTCGGTCACCACGGTAGCATTGAGTTGCTCGAGTGCGTAGTACATACGGAAGTTGGCAAACAACTCCTCGTTCCAGTCGAAGGTGTAGGTACCACCCGACATAAATGGAGCAAAGTTGTGGCCCATCTCGTGCATAATACCAAAGCACCAGTCGCCCTTGGTCAGCTGGCTCAAGGCGTGGCTGATGTAGTTTTGGTGCCACTGGATAGGCTCGCCAGCGTAGGCCCAAGCGTCAATCATAGCCGAGCGGAAAACCATCTTACGGCCACTGAAAGGCTTGCGACCACTGAACAGCTCGACATAGCACTCATAAACCTTATCCAGATTGGACAACCACTCGTCGATAACCACATCCGAAACCGAAACCAAATCCTTGTGAACCATCATCTTGCAGTGCTCGCTCTCGCGTATATAGAGGTCGGTATTCTCGGTCAGGGTTACGTTGTCGAAGTAGACCTCGCCCTTACTGTCGGCCGAGGTGCTACCCAAGCGCAAGCAGATAGTAACCTCGCCATTCGAGGGGGGCGAGTCAATCTCCAGAGTCTCGGTGTGCCACTGGTTGTCGGGGGTGAGCATACCTGCACTCGATGGAGCCCACAAGAACTCCTGGCAGATGTTTGCACCCTTGCCACCACTAATGGTAGGCGACTTAACCCTCACAGTAGCCTTATAAGGCTTGCTGGGATCGAGGCCCTTAACTACCTGGCCAAACATAACGTCTACACCCTTGGTGGAAGTAATGACCAAGCAGCGCGAGCCGTTCACACCTCGGTTATCCGACTGCGAAACATTTGCACTCTCGGCATTCCAACCGCCCAGGTAGTGCCATTGGCCGGGTATCATATCCTCTTTAGCTACCAATGTCAGATCTACATCTTCGTCGAAATTGGGGTTGGCAATAAGGTTTACCACCTCAATGGGCTCGTCGGTAGTTGTAGAGTCCGAAGGATTCACCGGTGCAGGAGGTGCTGGGGGGTCGATAGTGGGCAGTTCGGGAGTACCACAAGCTACTGCCAAAGCACCCATTGCCACCAAGCTAAAATTGATAAACTTTTTCATAATAAAACAGTTAACATTTCTTTATGTTGCACAAATCTACAAATGCACCCAAACGAACCGTCGTGGAGCCCACGCTCCACAACGATTCGCTTGTGCGTTCTGTTTTAGGTCAATTAGATCTTGTCGTACAGACGTACCGAGTAGATCGAAATATCCCAATAGCCAAACTTGGCAATATCGATAAATACCTCGCCAGTAACGGTGTTTACATACGAACCACCCGAATCAACCAATGGGTCATAACCACCAGAGTTCTGGTGAGGACGGTCGCAGAAATCACCCAACCTTACGCAGTTCTCCTTGCCAGGAACGGGCTGATCCATCAAAATATTGAAGTAAACCAAGTTCTCATAGGTGTTGTGCCACGAGATGGCATATTTCCACCTACCCTTGTCCTCGGCCTTCATAGGATCGGTAGCCGTACCGGTACCAACCAACATAATGCGGTTGCCGAAAATCTCGCCCTGATTCTCCTTAATCTCGGGAGCGTTCGAGCCATAATTCTCGTTGGCCTTGATGCTGTCGATGGTGTGGGCCGAAGCCAACATCTCGCGCTGGTAGGTACCAACCAGAGTCTTCTGCACCTTCATATACTGAATCAAGGTCTGCTCGCCCTCGGTAACAGTACCGCTAACGAGTTTGTCTTTATCCAGAACGAAGGGTACCAGATATGCATCGGGCGAGTCGAACTCCATACCCGAAATGTCGATATTAAACTCGGCCTCAACGCTCAGTGCGCCTGCGGGAATCTCGGTCTCGGCAACGGTAACGGTCTTAGCCTCTACGCCCAGGTAGGCGGTACCATTGGCGGCATTGTAGGCTGCAACCTTATCGCCAGCAAACTTGATAACGATGGGCTGGGGTTTGTCCATAGGTGCGTTGGTCATAACCTTGATAGTACCCTTACCCGAGGTGTTATCAACAACAGTGTTGGCCTGATCAACCCACACCTTCAGCTCGGTCAGGCTTACGATAACGTAGTAGATCTCCGACTGGTTTACAACATAGTCGTCGTGGCTCTCGGTCAGCTGCAAGGGCAACAGATAGGTAGCGCTACCCGAAATCTTGTAGCAATCCATCTTAACCTGGGTAGTAACGGTCAGGTTGTCCTTGTCAAACACGGGGGTACCAATCTCGTACTCCTTGGTCAGCAGCGAGTAGTTGGTGCCGTTGGCATCGTTGTAGCTCTTAACTGCGTCGGCCACAACAACCCACTTCAGTTTGCTAACATCTACATTGTTGAAGTTTGCATCAACCACCAGGTCAACGGTCTGAGTCAGCTTACTAACAGGTACAAACGACAGCTGTTTGGGCTGCTCGGGCAACTGAACGGTCAGTTGGGGAGTATCAATCGAGGGGCTGAGCATCAGCTCCGACAAGTAGGCCTTATCCTCGATGCCCTCGGCCTCGATGCGGATAGGAAGCACTGCATTGTTGGCAGCCTCCAGGCCCATATCTTTGGCCATAGCATAGGGTTTGAAGGTAACCTGCAGCTTGGTGCTCTTGGTATTAGGCTCGAAGGTTACGGTCTGGGGAATCTCGTAGTACTTGCTATCCAAAACGGTGTAAGTAGTACCATTGATAGTGTTCTGCTCCTCTACCAGAGCCTCGTCAATCACAATGTTGAGTTCCAACTCTTTCGAGAGGCCATAGGTACGCTCAATGCTGATAGTCTCTACATAGCTCTCGTAGGCCAGGTTGGTCTCAACCACCTGTACACCATTCTCGGGGAAGATGGGGTCAGGCAGTACCGTCGGATAGGGGTGCTCAAACTCACACGAAGTAAGCAGCAGTGCGACGGCGCTCAAAGCATATATAAATTTGTTTTTCATATTCTCTATTGATTTGTCAGTTATTCTCTCTGTATTAAACAACACGTTCAATCATCTGTCTATTCTTGTCGTGTGCCTTACCTATTATTATATATACTAATAGAAGGGGGCCTGAACAAGTTTAGTGTTGAACGCACACTCGCTTGCGCTCACAGGAGCGAAGTAGTGCTCGATACGGAAAATACGAGGAATACCCTCTTTCATAGTGAAGAATGCGGGATCGGTAGCGTGTTTGCCCTGCGATACGTCAAAGCCATATACGGGGGTGTTCAGCACACCATCAACGCCGTGAGCAATGAACCACCTACGAACATCGAAGTAGCGCGATACCTCCCACGCCAACTCTACCCTACGCTCGTCGCGGATAATCTGGCGCATCTCCTCTTTGGTAAATGAGCCTTTTGCCAGCAGCTGGTCTACATTCTTGTTCTCGCCCTCGATAACGCCTACACCAATACCTGCCCTCTCGCGGATAGCACGCAGGTAGGGCAAAATCTCGCCGTGGCACTTCTCGCCATAGTACTCGTTCATAGCCTCGCAATAGTTCAGGTAAATCTCACCCAAACGGATGGTTGGGAAGGGGATGTAACGAGTAGAGTGTTTACCCTCGCTCTTGTCGGTAGTTGCATCCATAGGGATGTTCTTCCTGGGCGACAGACCGGTGGTATTGTGGTCACCCGACGATTTCGACAAACCGCTATTACCCTCGTACCAGAACTCGATAGTCTGCCATACATCGGGGTTGGTGTTGGTAGCATACGAGATGTACTGGTTGGGGAAGTGGTTCGATGCGTAGAAACGGGGCTCGCGGCCAACGAACATCATAAAGGTGTTCTTCTGGGTACCGTGCTCCAGGTCATCCTCGGTCGACCACTCTTTGTTCTCAAACCAGCTCTCCAACTCGGGAGCCTTCGAGCCATCGGCCATATAGTAGGCGTTGGCTAAGTTGAGGGTGACAGCGTCGCGAGCGTTCCAGCTCTTGAACACTGCGGGCCAGCACTGCTGGCACCACCAGTCGGTCGACTGGGGGCAAGCCCAAATCAACTCGTCGTTGTAGGTGGTGGTGATAGCGCGATAGTTGTCTACATAGTCCTGGAAGGTGAGCTCCTCGCCATCCTCTGCCTGGGGAGTGAGCAGTTTGTACTGGGGCATATCAATAATCACCTTTGCAGCCTCGGCAGCCAGTCTCCACTTCTCTGCATCGTACTCCATAGGCATCAGCACAGTACCATCGTCGTTACGCCAGTTGGCATAGGTCTTATTACCATTGTAGAGGGGGCTTGCTACGGTCAGCAGCACGCGGGCCTTCATAGCCAATGCAGCACCTTTGGTGGGGAAGCCAAAGTCCTCCTCGGTACGGGTCTCGTACATACCGGGAATAGCTTCATCAATCTCAGAGATAATGAACTCTACGCACTCCTCCAAGGTGTTACGCTGAATTTTCAGACCTGCATCCTCGCTCTGTACCGACTCCCTCATAATAGGAATAGGGCCGTACTCACGCAGAATCCAGAAGTGGTACATTGCACGCATAAACCTTGCCTCGGCAATCATCCTATCGCTGTCGATTTGGCCCAGCTCGGTACATTTGTGAACATTCTCCAAGAAGATGTTACAGTGGCGGATTGCCTTATAGAAGTTCTCGAAGTAGTATACATCGGTCCAAGCACCAGTGGTCTGCTCGGGCGAAATCATACCCTGCAATACTACGGGAATATGCCAGTCGAGCGCGTTGTTTGCGTCGTCGTGGCCAAACATATAGTGGTTATAGTATGCCGAACCTGCCAACTCCTTGGGGAAGTAGTCGTCAGAGTAGATACGGGCAAACCACTTACGAGTGTCGGTCTTGTTCGAGAACACCTTGTCAATCGAGTTCAAATCCTCGGGGTCCTGATCAAGGAAGTTGCAACCGGTGGTTGCCAAAACCGAACAGAAAATCAGAATATATTTTACAAATTTTTTCATCGTCAGTAATTTTTAGAAGGTTACGTTAAGACCCAAGAAGATGGTAGCCTGGATAGGATACGAGTCAGCACCTACCTCGGGATCCCAGAACTCGTTGGCAAATTTACTGATGGTAAAGAGGTTCTGTGCCGAAACATATACACGAGCATTGTCGATGCCCATATCTTTGGCAAGACCCTGTGGCAGAGTATAACCAACCTCGACGTTCTTCAGACGCAGGTAGTCTGCATTGCGTACCCACCAGGTCGAAGTCTTATAGTTGTTCACGTTCTGGCCCATATAGAGGCGGGGCGAGAATGCATTTGGATCGGGATTCTCGGGAGTCCAACGATCGAGGAAGTTTACGATAAGGTTACCCATATACTTGGGCTCACGCTCGGCCTGGAAGGGCTGGAAGTACCAACCTGCGCTCAGGTACGAAGTTGCACCTGCAGCACCCTGCATTAGGAACGAGAAGTCGAAGCCCTTATATGCCAACGATGCACCAAAACCGAACATATGCTCGGGAGTCGAAGGCGACGAAGTCCAAATCTGGTCGTTCTCGTCAATCTTACCATCGTCGTTCACGTCGCGGTAGCGGATATCACCAGGGCGCAACTGCTCTTTGGTCAGAGCGAACTGGCGGTAGTAGTCGGGCAGAGCAGCAATCTCCTCCTCCGAGAAGAGGTGCATTGCATCGTACATCAGACGCTCGCCATAGCGAACACCCTTAGTATCCTGCCAGGGGTTCTTGTAGTACTGACCATCCTCGATATAGCGGTTACGAGCAAAGGTGTAGTTACCACGAGCGGTGAATACCAAGCCGCTGTCGAATGCCTTGTTGTACTCCAACGAAGCCTCAAAACCGCGGTTGTCCATCTTACCAAGGTTGGCAAACATAGGTTTCTGCAGACCTGCAACCTCACTAACCTGGGGCTGCAAGAAGATGTTCTCACGCAGGTCGTAGAATACCTCGAAGGTACCACGGAAGGCGTTCCACAAACCAACCTCCAAACCTACGTTATACTTGGTTGCAACCTCCCAGGTAATGTTGCTTGCGGCCAGCTGATCCTCGGCCAAACCACCCATCGACTGGTTGTAGTTCACACCAAAGTTGGTATAACCACCAGCACTTACCAAAGTCGACAGATATGCAAAGCGAGTCGATGAAATCTGGTCCGAACCTACCTGACCAGCCGAAGCACGCAACTTCAACCAAGTCAGAGTGTCGTTACCCTTCAAGAAGTCCTCGTTGCTCAATACCCAACCAGCAGCAACTGCGGGGAAGAAGCCCATACGCTGATCTTTGGGGAAGTTCTCCGAACCGTTGTAACCAATGTTAACCTCCAACAGATACTTCGAGTCGTAGCCATAGGTTGCACGAGCAGCCAGACCGAGGCTTCGGTTGGGCAGCGACGAAATGTAGGTACCTGCGGTATTGTTGCGATAGTCTTTCATAAAGTAGAGCAGCAGACCACCCAACTCGTGTTTGTCGAACTTGCGGTCATAGTTGAGCGAAGCCTCAAAGTAGTTGGTCTTGTTACCCCAAGCGCTCGACGAGTAGTTCAGGTAGTCCTGGTGTTTGTCGGCGTCGATAACTTTATAAACAATCAAGCCATCAGCATCGCGGCTCTCGGCCTGGTAGCGAGTGATGGTACGCTGACGTACTGCGTCGTTGTAGTTCACAGCATCGTATGCATAGCGCACGATTGCCTTCAAGCCCTTGGTCAAGAACGACAGATCCTGGTTAATCGACAGGTTCATACGCAGGTCGTTCGAGGTAGTGGTCTTGTGACCAAGCTGGGTCAGCTGAACATAGGGGTTATAGAGCGAGTCGCGCGAGGGGAATTTGCCATCTTTGTAGAGAACGGGGAATGCGTTGGGCGCACAGTTGTTAATCCACATATAGATGTTGCTCGAACCCTCAACAGGCTCTACGTTGGTTGCCACGTTACCCTGCATACCGAGCGATACGGTGGTGTACTTGCCCAAGTCCATATCTACGTTGGTACGGAAGTTATAACGGGTATAGTTTACGTTGCTACCATACTGGCCAATCTCTTTGGGTACCCAATCGTATGGACCGGGGTCGATAGCGTACTGACCCTGCTGGTTGTAGACCGACACTGCCGAGAAGTAGCGCACGTTCTTACCACCACCCGAGATGTTAACACTCAACTTCTCGTTCAGAGTAACATCCCTCATCAGTACATCCTGCCAATCCACATCGGGATAGAGCTCGGGGTCGTCACCGTAGTACATTGCCGACAACTCAGCATCGGTGTACTTGCTGGCCTGCGAAGCTGCAGGGTTGGCATCAACCGCCTCGTTGTAGAGCACCGAACGCTGGTAGGCATTCAGATACTTAGGACGCCTGGTTGCATACGAGAAGCCCTGCTCATAACGAGCGTCAACCTTTGCAGGACCATCAAAACCACGTTTGGTAGTAATCAGAACAACACCGTTAGCACCGCGAACACCATAAACAGCAGTTGCCGAAGCGTCTTTCAGAATACTGAAGCTCTCAATCTCCAAGGGGTCTACGTTGCTCATAGGACGCTCGATACCGTCAACGAGCACCAGAGGATCGCGGTTACCGGTAAAGGTACTGATACCACGAATCCAGAACTGGGCATCGTCCTTACCGGGCTCACCCGAACGCTGAACCGAAATAATACCTGCCACACGACCACCAATCGAGTTGGTAAGCGAACGTACAGGTACTACAAGCTCGTCGGCCTTAATGGAGCCTACTGCACCAACGACCGACTCTTTTCTCTGCTGGCCAAAACCTACGATAACCACATCCTCCATTGTAGTAGCATCGCTCTCCAGAACAATGCGAGGAGTAGTTCCGGCCTTTTTGACCGATACGGTTACTGTCTTGTAGCCCAAATAGCTGACCTCCAAAACAGCATCTGCGGGGACGTTCATCACAAAACGACCGTCCAAATCTGCCGAAGCGCCAAGGGTATTATCGCCAACAACAGTGATGGCCGCACCAATCAGTGGGTCACCATCGTTATTAACAATAACACCGCGTACGGTAACGTCTTGTGCAAACAACGACGAAACCGACATTAGCATTGCAGCTGCGAGCAGATAAATGCATCTCGTAAAAAATTTCATAAGCTGAAATGTTTAGGTTAGAAATTAAATAAAAAAATGTTGTTGTTATTGTTTGGTGTTTAGTAAGTAGCAGTAGTTCATTAGGTACGAAAGGGGTGTTTGTACTGCTTGCGTGTGGTCTACACGCAAGCAGGTGCGCACCTGCTTTTATCCATTTTACAAAGGTAAATTTTTTGCCCAAATTTACAAAACTTTTACTACCTAATTTTTAGCCACTTTGCCACATTTCACACACAGGGTTTGTTTATGTACACATTTTCCTTAACGCCCCCCCCTTGTGCGGTTGCTGCTGCGTGCTGTATTTCGCCCACAATGGGCTGGCAGCCTCATAAGCGAGCAACTGACTACCAGATAGTTTTTGTGATAATTTGGATAAAAAAAAGAATATCGCTACATTTGCGGTGCCGAAAGATGGGTGCGTGGTGCATAGTCGCCTGCTATTACTCACTTGGCGGTGTGTGGTATAGGTGCTGAATGAGGCATTTTGTACCGAGCGAAAAGATTGGTTCCGTAGCTCAGTTGGATAGAGCAACAGCCTTCTAAGCTGTAGGTCTTGGGTTCGAGCCCCAACGGGATCACAGATTCGAGGAGCAGAGACTTCTGCTCCTTTTTCTGTGTCAAGATGTTAGCCGATGTCGGGGGTTTGGGCACAGATCCAGCCAAATTCTGCGGGTTACGCCTTTTGCAATCCGATAAAATCGGGTGAAATCCGATGCAATTCTCCTCGCCAGACAATTCAAATCCCAAACGAAGAGAGCCAAGTGTGACCAACTTTTCAAATTGTACAAATAAAATGCCCTCACCGAAGCGAGGGCGTAGGTACTATGACCTTCGGCATATAGCCTTATTGTGGTAAGATGTAGAAATTCTTACAATGCAAATATAACTATTAAATTGCACAACACAAAATTATTGCTTAATTTTACGGAAGAAATTGCAATTCAGACTTATATATGACAAAGATTTTAGGATTAGACCTCGGCACCAACTCTATCGGTTGGGCTATTACTGAACAGCAGGAGGACCATTTTACCCTATTGGATCGTGGCGTAGACATATTTCAAGAGGGTGTTGCTCGCGAAAAAGGCGAGGAGAAGCCTATGGTTCAGACTAGAACCGATGCCCGCGCACTTCGCCGACACTACTATCGTCGCAGGCTACGCAAGATAGAGCTCTTAAAGGTGTTGGTTGAGAACGACATGTGCCCCTACCTTTCCCCTGATGAGTTGAATGGGTGGCGGTATGAGAAACACTATCCCACAAGCGAGGAGTTTTTGGCTTGGCAGCGCACGGATGACAACACCAACAAAAACCCATACTACGACCGCCACATCGCTCTTACAGAGGAACTCGACTTGACCATTAGGGCAAATCGCCATCTGCTCGGTCGTGCGCTCTACCATTTGGCACAGCGCCGCGGTTTTTTGTCCAACCGCAAAGACCAATCTTCAGACAATGATGGCAAGGTTAATGGAGGCATTAGTGAACTTACAAAAAATATGGAGAAGGCGGGATGTGAATACCTTGGCAATTACTTCTACCATCTTTACCATAGTGGGGACAATATTCGTGCTCGCTATACTGGGCGCAAAGAGCACTATTTGGTAGAGTTTGATGCAATATGTCAGAAGCAGCGACTTTCCGAAGAGTTGAAGAAAACTCTGTATCGTGCCATATTCTTCCAGCGCCCACTCAAGTCGCAGAAGGGTTTGGTCGGTGGTTGTACTTTTGAGAAAGGCAAGGCCCGTTGTCCCATTTCGCATCCTCGCTTTGAGGAGTATAGAATGTGGTCATTCATCAATAACATCAAGGTAAAAACACCTTATGGCGAAGAACTGAGGGATCTTTTGCCAGAAGAAGTGCAACTGATTGAGCCACTTTTCTACCGCAAAACCAAGGAGCATTTCGATTTTGAGGATATTGCCAAGAAGATTTCTGGTGGCAAGAAGGGAAGTTACGCACACATATCAGACAAGGTAGATGCGGCGTATAAGTTCAATATCAAGATGTCTCACACCGTATCGGGCAGTCCTGTTACGGCCTCTTTGCGCAGCATTTTTGGAGAGGATTGGCTTGCGACAATGTGCAGTCTCTACCTCAAAGGCGAGGGTAAAACCCCCGACCAGATACTTGGCGATGTATGGCACGTTTTGTTTTCGTTTGATGACGAAGACAAGTTGAGCGAGTGGGCGAAAACCAATCTACAATTGACCGAGGAGCAGGCCAAAGAGTTTGTAAAAATTCCCATCAAACAAGGCTATGCTTCGTTGAGCCTTTGTGCTATAAATAGAATATTGCCTTGGTTGCGTAATGGGTACCGCTACGATGAGGCGGTATTTCTTGCCAATCTGGACAAAGTCGTTCCTCTGGAAGTGTGGAGTAATACCACCAAACGCAGTCATATTGTGGAATGTGTGTCAAACACAATTGCCAACTTTGCTCCCACAAAGGCGGGTAAAACCAAAGAAGATGCCATCTACTCTACCCTGCTGGATTGTGGTCTCTATGGAGATGAGCTTAAGATGGATAGGCTCTATCACCCCTCGAAGGTAGAGTCGTATAAAGATGCTCAACCCAATGCCAAAGGACTCATTTTGTTGGGCTCGCCACGTACCTCATCGGTGCGTAATCCTATGGCTATGCGTGCTCTGTTTCGCTTGCGTGCATTGGTCAATCAGCTACTCAAAGATGGAAAGATAGATTCCAAGACCAAGATAAACATCGAGTTTGCCCGTGGGTTGAACGATGCTAATATGCGAGCTGCTATTGAACGCTATCAGCGCGAGAATGAGAAGCGACATAGGGAGTACGCTGACGAGATAGCCAAGTTGTTTAAGGAGGAGTGCGGTGTTGATATCACCCCTACCGAGGATGATATTTTGAAATACCAGTTGTGGATAGAACAGAACAAACTATGCCTATACACTGGTGAGCAGATAAGTATAACAGACTTTATTGGTGCCAACCCTAAATACGATATCGAACATACCATTCCCCGCTCCCGAGGCGGCGACAACTCGCAGATGAACAAGACTCTATGCCAGAGCGACTTTAATCGTCACATCAAGTGCGAGAAACTTCCAGCACAACTCGCCAACCACACCGAGATTATGGCTCGCATCGAGCAACTCGGTTGGGATAAGGAGGTTGAGGCTCTCGAAAAACGAATTTTCGGCCAAGATCGTGCAGCCAAAAGTGCCGCAACAAAGGAGGCAAAGGATAGAGCTATACGCGAACGCCACTTTCTACGAATGAAGTTGAATTACCTGCGTGGCAAGTTATCCCGCTTCGAGACGACCGAGGTTCCAGAGGGTTTCAGCAATCGTCAAGGTGTAGATATTGGCATTATTGGTAAGTACGCCAAAATGTATCTCGAAACGGTATTCGACAGAGTGTTTACTGTTAAGGGTGCAACCACTGCTGACTTCCGCAAGATGTGGGGATTGCAGGAGGAATACACCAAGAAGGAGCGCACAAATCACGTTCACCACTGTATCGATGCCATAACTATTGCTTGTATTGATGCTGGTACCTACGCCAAGTGGGCGCAATTTCTGCGCGATACTGAGCGCTACTATTGGCACCGCGACCTGCGCCCCGTTGTGGAGAAGCCGTGGCCTACTTTCACCGAGGATGTGAAGGCTGTGGCAGAAGAGTTGCTCATCTCGCACCACACAGCCAACAATCTTCCCAAGCACAGCAAAAAGGCTATGCGTGTAAGAGGTCGCATACAACGCAACGAGGCAGGCCAAATTAAATATATGCAGGGCGACACCGCTCGCGGAGTGTTGCATCAGCAGACCTTCTATGGTGCGATTAAGCGAGATGACGAGATTAAATATGTTGTTCGCAAAAAGCTCGACGAACTAAAAACAATGGCCGATGTAGATAAAATTGTCGATGATGCAGTGCGCGAATGTGTTAAGGCGGCCATTGACCGCGAGGGCTTCAAGGAGGCAATGAGCAAACCCATCTTGTTCAATGCCTCGAAGGGTGTATATATAAAGAAGGTGAGGATTTATGCTTCGAGCGTCACCTCGCCCATACACCTCAAGCCCCACCGCGACCTCTCGCGCCACGAACATAAACAACATTATCACGTTGCCAACGATAGCAACTATTGTATGGCAATCTACGAGGGTGAGGTGAGGGGCAAAACCAAACGCACCTTCGAGTTGGTAAACAATCTCGAGGCAGCCTTATTCTATAATAGCAAGAGCGATAACGAAACCATTGTTCCCCAAGTTAAGGATGGCTTGCCACTGAAATACCTTCTCCGCACAGGTACTATGGTACTCTTCTACGAAACCTCTCCCGAGGAGTTCTATGAGTGCACCAAAGCCGACCTTGTGAAGAGGTTATATAAGGTAACGGGGATGAGCGAGCAGGTGGTTTCTGGCATATATCACTATGGCACATTTACATTGAAACATCACCAAGAGGCGCGACCCGCGGGAGATTTGAAAGCCAAGGGAGGTGAGTACAAAATGGGTGAACCATACCGTCCAGTTATAGGCATAAAACACACCCAATTCAACGCAATTGTCGAGGGATACGACTTTGAATTAACAGTTACGGGAGAAATAAGGTTCAAACATAAATTCTAATCGCTATGCTCAAAAGGACTCTTTTCTTCTCCACGCCACTCGATTTGAGCCTGAAGAACAACCAACTCGTTGTCTCTACACGCCAAATGCCCGAGGTGAAAAATAGTGTCCCCATTGAGGACATTGGCTTCGTGGTGCTCGAGAATCAGCAGATTAACATCACGCTACCTTTGCTCAATGCCCTCTCGGACAATAATGCAGCAGTGATTATCTGTGGCGACAATTTTATGCCCAATGCAATGCTGCTCAATCTCGATAGCAACACCACGCAGGGCGAGGTATATAGGGCACAAATCGAAGCGAGCGAGCCACTCAAAAAAGGGCTATGGAAACAGGTCGTGGAGGCAAAAATACGCAACCAGGCGGCTCTGCTCAACAAGTTGGGCAAAGATGGTGACAGACTAAAACCCTACTACTCAAATGTAAAGAGTGGCGATAGCGATAATCGCGAGGGCATAGCTGCCAAAATATATTGGAACGAACTCTTTGGCGAAGATTTCATCCGCTCGCGCGAAGGCTCTTCGCCCAACAACTTGCTCAACTATGGCTACACCTTGTTGCGCGCAGCTGTTGCCCGTGCGCTGATGGGCTCGGGACTATTCCCTGCTTTCGGAATCTTCCATCGGAATCGCTATAATGCCTTTCCTTTAGCAGATGACATTATGGAGCCCTACCGACCATTTGTAGACGAGATTGTATTTGACCTTTGGGCCAATGGCGAACAAGAACTTACCAAGCAGATTAAGGCCGACCTAATACACATTCTCTATGTCGACACTCGCTTTGGTAAACTTTTGCGACCATTGGAAGTGGGGTTGACATTTACGACCGCTTCGCTTGCAAAGTGCTTTGCTGGCGAGGCAAAAAGATTGTCCTACCCATTATTAGAGTAGATTATGTCAGACATTCGCCTAAATGCTTATCATATTATGTGGCTATTTGTGTTTTTCGACCTACCAACCAACACGAAGAAGGAGCGTCGTGATGCAGCCCAATTTCGTAAGGCATTGGAGAAAGATGGTTTTTCGATGATGCAATACTCGGTTTATGTGCGCCACTGCCCATCCAAAGAAAATATGAATGTACACATAAATCGTGTGAGAAAGTCTATGCCCCCAAGTGGTCTGACGAGCATACTTTCAATTACCGACAAGCAGTATGGCGAGATACAAAACTTTTGGGGAAAGGTCGAGCGAGCAAAACTCACCACTCCCCAACAATTGGAATTTTTTTAGTACATTTGCATTGGTAAGATTAAAAAAATAGCATCAAACACACTTCGCAGGCAACTCGGAACCCATTTTGTGCGCCTCTGTACAGCCGTAACTTCTTGGGAATTATCGAGTAAACTCACCGGCGTTGTGGTTTGATGTAGAAACAAAATAAGGAACAACCCACCATCGGGGCTATATAACACGAAAGAGGTTGTGGTTTGATGTAGAAACAAAATAAGGAACAACGTGTAGAGTTTAAGCCTGCACTACTGCAAGTTGTGGTTTGATGTAGAAACAAAATAAGGAACAACGTCCAGCGTTGTATATTTACTGCTGTCGTAGTTGTGGTTTGATGTAGAAACAAAATAAGGAACAACAGAGTTATTAACCAAAAGCCCCCGATTAGTGTTGTGGTTTGATGTAGAAACAAAATAAGGAACAACTTAGCACTTGGTGGGACACGCCAATCTTCGGTTGTGGTTTGATGTAGAAACAAAATAAGGAACAACCGAACATTGGAACTCTCGCCATTGCTCACGGTTGTGGTTTGATGTAGAAACAAAATAAGGAACAACCAATGCGAACGCTAATAGCGGCATCAAGCAGTTGTGGTTTGATGTAGAAACAAAATAAGGAACAACTATTGGTAAAGTCTGCCTGCACATCGGGTTGTTGTGGTTTGATGTAGAAACAAAATAAGGAACAACACGGTAGCACAAGCCCGATTAAACACCAGGTTGTGGTTTGATGTAGAAACAAAATAAGGAACAACTCCTGCGCTGCTGGGGCGAAGTGTACCACCGTTGTGGTTTGATGTAGAAACAAAATAAGGAACAACACTCATATCGTTTATATAATTTGTTAAATTGTTGTGGTTTGATGTAGAAACAAAATAAGGAACAACAATAGCAGTAAAAGATATGGCACGTTACAGTTGTGGTTTGATGTAGAAACAAAATAAGGAACAACAGATGGCTATTGAGGTGGAATTTGATCACTGTTGTGGTTTGATGTAGAAACAAAATAAGGAACAACACAATCTTCAACTATATATTTAGGCAGCAGTTGTGGTTTGATGTAGAAACAAAATAAGGAACAACCTTGCCGATTTATTCCACAACCCGATGTGGGTTGTGGTTTGATGTAGAAACAAAATAAGGAACAACCCTTGCATCAAGAACCGGGGCGCAAATATAGTTGTGGTTTGATGTAGAAACAAAATAAGGAACAACTGCAAAATTAAAGCAAAGACAAACATTTGCGTTGTGGTTTGATGTAGAAACAAAATAAGGAACAACAAAACGAGCCTCAAGGTTACGGGCGTGAGCGTTGTGGTTTGATGTAGAAACAAAATAAGGAACAACCAATAGGATATGATACCTCTGAACCATTTAGTTGTGGTTTGATGTAGAAACAAAATAAGGAACAACCTACAGCCTGGGGGTCATCATAGGCACGCTGTTGTGGTTTGATGTAGAAACAAAATAAGGAACAACACTAACTCCAACAGCCTGTATAGCGCAAAAGTTGTGGTTTGATGTAGAAACAAAATAAGGAACAACTGAAGCAGCAAACGAAACAATCTACTGCCGGTTGTGGTTTGATGTAGAAACAAAATAAGGAACAACTTCTCCTACGGCTACACTGACAGAACAATGTTGTGGTTTGATGTAGAAACAAAATAAGGAACAACTTTACCAGTATAAGCACGATATACCCAGGAGTTGTGGTTTGATGTAGAAACAAAATAAGGAACAACTATAGGGTGGTAGCTGTGGCGCGTCAGTACGTTGTGGTTTGATGTAGAAACAAAATAAGGAACAACTAACCCACTGATAATCTACAAAGCCATACGTTGTGGTTTGATGTAGAAACAAAATAAGGAACAACAATGTGTGGGGGTGCTTTCAAACTCTTTGTGTTGTGGTTTGATGTAGAAACAAAATAAGGAACAACTACATTTAGTTAAACTTTGTTCGGCAAAGCGTTGTGGTTTGATGTAGAAACAAAATAAGGAACAACCGCCATCGGAACAGCAAGCATCTATTGGCTGTTGTGGTTTGATGTAGAAACAAAATAAGGAACAACCGAGCTGTATTTTATCCTGCTGCATATCCGGTTGTGGTTTGATGTAGAAACAAAATAAGGAACAACATATCAGAGATAAATCCACCTGCAATCTGGTTGTGGTTTGATGTAGAAACAAAATAAGGAACAACATCGAAAGGCTTAACAAGCTTAGCAATACTGTTGTGGTTTGATGTAGAAACAAAATAAGGAACAACCTGAAACACCAATATCCCAACGAGTAACAGGTTGTGGTTTGATGTAGAAACAAAATAAGGAACAACAAGGAGAAAACAAAATTAAATGCAAATGAAGTTGTGGTTTGATGTAGAAACAAAATAAGGAACAACTCTCTTGCAAGGCATCATAACTCGACCAAAGTTGTGGTTTGATGTAGAAACAAAATAAGGAACAACCGTAATAATCATTTACAGGTGCAGATACTAGTTGTGGTTTGATGTAGAAACAAAATAAGGAACAACACCCTCAATATTAGCAATTTTATTGGTCAGTTGTGGTTTGATGTAGAAACAAAATAAGGAACAACAGCACTCGACACAACCTGGTCAGCAATAGAGTTGTGGTTTGATGTAGAAACAAAATAAGGAACAACGTATAATCCATTTAGTATTAAAGTCACCATGTTGTGGTTTGATGTAGAAACAAAATAAGGAACAACCTACAACAGTTGATACCAAAGCATCTTCTAGTTGTGGTTTGATGTAGAAACAAAATAAGGAACAACTGCATCTTTATCAAGATTGGACATCGTGAGTTGTGGTTTGATGTAGAAACAAAATAAGGAACAACCTGCGCCATAGAGGTCTGCGCCATAGAGGTGTTGTGGTTTGATGTAGAAACAAAATAAGGAACAACGCCACCTCCTGCTCCCAATTCTCGGGCAGGTTGTGGTTTGATGTAGAAACAAAATAAGGAACAACTTATAGTTATCAGCAAGTGTGGTGTGAGTGCAAATTCATAAACGCACACAACACTTTGAGCCATTGAAACAAACAATATCCTCGCCACCACCAACGGAATCATAAAACGAGAGAGGTAGGAAAATTGTCCTACCTCTCTCGTGATTATAGTATTCACATTCCTACAACCCCACGTCATCGGTAATATATATCCAAAACTCCATTCCTCAGGCTCGTTGAGTTAGTATCGTAGATATGCGTTGTAGGCATCTTCAATCCCGAATGAGGGGGTGTGGAGGGCGTAGAAGTTGCGAGCTATGTTTTTGGCCTCTTTATTTAGGAATGAGAGGCTGTCGTCGCGCTCGGCCAGCGAGGATAGTGTCGCCATAACCACCTGGAGGTTATCCTCCGAAGTCATTGCCAACTCCTTGAAATAGCTCGTCACACTATTGATAAGGGTGTGGGGTTGGCGCCCATTTTCGTACTCCTTGCCCAACAATGGCAACTGCGCAATGTCGTCTATTGCGCTTAGGTCGTAATTGTCTATGACAACACCATCGTTGAATGACCAAGGGTGACGTTGCAGCAGTTCTATGGCCCTTTGGAGTCCCTTCTTACTGCCTGTGGCCAGTAGAATGTACAGCACCTCGGAGTGGCGGTCGGCAGCCACCAACTCGTATTGTTCCTCGGCATACTCACACACCTCTTGCAGGTCGAAACAGGAGTGATACCTCGGAGCTCCAATCCTATAAAAGTAGAATTTAAGGCGCGTATGGGCGGTAAGCTGGGCCTTGTATTCATCAAATAGTGCAACGGCCTGTGCGGGATAATCTCTCAAATGGAGCAAAATTGCAAGTATGTCATCTTCAAACAGTTCTGCCTGCTCGATCAGTCTGTCAAGCATCTTTTTGATAACGGCAAGCGAAGAGTCGCACAACCTCTGGCCAACCAGAGTGTTGCCCCAATCATCAAAGATATAGGCTATATTTTTGTCGGCCCTGCCTGTATTGTCAATAAATCGCTCCATCAGACCGATGATTTTCTCAAACGGGTAGACCTCCAATAGATAGTCCAAAAAGGTAGGAAAGTGGCGCTCCGAGTTATAGTAATGTATCTGGGTGTTGGACACAGGTAGTAACTGCTCTATCACTTCATCGGTGGGCTGAAGGCGGCAGGCTGCGATAAGTTCGAGGTCGCTGGGGCTCATATTGCCGCTACGGATATGAGTGTACACCATCGTTGTCAGCGACAACAAGTGCTCGGGGCTTACTGTTACAACTCTATCTGCGGTGAGCAACTTTTGGCACATCTGCCCAAACAGAAAGTTCTCTACCTTGCCTTTGTCGATTAGCTTGTCGTAGATTGCGCTCTTGTCGATAATATCATCAACATCTCTTCCGAAACAGACCAAAAAACAGTATACAGCATCGTTCAGTGGCTTGCCCTCAAACGTGTGGTTGTTTACAATGTTAAGTCTGAGTTCTTCTTGCGATGCCACCACACGTTTTACCTCCTCTACAAAGTTGTCGGTGTCGAAGAGTATGTCGAAGGCTGCCTGCTCTTGCTGTATTCGGGTGTCATCCGTATCGCAGGGAAATAGCTTCTCTATGCACTCTCGGAGTTCGGGGTGGTGCTTTTGTAGGGTTTCGATACGCCCAAGAGCTTTCACGACACAGTGTCTATCTCTGCGTTCGATGTTGTCGTTGTCGTAGAAGTCGCATATTCGCTCTGGTGTGGCACACGCAAAGAGCAATGCCTCAAAGGCGTCGGAATGGAACAGCAGGGTGGTTAGCCTATCCTCGCGCTTGTTTTGTCGCCAGTTGGCATAGAAGTCGACAATGTGGTTGTAGAGGAGAGTGTCCAGCTGACTGTCTAATAGAAATTTTCTGTATTCTGCCACAATTTTACCACATCTCCTTTCAGCCTCGTTTGCAAGGGCGTCGAATAGGATGGCAATGTGGTCTGCTTGCAGCTCCGAGGAGCGTAACTTGCTGAGTATAGCCTTGATAGGCATATATGCGCTATCTCTGTCCGAGTCTACTATACGATGACGTTGAGATATGTACAACAAACCTCTGAGCAGGTGATTTGGATTGTTGAAGTGTTCAAATATCCCATAGCTGCCAAGGCGATGGTTGCCAAAACAATACTTGGCGTGACGGTCAAATATCCAATCGGCATAGTTGTCGCACATATTGGCCGCTTCCAACACCTCCATCATCTCTTCCACCAGTCCTACCGACTCTTTTGCTTGGACAACGTCAAATAGCTCGGCTATGTACTGCTCGGTGTGGAACACTCTGTGCTCGTAGGGCTCGAAGTAGAAAAATGCCAAACTCCTCTCGCCGTCAAACTGCCTTAGCGCATCCAAGAGAAGCTGGTGTACCTGTGCTACTTCGATGTCGCCGAGCAGTCCAAAGTCGGCGTGGTGCAACAGGCGGAGGTTGTTACGCAGCACTGCATTGCACTTTGAACCACAATCTTTTAGCTGCCCTGCTATGAACATAATGTTCTCCTTGCTTTGGCATAGGTCCATAAGCAGCCTATCCTCCTTGGGGCTAATATCCAAGTCTATTCTTTGGGTTTGGTATTGAGTGTAAATGGCCTCGAATAGTTGTCGGCGGAAGGCGAGCGAGAGGTTGTGGCAATCCGATTTTATGACCACCAGAGGCTCCTTCTCGACCAACCACTCCAAGATGGTTTTGCGACATCCGTCGTCGGTTTGCATATCTACATACAGGACCAAAGTGTTGTACCAGTGTGGGCGTATAATCTCGCACTGGCTGTAACAAACCAACTCTTTAACCCGCTCAAAGGGGAGTTTGGACAGCATCTTAGCCACCAGATACTCCTTGAAGGCATTGTGTACAAAGCCTATGGAGTGTTCGCTCTTGTGGAAAATCGAAGAGTGCTGACACTCTGTGATGTCGCTCTCCGAGAGTCCCAATTTTTCGCACTCGGTCAAGGGTATCTCTTGCAGCTCGGCCGACTGCATCACAAAGGCCACACGCTCCAATAAGGGCACAACTCGCTGCTCGAAGGTGTAGACTCCGCCCTTTGTGGCATTGCGGGCTTTGTCCCTTTTAAGGCCACATTTTATCACATAGTCGTATATGTCGCTCTTGCGATGCAGAATTCGTCTTTGGCTGTTGTAATACTCCACAATGGCGGTCAGAAAGAAAGGGGTGAAGCAGAGGTGGTGCAATTCGTTCTTCTCTACACTTGCAAGAAACTCGTCGGCCTGCTTGCACTCGCACTCGGCATACTCTTTCACATCGCTCCACCTGATTTGGTCGAGATACAGGGCGTCGAAATTGTCGATGTGGTTGGTAGCCTTGTAATTGCCCCTACACGAAACAACTATTGCCACCTGAGGATGCTCACTCGTTAGGTATTCAATCTCGGCAATAGCTTTGGCCCGCTCCTCATCCCTTATCTCGTCGAGACCGTCTAAGAGCAGGACAGGGCGAGAGGTTGCAGAGGGCTCAAAGATGCCATTTTTGTTGCATTGCCGCTCCAACTGCCCATAGAGGTAGTAGCGGAGTTCAAAGAGCGACACGCGGAAACCTCCGGCCATTTGTAACAGGTGGGCCAGATGCTTCATCTCGGTTGTTTTGCCACATTGGGCCTCGCTATATAGGACACAGCGGCATTGTGGTTGCGAAATCAAATACTCATAGAGAGAGCAGTTGAGGTACCTCTCGGGGTGATGATAGTAGTCGGCAAACGACTCTACCTTGGCGTAAGTTCTGACCGTGCGTGGAATGTAGTTGATTATGCTTGCGGGTGAATAGAACTCGGTTTTGCTGCCAAACTGTTGCGTCAGTATGGAGTGGAGCTGCTCTTGTTTGTAATCAACCCGCTGGATATACATATCCACAAGTGCCAGATGGGTGACTGGGTCTTTGCGCAACTCCTCTTCCCACAATGCCACCAATTGTTGCACCTCGGTCGATTGTGCATCTATGCTGTTGTGGGTAATGGCGTCGGTCAGTTTGTCGATAGAGAGGCACCTGCCAATGGCTGATGAACCGGCGATGGTGTCATTTTTGCACCATTTGTCGAGGGCTCGCTCATAGGCTTTGGCTACGGCATCGCGCCTCTGGAACTTTTCAAACAAAAGCCCCATACCACCACTCGCAATCTCCTGCAAGATGAAATATATAAACCCCTCTCCCGACATTGATTTACTGATACTTAATACCAAATGTGTTGGTAGACAAAAATACTAAAAAAAGCCCAACAAACAATAATGTATTCCATAAAACTAATTACACAAAAAGGAGCCGACACGCGTATCGGCTCCTTTTTGTGTAATATCCAATGGATGATGTAACTATTTTGCCAACAGCATAAAGCCCCACGCTGCAAGCTCTACTGTGTCGCCAGCCTTGAAGCTCTTGGCCTCGCCACAAGCACACTTGTAGTCGCCAGCCTCGGCCTCGGTGAGGGTAACGGTGGTGGGCTCGGCCGAGAAGTTGAACAAGCACAGAACGGTGTTATCCTCCTTCTGGCGGGTGAATGCCAACACGTTCTCGCCCACGCCCTCGACAAACTCTGCGGGGGCCACCTCAGCACCTGCTGCCAGAGCCTTGTTGGCGTGGCGGAACGAGCAGAGGGTGCGGTAGAAGTTGCGATACTCCTTGCCGTACTCGAGGTCTACAAGCTCCTTCACCGAGTCTTTCTCGAAGAACTGCAAGCGGCGGCTCAGAGCAATCTCCTGGCCGGTGTAGATAAGGGGCTGCGACTTGGGCATAACAAAGGTAAGGGCTGCCAGAGCCTTGTGAGCATCGCCCATACGCTCAAACTCGGTACCTGCCCACGAGTTCTCGTCGTGGTTGGAGGTGAACATCAGGCGCATTGCGGGTGCGGGATACTTCTGGTCGTCGCGCTCCATATACTCTTTGAGGTCTTTGACGGTCTTGGCATTGGTCTTGATGGTGCCATCGCCAGCCACGTTTTTGGTCTCGCTACCACCTTTGGCCATAGCGTTGAAGATGTGGTGCAGCTCCCAAGCGTAGGTGGCATCGAAACCGCTCTCGTGCAGCCAGGTCTCCTCGCCCTCGGCCAGCAGATATACGTCGGGGTTAATCTTGCGAACCTCCTCCCAAGCCTTCTTCCAGAAGTCGGCAGGCACGTTCATAGCAACGTCGCAACGGTAGCCATCAACGCCCTTCTCGATCCAGAATTTGATGGCGTCGAGCATTGCAGCACGCATATCCTCATTCTTGTAGTTGAGCTTGGCAATATCGGTCCAGTCGTACTCGACAATGGGCACACCGGTCTTTTCATCCATAACATACCAATCTTTCTTACCCTCTTTCCACCAGTTGGCATCGCGCGAGGTGTGGTTGGCAACCCAGTCGATGATGACTTTCAAGCCCAGCTCGTGAGCAGTGGCCAGGAAGTGGTCAAAGTCCTCCATAGTACCAAACTCGGGGTTGATAGCCTTGTAGTCGATAATCGAGTAGTACGAGCCAAGAGTGCCCTTGCGACCATCAACACCAATGGGGCTGATAGGCATAAGCCACACGATATCCACACCCATAGCTTTGAGCTCGGGCAGATACTCCTCGGCAGCTGCAAAGGTACCCTCCTCAGTTGCCTGACGAACATTCAGCTCATAGACAACAGAGTTATACTTGTCAAAGGTCGATGTGTTTTCGGTTTGGGCACCACCGCAGCCCATCAGTGTCGCAACAAGGGCGACCAGCGCAAATAATTTCTTCATCATAATTTGTTGGTATTTAGATTATTACTCGTTCACAATTACATATCCGTATGCGGGGATGTTGAGGGCCACCTTACCACCCTCAATCGTAGCCTTGCCACCCTCGGTCGACAGAGCCACCTGGGCACTCTCGGCCCCAACAAACTCGGGCATAGCGACCTCCACCTGGCGAGCCTCGGGGCGTACATTCAGGGCAACCACTGCCCACTCGCCCATATAGTGGCGCAGGAATACCATCACGTCATCATCGACATACAAGGTAAGATAGTCGCCATACATCAGGGGCATCGAGCCGCGGCGATACTTAAACAAGGCTTTGGTTGCGGCAAGTTCGGCTTGCTGGAACTCGTTGTAGCCGTCGAACTCCATCATATAGCGGTTGTCGGGGTCGTTGCCACCAGGGATGCCATACTCATCGCCCTGGTATACACAGGGTACGCCCGGAACGGTAGAGATAATGGCCTTCAACAACGACAGGCGGGCATAACCCTTCACATTGTCGCCCACAACCACCTTGCGATTCCAACCAATGGACTTGTCGTCGCCATTTTGGAGTGTCAAGTCGCCACCAGCCAGCGACAAGAAGCGAGCCTTGTCGTGGTTGCCGGTGATGTTACCCATAGTGTGGTGCGAGCCATAGGCTGCCTCCGACTCCTCGATAGTTCGGGCAACGTCGCGCATCGAGCGACTCTCGTCAATAATCACATCTCGCGAGGTGTGATAGAGGTTGAAGTCAAACTGCGAGTCAATCATACCACTCTTGATATACGAGCCAATGAGCTCAACGTCGCCATAGGTCTCGCCAATCTGCCAGAGCTGGCGGTCGGGCATCGACGACTTCATCTTGTGGGTGAGCATACGCCAGTAGTTCAGCGGAATGTGCTTGCAAGCATCGTGGCGGAAGCCGTCGAAGTCGAACTTACGCACCCAAACGAGAGCCGAGTCGGTCATAGGCTCACACACCTCATTGCGACGAGTGTCGAGGGTGGGAATGTGCTCGTCAAACCAAGTGGTAAGGCGAGTCTCGCCATCCCACAGACCGATGTTCTTGCGGCCGTCGGGCAGCATTAGGTCGGTTGTCCAGTCGGGATGCTCTTTCAGCACGGGCGAGTCGATATGCAGGTGGTTGGCCACATAATCCAAAATCACGTTCAGCTCGCTCTCGTGGGCCTCGGCCAGCATTGTGCGGAGCTCCTCATCGGTGCCGAAACGCTTGTCTACAACGGTGCTAAAGATGGGCCAATAGCCGTGATAGCCCGAGAATTTGGTGTCGGGGTTGCGGTTCTGGCCCCACGCATCGTAGGGGTTCTGGGTGATGGGCGAAATCCAGATGGTCGTAATGCCAAGGTCGGTGAAGAAACCGTCCTCAATCTTCTGGGTGATACCCACAATGTCGCCACCCTGATAGTCAACCTTGTCCAACACTTCGGGCGAGTTGATTTTCCAGTCGTTGGCGGTGGTGCCGTTGTTGAAACGGTCAATCATCAGCGAGTAGAGAATTTGCGACTGGAAGTCCTGGCGGCGAATATCCTCAGCATCAACCACTACCTTGCCATACTCCAAGGGCAGAAGCACGTCGTTGAAACGGCCACTCTCCGAGGCGGCAAAGATGCGGATAGCCGAGCGTTGATGCCCTTTGGCCACACGGGGAATGGCAACCTTGATGGTGTTGCCCTCGATTTTGACATCCTCAATCACCTCGTTCTGCCACATAGCTACAGCCTCTACAACTGGTTTGGAGGCAACAATGGTGATATTGCCACCTTTGGCACAGGTGGATGACATATAGCTGCCCTGGGTGTCGCGCTGGCCACCCAGCACAACGATAGAGAGCTTTTCGGCATCGTGCCATACGTCAATGGTTGATACCAGAGCGTCGTTGCTCTGGGTAGTGATGTCGAACTGAGCCCAGTTGTCGGCAGTGGGAGTTAGTTGCAGGCGTTCATCGTTGGCCACCAGATTGGTGGCGCCATCCCACTGTGGGTAGTAGTCGGTAAGGAAATGGGCTGTGGTGCCCTGCTTGATGTTAAGGGGGATTACCGTGGCGCTGTTGCCGAGCTGGAAATCTTGTGCGGGGGTGCATTGTACAAATAGGAGTGCTGTGAGCGACATTGCCGCTGCTGCCATAAGGCTGAATAGTGGTTTGAGCTTCATATTGTTAGTTTTTTACGCTATATTTTATGCACAAAGATACGAATTAAAGACAAATTAAATACACATTACGCCAAATTTGCCAAGCTCTCGCCAACTACCCACCTCCAGATTGACTATATACAACAAGGGCCGGCTCGGTATGAGTCGGCCCTTGTCTATTGGGTTTGTTGCTATCTGCTAAGACTATTTGTTGTTGTAAGCAAACATCTTCTCGATCAGCATCAGAACTTTGTTCGAGTAACCCCACTCGTTGTCGTACCACGAAACGAGTTTAACAAACTTGGGAGTCAGCTGGATACCAGCCTCAGCGTCGAAGATCGAAGTGCGTGCATCGTCGATGAAGTCGCTCGATACAACAGCCTCCTCGGTGTAACCCAGGATACCTTTCAACTCACCCTCCGAAGCCTCTTTCATAGCAGCGCAAATCTCTGCATAGGTAGCCTCTTTTGCCAGAGTACAGGTCAGGTCAACAACCGAAACGTCCAGAGTAGGAACGCGGAACGACATACCGGTCAGTTTGCCATTCAGTGCGGGGATAACTTTACCTACAGCCTTAGCAGCACCGGTCGAGCTGGGGATGATGTTGCCGGCAGCAGCGCGGCCACCACGCCAGTCTTTTACCGAAGGACCGTCAACGGTCTTCTGGGTAGCGGTGGTAGCGTGAACGGTGGTCATCAGACCCTCTACCATACCGAATTTGTCGTTGATAACTTTGGCGATAGGAGCCAAGCAGTTAGTGGTGCACGAAGCGTTCGAAACGATGGTCTGACCTGCGTAGGTGTCGGTGTTAACACCGCAAACGAACATAGGGGTGTCATCTTTCGAAGGAGCGCTCATTACAACATATTTAGCACCAGCCTCGATGTGAGCCTGAGCTTTCTCTTTGGTCAGGAAAAGACCGGTCGACTCAACTACGTACTCAGCACCTACCTCGTTCCATTTCAGGTCAGCGGGGTTGCGCTCTGCAGTTACGCGGATAGCGTTGCCGTTTACAACGAGTTTGCCATCTTTAATCTCAACGGTACCGTTGAATTTGCCGTGAACGCTATCGTATTTGAGCATATAAGCCATATACTCAACGTCGATAAGGTCGTTGATACCTACTACCTGAAATTTGTCTGCCTGGTTGCAAGCTGCGCGGAATACCAGACGACCGATACGACCGAAGCCGTTGATACCAATCTTAATCTGTGCCATAATTTTCGTTAAATTAAAGTGTTAATATACTTATCGTTAATTTTTTCACACCGCAAAAGTAGAAATTTTGCTCCATTTACCAAAGCATTTATTTAATTTTTTTAGTAAATCGGGCAAAAGTAACAATTACTTAACATTATTCTTCCTTAAAGTCAACGTATTCGCCCACGTTTTCGTTTACACGTTTTTTGGGCTTGGGGGCGCTTTTAACCCTCACTTTGCCCTCGTCGGGGTTGCTGGGGCGCGAGGTATTTTGCGAGCCGCCAAAGTGCCACTGGTAGCCCTTAAACTCCTCGCCCCTCTCGGCTGCTTGTCGCTGAGCCTTAGCCACGCGGTAGCGCAGCACCAGCGATGCAATCAGGAAGGCCAAGATTATAAAGCCAATAATGTGGAACACAAAGCTAAAAATATCGCCCAGCGATATGGTGCCCGTCAGCAGCAGGAAGAGCACAATAATCCAAATCCAAAGTCTTGTTTCACTTCTCATATCTTTGTTTTTTTGTCTAACGTCGCAAATGCGATTAAGCGAGAGCAGAGGCTGCTTGCAGGCTATGCCGAGCACGAGCATTTTAGAGCAAGCGCAGCTTGGTCAAACGTCTTACCGACCTAAGTCTTATAGGGGCTTTAATATATTCCTTTTACACACGCCCCCGCCCTTCGGGCACCCCTTCTAACTTAGAGGGGGAGTTTCTCAATTCTCAATTCTCAATTCTCAATTCTCAATTATTTGTTCACTCGATAGGCTTTTCTTACGCCGTCGAGCTTTTGTATGGCATAGGTAACCATATCGGCCACCGATGAGCTGGGCACCTCGACATTTACACTTCCGCTGAGGGTGTTGTCCCTTGCGGGGGCAAGGCTCAGCGAGCGTATGTTGATGTGCAGGCCGCCAATGGTGTCGGTCAGGCGGTTGAGCATACCGGTCGAGTCGTCGGCCACAATGCGTATGGTGGCAATGAAGCTACCCTTGCTGGTTTCGCCCTTCCAACGTGCGGCAATCACTCGATAGGGGTACATCTCTTTGAGCCTCTTGGCATTGGGGCAGTCGTGGCGGTGGATGGTTATACCCTCGCGGATGGTGGTAAAGCCAAACACCTCATCGCCAAAAATGGGGTTGCAACAGCGTGCTGCCTTGTATTTCAGGCCGTGAACATCATCGCCCAGCACCAACTCTTCTTCGCTCTCTTGGGGCTTGGTGCCGACGGGCTCGTTGCGAGGCTTGGGAGGTTGTGGAGCATCGCCCCCTTCGAGGTGGCGACCAATGACCTCTTTGACCTGCATCATATCTACCTTCTCATCTACTATGCGGCCATAGAGTTCCAACCCAGTGCGCAGCTTGTAGTGCTTACACAGCACATTCACCGCATCATCAATAGCGATGGTCATCTTCCAGTTTTTGAGCTTACGCTCCAGCTCCTCGCGCCCCAAGTTGGCCAACTTGGCCTCCTCCTCGCGCAGGTAGGCCTTGATGCGGCTTTTGGCCTTGTTGGTCACCACAATCGAGAGCCAATCGCTCTTGGGCTTTTGGCTCTTTGAGGTGAGGATAGTCACAATGTCGCCATTGTGCAGTTTCTCTTTTATGGGCACGTTGCGGTCGCCAATCTTGGCACCCACGCACTGGCTACCCACGCCCGAGTGGATGTCAAAAGCGAAGTCCAACACCGTAGCTCCTTCGGGCAGCTTGCGCAGGTCACCCTTGGGGGTAAAGACAAAGACCTCGCGCGAGGTGAGCGACGTATCTAACTTCTTGGCGATGCCCGACTTGTCGCTGCTCTCCTCAATAATCTCGCGCAGTCGTGCGAGCCACTGCTCGTGGCTGATGGTGCCGCCACCAACGCCCTTGTAGCGCCAGTGGGCTGCGATGCCTCGCTCGGCCACCTCGTCCATACGCTCGGTGCGGATTTGTATCTCTACCCACTCGCCAAAGGCCGACACCGTAGCGTGTAGCGACTCGTAGCCGTTGCTCTTTGGAATCGAAATCCAATCCCTCATTCGCTCGGGGTTGGGGGTGTAGAAGTCGGTCACTATCGAAAAGACGTTCCAACAGAGCATCTTCTCCTGCGCGGGCGGGCAGTCTATAATTATGCGTATGGCAAAGATGTCGAACACCTCATCAAACGACACCTTCTGTCGCTCCATCTTGCGCCAAATAGAGTAGACACTCTTGGTGCGGCTCTTGACGTGGTAGCGGATGCCGTTCTCGCGCATCTTCTGCTCTATGGGTGCGAGCACATTGGCAATCAGCTCGGCACGTCTGTCGGCCCCCTCTTCGAGTCGCTTGGTAATCTCGGCATAGGCCTTGGGCTCGATGTGTGCAAAGGCAATCTCTTCGAGCTCGCTCTTGATGTTGTAGAGGCCCAGTTTGTGTGCAATCTGGGCATAGAGGTTCATACTCTCCCAGCTCTTGCGCAGCTGCTTGTCGGCGGGGAAGATGTCAATCTTGCGCATCACCTCCAATCGGTCGGCCAGTTTAAGCAGAATCACTCGGGGGTCGGTCGAGTAGGAGATTATCAGGTCGCGGAAGTTGTCGATCTGCTCCTTGTCGGCCTTGGTGCGGATAGACGATATGTCGTTCATCCCGAGGATGATACCCACAGGGGCCTCGCCAAAGAGTCGGTTCACCTCGGCAAGCCCTATGAGCCCCATACGGGCGGCATCGTGCAGAATTGCGGCCACAGCCGAGTTGCGCCCCAAGCCGACCTCGCCCACCACAATTGCAGCGGTAGCGACCGAGTGGTCGAGCAGGGGCGAGCCGTCGTAGCGAGTGAGTCCCTCGAGCGCCCTATTGGCCATCTCTACGGCCTGATGTATGAGCGTACAACTGTGTTCGCTATACTGGCCACAGCAGAGGTCGAAAAAGGCTCCGTATCTCTCTTGTAATTCTGTTTTTGTCATCTTCTAATCTTACTCTAACTAACCTTTTTATTATTAGTAAGGTCATTAAGGGCCTTAAACTCCTTAAACTCCTTAAACTCTTCAAGGCCCCCAATGCCTAAATCTTTGCCCCTTGCTACCAAATGATAACCCTATCCTCGGGGGCGCGGAACATCTTGCCCTCGGTGATGCCGAATGCCTCGTACCACTCGGCAATGTTGGGCAGGGTACCATTTACGCGCCACTTGCCCAGAGAGTGGGGGTCAATCTTGGTGAGGCGAACAATCTCCTGCTCGCGGATATTCTGTGCCCACAGGGTTGCATAGGCAATATAGAACCTCTGCTCGGCAGTGTAGCCGTCGATAGGCTCGGGAGCCACACCACCCTGAGCGTTCTTCATAGCGGTATAGGCAACCCTCAGACCACCTTGGTCGGCAATGTTCTCGCCCAGAGTGAAGCGGCCGTTGGCGTGCAGACCCTCGTCATTAACCTCGATGGCATCGAACTGGTCTACAAGTACCTGAGCCCTCTGGTCAAAGGCCTCGGCATCCTCTTTGGTCCACCAGTCGTTCAAGTTGCCGTCTTTGTCATACTGGCGGCCCTGGTCGTCAAAGCCGTGAGTCATCTCGTGACCAATAACCACACCAATTGCACCATAGTTTACAGCATCATCAGCATCGGGATTGAAGAATGGGGGCTGAAGAATTGCTGCGGGGAAGCAAATCTCGTTGGTAGTGGGGTTGTAGTAAGCATTTACGGTCTGGGGGCTCATCAGCCACTGCTCCTTATCGACGGGCTTTTTCAGGTCGGCCAGATTGTCGTCGGTGTACCAAGCGCTGATAGCCTTACGGTTGGCGTAGTAGCTCTGCTTGGGGTCGATGGTCAGCGACGAGTAGTCTTTCCACTTGTCGGGGTAGCCAATCTTGACGGTGAACGAAGCCAACTTTTCGTGAGCCTTGGCCTTGGTCTGGTCGCTCATCCATTCAAGAGCGTCGATGTGCTGGCCCAGAGCAACTTGCAAGTTCTTAACGATGTCTACCATCTTGGCCTTATACTCAGCGGGGAAGTACTTTTTGACATACATCTGACCTACCGCCTCGGAGAGTGAGCCGTCGGCCACACCGAGCGAGCGCTTCCAACGGGGGTGCATAGCCTCCTGGCCCGACATTGTGCGGCCAAACAGGTCGAAATTGGCCTCAACAAAGGCATCGCTCAACGACGATGCTGCGCTACGAATCTGGTGGAAGATGAGATAGTCCTTGATGGTGCGCAACGACTCGCTACCAATCAGTTTGTTGGCACGAGCAATGGCGGGTTTCTGGCTTACGACCATCTCGGCAGGCAGCTCAAAGCCCATAGCCTCGGCATAAGCATCCCAATCGACGTTGCGGTATGTACGTCGCAACTCGTTGGCGGTAAACCTATTGTAGTTTTTGTGAGGATTGCGACGCTCTACGTTGGTAAAGTGAGCCTCGGCAAGTTTCTGCTCAATGGCCAACACCGACTCGGCAATGCGGTCGGCCTCCTCGGCCGAGTAGCCTGCCAGAGTAGTAACGGTCTTGATAAACTCGACATACTTGGTCCTGATGCCCTCGCTCTGCTGGTCGAAGTAGTAGTCGCGGTCGCCCAAGCCCAAGCCCGACTGACCAATGTAGAGTATGTTTGCATTTGTATTCTTTTGGTCGGCACCCACGCCAGTGCTGAAAAATACATTGGCACTGGTGCGGTGAATCTGGCCCAACAGCGAGCTCAAATCTTTGCGATTGGCAACTGCCTCGATTGCGGCCAAGTCGGCCTTGATGGGCTCGGCACCCTCGGCATTGAGTCGGGCGCTATCCAAGCCCAAGCGATAGAGGTCGCTCAGCTTCTGCTCGACCGAGCCTGCAGGGGCCTGGCTCTGCTCCAACTCGGCAAACAACTCCTTAACCCTCAGCTCGTTGCTCTGGCGAAGCATATCAAAGGCACCAAAACGCGAGTACTCGGCAGGCATAGGGTTATTCCTCTGCCAGCCGGCAGTAAAGTGCTCATAAAAATCATCGTTCAGCGCATAGCTATCATCGAAGTTTGCAGGGTTGAGTGCGGGAGTTTTCTCCTTCTGGCCACCGCCACACGAGGTGAGCAGCGCTGCCGTAAAAATCATAATCATTGTGCGTTTCATAAGTCTTATAAAGGGTAATTGTTAAACGTCAAAGGGCATCTTTTAAGTATCCGCGCCATACAAAATGGTGGTTACTAATTGCAAAGTTAAACTTTTTTTGTATATTTGTAAACAAACGAAGTTTCTAACCCGATAAATTAAATGAGATATGAAACGAATTTTTACCCTTTTGGCGGCCATTTTATTGGCAGTGGCAACCATTACCCCCGCCTCGGCACAGGCCAAGGGCGAGTGGAATATCAAAGGTGGCATTGGCTGGGTATCAACCCCCGACTTTGTTGGCGCGCTGATTGCCGGACTCGGCTCGATTGACACAACCGAGGGTACCTCGCACAAAGAGCTTACCACTCTGCTAAACCCCAATGTAGAAATACTTTACGGTGTTAATGACAAGTGGGCTTGGGGCTGCTCATTGAGTGCCGGATACATCTTATCGCAGTCTGTTTTCGACGACACAGGTGTTGTAAACAAGAGCGCCAGCGCCTTCTACCCCACCCTCTGCTTGGCGGCCCAAACCACATACTTCCGCAGGGGCCAATTTGCGATGTACGGTTCGTGGGGCTTTGGTGTGATGGCAATGGTTATTGAGCAGAAGGGTACTGACGTGACGGCCGACGGCCCCAATATTGCCTTCGCACCTATGGGCAACGTCTACCCTCTCAGTTTCTCATATGGCGGTCGCACAGGCGGCTTTGCCGAGATTGGCTGGGGCGCAAAGGGTATCGTAAATCTGGGCATTTATCACAATTTCTAACTCCAAATCTCAACAAGAGAGTATGCACAAAACCTATCTGCCCCAAGGGGTATGTTCGAGGCAAATCGATATAGAATACAACAGCGACGGCATCATTACTGAGGTACGCTTTACGGGTGGTTGCAACGGCAACACCCAGGGCATAGAGCGACTGCTCAAAGGGATGGAGTTGCGCACCGCAGCAGCCACTCTGAGAGGCATTGACTGCAAGGGCAAAGGGACCTCGTGCCCCGACCAATTGGCCCGAGCACTCGAAGAAATTACCGACACTCTGTAAGAAAATTACACACATATTGGGAAAAATTGCACATAATCGACTCTTCTGGGGCCGATTATGTTGCTTTTTGTGCTTTTATCAGAAAAAATATAGTATATTTGTGTGCTTAATGTGCAACAAACGACAAAACAAAAAAACACAATAGATATGCTTAAAAAAATCACACTCATCGCTCTTTTGACTATCGCCCTTAGTTCGTGCGGTAGCAGAGAAGACTTGGTCTATTTTCAGGATGCCCAAAGTGGCGCATTGGAGAGTATCTACGGCCAGTTGAACACCATTCAGCCCGGCGATATGCTCACAGTGTCGGTTTCGTCGTCCAACCCCGCACTGGCAGTTCCCTACAACCTTTTCTCGGCTCGCAGCCAGATCTCCAACGCAACCTCGTTGGCCAACTCGTCGAGCAAGGTTATCTCTAACGTAAACTACGAGGGTTATACCGTAGACAGCGAGGGTTATATCAACTTTGCCGTGCTGGGCAAGATTGAGGTTGCAGGCCTCACTCGCGAGCAGGTAGCCGCCAAGATTCAGGCACTGCTGGTTGACAAGATGCCCGACCCCGTTGTAACTGTCACCATTGTCAACTTCTACGTCACCGTCATTGGCGAGGTAAACCGCCCCGGTACCTACAACTTCCCCGGCGACAGGCTCACTCTGCTCGAAGCCATTGGCTTTGCAGGCGACCTGACCGTATATGGCGAGAGGAGCAAAGTGATGGTCATCCGCGAGGAGGCCGAGGGTAGGCACGTGGAGATTCTCGACCTCAAATCGAAGAATATCTTCTCGTCGCCCTACTTCTACCTCAAACAGAATGATGTGGTATACGTCGAGCCCGTAGGCGCAAAAGCCAAGAGCGTTTCAACCTTTACCACCTATTTCCCCATCATCACCTCGTTGGCATCGCTCGGTTCAAGTCTTGCACTGATGATATATTACATTACCAACGCTTCGGCAATCATGAATCGATAAAAAAACAATAATAATGGAAAACATTAACTATCAACAAAATCCACAAGGCCCACAGGGTGGTCAGGAGGAGCAGGCTACCGAGATTTCGCTCAGGTCTATTTGGTCGTTCTTTATCAACAACTGGCTCTGGTTTGGTCTTTCGGTATTCGGCTGCCTCTGCTTGGGTTTCCTTTACTGCAAAGTCTCGCCCAAGATTTACTCTTCATCGGCAGTAATTTATGTTGACGAGAACGCTTCGCGTAGCGTTAAGTCTGACGTAACCTCGATGACCAACCTGCGTATGATGCGCCAGACATCGGTGGTAGACAACGAGTCTGCAATTCTGCGTTCATATACCTTGATGAACAAGGTTGTCGAGAACCTCAATGCCAACATCTGTTACTCGGTACAGGCAAAACTGCGTAAAGTAGAGATTTACGGCCCTTCGGCACCCGTAGAGGTGGCGGTTGACTCGCTCAAATACCCCTTCTCGCTCGAATTGCAACTTAATAGTAACGACCTTACCGGTAAGATTAAGTGGCGCTTCCCTGGCAGTCGCAAAGATAGTGAGCAGAAGTTTGCGGTAGCCTATGGCTCGCCCGTTGTAAGCGAGGTGGGTATCTTCCGAGTTGTTGCAAACGACAACTTGGCCGAGGCCACCAAGAAAGACAATCGCCTCTATGTAAGTGTGGCTAATCCAAGTCGTTATACAAGAGCTATGCTCACCAATCTTTCGGTAGCACCTACTAGCAAAACCACCAGCCTTATCAATGTGAGTATGAAGAGCCCTGTGGCTCAGAAGGCTGCCGACTTGGTAAACGAGTTGATTTATGTCTATAACGAGGATGCCAAAGAGGGCGAGCGTGCTGTTGCTCGTGCCACTATGGAGTTCGTAGATGAGCGTTTGGGCGTTGTAGGTGCCGACCTTGAGAGTGTTGATAGCGAGGTAGAGTCGTATCGCAAAAAAAGCCGCTCTGTCAACTCAATGGCCGAGGGTAATATCTATCTCCAAACTGCCAACAAACTCGAAGAAGAGGCTGTTAAAATTGAGACTCAGCGAGTGCTGCTCAACGACATTTTGACCTCGGTTAACAAGACTATGGGCAAGGTTGAGTTGGTTGCCAACCTCGGTTTGGAGGATCAGTCACTCAATGGCATTATCACCGACTACAACAATGCCGTATTGGAGTACAAGATGATGGGTGGCGATGAGAAATTGAGCAACCCATCGGTAGCAAACATTCGTGAGAAGGTATTGGCATTGCAGGCCCTGCTGCCTCAGTCGATTGCCAACCTGCGCACCTCGCTCGACCTGCAACTCCGCTCGGTAGAGAAACAGATTGCCGAGAATAGGGCCAAAGTAAACGACCTGCCTACTATCGAGAAAGAGGCTCAGTCGATTATGAGGGATCAGGAGATTAAGGTTGAGATCTATTCGTTCCTGCTCAACAAGCGCGAGGAGACCAGTCTTAAATTGGCTACTACTGCCTCTATTTCGCGAGTTATCGACCCCGCAATGGCTGCTTCAGCTCCCATTTCTCCCCGTACTATGATGATTATGTTGCTGGCCTTGATTGTCGGCTTTGTAATTCCCGTAGTGGTGATTTTGGTTGCCGAGGCCCTGCGCAACAAGATCTACTCGGTAGAGGAGGTTGAGAGCGAGATTGGCTCGGCAGTATCGATTGTGGGTGCTATTCCCTCGAAGGAGGACAAGAAGAGCAACGACATTCTGGTTACCCCCAATAGCCGCGATGCTATTGCCGAGGCATTCCGTATGGTGCGTACCAATATCGACTTTATGATGCCCGAGGGTGGCAAGGTGCTGATGGTTACTTCGACCATTCCTCACGAGGGCAAGACCACCGTGGCTCTGAACGTGGCTCTGTCGTTTGCCATCACCGACAAGAAGGTTATCGTAGTGGATATGGACTTGCGCAAGGGCTCAATGGAGCAGCGCATTGGCGACGAGCACCACACCTTTGGCGTTGTAAACTATCTGGTAGGCAAAGAGAGCAATATCGACAACCTTATTATTAGGGATTGCTTGCACGATGTTGATGCTCTGTTTGTGGGTACAATTCCTCCCAACCCTGCCGAGTTGATTATGCGTCCCCAGCTTGACGAGCTGTTTGCTGAGTTGCGCAAGAGGTACGACTATGTGATTGTAGATACCGCACCTATTGCACTGGTTACCGATACTATGGTTGCCAACCGCGTAGCCGATATGACACTCTACTGTATGCGTATGGGCCACACCGAGAAGATGGCCTTCGAGACCATCAAGGCTATTGCCGGTCGCAAGAGCTTGAAGAATATGGGTGTGGTAATGTCGGATGTAGGCGTTGAGACCATCTACTATGGTGGCGAGAAACGCAAACAGACCTACGGCTATGGTTATGGCTACGGATACGGATATGGTTATGGCTACGGATATGGTTACGGCTACGGCCACGGTAAGGACGGCAAGAAGAACAGGTACAAAGGCCTGCTTGGCAAGTTGTTCAAAAAGAAAAAATAGGTGTAGGCCAAAAAAAGTCTGCAAAATTGTTGCAATAAAAAAATAATGCTATAACTTTGCAAATGACCTAAACATCATAAACACACATCATTAAACTTCAATTACTATGCAGAATTTGGTAGAGAAAATCAACGCTCAGATTGAGCTGTTCCAGGTAAATGCAAAACTCCAGGTTGAGAAAGGCAACAAAGCTGCCGGCACCCGTGCTCGTAAAGCTGCTTTGGAGGTATCGAAACTGATGAAGGAGTTCCGCAAAGCATCGGTAGAGGCTGCTAAATAATTAGCCCCCCACCGACTCTAAGGAATAAGAGAGAAGGCCGCCCTATCTGATAGGGTGGCCTTTTTTTAGGGGGGGGGTGTAGGGGGCGGGGCAACAGATGATTACTTTTCTCCCAACCGCAACAAACTATCGAGCGAAAACCTACCCGCCCCAACAATGAGCAGGAAGATGTATATGCCTGCATAGACAACGTGCAACTCGGCCTGGGCGAAGGTCTGCCCCGGAAAGAATAGAAAGGCTGCGCCAAACATCACTACCACCATTACGGCGGCAGCTATGCGCGTAAAGAGCCCTATTGCAAGGAGTACCCCTGCGCCAAGTTCGAGTAGCCCCACTATGGTAACCACTTGGTCGGAGGTTATGCCCCAAATCGAGGGGTACTCATTCTCAATCATCAGGTAGTCTTGCGACTTGGTTATGGCCTGCGTAAAGAGCAGTGTAGCCACAAATAGCCGCAAAAAGAGCACACCTCGGTCGGCCGTAAGGAGCCGTGGCGAGGGGGTGCCAACGGGGGCTGTGGCAGGAGTAGATGCGGATGCAGGGGTGGATGCAGGGGCTACGGAGCCCCTCTTCTTGTTTTTAGTGTTGGCGGTCATAATAGTAGAGGTTGCTTTTTGACTCTGCAAAAAGCAACCTCTGTGCCATAACTATTATATAAATAATAATAGGTATAAACTCCTATCGGCTTAATTTGTCGAGCAACACCTCACACCCCTCTTCGAGCATATCGAGCACCAGTTCAAAACCATCGGCCCCTTCGTAGTAGGGGTCGGGCACATAGTCGTAGCCAAAATGCGAGGGAATGTAGTCGGCCATACGTTCGAGCTTCTGCAACCCCTCTACGGTGGGCGACAAACGGCTGAGGCTTTCGTATACCGAGTCATCCATAGCCAGTAGCAGGTCGAAACGGTCAAAGTCGTCAGAGCGCACCTTGCGACTGCGATGGGTGAAGTTGTAGCCGCGACGCTTGCCTGCTGCCCTCATTCGTGGGTCGGGTAGGTCGCCTGCGTGCCCTCCGTAGGTGCCTGCCGAGTCTATCTCAAATTGGTCGGCAAGCCCTTTGCGGATGGTCAGTTGGCGAAAAATCTCATCGGCAGCCGACGAGCGGCAAATGTTGCCAAGGCACACGAAAAGTACTTTTTTCATTATCTCAAATAATAGGTATTCCGAAGTTTAATAGCTTTCTACCTTATTGTTCCTGGGTAGACCTTTAGCGCCTCACGCAGTATCTCGCACGAAGCCATCAGATCCTCCTTGCAGAGCACATAGGCCAATCGAGCCTCCTGCTTGCCCTTGCCCGCAGTGGCATAGAAACCCTGCGCAGGGGCTATCTGCACTGTGGCGCCCTTGTACGAGAACTCTTCGAGCAGCCAGCAGGCAAACTTGTGGCAGTCATCTACGGGGAAGCGTGCAATGGTGTAGAAAGCACCCTGAGGCAGGGGCGAGTAGACACCCTCTATCTTATTCAGCTCGCTCACCAGACAGTTGCGGCGCGAGGTGTACTCGGCCACCACAGCATCAAAGTAGCTCTGCGGAGCATCATAAGCTGCCGAGGCGGCAATCTGGGCCAAGAATGGGGGCGACAGACGTGCCTGGGCCAAGCGCAGGGCAGCGGCTATAACATCTTTGTTGCGGCTTACGATGTTGCCCAACCTCACGCCACACATACTAAAACGCTTCGACACCGAGTCGATGACCACCACATTCTCGTCAATACCCTTGAGCGAGAGGGCCGACACCTGCTTGGTGCCGTCGTAGCAAAACTCGCGGTAGACCTCGTCGCTGATTAGGAACAGGTGGTAGTGGCTCACCAGCTCGGCCAACATCTTCATCTCCTTCTCGGTGTAGAGGTGGCCCGTAGGGTTGTTGGGGTTGCAGATAAGTATGGCTTTGGTGCGGGGCGTGATGCGCTTTACGAACTCCTCTACGGGGGGCAGCGCAAAGTCGTTGTCGATGGTGCTGGGCACAGGCACCAGTATATTATCGTAACTGGCGGCAAAGGTGTTGTAGTTGGCATAAAAAGGCTCGGGCACCAGTATCTCCTCACCCGGGTTGGCACACACCAGCATAGCCATCTGGGCTGCCTCGGTGCCGCCGAGCGTAACTATCAGGTCGTCGATATCGATTTTTATATCGTTCTTGCGATAGTACTCCACGAGCTTTTGGCGATAGGGCAACAGACCTGCCGAGTGCGAGTAAGGGAAGATTTTATCCTCCACCCCCTGCACAGCCTTGACAGCCTCGATGGGGGTTTCGATGTCGGGTTGGCCAATGTTAAGCTTGTAGATTTTTGTGCCACGTGCGGCTGCGGCCTCGGCCAGCGGAACGAGCTGGCGGATGGGCGAAATGGGCAACGTGTGGCTCTTGGCGGAGATTTTCAACATAGCCGTAGAGTTTTAAGGTTGGTGTATATTTTTGTGCAAAATTGCCAAAACTTGTTGCTTGCCTTGTAAAAGTATCACATTTCCTGCAAAAAAGCAAGAAATAGGGGATGAATTTCTCTTCACCCCCTATTCAGCGCCAACCGCAGCGGTTGACTCGATAGCAATGATTTACAATCTGCCTGGATAGACCTTCAGCGCCTCGCGCAGAATCTCGCAGGCGGCCTTCAATTCCTCTTCACCCACCACATAGGCCAAGCGAGCCTCTTGAGCACCCATTCCGTCGGTGGCATAGAAGCCTCGTGCAGGGGCAAGCTGAACGGTTGCGCCCTTGTACGAAAACTCCTCGAGCAGCCAGCAGGCAAACTTGTGGCAGTCGTCTACGGGGAAGCGGGCAACGGTATAGAAAGCTCCCTGGGGCATAGGCGAGTAGACACCCTCAATCTTGTTCAGCTCGCCGACCAGGCAGTTGCGTCGCGAGGTGTACTCGGCCACTACATTGTCATAGTACTCCTGAGGGGCATCAAAGGCGGCAATGGCCACCCTCTGGGCCAAGTAGGGCACCGACAATCGCGACTGGGCAATCTTCATAGCACCCTTCATAACCTCTTTGTTGCGACTTACGATGTTGCCCAGCCTTACGCCACACATACTAAAACGCTTCGACACCGAGTCTACAACAATCACATTCTCCTCAACCCCCTTGAGCGACAAGGCCGAGATATGCTTGCGCCCATCGTAGCAAAACTCGCGATACACCTCGTCACTAATCAAGTACAAGTTGTACTGCTTGGCCAGTTCGCCCAACCTCTGCATCTCCTCCTCGGTGTAGAGGTAACCAGTGGGGTTGTTGGGGTTGCAGATTAGAATAGCTTTGGTGCGGGGCGTAATGCGCCTTACAAACTCCTCGATTGGTGGCAACCCAAAGTTGTGCTCTATGTCGCTCGGTACGGGCACAATCACCTGGTCGTAGTTGGCCGCAAAGGTGGCATAGTTGGCATAGAAGGGCTCGGGAATCAATATCTCGTCGCCCTGATTGGCACAGATGAGCATTGCCATCTGCACAGCCTCGGTGCCGCCAAGTGTGGCTATGACGCTCTCGACTCCGACCTCTATGTCGTGTTTTTTGTAATACTCGACAAGTTTCTTCCTGAACTCCATCAGGCCGGCCGAGTTGGTATAGGGGAATAGTTTGTCTTCGATTGTTCGGAGGGCATTGAGAGCCTCTTCGGGGCTATCGATATCGGGCTGTCCGATGTTTAGTTTGTAGACCTTGGTGCCGCGGGCGATGGCCGCATCGGCCAGTGGTACCAGCTGTCGTGTGGGCGATACCGGTAGTTTGTGTAGTTTGTCAGAAATATTCAACATAAAGTTCTCTATCGTATTGATTATCTAATAAAACAGGCTGTCATTCCCTCTGCCAAGCGGAAAAATTCACCTTTAGATGATGTAAAATTATATTTTTTGGGGTAATAATACAAAAAAAGATTACATTTGTGGTAAGAAAACTTTTTTACACACTAATCCACTAAAACTTTTTAACTATGTCATTTTTGTCCGAATTCAAGAAATTTGCGCTCAAAGGTAACGTCGTAGATATGGCAGTCGGTGTTATCATTGGTGGTGCATTTGGTAAGATTGTAACCTCGTTGGTTAACGATGTTATTATGCCCCCTCTGGGTATGCTTATTGGCAAGGTAAACTTTACCGACCTGGCCCTTAACTTGGGTAGTGCCGAAGCTCCCGTAATGTGGAAATATGGTGCATTCTTGCAGCAGGTATTCGACTTCCTGATTGTTGCAATGTGTATTTTCTTGCTCATTAAGGGTATCAACCGCCTTTCGGAGCTGACCAAGAAGAAAGAGGAAGAGGAGGCTGCTGCTGCTCCTGCTCCTGCTCCCGCACCCGAACCAGAGCCCGAACCACAGCCTACTAAGGAGGAGATTCTGCTGACCGAGATTCGCGACTTGCTCAAAAACAAATAGTCGTCGGCAGTAGCGAAAGAGAGCTACAACTCTTTCAACACACAAAAACGACCTCGCCCACTCTTGCTTGGGGCGAGGTCGTCTGTTTTGGTTATGACCACGAGCGATGGCGCGCTACTTAAACTTCACTACGGTAACTCCTGCACCACCTCGGTCGGGGTGGTCGTCGGTAGCTGAAGCCACCTGAGGAATATAGCGCAAGTAGCGACGTATCTCCTCTTTCAGAGCCCCCGTACCCTTGCCGTGCAGAATCGTAACCGACCCTATGCCAACCATTATGGCATCGTCGATAAAGTCCTGCACAATTTCCAGTGCATCGGCAGCGCGCTGGCCCCTGACGTCGATATTGTCTCGGAAGTTGAGCTTGCGGCTCGATATATCTACACTCACTACCGTACGGGCCGTAGTGGGCCTTGTCTGCTTCTTATACTCGCTATTCGATATGGCCTCCAAGCGGTCAATGGCAATGGTGGTCATAATCTGGCCGATGGCTACCGTGGCCTTCTTGCCCTTCATCGACACAACCTCGCCCACACCGTCTTGGCCCACGATGCGCACCTTGGCCCCCACCTCTATCGGCAGCACTTTGGGCTCCTCGGGCTTCTGCTCCACCTCCGTAGCCTCGCCCCTTTGGGCCTTGCGCTCGGCACGTTTTTGGCGGCGGCGCTCAATCTTCTCCATCTCTCGCTCTACCCTCTCGCTCTCGGCCGAAACGTAGTCTACCTCCTCAATCACGCGCTCTTTGAGCGACTCAATCTCGCGACGGGCCAGTCGAGTGGTCTCCTTGTCGGCTTGCGACTCGCGAATAACCCTCACCGTATTCTCAATCGTGCGGTTGGTCTGGTCCAAGATACTCTTTGCATCCTCTTTGGCCTGACGGATGATAGCTGCGCGCTCCTCTTTAAGCTTGGAGAGTCGGTCGGCATACTCGCTCTCCATCTCCTCCACGCGCTTGTCGGCAATGCGTATGCGCTCGCGCTTCTGCTCCCAGTAGTTGCGGTTGCGAGCCACCTCGCGCAGCTGCCTTTCGAGGCTTATGACCTCCGAGCCGGCCTTGTCCGAAGCGTTGCGGATGATGCTCTCGGGCAGACCAATCTTGCGAGCAATCTCTATGGCAAACGAGCTGCCCGGCTCGCCCATTTCGAGGCGGAACAGGGGTCTAATGTTCTGCACATCGAACATCATAGCACCATTTACCACCCCTCGATGGTTAGAAGCAAAGTACTTGATATTGGTATAGTGAGTGGTAATAACACCGTATGCTCCTGCCTCGACAAATCTTTCGAGAATGGCCTCAGAGATTGCACCGCCAATCACGGGCTCGGTACCGCTACCAAACTCGTCAATCAGCAGCAGCGCCTTCTCCGATGCCCCCGCCAACATCTGCTTCATATTGAGCAGGTGCGACGAGTAGGTACTCAGGTCGTTGTCGATACTCTGCTGGTCGCCTATGTCGATATATATGTGGTCAAAAATGGGGAGTTCGCTCACAGCGCTGGCCGTAATGGCAATACCGCACTGGAACATATACTGCAACAGACCCACAGTCTTGAGGCAGACCGACTTACCACCTGCATTGGGGCCCGAGATGACCAAAATCCTGCGCCCCTGGTTTAGCACCAAGTCGAGGGGCACAACCTCTTTGTGCTCTCTGGCCAACGTTTGCTGCAAGAGTGGGTGGCGGGCATCGCTCAGGCGCAGCACCCCATCCTCCGACACAATAGCCTTATATGCACCATTATCGATAGCCCAGCGAGCCTTGGCGCGCAGCATATCGAATTGGGCCAGGTAGTGGCTACTGGCTTTAAGGTCGGGGCAGTGTGGGCGCAACGTGGCTGCAAACTCGGTCAAGATGCGTATAACCTCGCGTCGCTCGGCATACTCGAGCTCTTTCAGAGCGTTGTTAATCTCTACCACCTCCACGGGCTCGATGTAGACGGTCTTACCCGTTGCCGACTCGTCGTGAACAAAGCCTTTCAACTTGCGCTTGTTGGCCGCAGCTACGGGAATAACCGTGCGCCCCTCGCGCACCGACAGCGATGCATCGCTCTCCACAATGCCGTTTCTGATAGCCTCGGCCAGTACAGCGTGGAGCCTCTTGGCCGCCTGTCCTTCGTGCGAGCGTATAGAGCGACGTATGTCGTACAACTCTGGGCTGGCGCTATCGCGCACCTCGCCCGTACGGTCGATGATGGTGTCGATATGGCCCACAATATCGGGGAAGTAGCCCACCCCACAGCCCATCTGGGCCGCAAGCGGAAAGCGTTCCTTGCGGGCCTCGAAAAACCTCACACCCTCGCCTACCGACTTGAGTCCTGCCCTCAGCTGCACAAGCTCCTCGCCCTCGAGAAATGATCCCTCGACAGCCAGCTTGCTCACATCGGCACCAAACTCGGTCAGCTCGCCCTTGGGAAAGTCGTGCTCCATCATCAGCGCCTCGCGGAACTCCTCGGCCAGAGCCTGACGTGCAGCCACCTCGGCCGCGTCGGTCGAGAAGGTCTGCTCGGCCATAAGCGAGGCTCCCACCGAGGTCGAACACCTCTCGAGCAACTGTGTGCGTATGCGGTCAAAACCGAGTTTCTGTTCTATCATTTTTTTCTTTTCCTTTTTCTTTGCGACTTTTTGTAAAAAGTCGCCCAAAAACTTTTAGGCGATACTCACTACGTTCATATCGCTATACTAAGTCTGCTCAGCCTATATATTCCCCCTCTAAGTTAGAGGGGGTGCCCGTTAGGGCGGGGGCGTGTGTCTGACTTAGGTCGGTTTGACCAAGCTTCGCTTGCTCTAAAATGCTCACGCTCGGCATAGTCTGCAAGCAGCCTCTGCCCTCGCTTACTCGCATTTGCGACGTTGGACATTAGACGTTATACCCCCTACTCGTACAGCTGGTCGTAGTGCGACGAACTCTTCTCATACTTCAAGTCTTGCAGCAGCGACGACTTGACATTGATACGGAAGCTCCAACTCTTGCGGTAACCAAACGGCACACACGAGAAGTTCATCTGCCAACAGTGCAGGTCGCGCACTATATTCACAACGCCAGGCGTAAGCTCCTTATTCTCAAAGTCGTAACCACCCGTATAGGATATTGCCCAGTTGTTCTGCTTATCGAGCGTAACCGAGGCGTTAAATCCGAGCGTATTAACCACTCGGGCCTTCACACCGTTGTTGGTGTAGTTTATCGAGTAGTTGAACGACACGTTCCACGGCATCGAAAAGTCGTAGTACTGCGAGGTCATAAGTTGTCGCCTCAGGGCCGGATCGAGCGGGTCGTTGGGGTCGTAGAAGTAGGGGTTCGAGTACTCGGGATAGTCCTTCGAGATATCGTTGATGGTGGCCTCGGTGTAGAGGTTCGACGAGTTGAACGTATAGCCGCACGACCAACCCGTAGATGCAATACGGCCTGGGATACCGCGTGTGAGCAACAGCAGCTTGTTGTAGCGCTTGCCCGTAGTCTTATCTACCTCATAGGGGTCGAGTGTCATAGAGATGTTGATACCAAACTTGGGTATGATGCTCGATCGTATTCGCACAGGTATCGACTGCGACAGTTTCATCGAGTCGGCCAAGAAGTTGTAGCCCAGCGAGAACGAGAAGTCGTCGATAATCTTCACTTTCTTCACACCCGTAGTATCCTCGTCGCTCTTGACCTTTGCTTCGAGGGTTTGGGCCATCGAGAACGAAATGCTGGCGTTGCGACCGCTGCTGGGCACACCATAGAGGTCGCCTGCATAGGGCGAGTACTTGACGGTCTTTTCGGGATCGGGGCCTGCCTGAACGGTCTTCCAGTAGCCATACTTCTCTTTACTAAAATCGGGGGCAATCGAGCCGCTCAAACTCATATTTATAGTATGGCGAATGGCCTTGACGTAGGCTTTGGGGTTTTTGAACTGGTATAGACCATACAGGGTGGTGTTGGCCGATACCGAGGCGTTGTAGTCGTAGACACGGTAGAAGCCATTGACGGTATCCTTGTCGATAATCTGGGTTTCGGGGTTCCAGGTCTGCTCGACCTTGCGGAAGTACCAGCGCTCGGTGTAGTTTACCGAGGGCGAGAGGTTGATGTAGCCCAACACGTTGAACGATGCGCTGATGGGCAGCGAGTGGCGCACACCATTGCGGAATTGGCCCAGCGCCTGCTTGGTAAAGAGCACATCGTCGGTGGTCTTAATCGAGTTCTCCATCTGCGCCTTGTAGGTCATAGCAATCTTCTCGTACCAGCGCTCCTTGCCCACAACAACCTTGCGCTTAAAGGGGTAGAAGCGGTTTACATTGACGTTAATCGAGGGCAGACCGAGCGACACATCACCCGTATTGAGGTTTTGTGAGTACTGAATGTTGGCCGACATAGAGATTGGGGTACCCTTCCACGAGTGCGAGTAGGCAATCGACGAGTTGGTCTGGGCGTTCAAATACTCGCTCAACGAGGTCGAGGCCAGTTTGTTATAGCCGCTTGTAGAGAAGTTTACGTTGGCCGAGAAGGTCGAGTTGGGGTTGTACTTGGCATCCTGACTGTGGGTCCAAGTGACCTTAAAGTTGTTGGAGTTTTGGTAGTCGGCCGACCCCTTCTCGCCAATGATTGTCTTGGCATAGTTCACACCCACCGAGCCGTTGAACTTATAGCGCACTCGGTAGTTCGACGCTGCTGCCACCTCCCACGAACCGAGGGTGTAGATACCGCCCGTCAGTTTGAGGTCTACATAGTCGTTGAAGGCAAAGTAGTAGCCACCATTGCGCAGATAGAAACCTCGGGTTGCATCCTCACCATACGAGGGCATAATGAAGCCCGTCTTGCGCTTCATATTCATCGGGAAGAATATCTCGGGGATGACCAGTGGCAGGGGCACATCGGCCACAACCAAGTAAAGCGGGCCCGAGACAATCTTCTCGCCCGGGATGAACTTGGCCTTGGTCATACTGATGTAGTAGTGAGGGTGGTCGGTATGTTCGCAGGTGGTGTAGACACCGCCGCGAATATTGAACGACTTGTCGGGCATCATCTTCACCTCTTTACCGGTCAGATAGCCCTCGCCATCTTTGGTCACTACGCCCTTAATCTTGGCTCGTTTGGTGTCGATGTTGTAGGTTACGGTGTCCATCGTGTAGGTGGCGCCGGCCTCGGTAAACTCGGGACGGGTGTGGCCATAGGCCGAGGTGTCGGCCTTGCCGTATGCCAAAATCTCTTTCGACTCCATTGACACTCGCATATAGTCGGCCTTGATGTTCATATTGCCGTAGGTAACATCGCCCTGCTCGTAGATGTGTACCATCTTGCCCCTGACGTCGTAGTAGAGCGAGTCTTTGTTCTTGCCGTTGATAATCTCTTCGAGGAAATTCTTTTGCTTGCGCCCTGCGGTGTCGGCAGGAACAGAGTCTACACCTATGGTGAGCAGACTATCGATAGCGCTCTGCTGGGCTCTCACATCGAGCGAGTCGGGGCCCATAAAGGCTCTGCGTTCGAGCTGCTGGACACGCTCGGACGCAGTGGTCTGCAAAGAATCTTTGGCGGAGAGTAATTTTTTTTCGCTCGCGGGCAAATTTTGTGCCCCGAGTGAGCCTACTCCAGCCAAAAATAAGGCAGACAGAAGTGTGTATTTTATCGTCTTAAAATCCAAAATATCGCAAAAAAGTATTACCTTTGCCGACAAGGTCGGCAAAACCCCACGAAATTAGGCCCTCCGACCCGATTAACGTAGTTAATTATTCAGCAAAAATAACAAAAAAATGAAAGCTACAACTCGCTTTTTGATGATATTAACGCTTTGTTTGCCTTTTGTCGTATCGGCACAGACCAAAAACGAGCTGCCCGATGTGGCAATCGACTGCGTGGTTATTGATGCCGGACACGGTGGCAAAGACCCCGGATGCTCGTGGGGAGGCAACCTCGAGAAGGACCTCAACCTGCGTGTGGCACTCCGCTTTGGCGCTATGATTGAAGAGGCTTATCCCGACGTGAAGGTCATCTACACCCGTAAAGATGACCGCTTCATCGAACTGCACGAGAGGGGCGACATTGCCAACCGCGCAGGGGCCGACCTGTTCATCTCTATCCACACCGACGCTGTGGGCAACAACACCGCCCACGGCAACTCGACCTACATTATGGGTAACGACAAGAGCGAAAAGAACCTTGCCGTAGCGCAGAGGGAGAACTCGGTAATCGTTATGGAGGGCGACTATGAGGCCAAGTACGAGGGCTACGACCCCAATAGTGCCGAGAGTTTTATCATCTTCTCGCTGATGCAGTATGCCTATTCGGAGCAGAGTATGATTTTTGCAGAGATGGTGCAGAAGCACTACTCGCTCAACACCCCCATAACCAACCGAGGTGCCCGCCAAGCCCCCTACCTGGTGTTGTGGCGTACAGCTATGCCTGCGGTGCTGACCGAGCTGGGCTTTATGACCAACAAGAGCGATAGGGATTACCTGTTGAGCCCCGAGGGCGAGCAGGCTGTGTCGAAGGCTCTGTTTGATGCTTTCAGCGAGTACCGCACCAAGTGCGCCGACAAGGCGAACCTTGCCCAACCCCAACAACCTCAACAGCCCCAGGCCGAAGTTAAGGCCGAGCAGCCCAAAGTTGAGCAGCCAAAGGCCGAGGTTAAGAAAGAGGAGCCAAAGGCCCAGGAGCCCAAAGAGGAACCCCAGGTTAAGCAGGAGCCCAAAGAGGAACCACTGAAGTTCTATGCCCAGTTGTGTACCCTCTCGGCCAAGAGCAACCCCAACGATGGCAAGTTTGGTCACTACAAGGGGCGCATTGTGCAGAAGCAGACCGCCAGTGGCAAGTGGCGCTGTATGGTCGAGGGCAAAGATTACGACGAGGCCAAGCGCATAGCTACCGAGGCCGACAAGCGTGGCTTCAAAGGGGCCTTTGTGGTGGCCTTCCGAGGCGACAAGTGGATACCCCTTGCCGAAGCACGATAGAAACAGTCCCTCCCTTCCCACACGAACAAACGAAAACAAAACAATAACTCAACACACAAACAACTTTTATGAAAAAGAACTTATTGGCAGTAGTTATGACAGCAGCTGTGATAATGAGCGGTTGTGACAACAACCCACTGATTAACCCCGCCGACACCCCCTTCGGCACCCCCGAATTCTCGAAAATCAAAATCGAGCACTATATGCCCGCCTTTGAGCAGGGCCTCAAAGAGGCTCGCGCCGAGTTGGAGGCAGCAATCAACAACCCCGACGCCCCCACCTTCGAGAACACCATCGAGGCTATGGAGCGCGGTGGCGAGTTGCTCAACCGAGTATCGACCATCTTCTTTGTGCTCGACGGCAACGAGACCTCACCCGAGATGCAGGCACTGGCACTGGAAATTCAGCCCAAGTTGGTTGAGTTCTACAACGATATGAACCTCAACCCCACCCTGTGGCAGAGGGTTAAGGCTGTCTATGAGCAGCGCGAGAGCCTCAACCTGACCGAGGAGCAGGCCAAACTGCTCGACGACACCTACAAAGGTTTTGTGCGCTCGGGTGCCAATCTGAGCGACGAGCAGAAAGAGGAGTATCGCAAAATCTCGACCGAGCTGTCTAATATGACCCTCAAATTTGGCCAGAACGTGTTGGCTGCAACCAACGCCTACACCCTCAACATCACCAACCCCGACGAGGTGGCCGAGTTGCCCGACTTTGTGAATGAGAATCTGGCTGCCGAGGCTAAGGCTCGCGGCCAGGAGGGTTGGACCGTAACCTTGCAGGCTGCAAGTATGTCGCCCTTCTTGACCTACTCGTCAAACAGGGCCTACAAAGAGCAGGTGTGGAAAGCCTACAACTCGCGCTGTATTGGTGGCGAGCTGGACAACACCGAGCTGATTAAGGGCATCACCGAGCTGAGGCTCAAAAGCGCCCAGTTGTTTGGATACGAGACCTATGCCGACTTTGTATTGGAGGAGCGTATGGCCGAGAATCCCCAGACCGTAACCTCGTTCCTCGACGAGCTGCTGAGTGCCACCATTGGCCAGGCTCGCCGCGAGGTTGCCGATGTTCAGCGCTACGCACGTCGCAATGGCGCCAACTATGAGCTTATGCCCTGGGACTTTGCATATTGGAGCGAGAAGTACAAAAACGCCACCTACGCCTACAACGAGGAGGACGTAAAACCCTACTTCGAGTTGGAGAACGTAAAGAAGGGTATCTTTGAGTTGGCCGGCAGACTCTACGGAATTAAATTTGTTCAGAACAACGAGGTGGATGTTTACCACCCCGACGTGCAGGTTTACGAGGTACGCGAGGCCAACGACGAGCTACTGGGTCTGCTCTATATGGACTTCTTCCCCCGCGCAACCAAGAGCGGCGGTGCTTGGATGACTTCGTTCCGCGACGTATACGTAGATAAGGATGGCAACGAGGTGCGCCCCTTGATTTCGATGTGTGGCAACTTCACCAAGCCCACCGAGAGCACCCCTTCGCTCTTGACCTTCGACGAGTTCACCACCTTCCTGCACGAGTTTGGTCACTGTCTGCACGGCCTGTTTGGCAAGGGTAGCTACGCTTCACTGACCGGCACTTCGGTCTACCGCGACTTTGTAGAGCTTCCCAGCCAGATTATGGAGAACTGGGCTACCGAGCCCGAGTTCCTTGACATCGTAGCCGTTCACTACCAGACCGGCGAGAAGATGCCCGAGGAGCTGAGGAGCAAGATTATCGACTCGAAGAACTACTTGGCAGCCTACTACAACACTCGCCAGGTGGCCTACGGCAGCAGCGATATGAAGTTCCACTCGATTACCGCCCCCATTGCCGATGCAGTAGCCTTCGAGAAAGAGGCTCGCGCAGCTTGCGAGGTGCTGCCCACTATCGAGGGTTGCTCGCCTTGTGCAGCCTTCACCCACGTATTCTCGGGCGGCTACGCAGCAGGTTACTACGGCTACAAGTGGGCCGAGGTGCTCGATGCCGACGCCTTTGCGCTGTTCAAAGAGAAGGGCATCTTCAATCAGGAGGTTGCCGCTTCGTTCCGCGAGAACATTCTCTCGAAGGGTGGTATCCGTCACCCTATGGAGCTCTATGTTGCCTTCCGTGGCCACAAGCCCGCAACTCAGGCTCTGATTGACGAGATTGTAGTGCCCGCAAAGAGGAAATAGTTTTTTATATGTGGGGGTGGGTGCACCGCCCCCACATATATAATAGGATTATAAAACCACATTTTCACCACCAAAACGCCAAGCCTATGAATTATTCACTTGGACAGATAGCCGAAATTTCGGGCGGCAGGCTCGTAGGGGCCGACATAGCCGTCAGGGGCGTAATGACCGACTCGCGCCACAGCTTTGCGACCGACAGGATGCCCATATTTGTTGCCATTGAGGGTGTAAACCACGACGGCCACCGTTTCGTAGGCGACCTCTACCGCAGGGGCGTGAGGGCCTTTATGGTCGAGCACGATGTAAAGTTTGGGCTCTACCCCGAGGCGGGCTTTGTGGTGGTACAAAGGTCGCTCACTGCGCTACAAAAGCTGGCAGCCTACCATCGCTCGACCTTCAAGGGCAAGGTGGTGGCCATCACCGGCTCGACGGGCAAGACCACTATGAAAGAGTGGATAGCCCAAGCAGCACCCGATGGTATGAGGGTATTTCGCTCACCAAGGAGTTATAACTCACAGTTGGGTGTGGCGCTGTCGTTGCTGATGATTGAGGGCACAGAGGATATGGCCGTAATCGAGGCCGGCATATCGAGGCCCGATGAGATGGCTCGCTTGGAGGCTATGATTAGGCCCGACATCGGCATCTTCACCGCTCTGGGCCACCAACACGACGAGAACTTCATCGACTGGGGCCACAAGGCTGCCGAGAAGGCTGTGCTGTTCAGCCGAGCCAAGTGTGTGATTTACAACTCCACCAGCGAGCACATAACCGATGCTGTGGCGGCCGTCAGATGTAAGATTGGCGCTACCGACATACTGGGTATGGCCGAGGAGTTGTACGCCCTGCTGGGCTACGACCGAGTGGCCATCAAGGAGCGCTTGGCCGAGGCCGAGCCCGCAAATATGCGCCTATCGCTGGCCGAGGGATTGGGCGGAGCGGTGGTGTTGAGCGACACGCATAATACCGACATCAACTCGCTGCGCATAGCCCTCGACGAGCTTAACGACGTAGCAGCCGACCGCCACAAGATACTGATACTCTCGGACATACTTTACAGCACCCTGCCCGAGGGAACACTCTACTCGCAGGTAGCCAAGATGTGTGCCGAGGCGGGGCTGAGCCGCTTTGTGGGTATTGGCAAGCGCATAAGCGCCCACAAAGACCTTTTCGATTCGAGCTACGACTTCTACTTCTCGGCCGACGAGTTTTTGAAAACTCTCACTCAGAACGACATCGAGCAGGCGGCTGTGCTGGTCAAGGGAGGCCCTATGTCGGGCTTCGACCGCATAGTTCACGCCCTGCTGCGCCAGAGCCATACGACGGTGTTGGAGGTAAATCTGTCGCAGATGGTGCGCAACCTGAATATCTACCGCTCGCTGATGCCCGCAGGGAGTAAGTTGGTGGCTATGGTCAAGGCTTCGAGCTACGGCCACGGCGACTACGAGATTGCCTCGGCATTGGAACACGAGGGGATTGATTATCTGGCAGTTGCCTTTGCCGACGAGGGCGTATTGTTGCGCCAAAAGGGCATTACTATGCCCATTGTGGTACTCAATGCCGATGCCGACAGCTTTGGGCTGATGACCTCATATCGCTTGGAGCCCGAGATTTACAACTTTACCTCGCTCGAAGCCTTTGCCAAGGCCGTTACCGCAGCGGGCGAAAACGACTATCCCATACATCTGAAAGTCGATAGCGGTATGCACCGACTGGGCTTCACGATGGAGGATGTCGAGAGGCTCAATGGCCGATTGGCCGAGCTGAAAGAGCTGCTGACCGTAAGGAGCATATTCTCGCACTTGGCCACTGCCGACGACCCTCAGCAGACCGACTTTGTGGCCACCCAGCAGCAGCGATTTGCACAAGTTAGCGACGCCATTATGGCCTCGCTCGACTACCGCCCACTGCGCCACCTTAACAACACCGCCGCCATTGAGCACTACCCCACCTCGGGCTACGATATGTGCCGTCTGGGCATAGGTCTGTATGGCGTGGGTGCCGAGGGTGTAAGGCCCATTTCGAGGCTCACCACTCGCATTGTGCAGATTAAGCAACTCGCCCAGGGCGAGAGCGTTGGCTACGGTCGCGCAGGTCAGATTTGCACCCCCACTACCATCGCCACCATACCCATTGGCTATGCCGACGGATTGGACCGTAGGCTGGGTTGCGGAGGTTGGAGCGTGAGCATTGGCGGCAAGAGTGCCCCCATTGTTGGCCGAGTATGTATGGACAGCTGTATGGTAGACGTGAGTGGCATCGACTGCAAAGAGGGCGACGAGGTGGTAATCTTCGGTGGCGAGGCCGGCTCGGTCGAGCAGATGGCCGACAAACTGGGCACCATCCCCTACGAGGTTATGACCTCCATATCGAGACGCGTAAAACGCATCTACGTCAAGGAATAGTATGGCAAACTACGGTAAGATATATATGCTGCCCTGCCCCATTAGCGAGGGCAACCCTTATGACACTCTGCCCGAGGCAAATCGTTCCATTATGGCCTCGATCGACTACTTTATAGTCGAGAATGTGCGCACCGCGCGACGTTTCCTCTCGGCAGCCAAGATTGGCGTGGCTATCGACTCGCTTGAGTTTGCCGAGTGCAGTGAGCACACCACAGCCGCCGACATCGAGCCCCTACTGGCCCCCGTAGTCGCGGGGCGCAACTGTGGCATCATCAGCGAGGCAGGTCTGCCAGGCATTGCCGACCCGGGAGCCGACGTGGTAGCCGCCGCACAGCGCAAAGGCATAGAGGTAGTACCCCTTGTGGGCCCGTCGAGTATACTTATGGCGCTGATGGCGAGTGGCCAAAATGGTCAGAGCTTTGCCTTCAACGGCTACCTGCCCATCAAGCCTGCCGAGCGCACCAAAGCACTCCGCCACTTCGAGCGCAGGGCCCAGCAAGAGCGCCAGAGCCAGATATTTATCGAGGCCCCCTATCGCAACGTAAAACTGCTGGCCGATATGCTCGCTACCCTCTCGCCCGCAACGCTGCTGACCGTAGCGGCCGACATCACCACCCCCGATGAATTCATCCGCACCCGCACCATTGCCGAGTGGCGCAACACCCCCACCCCCGACATCCACAAGCGCCCCACAATCTTCATCCTCGGCGCACAATAGCTTTGTAGAGGGTTCTCTCACGCCCTGCCACGACTGCCGATTAGGCGGGCGGTTGGCATCTACCACTCTTATTGACACACGCCCCCGCCCTAAAGGGCACCCCCTCTAACTTAGAGGGGGATTTACCCTATATATCCTATTAGTCCTATTACTCCTATAAATCCTATAAGAGATATAAGAGAGATAGGAATTATAGGATTTTCCTTAGAGTCCCTAAGGGCATTAAGGACTTTAAGGGCCTTAAAAACTCCTCCCCTAAGTTAGGGGAGGTGCTGCGGAGCAGCGGAGGGGTCTGTTAGGCGTTAGACGTTTGTCGTTAGACGTTAGACCGCACAAAAGAGCCCGATGCAGTTGGTCTGCATCGGGCTCTTTGTATGGAAATGTAGCGACTATTTTTCCTCAGGGGCAGCAGCCTCCTCGGGGGTAATGAAGCCGCGCGAAATCATCAGCGCATCGCGACTGGGATCGGCACCACGGAAGTCGCGGTAGAGGCTCATACCATCTTTCATACCACCCATCTCCAGCAAGGTGCGGAAGCGGGCAGCAGTCTCGCGGTCAAACAGATTGCCCGTCTCGACAAATGCCTGATAAGCATCCTTGTCGAGCACCTCGGCCCATATATAACTATAGTATCCCGACGAGTAACCACCATCGAAGATGTGCGAGAAGTAGGTATAGCGGTAGCGAGGCGCAATCTCCTCAATCAGGCCACGCTGCTCGTTGAGCACCTTACGCTCGAAGGCGTTGATGTCAATAGGCTCGGTTACGGCCAAGTTGTGAATATCGAGGTCGCTCAGCGAGGCTGCCAACAGCTCGGTGGTCATAAAGCCCTGGTTGAAGAGGGCGCTCTTCTGGATACGTTTAATCAGGTGGTTGGGAATTACCGAGCCATTCTGGTAGTGGATGGCGTAGGTTTTGAGCAGTTCGGGCTCCATTGCCCAGTTCTCCATAATCTGGCTGGGGAGCTCAACAAAGTCACGCTCAACACCGCTCAGGCCTTTGTAGGGCACCTGTGCAAAGAGGTTGTGCAAGGCGTGGCCAAACTCGTGGAAGAAGGTCTCTACGTCGTCAATCGACAGCAGCGAGGGAGCCTTACCCACAGGGCGTGGGAAGTTGCAAACTACGGTAACTACGGGGGTTACGCGCTTGCCGTCTTTGATGCTCATATCTACATAGCTGCCGCACCAAGCACCAAAGCCCTTGCTTGGACGTGGGTGGAAGTCGAAGATAACAACGCCCAGGGTGGTGCCATCGGCATCGAACACCTGGTAGGCGCTACACTCGGGGTTGTAGACGGGCACCTTGGCGGGGCTGAAAGTGATGCCATAGAGGCGGTTGCAGAGGCCAAACACACCCAGGCGGACATTGTCGAGCGAGAAGTACTGGCGGATGCTCATCTCGTCGAGGCTGTAGCGCTGCTTGCGCAACTTCTCGGCATAGAACCACCAATCCCACGACTGGAAGGGTGCATCACCCAAGTCGCTTTTGGCCAGCTTCTTCATATCTTCGAGCTCCTTTTTGGCAGTTTCGAGTGCGGGGCCCCAGATGCCGTCAAGCAGCTCGTAGACAGCCTCGGGAGTCTTGGCCATAACATCGTCGAGCACAAACTGTGCGTGGGTATCAAAGCCGAGCAGGTTGGCCCTGCGGGTACGCAGAGCAAGCAGGGTATTGATAACCTCTTTGTTGTCGTTCTTGTCGTCGAGGTTACACTTGGTCAGGTAGCCGGTGTAGAGCCTCTCGCGCAGGTCGCGCTCCTTCGAGTAGGTCAGGAACGGAATCATACTGGGCTTGCTCAGGTCGAAGAGGTACTTACCCTCGTAACCTTTTGCCTCGGCAGCCTCTTTGGCTGCGGTGCGCACACTCTGGGGCAGTCCGTTGAGCTGATCGGCTTCGAGCACCATCTCAAACTCGGCATTGGCTGCGAGCAGGTTTTTGGCATACTGAACGCCGGCCTCCGAGAGCTTCTGGTTAATCTCGGCAAGCTCTTTCTGGTCGGCCTCCGACAGGTTTGCACCCGAGCGCTCGAAGCTCTTGTAGGTCTTTTCCAACAGACGGAGTTGGTACTCGTCGAGCCCTGCATTTTTGCGGCCCAGATATACCTTTTTGACGCGTTTGAACAGCTCGGGGTTCATCATAATCTCGTCGCTGTGGGCCGAGAGCATAGGGCTTACCTTGATCTGAATTTTCTGCATCTGCTCGTTGGTATCGGCCTCGGCCACCAAAAAGAAGCAGTTGCTCACACGGCCAAGCAGTTCGCCTGCATTGTCAAGAGCCAAGATGGTATTCTCCCAAGTGGGCTCTTCGGGATTATTGATGATAGCCTTAATCTCCTCTTTGTGGGCCTTCATTGCGGCCTTAAAGGCGGGCATATAGTCATCGAGCTCGATTTGGTCAAATGGGGGCACACCCAGAGGGGTGGTCCACTCGGCCAGCAGGGGGTTCTCGCGCGAGGCCGAGCCACCCTCGTTGCTACACGAAATTGTCATAAGTGCAATCAGTGTGGTCAGTAATACAAATGTTTTCTTCATAGCTATTTGGTGTATTGATTAGTTGTCAGTCTTATGCCCTTATTTTGGCGATAAGTCCTTGGAGCACAGCGCCTGGGCCGAGCTCGACAAACTCCTCGGCGCCATCGGCCAGCATAGCCTTTACGCTCTGTGTCCACCTTACGGGCGAGGTGAGTTGGGCCACCAGATTGGCCTTGATTTCCTCGGGCGAAGTGTGGGGTTTGGCATCGACATTTTGGTAGATGGGGCAGCGTGGGGTGTGGAACTCGGTCTGCTCTATGGCCTCGGCCAACTTAACCCTTGCCGACTCCATACAGGGCGAGTGGAAACCTCCGCCAACAGCCAGTGGCAAGGCTCGTTTGGCACCCGCCTCTTTGGCCTTTACCGAGGCCTCCTTAACAGCCTCTACCGTACCCGAAATAACCACCTGTCCGGGGCAGTTGTAGTTGGCTGCTACAACACCATCGATGCCGCTGCAAACCTGCTCGACAGCCTCGTCTGATAGGCCCAATACGGCTGCCATAGTCGAGGGTACGGCCTCGCAAGCTGCCTGCATAGCCAGCGCACGAGCGTAGACCAGTCTTAGGCCCGCCTCGAAGTCGATTGCTCCCGAAGCTACAAGGGCGCTGAACTCGCCAAGCGAGTGGCCTGCCACCATATCGGGCTGAAACTCGTCGCCCAAGGCCACCGCAGCAGCTACCGAGTGGATAAATACCGCAGGCTGAGTAACTTTGGTCTGGCGCAACTGGTCATCAGTACCACCAAACATAATATCGCTAATCTTGAAACCCAAGACTTCATCAGCTTTGTCAAAAAGTGCTTTTGCGGCTGGGCTGCTCTCGTAGAGGTCGTGGCCCATACCGCTGAATTGTGCTCCCTGTCCAGGGAAAACAAATGCTTTTTTCATAACTCTAAATTTAGTTTTCCGAAATGCAAATATACAAATTCAATTCGAAAGTCGAAACGGCTCACCAAATTATGCTCGCGACGGCCAAAAAAATGGCTCAAAATGGGGTTTTGGATTTCAAAAATCCATTTAATATACCTATATTTGCAGGTTGTAATATAGATTGAGGTAATCTGCCACCAAATGTCAGTCGGGGCGTGTAATTTTGCCGCAGAAAGTGCGCAGAAAAGTGATAGACAAGTGATAGAAAAATGATAGTAATGATACTCTACATATTGGTAATCGTGGTGTGGGCCCTGTTGTCGTTAGTGGCAATGGCCATCACAGCACTGATCGACCTGCTCGTGGGAGGTGGAGAGCGCCGACTGACGCTCTGGCTCTCCTATGTGGTGGCCCGAATGGTCTACCGCCTCTCGCCCGCCTGGAAGGTGCGCATCGAGGGGCGAGAGAACTTCCCCGCCGACGGTCGCCCATACGTCATCACTGCCAACCACCAGTCGTTCTTCGACATTCCGCTTATGTTCTTCATACCCCCACGCAACGGGTTCAACTTTGTGTCGAAAGTAGAGGTGCGCAAAATTCCTGCCATTGGGTGGATGCTCGGACTGAGGAACGATATTGTTATCCAACGAGGCACAACCAAGGCCGCTGCTGCCGTAATGGAGCAGGGTACAAAGCACTTGAAAGGTGGCACCAGTGTAGTAATCTTCCCCGAGGGTACACGCAGCAAGGATGGTCAGGTGCACTTGTTCAAGGAGGGTGCCTTCCGACTGGCTCAGGAGTGTGGCGTAGACATTGTGCCCTGTGTGCTCGACGGCACGCCCAACCTGCTGACCAAGCGAGGGCTCAAACGCAGCATACTCACCCTGCGCATACTGCCCACCATCAAGGCCGAGCAGTTCGAGGGGCAGAATCCACGCGAGGTGGCCCAGAGGGTGCAGCAGCTGACAGCCGAGGCTCTGGCCGACCTGCGCGAGAGGGTAAAACAGCCAAGCAGCAAATAGGAAAAAGAGAGAGATAGAATAACCCAAAACATAGAGATACAAAACTAACAACGTGGCAAACGAAACAAACAAAATAGCAAGTCAGTATACCGACGAGGATATCACCAAGTTGCCCCCACGCGAACAGGTGCGACTAAGGCCCGGTATGTGGATTGGTAAACTGGGCGACGGCACGCTGGCCGAGGATGGTATCTACACCCTCATCAAAGAGGTTGTGGACAACTCTGTCGATGAGTTTACTATGGGACACGGCTCGCAAATCGACATCACCATCGAGGACAAGTGGGTAACCATCAGGGACTATGGTCGCGGTATTCCACTTAATATGCTCGACGCCTGTGTGGGCGAGATGAATGTGAGTGGTAAGTACAACGGTGCGGGCTACAAAAAGACCGTAGGTCTGAATGGTGTAGGTCTGAAAGCCGTAAACTACCTCTCGGCCCACTTCGAGGCTCGCAGTGTCAGGGAGGGCAAGTCGCGCACTGTTGTATTCGAGCAGGGTGTGCTCAAAGAGGACAGGCGCGAAGACAATGTAACCGACAAGCCGGGTACTACGGTGCGCTATCTGGTCGATGAGGAGATTTTCGGCATCTACGACTACAACCCCGAGTATGTCGAACAGAAGGTGCGCAACTACACCTATCTCAACACCGGCTTGGCATTCCGACTGAATGGCAAAAAATTCGAGTCGAAACACGGTCTGCTGGACCTGCTGACCGAGAATTTGGGCGAAGACCCTCTCTATCCGCCAATCCACTTGAAAGGCAAGGATATCGAGATTGCCTTCACCCACGGCACAGGCTATGGCGAAACATACTTCTCGTTCGTAAACTCGCAGCACACCACTCAGGGCGGTACCCACCAGGCAGCCTTCAAAGAGGCGGTATCGAAGACCATCAAGGAGTTCTTCAAGAAGGACTACGACCCTGCCGACGTGAGGGCCAGCATTATTGCAGCAGTGAGCGTGAGTGTCGAGGAGCCCGAGTTCGAGAGTCAGACCAAGATTAAGCTCTCGTCGAAGAATATGGGCCCCGGACTGCTGTCGGTGCGCCAGTTCATAGGCGACTTTGTAAAGCAGGAGCTTGACGACTACCTGCATATGCACTCCGAGACGGCAACCATTATGAACAAGAAGATTGCCGACAACGAGAAGGAGCGCAAGGCTATCACAACGGTGCAGAAAAAGGCCCGCGAGATTGCCAAAAAGGTGAGCCTCAACAACCGCAAACTGCGCGACTGCAAGATCCACTACTGCGACGACAAGAACCCCCGCAAAGAGGAGTCGATGATATTCATCACCGAGGGACTTTCGGCAAGCGGCTCGATTACCGCTTCGAGGGATGTTCAGACTCAGGCGGTATTCTCGCTCAGGGGTAAGCCCAAGAACTGCTATGGCGAGAGCAAGACCTTTGTGTACAAAAACGAGGAGTTCAACCTGTTGCAGGCAGCGCTGGATATCGAGGAGAGCATCGACAATCTACGCTACAACAAGATTATCATCGCCACCGATGCCGATGTGGATGGTATGCACATCAGGCTGCTGATGATGAGCTTCTTCTTGCAGTTCTTCCCCGAGGTCATAAGGCAAAACCACCTATTTGTGTTGCAAACTCCTCTGTTCAGGGTGCAGAACAAACAGCAGACCAAGATACTCTACTGCTACAACGAGGAGGAGAAGCAGAAGGCTATGGAGGAGATTGGTCCCAACTACGAGGTTACACGATTCAAAGGTTTGGGCGAGATTTCGTCGAGCGAGTTCAAGGAGTTTATTGGCCCCAAGATGAGGCTCGAGCCTGTGAAGATTTCGGCCGAGGAGCCCATCCACACGATGTTGGAGTTCTATATGGGCAGCAACACCCCCGAGCGCCAAGGCTTCATCATCGACAACCTGCGCATCGAGGCCGACTATGTCGATGACCTCAGGTAGAGTTGAAAGTTGAAAATTGAAAATTGAAAATTTCTCCGCAAGAAGGATAGATGGAAGATAATAAAAACATAGAGAATCTTAACGACGAGAATTTGGAGCAGGTTAGCACCGCTACCGAGGAGGCTATGGAGGCCGAGGAGGTTGTGGAGGTCAAAGATGTAGACTCGCGCAAGCTCTCCGACAAGTATGCCAAGCTGATGGGCGAGGGCGGCAAGGCCCGCACCAAGCTGACGGGGCTCTACCGCGACTGGTTTTTGGATTACGCCTCGTATGTAATCTTGGAGCGCGCAGTGCCCTACATCGACGATGGTCTGAAACCCGTACAGCGCCGTATCCTGCACTCGATGAGGCGTATGTATGACGGCAGCCGCATCAAGGTGGCCAACATTGTGGGACACACTATGCAGTTCCACCCCCACGGCGACGCCTCGATTGGCGATGCACTGGTGCAGCTGGGCCAGAAGAACCTGCTTATCGACACCCAGGGTAACTGGGGTAACATACTCACGGGCGACGGAGCTGCCGCACCTCGTTATATCGAGGCGAGGTTGTCGAAGTTTGCGCTGGAGGTTGTTTTTAGCCCCAAGATTACCGAGTGGATGCTATCGTACGACGGCCGCAACAAAGAGCCCGTAACGCTGCCTGTGAAATTCCCCTTGCTGCTGGCACAGGGTGTAGAGGGTATTGCCGTAGGTCTGTCGTCGAAGATTCTGCCCCACAACTTCAACGAGCTGTTAGACGGCTGCGTGGCACACCTCAAAGGCGAGGAGTTTGAGCTCTACCCCGACTTCCCCACGGGCGGTCTGATGGACGTGAGCCGTTATAACGACGGCCTTAGGGGTGGCTCGGTGAAAGTGAGGGCCCGCATCAACAAGATTGACAAGCGCACCATTGCAATTACCGAAATTCCATTTACCACCACCTCCGAGAGCGTAAAAGAGTCTATTGTAAGGGCTTCGGAGCAGGGCAAGATAAAGATTAAGAACGTAGACGACAACACCGCCTCGACTGTGGAATTGTTGGTACACGTTGCTGCGGGCGAGTCGCTGGACAAGACCATCGATGCTCTGTATGCCTTCACCGACTGTCAGGTGTCGATTTCGCCCAACTCGTGCGTTATTCGCGACGACAAACCCTGCTTCTTGGGCGTGAAGGATATCCTGCGCCACAATGCCGAGCACACTCGCTCGCTGTTGGGCAAGGAGTTGCAGGTAAGGCTCGACGAGCTGAACGAAGAGTGGCATATGGCCTCGCTCGAGCGCATCTTTATACAGAACAAGATTTATCAGGTGCTCGAAAAGTGCAAGTCGCCCGAAGAGGCCTACAAGGCTGTGGATGATGCATTGGAGCCCTTCAAGAAGTTGCTCCGCAGAGAGGTTACAAGGGATGATGTAATCAAACTGACCGAGCTGAAATTTATCCGCATCACCCGCTACGACCTCGACAAGGCCGACAACCACATAAAGGCCGTAGAGAAGGAGACCAAGCAGGTACGCCACGACTTGGCCCACCTGACCGAATTTGCCATTGCCTACTTCGAGGGTATCAAGGAGCGTTACGGCAAAGGGCGCGAGCGCAAGACCGAGATTAGGGAGTTCGACACCATCGCCCAGTCGAAGGTAGCCGTTATCAACTCTAAGCTATACGTAGACCGCGAGGGTGGTTTCTTTGGCATAGGCAACCAGATGCGCCAGAACGAATACGTGTGCGACTGCTCGGATATGGACGATGTGATTGTATTTGCCGAGGATGGCCGCTACACCATACGCAAGGTGCTCGACAAAGACTACTTCGCCCCAGGCATTGTCTATGTGGGCGTGTTCCGCAGGGGCGACGAGCGCACCATCTACAACGTGCTCTACCGCGACGGCGACAAGGGAGCAAGTATGATGAAGCGTTGCGCTATCAGTGCAGTTACCCGCGACAAGGAGTACAACATTACCAAGGGTACTCCCAAGAGCCGCATACTCTATATGAGCGTAAACCCCAATGGCGAGGCCGAGGTATTGAAGATTATCTTCCGCCAAAAGGCCAAGCTGAAAAAGGCCATAGTAGACCTCGATTTCAGCCAGCTGGCCATAAAGGGGCGCGCCTCGCAGGGCAACATCTTCTCGCGTAACCCGATACACAAAATCCTGCTCAAAAGCAAGGGTGCATCTACTCTTGCCGGTCAGCAGATTTGGTACGACGAGGACGTAAAGAGGCTCAACGACAGTGGCCACGGCAAGTTGCTGGGCGAGTTTGAAGGCAACGACAAGATTATTGTCTTTACCTCTAAGGACCAGTTCTACACCACAGGCTACGATGTTGGCCACCACTTCCCCGAGGATACCACCAGGGTTGAGAAGTACGACTCGGCAAAGATTTACAGCGTAATCTACTGGGATAGTGTAGCCAAGTTCTACTACGTCAAGAGGTTTATGGCCGAGGCCAACGACAAGATGTCGTGGTTTGTGGATGAGGAAAATCCCAAGTCGAAGGCTATTGCACTCACCGACGAGCCAAGGCCCGCAATGGAGGTTGTCTATGGCGGTGTTCACGCGACCAAGCCTTCGGACGTTATAGACGTGGCCGAGTTTATCGGTGTCAAGGGCTACAAGGCCAAGGGCAAGAGGGTTACGACCTACGAGGTAGAGAAACTGAGGTTCATACCCAGCTACTTCGCCCCCACCCCAACCGAGCCCGAGGGGGAGCAGGAGAAGGAGCAAGGTGATGAGTCGGCAGCAGCCACCCCCCAGCCCGACTTTGAGGTAGAGCAGCAGAGCACCCCCGAAGTGGCCGAGGAGCAAGCCCCCGCAGCCGAGGGAAAGGAGGTCGAAGCAGCCGCCCCCGCAGTAGAGCCCGAAAAGCCCAAAGCCAAGGCTAAGGCCGAGCCCAAGCCCAAGGAGATTGCAAAAGATGAGCCCAAGGTACCCGAAGAGAAGGTGCCCGAAGTTGTAGAAGCCCCCACAGTGGTACCCCTCGATGACGACGAGCCCGTAGCCGAAGGGCCCACCGAAGATGTGGTACTCGAAATAATAGTGCCCACAGGCGATGACGAGCCCTCGCACAACCCCGACATTCAACAGCTAAACCTGTTTTAGGGTTGGGAGTTGAAGGTTGAAAGTTATTAAGGGCCTTAAAGTCCTTAAAGCCTTTAATGACTTAGATCGGCCAGACGTTAGACGTTTGACGTTAGACAAAAAGAAAATGGTTCTGTTTTTGGTAGGATTTATGGGGTGCGGCAAGAGCACCGTTGGTCGCAAGCTGGCCGAAGCAAAGGGGTACGACTTTGTGGACCTCGATGCCGAGGTGGCACGCTTGGCCGGAATGAGTGTGCAGGAGATTTTTGCCACTCAGGGCGAAGAGGCCTTCCGCCAGTTGGAGCGCAAGGCCATAGAGCAACTCTCGCTGGGCGACCGAATGGTGGTTGCCACAGGTGGCGGGGCCCCCTGCTATGGCGACAATATGGCACTACTCAAGGCCAAAGGCACAACCGTCTACCTAAAAATGTCGGCCGAGGCACTGACCGAGAGGTTGCAACACGTGAGGATACCAAGGCCCAAGGTGGCAGGTATGGATGCCAAGCAGTTGGGCGACTACGTAACAAAGTTGTTGGCCGAGCGCGAGCCCATATATATGCAGTCGAAGGTAATTGTTGATTGCGACCAGGTGAGCAGCAATGTGGTTGCCGGCAGGCTGCGTTACCTGTTGAAATAGGAGATAGAACTTTAACATTTTTAGAGCACACAACAAAATAGATAGCTATGTTTGACAACAGTCCCATAGGAGTATTCGATTCGGGAATGGGAGGACTATCGGTATGGCAAGCGCTACGCCGAGAGTTGCCCCACGAGTCTCTCATATACCTTGCCGACGGCAAGAACTGCCCCTATGGCGACAAGCCCGCAGCCGAAGTGGCCGAACACGTCAGCCACGCTATCGAAGAGCTCGTAAGGCGCAATGCAAAGCTGATTGTGGTGGCCTGCAACACCGCCACAGCCGTAGCCATAGAGGATATGAGGAAGCGTTACCCCTCGATACCCTTTGTGGGTATGGAGCCCGCCGTAAAGCCCGCAGCCCTAACCACCCGCACCGGCACCATAGGCATACTGGCCACCAGAGCAGCACTGGCGGGTGACCTATTCCGCCACACCTGCCAGAAGTACTCCGAGGGGGTACAGATTATAAGCTCAGTGGGCGAAGGATTTGTAGAGGCCGTAGAGGAGGGGCGCGAGAGCGATGACGATACGCTGATGCGTATTCGCAGGGCCGTAGGGCCGATGCTCGATGCCGGAGCCGACAAAATTGTGCTCGGATGTACCCACTACCCCTTCTTGGCCCAACAAATCAGCGAGGTCATTGGCGAGCGAGAGGTAGAACTGATAAACCCCGCACCCGCAGTTGCCCGCAGAGCCGCTTGGCTGCTCGAACAGCACCACATAGGGGCCGAGGCAGGACACAAGCCCGACTACTCGTTTGTAACCTTTGCCGACGACAGCTACTTGGCCCGCATAACCGACAAGGCTATGATGTTGGCCGAAGAGGAGTAGAAGATTACTCCCACCAAACCTTTATCACCTAATAATTAACCCACACACCACAACCTTACTACACACGATATGGCTACCAAGAGAGATAACACCCCCAAGAAGAGAGCCCATAAGGCTGCTCCACAACCCGCCCAAACCACCGAGCGCAAGCGTTGGTCGCCCAGCGAAAATCAGCGTTGGGTAATCTGTTTTACCCTATTTTTCATCTCGCTCTTTGTGCTGATGTCGATAGTTTCGTACTACTTCACTTGGCGCGAAGACCAGATTGGTGGTGCGGTGGCCAACAATGGCGGCTCGCTGGGTTTGAAGATTGGCCAGCTGCTTGTGGGCGACTGGTTTGGTGTGTGTGCACTGGGTGTGCCCATTGTGGTTATGTTGCTCTCGCTGCGCATAATGCTGGGCAGGAAAATCTATATCGAAAAGGCCCTGCGCACTACCCTTATTGTGATGATATTGGGCTCGCTGACTGCGGGCTTTGTCTTTGGCACCAAGTGGGACGTATTTGGCTCGGGCTTGGGTGGCAAGATGGGCATCGACGTGGCCCGCTGGATTGAGCAGTACATAGGCAATGTGGGCTTGTGGCTGTTGCTGCTGATGCTGTGGATACTCTTTGCAGTGTACGTCAACAGCAAGACCATCAACACTGTAAACAAGGTGGCAAGCAAGGGTGTAGACCTGTTCCGCAGGCACGAGGGCGAGCAGGGCGAAAGTGGCAACGACTATGAGCGAGAGGATAGTTGTGATGAGGAGTACTATGGCCGCGAGGTGGGAAGACAACCCGATGAGGATGGCGTGGTACTGCTCGACAGCGACCCCGAAGAGGATATTAACCACCCCTACGCCACACAGGATGGTAGCGAGAGTGGCGAGGGAGATGATTTGTTGGTCATAAATCTTAACGAAGATGAGGATGAGGTGGCCCGGCAGACAGCGCCCCAAGCCGCCACTACCGACAACGACAGCCACGTAGTGCTGTTGGATGACGACGAGGAGGATGACAACAAACAGCCCCACAAGCAGAGCTCGGCCCTGAGAGTCGAGGCCGATGATGATGACGAGTTCCAAGTAATCAAGGCCGACGGTGGTATGAACGGACTGCCCCAAAACAGCGAGGTGGCAGGTGCGGCCGTAGCTGCGGGTGCCACAGCCATTGCAGCAGGTGCAGCCGCGGGCGAAGATATACTCATAGGTACGGGTGGAGTGATTGCCACGGGCGAGGACGGACAGGTGGAGATTATCAAGCAGGAGCACGAAGAGGACGAGGCCGGTCGCATAGGGTCGCTCTATGACCCCACGCGCGAGTTGAGCCGTTTCCAAAGGCCACCGCTCGAAATTCTCGACACCTACGACACCCAAGCCGCACAAATCCCCTACGAAGAGATTGAGGAGAACAAAAACCTCATTCAGACCACTTTGGAGTCGTTCGGCATAAAGATTAAGAAGATTACAGCCACCATAGGCCCCACCGTTACGCTCTACGAGATTGAGCCCACGCTGGGTACCAAAGTGGCCAAAATCAAGAGCATCGAGGATGACATAGCCATATCGCTCAAAGCTATGAGTATCCGTATGATTGTGCCTATGCCCGGCAGGGGTACCATAGGCATAGAGATACCCAACCGCACAAGGCGCATTGTGTCGATGCACTCGGTTGTAAGGTCGGCCAAGTTCCAAGAGAGCAAGTACGAGCTGCCCATTGTGCTGGGTAAGACCATCCAGAACGAAACATTTGTGATAGATCTGGCCAAGATGCCCCACTTGCTGGTGGCAGGTGCTACGGGCCAGGGTAAATCGGTGGGCCTGAACGTGATTATCAACTCGCTGCTATACAAGAAGCACCCCGCCGAGTTGAAGTTTGTAATGGTAGACCCCAAGAAGGTCGAGCTGTCGCTCTACTCGAAGCTCGAAAAGCACTATCTTGCCAAGATGGAGAGCGAGGATAGCGCCATACTGACCGACACGCAAAAGGTGGTCTACACGCTCAACTCGCTCTGCAACGAGATGCAGGCACGCTACGACCTGCTGCAACACGCCGAGGTTAAGAAGATTAGCGAATATAATCAGAAGTTCTTGGCTCGCAAGCTCAACCCCAACAAGGGCCACCGCTTCTTGCCCTACATAGTGGTAGTGATAGATGAGTTTGCCGATATGATTATGACCTCAGGCAAAGAGGTCGAAACACCCATCATCCGTCTGGGCCAGTTGGCACGTGCAGTGGGTATCCACCTGATTATCGCCACCCAGAGGCCCGACGTGAAGGTCATCACGGGTCTGATTAAGGCCAACTTCCCCGCCCGCATCGCCTTCAAGGTTACGTCGATTGTAGACTCGCGCACCATCATCGACCAGACGGGTGCCAACAAGCTGATTGGTTTGGGTGATATGCTGATGATGATAAATGGCGAGCTGACACGTTTGCAGTGCGCCTTCCTCGACACCCCCGAGATTGAGCGCATAACCAACTTTATCGCCAAGCAGAAGGGCTACGAGAGCGCCTACCTGCTGCCCGACTATGTGCCCGAAGATGGCGGTATGGGCACAGGTGGCGGAGTCCGCGAGAGCATAGGCAATCTGGACTCGATGTTCGAGGAGATTGCCCGCTTTGTGGTCAATAACCAGCAGGGCTCGACGTCGTTCATCCAGCGCAAGTTCAACGTGGGCTACAACCGCGCAGGTCGCATTATGGACCAGTTGGAGCAGGCGGGCATTGTGGGGCGCAGCGAGGGCAGCAAACCTCGTGAGGTGCTCATAAGCGACCCCGCGACATTGGAGCGCATCTTGAACGACTTGTATATCGACAATTTGTAAGACCAGCAACAAGCAAAATGAAACGCATTGCAATAACCATATTAGCCACACTGTGTGCCTTTGCAGCAGGGGCCCAGAGCAGTGGTGCCGAGGTGCTCCGAGCAATGAGCCAAAAGCTGGCCCAGATGGGCAGCTATCGCATAGACTTCGCCCTCGAAATGCCTGGTGTAGAGGAGTCGTCGAAGGGCTACTGCTTGGTGGATGGCGACAGGTATGTCATCGACGTAGACGGCCTGGCTCAGGGCTACGATGGAGAGGCGGTGTGGATGCTCAACACCCTCACCAAAGAGTACACGCTCGACAGCCCCAAGCCCCACAGTCGCAACCTCTTCGACAACCCCACGAGGGCCTTTGATTTTAGCGACGAAATGTTTGAAGTAGAGAGCTTTGCGACTAAGTCGGAGGACCAGTGGCGAGTGGTGCTGCTACCCGCCGAGGGAGTGCTCGACGGCATTGAGCGAGTGGTGGTAGACGTGGACCAGAAGAGCCAACTTCCCACCCTGCTCGGCTACGATATGGCGGGCGTGGGCATCTACATCGAGTTGGTGAAAATTGCCCCCGTCAATACCTCTGACAACGACTTTGGAATAACCGTACCCGAGGGCTACGAAGTGATAGATTTCCGATAGTAGCAGGCCCACCCTACTACACCCCACAAGACCACAAAGCCATCCTGCAAATCAAGCAGCAGGGTGGCTTTTTTGTAAAGTGGCTAAAAAGCGGTCTAAAAGGGCAATAAAGGCCATTTTAGAGCTCGATGGGCCCGACATCTCGACGCTGCAAAAGCAAAAGTGGCTCAAAAGGGCTAAAAATGGGGTTTAACGGGTAAAAAAACTACGTTTTTTTTGCCACCCCACAAAAAAAGTGTATCTTTACACGTTAAAATAGCATTGGCAAAAACTTACACAAGAGATACAACAATTCACAAAAAATGTCTGAACTGAACGACAACGTAACACTGACCGAGCAGCTCCCACCCGAGGAGCGCATCATCAAGATTAACATCGAGGATGAGATGAAGACCGCCTACATCGACTATTCGATGTCGGTAATCGTGTCGCGTGCTCTGCCCGACGCAAGGGACGGTATGAAGCCCGTACACCGCCGCATCCTCTATGGTATGAGCCACGAGCTCGGCCTCTATTCAAACAAGCCTACCCGTAAGAGCGCCCGTATTGTGGGTGACGTGATGGGTAAGTTCCACCCCCACGGCGACAGCTCTATCTACGACGCTATGTGCCGTATGGCCCAGCCTTGGAGCCTGCGCTACCCCCTGGTAGATGGTCAGGGTAACTTTGGCTCGATGGACGGCGACTCGCCCGCAGCTATGCGTTACACCGAGGCCCGTATGCGCAAAATCACCGACGAGGTGATGGCCGACATTGACAAAGATACCGTAGACTTTGTATACAACTTCGACGACACCGAGTTGGAGCCTACCGTACTGCCCACCCGAGTACCTCTGCTGATGGTAAACGGCTCGAGCGGTATTGCCGTAGGTATGGCAACCAATATGGCTCCCCACAACCTGTCGGAGTGCTGCGACGCCATCTGCGCCTACATCGACAACCCCGATATGGAGCCCGGCGAGATGTGTCAGTACGTCAAGGGTCCCGACTTCCCCACAGGTGCTGTAATCTATGGCTACGAGGGCGTTAGGGAGGCTATTGAGACCGGTCGCGGTCGCGTGGTTATGAGGGCCAAGACCGAGATTGAGTACACCAAGAGCGGCAGGGAGTGCATCGTGGTTACCGAGGTGCCATATACCGTCAACAAGGCCGAGATGGTGCAGAAGATTGCCCAGATGGTCAATGAGAAGAAGATCGAAGGCATCTCGTACATCAACGACGAGAGTAATAAAGAGGGTGTGAGAATCGTTATTATCCTCAAGCAGGATGCCGTAAGTAGCGTAGTGCTCAACACCTTGTACAAGATGACCCCCTTGCAGACCTCGTTTGCGGTGAACAACATCGCTCTGGTAGGCGGCAGACCCGTGTTGATGAACTTCAAGGATATGGTCAAGAGCTTTGTAGAGCACCGCCACGAAGTGGTCGTAAGGCGTACCAAGTACGACCTGGCTGCTGCCGAGGCAAGGGCTCACATTGTTCAGGGCTTGCTGATTGCCCAAGACAACATCGATGAAGTTATACGCATCATCCGCGCTTCGCAAACCCCCGACGTTGCTAAGGCCGGCCTTATCGAGGCATTTGGTCTGAGCGAGGCACAGGCCGCAGCTATCGTAGATATGAGGCTGAGGGCTCTGACGGGTCTTGAAAGGGGCAAGTTGGAGGCCGAGTTGAAGGAGCTGATGGAGAAAATCGAGTACTTCAAGAACGTGCTCTCCGACGTGAAGATGCAGTTGCAGATTGTCAAAGACGAGACCAACGAGATTAAGGAGAAATATGGCGACGAGCGCCGCACCGAGATTGTGATGAGCGCAGGCGAGTTCAACCCCGAGGACTTCTATGCCGACGAGGAGGTTGTAATCACCATCTCGCATATGGGCTACATCAAGCGCACCCCGCTGGCCGAGTACCGCTCGCAGCATAGGGGCGGCATTGGCGTAAAAGGTAGCGCCACAAGGGATGAGGACTTCATCGAGCACATCTACGTCACCACAGCCCACAACACAATGCTGTTCTTCACCGAGAAGGGCCGTTGCTACTGGCTGAAAGTTTACGAAATCCCCGAGGGCACAAGGGCATCGAAGGGCAGGGCTATCCAGAACGTAATCCAGATTGAGCCCGACGACAAGGTGAGGGCCTATCTGAATGTTCGCCACTTGGAGGACAAAGAGTATGTCGAGAGCCACTACATTGTGATGTGTACCGCACAGGGCGTTATCAAAAAGACCTCGCTCGAGGAGTATTCGAGGCCCAGGCGCAATGGTGTGAACGCTATCAACATCCGCGAGAACGACCAGCTGATTAACGCAGTGCTGACCAGTGGCAAGGCCGAGATACTGATTGGCACCCACGAGGGTAAGGCTATCCGCTTCAACGAGGATACCGTCAGGGCCATTGGCCGTACAGGTACCGGTGTGAGGGGCGTAGAGATTGAGGATGGCAACAAGGCTATCGGTATGATTTGCGTAGAGCCCGACGACACCAAAGACATCTTGGTACTGAGCGAGAAGGGCTACGGCAAGCGCACCGACCTCGACGACTATCGCAAGACCAACCGTGGCGGCAAGGGCGTTAAGACCATTCAGGTGACCGAAAAGACTGGCAACCTGGTGTCTATTCAGGCCGTAAGCGACGAGAACGACCTGATGATTATCAACCGCAGCGGCATCACCATCCGTACCGCAGTGAGCGACATCAGGGTTGCAGGTAGGGTTACTCAGGGCGTCAAGATTATCAACCTGCGAGATGGCGACTCGATTGCCTCGGTAATGGCAGTGCCCAAGAACGAGGATGAAGAGGTTGCCGCAGTTGTGGCCGAGGAGGCAGCAGCAGTAGAGAACACCACCGAGGCTCCCGCAAACGAGTAGCATCACCCAAACAACCAACAGAAATAAACACGAAACAAAAACCAATAAACAACATTCACAGAGCTATGAAAAAGACATTTCTGACGATTGCAGCCGCACTGTTGATGTGCGTGCCAACCTTTGCTCAACAGCAGCAGAAGGTTGATGTTGAGGGCTTGCTCAAGAAGATTGAGAAGTCCGACGCAACTATTGCTAACGAGAAGAAGGCTGCCAAAGCCAGCAACTGGGTTAAACGTGCCGAGATTATGATGGAGGCCGAGACCGCCTACACCTCGAACATCTACGAGACTATGGAGGCCAATATGGTACTGATGCTGCTCGGCAACCCCGCAACTCAGGAGCAGGCCGAGGTTGCAGGCAACCCCTACCTGAAGATGGGCTACGAGGGTTTTGCTATCTACCTGGGCGCAGACCAGAGGGTTAAAGGCTGGGAGGTTCCCAACCCCGTATACCCCGGTGCAGTAGACAAAGCTATCGAGGCTTACAACAAAGCCTACGACCTGAACCCCAAGCTGGCTAAAAAGACCGCCGAGGGCTACCAGAAGGTTATCAGCGCTATCCAGAAAGATGCAGGTAACTACTACTTCTTGCGCGACTTTGACAAAGCAGCACAGTGCTTCGAGAAAGCCTACGAGGTATCGTTGATGCCCGCCGCAGGCGTTAGTGTTGATACCCTGAGCATCTACAACGCAGGTTTCACTTCGTACTTCTCGGGCGACTTCGAGCGCAGCGTTAAAGACCTGCTCATCGCAGAGGAGCTTGGCTTCTATCAGGATGGCGAGCTCTACAACGTGCTCTACAACTCGTACCGCAGTATGTGTGGCGAGGACAAAGAGAAGCTGGCCGGTGCCAAAGAGTTCTTGCTCCGTGGTCTGAAACAGTTCCCCGGCAACTCGAACATCATCACCTGCTTGACCGACCTCTACCTGGCTCTGGGCGAGAACCCCGAGGAGATTGTACCTCTGGTTAAGACCGCTATCGAGAGCGAGCCCACCAACGCTATGTTGTGGTATGGCCTCGGCTCGGTTTACAAAGAGCTGAAGAACTACGAGGAGGCTATGAAGGCCTTTGAGGAGGTTATCAAACTCGATCCCACCAACTCGGCTGCTCACTACTTCATCGGCTACCTGTATGTACTGATGGGCGATGCCAAGAACGATGAGGTAAACGCAATGCCTTGGACCGGCCGCGAGAGCTACGACCGCGAGTACCAGAAAGTTCTCGACCTGTATGCTCAGTCGGTTGCTCCATTTGAGAAGGCTTACGAGCTGAATCCCAACGAGATTGCATTTGCCGAGTACCTGAAAGTTGTTACCTTCAAACTCCGCGATATGGATCCCCAGTATCAGGAGAAATACGAGAAATACAACGAGATTTTCAAACAGATGAGCGGTAAATAGTCGAAGCTTGTCTTTCGTACAAAGAGCCCGATGCACTTGGTCTGCATCGGGCTCTTTTGTTTATCAACCGACCCAAATCAATACCCGTAACGGCGGCGGTTAGCCGAGAAGAGCAATAGCGTGAGCACTACCGACAGAGCCTCGGCCACCACAATGGCCCACCAGATACCCTCGACACCCATCAGGCGTGGCAGCAGCAAGATTGTAGCAGCCTGGAAGAGAAACATTCGGCCAAACGACAGCAGGGCCGAGATGACACCGTTGTTGAGTGCCGTAAAAAAGGCCGAGCCAAAGATGCCTATGGGGGCGAAGATGAACGAGATTGAGTAGATTGCAAAGGCGTGGCGAGTGAGTTGGGTGAGCCCCTCGTCGTAGCCCACAAAGAGGCGCGAGAGCCACCCAGCCGAGAGCTCTGCCGCTGCGACCATCGCCACAGCCGAGGTCATCAGTATCACTATGCTTTTGCGGAAGAGGTTGTGCAGTTCGCTGCGGTTGGCGGCCCCGTAGTGGTAGGACACCACGGGCGACACCCCCATCGAGTAGCCCAGAAAGAGTGCAATGAAGAAGAAGTTGATATACATCACCACTCCGTAGGCGGCCACACCGTCCTCGCCCAGAAAGCGCATAAGTTGGAGGTTGTAGAGTATCGTCACAAACGACATTGACACGTTGGTGACCAGCTCGGATGAGCCGTTGAGCGACACCCGAGCCAGTGCTCGCAGGTCGAGGCGCGCTGAGCCCAGGCGCAGGTTGCTGCCATTGGGCATTGCGAAGTAGACCAGAGGTAGCACTCCGCCCACCACCTGGCCCACGGCAGTAGCCAGCGCAGCGCCCACAAGTCCCCACTCAAAGACCGCCATAAAAAGCCAGTCGAGCACCGCATTGGTAACGCCTGCCGCCACCGTAACCTTCAGCCCCAGTTCGGGCTTGCCTGCGGTAACCAGCAGCGCCTGGAACATATTTTGGAGCATAAATGCGGGCAGGGCAATGAGCAATATGGCGCCATACTCGACGCAGTAGTCTACCATAGAGCTATCGGCCCCGAGCATTACCGAAATCTTGGGCAGCAGTGGCAGTCCCACCGCCGCAAGCATAGCCGACAGACCCAGGCCCACGTAGACAAGCATAGAGAAGATGCTGTTGGCCCTCTTGGGGTTGCCCTCGCCCAGAGTCTTTGCCACCAGCGCGCTGCCACCCGTACCGAGCATAAAGCCCAACGAGCCGAGTATCATCACAAAGGGAAAGATGATATTGAGCGCTGCAAAGGGTGTCTTGCCCACATAGTTCGACACAAAGAAGCCGTCGACCACGCTATAAATCGAGGTAAACAGCAACATTCCCATCGAGGGGAGCGTAAAGCGCAGCAGCTTGGGGTATGTAAAGTGCTCGGAGAGGGATATATTCATATTAAGTTGGTTTGGGCGGTCGTAACAAAGGGGACCAAGCGGTCCCCTATTGTTGTGTATATATTATTATATAGTGTGTCTATTAGATATCGTCGGTGCAGAACTCGTAGCCCAAGCGTTTGCCAGTTTGTAGTTTGGGGTTCTCCATACGCGACTCGAACTGCTCGATGTTGGCATTCTTGACAGCATCGTAGGGGGGCATCAGCAGGTCGAAGCCCAACGAGTAGAGCATAGCACGCTCGACGATCTCCACCACAGCCTGGCGCGAGATGGACTCCTGGCCAAAGCTATCGACACGCCAACGCTCCTGGCGCTTACCCTCTACGAAAAACTTATTCTCGTGGTTGATGAAGATGCGGCCCACAAGGTAGCCCTCGTCGTCGGCACGTTTGAACTTGAACGAGTCCGAGAGGAAGTTGTAGATATTAATCACACCGCAATAGCTCCTCTGGTTATCCTCCTGCACATACTGGTTGTGCCATATGCGGTGGTCGCGCTCGAAGGTAAAGACGTTGGTGTGCATAGCAAACACAAGCACATCGCCTGCCATCTGGATTCGTGCCTCGAACTTACCGCGGTCGCTATATTCGATGCGGATACGTTTGTCAAGTTTTTCGTCGAGCTCTTCATCGATCTCGGTCGAGAACTCGTGGAGTACATCTTTGAGCTCGTTGAAGAGAGTGTTGGTGTTGTCGAAAACGCGCTGTTTGAGGCCCGACTTGCTGACGAGCAAATCTTTAATCTGTGTACGTAACTCGGATTGCGATTCCATAATGGTTTTTGATTGAGTGTGTGCTTTTTAAGCTGTGTGGATAAAAAAAGTGTAAAAAATATGTACTGATATTGTTTAGAATACTCTACTCGATGTAGATTTGCTGTCCCTCGGCCAAAGCGACTCCTCGGTCGGCAATGTTGTTGAGCTTGCAGAGGCGACGGGTAGAAACGCCCACCACGCGGCCAATGCGACCAATCAAGTCGCCCTTGTGGGCCAAGATGTAGCGGCCACCCTCATCGGCATAGATGCCATAGCCACTGATGCGGTGCAGAGGTACGGCCACCCTATCGACATCGACTGCCACAACCACCTCGACCTCGGCAGGTTGTTCTTGGCTCTGCTCGCCCTCGGTGACCTCGCCCTGGGCAGGGGTGGTGGGTTGTGCAGGGGCCTCGTAGTCGGCCAGCAGTGCATTGTCGTAGCGATAGAGCTGGTGCTCCTCGATAATCTTAATCAACAGCTCGGCATATACGGGGTTGGTGGCATAGCCGGCAGCCTTGAGGCCGTGGGCCCACCCTTTGTAGTCCTTGGGATCGAGTGTAAAGAGCCCCTTGTAACGCTCCCTCTCCGAGAGGAAGAGCGAGTGGTCGATATAGCTCTCCTCGACCGAGTCGTAGCTGCGGAAGCACTCCTGGGGGGCGTCATCGTCGTGGCGCAGCGAGGGACCATCCCACGAGCCACCACACTTTATACCAAAGTGGTTGTTGCCCTCGCGAGCGAGCCTCGAATTACCATTGCCCGACTCGAGCAAGCCCTGGGCAAGGGTAATGCTGGCAGGTATGCCATAGAGGGCCTGCTGCTCTACTGCCAGGGGGGCATACTTGTCGATATACTCCTTGCGAGTGAGCTTGGCCTGCTCTTGTGCCGACACTGCCCCACCCATAAAGGCAAGCGCACCGAGCACCAAGACTATATGTCGAACTAAATTTGTCATAATCGCCACAAATATATGTATTTTTTTTATTTTTCGTACCTTTGTGGCGCAAGGCTATACATATATCAATATAAAGAGGGGCAAACCGATGGTAACTCACAGCAGTGTGAAACACGTTTTGGTAATCCGCCTGCGAGGATTGTCGCAGACGGCTATGTGTGTTCACGCCCTGAGGGGACTGCGCCGCGACTTCCCCGAATTGAAGATTACAGTCTTGACCGTCAGGCAGTTCGAGCCCCTTTTCAGGGGTGTCGAGGGTGTCGAGTACCTCTTTGCCGACGAGCCCTGCTACAAAGGTGTGGCTGGCGAGTGGCGCTTGTGGCGCTCGATACAGCGCTTGGGCGTTGATGCCATAGCCGACTTGGAAGCGAGTGGCCGCTCGAGTAGGCTTGCTTTCAGTTTGAAACCTCGCCGCATAGCACACATCGACAAAAGCCGCAACGAACGCCGACTTTTAACCCGCAAATTCCGCAAAGTAATGACTCAGTTGGAGCCCTTGTCGCAACGTAGTCGCGAGGTTTTCAACCAGTTAGGCCTTCCGTTCTGTATGCCAGCCCCCATACGCCGTAGGCGCATTGTCGAGCCCCCACAAATTGCAACCATACTGGCTGGCGAAAAGCGCGGAGTGTGGATTGGCGTGGCCCCTCTGTCACCCAACCACGGCACCTGCTACCCTATTCCACAAGCTGCCGAACTGATTGGCCTGCTGGCCGACAAGTACGACAAGGTCTTTGTCTTTGGCAACGGCAAGTACGAAAGGCAGTTCTGCGAGGGTATGCAGACCAAGTTTGAAAGTGTAATCTCCATAGCCGAAAGGGCCTCGCTGAGCGAGCAAATGGAGCTGATAAAGATGCTCGATGCGGTTGTGACCATCGACGGGCCCATACTGAGCCTTGCATCGCTGGTGGGCACCCCTGCGGTGTCGATTTGGGGCGCCACTCACCCCTTTATAGAGTCGTGTGGGTATGGCCAGAACCCCGCCAACAGTGTTCAAATCGACCTTCCGTGCCGCCCCTGCTCGGTTGACGGACGCCACCAATGCCTGCTCGGAAGCCACGAATGTATGAGGCGCATAACCCCACAAATGGTCGCAAAAAGGGTTGAAGAGGTCGTTAAGGGCTGTTAACACAAAAAATTATTAAAAAAATTTACTATCAGTTTAACACATACCTACAAGCCTAAATATCAACAAATTAAGACCACAAAAGGCAAAATTTTGTGTAAATTTAATGTTAAATTATTATTAAAATTTTTTAATTTATTTGCAGGTTTCAAAATTTGCCTTACCTTTGTGGTGAAGTTTTAAGGTTCATTTAGGTTAGTAGTTTTAGGTTAGTAGAAACAGGGCAAGAGTGATTCTATCCCCTGTTTAAGTTAAAAGCTCGCGATTTTGTCTTAAATCGTGAGCTTTTTTATTTCTACCTCGCCCCCCTCAACCCAAAGGGTTGCACACTATTTGCAAATAAATCCGAATTGCACAATAAAAAACTAGAAAACTCGTTTGGTTTTTCGAGTTTCCTGCGCTACATTTGTGGCCGTATTCCCAAATTAGGCGCTTGGGGAATACAGCGACCACACAAGCGCCACAAAAAACTCAACGACAACTATGACAACCAGAGAGCACATAGTAGCCACCGCAACCGATATGTTCATCTCGCAGGGCATTCGTTCGGTGCGTATGGACGACATCGCCCGCCAGTGCGGAGTGTCGAAGCGCACCATCTACGAAATTTTCAAAGACCGCGAGGAGCTCATTGGCGAGAGTATGCGTCATCACGCAATACAGAGCCACACCCAGAGCGAGCAGGTTGCCGAGGGTGCCGAGAATGTTCTGCACGCATTTTGGCTCACTTTCACAAATGGCAATCGTTTTTGCAAGGGCAACAACACAATCATCGACGAGTTGCGACGTTATTACCCACAGGTGATGGAGCAGCTGATGATAGATATTCACGAGGCTGTAGTGGCCCACACTCGCGACAAGCTGTCGGAGGGTGTAGCCGACGGGTTGATAATCTCGGATCTCGACCTCGACTTCTTTTCGCGCGCGCTGACAAACTATGTCTACGGCCTGGGTATTATCAGCGCCAACACCCATACTACGGGTGTGGTAATCACCGACCAAACTATGCCCACAGCCGTACTGGTCTTTCTGCGCGGCATATCGACCGAGAAAGGCCGACGCTACATTGATGAGAATTTACTAATAAACAATAAATAATTTCATTTTTCTGAACAAGAAGCAGTTATGAAGAGAATCATCATCTGTTTGGCCACCGCTGTGGCGGCCCTGTGGTCGACGAGTGTCGGCGCACAGCAGTTTGAACTCTCGCTCGACAAGGCTTTAGAAATCGCACTGAGCGACAACCCAACGATAAAGGTTGCGGGGCTGGAAATCGAGCGTCAGGATTGGGTTAGGAAACAGACCATTGGCAACCTGTTGCCCAATGTGTCGGTCAGCGGACAGTACTCATATAGTATTGTCAAGCAGGAGATGGCCAAGGGCCTCTCGTTTGGTGCCGACAACAGCATCTCTACTCAGGCATCGTTGAGCCTGCCGCTGTTTGCACCCACCGTTTACGAAACCCTCAAGATGAACCAAACCCAGTTGGAGCAGGCTGTCGAGAGTGCTCGCAGCAGCAAGATTAACCTTGCCAACGAGGTCAAAAAGGGATTTTACAACATCCTGCTGGCCGAGCAGTCGTTGGTTGTGTTGAAGGAGAGCGAGAAGTCGATTGCCGAGACCGTAGCCAACACCGAGAAGATGTATGCCCAGGGGTTGGCCTCGGAGTACGACCTATTGAGTGCCCAGGTGCAGTTGAGCAACCTGAAGCCCAACATCATCCAGACCGAGAACTCGATTAAGACCAGCAAGTTGCTCTTTAAGATGTACTTGGGCCTGCCTGCCAATGCCGACTTTACCCTTGTGGGTACGCTCGACCAGATGGCCGACCAAGCCTCGGTGAACACCATTCCCACCGACTCGGTAGATATTTCGAACAACACCGACCTGCGCTCGCTTGACCTGCAAGCACAGATGCTCAACCACCAGCTCAAACTGACCAACGCAAGCCGTCTGCCGACCATTGCAGCGTTCTCGAACTTTATGTTTTCGGGTAACGACAACACGATGGACTTTGGCAGTATGATGGGCGGCGGTATTGGCGGCCCGGGTGCAGGAGCAGGTGGTGGCGAAGGCTCGACGGGTAGCGGAGCAACCACCAAGAAAGAGTGGTGGTGGCAGCATCCTCTGTCAGCAGGTATCACCATCAGTATTCCGCTCTTTTCGGGTGGTCGCAATGTGCACAAGATTAGCGAGATAAACAACTCGCTCAGCCAGCTCTCGTTGCAGAGGGAGTATCTGCGCCAGAGTGTAAACATACAGGTCGAGAACGCCTTCAACTCTATCCTAACCGCACGCGAGAAGATGGCATCAAACGAGATTACTGTTCGCCAAGCACAAAAGGCCTACGATATTGCCCTTGTGCGCTACAATGCAGGCACCAGCACCATCTTGGAGCTCAACTCGTCGGAGTTGTCGCTCACCCAGGCCAAGCTGAACTACTCGCAGGCCACCTACGACTACCTGGCAGCTCGCGCCGATTATGAGAAAATCATAGGCCAAGGCTTTGAGCCCGAGCAGCCCACCGAGCCCGAGCAGCCCACCGACGAGCAGGGCGCACAGCAGTAGTCACCACCCCAACACACACAGAGAGAATAACAAATAAAAAAATACCAAATAAACACAATGAAACGCAACACAATTGTCGTAGCCTGCTGCATTGCTGCCACCCTCGCGTTGAGCAGCTGTGGCTCAAAGAAAGGCACCTCGCAGGGTGTCAGCCTCGCAGCCCCCACCGAGATGGAGGTTCTCACCCGCACTTCGCCCGTAGAGCGAATGACCATCGCCCAGACCGAAGATTTCACCTCAACCCTGCTCCCCTACAAGAAGAGCTTTATCACCCCTCAGATGTCGCTCCGTATCGACAAGATTAACGTCGAGGTGGGCGACCACGTTAAGGAGGGCCAAGTGGTGGCCGAGTTGGACCGCAACCAGTACAACCAGAGCGCCGTACAGCTCAAAAACACCAAGCAGACCTTGGAGCGTATGCGTAGCGTATACGAGGCAGGTGGCGTGAGCCAGTCGCAAATCGACGAGCTCGAGACCTCGGTAACCGTATTGGAGGAGACCGTAGCCAACCTAAAACGCAGCATCGAACTGAAAGCCCCCTTCAGCGGCATTATCACTGGCCGTTACAACGAGGTGGGCGACCTGTTTGCTATGGCAGGTAATGCCGACGGTGGTATGGGTATGTTCCAGATTATGCAGATCGACAAGCTCAAAGCCATCGTGGCTCTGAGCGAGCAGTACTACCCACAGGTCTACAAGGGTATGAAGGTAATGGTCAAGGCCGACGTCTACCCCGACAAGGAGTTCCCCGCAACAGTGAGCATCGTCTACCCCTCGATTAACGCCACTACTCGCACCTTTAATGTAGAGCTGGTTATCCCCAACAAGGAGGAGATTTTGCGCCCAGGTATGTTTGGTCGCGCCACCTTCAATATGGGCGAGCGCAGCAGTCTGACCGTAGAGGATGTATCTATCCAGAAGCAGATGGGTGTAAACGACCGCTACGTCTATGTTATCAAAGATGACGTTGCCGAGCGTAGGGTTGTAACCCTGGGCCGCCAAGTGGGTAACCGCGTAGAGGTACTCTCGGGCGTAAACGAGGGCGAGCAGGTTGCCGTAACCGCACTGTCGAAGCTCAAAAATGGCAGCAAAGTGAAGGTTGTCGAGTAAGGCGTACCCCAACATCTACCTACAAGAAAGAAACACACAGACAGAGAGAGAGTTTTAAGTTAGCGTTATGAAAATATACGAAACATCAGTAAAGAAGCCCATTTCGACGGCGCTGATTTTCGTTGCAGTGATTGTATTCGGTCTATTCTCGCTCAACAATCTTGCAATCGACCAGCTGCCCGAGATGGACTTGCCTGCCATATCGGTAATCACCACCTATCCGGGTGCCAATGCCGAGGATATCGAGACCAATATCACTCGCCGCATCGAAGATGGCCTCAATACAGTGAGCAACCTGAAAGAGATTACCTCCAAGTCGAGCGATGGTGTGTCGCTCGTGTCGCTCGAATTTGAGTGGGGCTCAAACCTCGACGAGGCCTCAAATGATATTCGCGATGCTCTGGGCCGACTGACCGACTATCTGCCCGAGGATGCCGAAACCCCAATCTTGTTCCGCTTCAACTCGTCGATGATGCCCATTATGTCGTTCTCGATTACGGCCGAGGAGAGCTACCCCGCTCTGAACAAGATTCTCGAAGAGCAGTTCGTAAACCGCTTGAGCCGCATCGATGGTGTGGGCTCGGTGGGCATCTCGGGTGCCCCTGTGAGGGAGATTCAGGTGAACGTAGACCCCGTGAAGATGGAGGCCTACGGATTGAGCGTCGAGCAGATTGGCGCAATCATAGCCCAAGAGAATATCAACACCTCGGGCGGTACGCTCGACATCGGTAACAACACCTACAACATCAAGGCCGACAGCGAGTTCACCAGCAGCGACGACCTGAAAACCATCCTCATAAGCAACCTCAATGGCCAGGAGGTCTACCTGCGCGATATTGCCGAGATTAAGGATACACTCGAAAAGCAGACCCTCGACGAGCGAATGAATGGCCGTCAGGGTGTGAGGGTTATAATTCAGAAGCAGTCGGGTGCCAACACCGTAAGGATTGTGAATGAGGTGAAGAAGATGCTGCCCTCGATTGAGAAGAATCTGCCCTCGGATGTAGAGATTCACTTGCTGGGCGACTCGTCGAAGAATATCAAAGACAGTATCAACTCGCTGAGCGAAACCATTATGTTCGCCTTCTTGTTTGTGATACTGGTTGTGCTATTCTTCCTGGGTAGGTGGAGGGCAACGCTGATTGTCTGCCTTACGATTCCTATTTCGCTGGTAGTAGCGTTCATCTATCTGAACCTTACGGGCGGTACGCTCAACATCATCTCGCTCTCGTCGCTCTCGATTGCGATTGGTATGGTTGTAGACGATGCCATTGTGGTATTGGAGAACATCACCACCCACATCGAGCGAGGCAGCAAGCCACGCGAGGCGGCCATCTATGGCACCAACGAGGTGTGGCTGTCGGTAATTGCCACCACTCTGGTAGTAGTAGCCGTATTCCTGCCCTTGACTATGGTAGACGGTATGGCAGGTGTAATGTTCAAACAGCTCGGTTGGATTGTGTCGTTGGTTGTAACCACCTCTACCGTGGCAGCCATTTCGCTTACGCCTATGCTCTCGGCCCTGCTGCTCCGCTTGGAGAACAACAAGCACACCTACAAGGGCCTGAGCATTGTATACAAGCCTATCGACAAGTTCCTCGCTTGGTTGGACCGCGCCTACGAGCGCATACTGCGCTGGGCTCTGGCTCACAAGAAGATTGTATTCTTTGCGCCAATGGTGATACTGGTATTTGGTATGTGGCTGTTTGCGACCAAGATTCCCACCGAGTTTATGCCCAGCAGCGATGGCGACCAGATGAGTGCCACCATCACCTTGGAGCAGAACATTGGCGTTGAGTACACCACCCGCATTGCTCGCCAAATCGACAGCATTGTCTATGCCAACTACCCCGAGGTTATGCTTTTGAGCACCAGTGCGGGCTCGGCAAGCACCTCGAACGTATTCTCGGCAATGAGCACCACCGGCAGCAACATCATCAACTACACCTTCCGTCTTACCGACCCCCAAGACCGCGAGCGCACCGTATTTGAGATTGCCGATGCTTTCCGTGCCGACCTGGCCACCTTTCCAGAGATTAAACGCTCGATTGTAAACTCGGGCGGTGGTATGATGGGTGGCAGTGGCTCGGTACAGATACAGATTTTCGGCCACGACATCGAAAAGACCAACCAGATTGCCGACGACCTGATTGCCCAGTTCTCGCAGCTCGAGGGCGCAAGGGATGTGCGTATGTCGCGCGACGATATGAGGCCCGAGTACAATGTCGAGTTCGACCGCAACAAGATGGCCTACTACGGCCTGAACACCTCGACCGTTGCGAGCGCTATCCGCAACCGAATCAACGGTATGACCGCCTCGATTTACCGCGAGGATGGCGAGGAGTACTACATCAAAGTGCGCTACGCCGAAGAGCACCGCACCTCGATAGAGGATGTTGAGAACATCTTGGTCTACAACCAGCGTGGCCAGGGTGTGAGGGTTAAAGATGTGGGACGCGTGGTAGAGGTCTACGCTCCACCAACGATCGAGCGCGAAAACCGCCAGAGGCTCGTGACCGTAACCGTTGCACTGGGTAACAACGTGGTGCTGGGCGATATGGTTGCCAAAGTGAACCAGATTCTCGATCAGTATCCTATGCCCGAGGATGTCTATACCGACATTGGTGGCGACTGGGAGGACCAGCAAGAGTCGTTTGCCGACCTGGGCGTGCTGTTGATACTGATTGTACTGCTCGTTTACATTGTTATGGCTACCCAGTTCGAGTCGTTCGTGATGCCCTTTATCATTATGTTTACCATTCTCTACGCCCTCCCCGGCTCGGCCATTGCACTGTGGCTGACCAACACCCCCTTGAGCCTTATGGCGCTGATTGCCATAGTGATGCTGGTGGGTATTGTGGTCAAGAACGGTATCGTTATGGTAGACTTCACCAACCTACTGCGCGAGCGTGGCGTGGGTATGTACGACGCAGTTTTACAGGCAGGTAAGAGCCGTCTGAGGCCCGTATTGATGACCTCGCTGACAACCATCCTGGGTATGTTCCCAATGGCACTGGGGCTGGGTAATGGTGCCGAGCTGTGGCAGCCTATGGGTATCACCATCATTGGTGGTCTTACCTTCTCGACTGTGCTCACTCTGGTTGCTGTGCCCATCCTCTACTATGTATTTATGGGCCGCAGCGAGAAGTATCAGGCTCGCAAACAAGCTCGCCGCCAGCGCAAGTTAGAGCGCAAGATGGCCCTGCTCAAAGAGAGGGGCGAGGCCGAGTAGCAAGTGGCACGCACACACAAAGTTGAACACTAATAGTTTTAGGAATTTACATATTATGAAAGCACTATTTATATCCTACAACCAGGCTATGACCGAGCGTGTAGAGGCAATGCTCAACGAGGTGGGCATCAGGGGCTTTTCGCTCTTTCCGCTGACTCACGGCAGGGGCAGCTTCACCGGCGAGCCCCATATGGGCAACCACACTTGGCCTGCTATGAACTCGACCATTATAGCTATGGTCGAAGACGAGAAGATTGAGCCCGCAATGGCTGCCCTGCGCGAGATAGACAAGGATACCCAGTTGCAGGGCCTGAGGGCCTTCACTTGGACCATCGACAGCCAGATGTAGAGGTCCCTCAGAGGGAATTTATAATCTCCCTCAAAAACAAAAAACTGCCCACCGAACACACTCGGTGGGCAGTTTTTTTGTTGCTATTTTGCAGAAAATTGTTATATTTGTAATGTATGAAACGTGCTAAAAACATATCCACCACCCTTACCCACACGGCTAACTCGCTGTGGGGGGGGGCATTTAGCGCACTCTGTTTCGACTAATCACAACACTCATTACGACTTGATTTGTTTAGGGTGGCAATCCTTTCGCAAGGGTAGCCGCCTTGGTTTATGTTATATCTAATCCAAATTTTTTACACGATGAAAAAAGAAAATTATGTTGCTCCCGAGTTGGAGCAGTTGCAGGTTACGGTTGAGGGAGGTATAGCCACATCTCCTGGCGATGACAATACCGGCTCGTTTGACGGCGAGTGGGTGCCCATTGGATAATCAGTCTTGCAACTCCGCAAAAAGCAAAAGCCGCAAGGAACGCTCTGTTCCTTGCGGCTTTGTGTTGTGTTAAGCAATAAGTTTGACTATTTAGCAAATTTGTCTTTGTGCTTTTCGAGCTGTTTTTTCAGTGCGTCGATAGCCTCATCAACTGCCTCCTCGAACGATTTGCTCTGGTGCTCTGCAACCAGAGTCTCGGTAGGAACTTCAATCTTGATGGTGGCCACCTTGTTGCCCTGCTCGGGGTCTTTGTCGATTTTGAGGATAACCTCGGCACCGGTGGTACGATCTACAAAGCGCTCCAACTTTGCCATCTTGTTCTCAATGAATTCGATCAACTTCTTGTCGGCATCGAATTTGACGGATTGAATCTTTACGTTCATAACTAATCCTCCTATTGTTTTGATTTATGTTGTGCCTTGTCGCCAAGGCGTTTGTAATTCAATTTTTTACAGACCTCTCCGCCCCTCTGGGGCACCTCTCCTAACTCAGGAGAGGAGTGGTCGTGGGTTAAAGGTTGGTTGCGGTTCTCACTCGCCCCACCACTACTCTCCCCCTGAGTTAGGGGGAGTGGCTGCGAAGCGGCCGAGGAGGTCTGTCCTCACTTGGCTCCTCTACGCTCCACTACGGCCTGCTCAATGGTAGCAATAACCATATCACTACAATTCCAAACAACCTCGTTAGGTATACGCAACACTTCTATACCCTCTCGATTGAGAAACCTTGTACGCCTCTCATCTCGCGCCATCTCTTCATCCATGTTATGGTGAATACCATCCACCTCAACACACAATCTTACCTCGGGACAATAAAAGTCCAACACATAAGGCCCAACAGAGAATTGGCGATACCAGTGTGAATTAGCCACCTTTTTCGCTCTCAACATCTTCCACATAGCGTTTTCCTCTGGAGTCGCTTTGCGGCGAAGTTTGCGGCGAAGTTCCAAACCCTCTGGCAAATTGTTTGTGCGTTCTACTCCCATTGGGCGCTAGTTCTTATTATCTTATTTTACAGACCTCTCCGCCCCTTCGGGGCACCTCTCCTAACTCAGGAGAGGGGTGGTCGTGGGTTAAAGGTTGGTTGCGGTTCTCACTCGCTCCACAACTACTCTCCCCCTAAGTTAGGGGGAGTGGCTGCAAAGCAGCCGAGGAGGTCTGTCCTCACTTAGTATCTACCAACCCTCTACTGCTCTCTTTTGCGGCCGCGGGGGTGGGCCGTGGCGTAGACCTCTTTGAGCGAGGCTATGCTGTTGTGGGTATAAACCTGCGTCGTGCGCAACGACGAGTGGCCCATAAGCTCCTGTATCTCCCTAATGTCGGCACCATTCTCGAGCAGCAAGGTCGCAAATGTGTGCCTCAGCACGTGAGGGCTATGTTTGCCCTTGACTCCCGCCTCGGCAAGGCGCTGTTGCACCGCTCGCTCAATCTGGTGGCGACTCATAGGCTCGCCTTTCGATGTTAAAAATAGCGAAAAATTGTCGTTTGTGCAAATTTTTTGGCGGGTAAATTTCAGGTACTCCTCTATCAGAGGGCGTAAGCCACTAACAATGGGCACAATGCGTTCTTTGTTGCCCTTACCCAGCACACGCACCTCGCCCAAGTCGTGGGCCAGATTGGCAGTCGTAAGGGCCGTAACCTCGGCCAGGCGGATGCCCGTAGCGTAGAGCAGCAGCACCAGCACGGCATTGCGCCTTACAACATAGTCGTCCGAGAGCGCCTCGGCCCTAAGTTCGCCCACCAACTGGGCCATATTGGGCTGGTGAATGTAGGTGGGCAGGTGCGAGGGCTCTTTCAATCGGGGCACACCCTTTGTAGGGTTTACCCCCACCACCTCCTCGACCTCTTTGAGCCAGGTGAAGAAGGCGCGGACCGATGCGGCTTTGGTATTGACCGACGAGGATTTGCGCTTTTTGCCAACGCATCCCGGGGTTTCGTGGTCTGAGAGCGACATTATCCACCCCTTGACATCTCGCTCGCCCACCTCGGCAGGGGCAAAGTTGTCGACCGAATAGCCACACCACTCGATGAAGGCTCGGCAGTCGCGCAAGTAGTTTACCACGGTGCCCGGGGCAAGTCTTCGCTGCGAGGTGAGGTAGCTTTCGTATTGGTCAAGCAAGTTCATTGGGTAAACATTTTTGTCTTTCGTGGTGCCATTTGGTGTGGCGGTAGTCCAAAGATAGCATTTTTTTGCCACACCTGCAAAAGAAAAACCAACTCTTTGGGGCCGAAAAAATAATATATTATTTTCCATAGTCGTTAAAAATGTATAAATTTGCGCGTTATTTTGCCCTTGTTGTAGGGCGACGCTCTTAACGACGGAGTAAAAGTTTATGAACAAGAGAGTTATTTTTAGGTTTGTGGCACTGGCTGTGGTGCTTATGATGGTTGGTTGCGGCTCGTACAACAAGCTGCTCAAGCGCAACAATCCCGATGAGATGTTCTATGCTGCCATCGACTACTACAACGGTGGCGACTACGAGCGTGCGCTGCAACTCTTCGACGAGATTTCGCCCCGCTATACCGCCACTATGCGTGCCGATACCATAATGTACTACACGGGTTGCTGCTTCTACAAACGCGGCGACTTCACCAGTAGTGCACAGATATTCGACGAGTACCGCCGTACATATGGCCGTAGCCCTCTGTTGGAGGATGTAGAGTATATGTACGCTATGGGCTACTACTTCTCGTCGCCCGAGGCTACGCGCGACCAGACCACAACCATTCAGGCCATACAGGCCATAAACGAGTATATGGAGCGCTACCCCTCGTCGCCCAAGTTGCCCCTATGCCAGATGCGCATAGAGGAGCTGAAAGGTAAGCTGTACGACAAGTCGTTCTACAACGCCCGCACCTACCACAAGACCAGGCGTTACAAGGCTGCCATCATTGCCCTGCGCAACGCTCTGGACCAGTATCCCGAAACGCCCCACCGCGAGGAGATACTCTACCTCACCTTGGAGTCGAGCTACGAGTTGGCCTCGAACTCAATCTCCTCGTTGCAGGTAGACCGCTATCTCGACACGATGGATGCATACTACAACCTCATCTCCGAGTTCCCCGACACCAAGCACCGCAGGGCTGCCGAGCGCATACAGCGCCAGTGCAAAAACTTCCTCGCCAAGCACAATGTCGAGGGCACCGACGAGTCGGCCGATGAGGGCTACACCACCACACAAGCAGGAAATACAAATACAAACTTATAAGGTTAGATATGGAAATCAAAAAGAACGTACCAAACAACACGGTAACTCGCAAACTGACCGACATCGATGCCCCCACTGGCAACGTATACGAGTCGGTAACGATTATCGCCAAACGTGCAAACCAGATTTCGACCGAGCTCAAACAGGAGCTCAACCGCAAACTGGCCGACTTCTCTACCAATGTTGACTCGCTCGAAGAGACCTTCGAGAACCGCGAGCAGATTGAGATCTCGAAATACTACGAGCGTATTCCCAAGCCCGTACTCATCGCAACCGAGGAGTTCCTCGATGGTGAGGTTGTATTCAAAGAGAACAAATAGAGGCGCACACAAGCCCCAACAACCAGAGAGAAAACCATAAGCGGGAGAGAGGCGACCGATTGACACACCAAAAGGTAAGTCGGAGGCACTCTACCCGCTTTTGTGGCTCAAAAGCCAAGACACAACCTTTGCACCCTACCCCATTTTAGGAACATATAAAACCCCTACACCACTCTACCACTATGCTACGCCACCTGCTGGTCGAAAACTACGCTCTGATTGAGCGACTGGACATAACCCTCAGCCCTGGATTGAACATAATCACGGGCGAGACGGGTGCGGGCAAGAGTATCCTGCTCGGAGCTCTGGGGCTGCTGCTTGGTGCCAGGGCCGACAGCGCTGCGCTGAAAGAGAATGCCCACAACTGCGTGGTCGAGGGTAGTTTTGCCATTGGTGCCTATGGGTTGGAGGAGTTCTTCGAGGAGAACGACCTCGAATGGGCCGACGAGAGCATTATCCGCAGGGTGATAACCCCTGCGGGCAAGTCGAGGGCCTATGTGAACGATATGCCCGTACAGCTGTCGGTGCTCAAAGAGTTGGGCCTTAGGCTTATAGACATTCACTCGCAACACCACTCGTTGAAGGTTGCCGACCCTCAGTTCAGGATGCAGATTGTAGATGCAATGGCCGACAATGGCGCTCTCGTGGAGGATTACCGTGTGCGTTGGGAGGCTCTGCGCACTGCCGAGGCCGAGCTGGCCGAGGTGAGGCGCGCGGTCGAGGCCAACCTGAGGGACAAGGAGTATATCGAGTTTCAGCACAACCAGCTGGCCGCTCTGAAGCTACGTAGTGGCGAGTTGGAGGAGTTGGAGGCCGAGCAGAAGTTGCTCGACAATGTTGAGCGCATAGCCGAGGCTCTGGGCGAGAGCAGCGCTGCACTCGATGAGGAGGAGAATGGCGTACTGGCCAGAGTTAAGAGAGCCGAGAGCGCCTTCGCCAAACTGAGGGATGTCTATGCCCCCGCAGGCGAGTTGAGCGAAAGGCTCCACAGTGTGATGGTCGAGTTGAAGGACATTTCGGCCGAACTGGGCGACCAGATGGGGCGCGTGGACAACAATCCACAGAGGGCTGCCGAGGTAGTCGATAGGCTCGATGCCATCTACACTCTGTTGCGCAAGCACTCGCTCTCGACGGTTGATGAGCTGATAGCTCTCCAAGCCGACTATGCCGCCAAGTTGGCCGTCATCGTAGACTCCGATGAGCGTTTGGCTGCCCTCGAAAGCCGCGTGACGCAATGCACCACTCAGGCCCAGAAGGCCGCTGCCAAGCTGACCGCCTCGCGCCAAAAGGCAGGTGTAGCACTGGCCAAAGGGGTGGTGGCTATGTTGGCAAGGCTGGGTATGGAGCACTCGCAGTTTGTGTGCGACATTGCCCCCACCGGGGCGTTGCAACCTACGGGGGCCGATAAGATTGACTTCCTATTCTCGTCGTCGCCCAAGTTTACGCCCCAGCCATTGGAGAAAGTGGCCTCGGGTGGCGAGATTTCGCGCGTTATGCTCTGTCTGAAAGCTCTGGTGGCCGACCGAGCAAATATGCCCACCATTGTCTTTGACGAGATTGACACGGGCATCTCGGGCCGCATAGCCGACGTTACGGGCCAGATTATTGCCGAGCTGTCGGCAGGCCGTCAGGTGGTAAACATCACCCACCTGCCCCAGGTGGCATCTAAGGGCGACACCCACTTCCGCGTATGGAAAGATGCCAAGGCGGGGCGCACCAACATAAGTCTGCTCTCGGCCGAGGAGCGCATCGAAGAGGTGGCCAAGATGCTCAGCGGCAACGAGGTTACCGAGGCTGCAATGGCTCAGGCCCGCGAGCTGATAGAGGGATAGTGGACAAGCACAAAGAACGCATATATATAATATATAGGTATCAGACAATACGGAAAGAGTTATTTGGGTGGTGTATTTTTGCGCCACCCATTTTATTTTAACTCAATATCTTAGCTGTAAAATTTGGTCCTTTGGGGCGTGTAATTTGCACCCCCTACTCGATTGCACCCCCTCGGGGGAGTGAGTAATTTTGAAAAATACCAACAGAGAATAATACAATTATGACCGATTACAAGAGCGAGCGCGAACTGCTCTCGAAGCTATACAACACCTCACAACCCATTATCGACCTGCCCGACAGCACAGTAGAGATACGCAACTACGAGTACACCTCGACCTTCCCCGTCGAGTACCAAGATGGGGGCGTTATGCGTGGCAACCTCTACTACTTCGAGCTCTCGCAAGGGGGCAAAGACGAGAACTACCACTTTGTCTACCCCATAATCACCCCCAAGGGGGCCGACACATTCGACCGAGCAATCATCTTCTTCCACGGCCTCAACGAGCGCAGTTGGGACAAATACCTGCCCTGGGCCAAGTTTCTGGCCGAGAAGAGTGGTCGCCCTGTGGTGATGTTCCCCATAGCCTACCACATCAACCGCTCGCCCAAGAGCTGGAGCAACCCACGCAATATGCGCGAGGTGGTGAGCGACCGCAGCACAGCAGTCGAGGGTGGCGCCACATCGACCTTTGCCAATGCAGCCCTGAGCACACGACTCGAAAAAAATCCCGAGCAGTTTTTGGTCTCGGGCATACAGAGCTACTACGACGTGCTCGACATCGTTGGCAGCATCAAGGCGGGCCGTCACCCACTGTTCAGCAAGGGGGCTCACGTCGATATATTCGCCTACTCGATTGGCTGTTTTCTGGCCGAAATACTGCTGCTCAACAACTCCGAAGATATCTTCCGCGACTCGCGACTGGCAATGTTCTGCGGTGGTGGCACCTTCGACTCGATGTACGGCATATCGAAGTACATTATGGATGAGAAGGCCTACGAGAGTGTGATGAGTCTGAATAGTGGCAAGAAGCTACGCCAGATGGGGCGTAACTTTGTAGGCGCACCCAAGTCGATGCGTTTTCGCCAAAATTGGGATGCCATTGGGTTGATGATGAACGAGGGTGAGCGTCGCTCGGAGCGCGAGCGCCTATTTGCCCACAATGCCCACAACATCTACGCCATTGCACTCGAGGGCGACAAGGTGATGCCGTTCAAAAAGATTATCCGCACACTGAAAGGTCGCCGAGGCGACATTCCCACCCGAGTAGAGGTCATCGACTTCCCCTTTGAGTACTCGCACGAGATACCCTTCCCCACTTCGGAGGAGAAGCAGATGCCGTTGGTCAATAGGGCATTCAACTTGGTTTTCAACAACATCGTAAACTTCTACCTGATGGGCGACAGCGTCAGGGAGAAGGCCGAGCGTTTCCGACTCGAAAAGGCCGCTCGAGCCGAGGACGCCGCCCGTCTGCAACGCGAAAAGCACGAGCGCATCAAAGCCGAAAAACTCGCCAAAGAGGCCGCCAAGGCCGAACAAAAGGCTGCCGACAAGCAGTCGAAGGCCGAGCGCAAGGCGGCCGAAAAGCAGGCCCGTGCCGAGAAGAAAGCAGCCGAAAAGCAGGCCCGAGCCGAGCGTAAGGCACAAGCCAAAGCTGCCAAAGAGGCCGCCCGAGCCGAGAAAAAGCGGGCCAAAGAGAAAAAATAGCACTACGCAAATAAACCAGAGATGCCAAGATGTGGAAACATCTTGGCATCTCTGTTTTGCACCCTACTGGTCGTTGTTACACTACTCGTCGATATTGTCCGACACCAACACGCGACCGCAGTACTCGCAGATGATAATCTTCCTGCCCTGGCGAATCTCGCTCTGGCGCTGGGGAGGAATACGATTGAAGCAACCTCCGCAAGCATCACGTTTGATGGGCACAACAGCCATACCATTGCGAACATTCGAGCGGATACGGCAGTAAGCCTGCAACAGGCGCTCGTCGATGACCTCGCGAGCCTTGTCGGCCTGAGCCTTCAAGTTCTCGATATCCTGAGCAGTCTCGGCGTCGATGCTATCCAACTCGGCACGCTTGGCAGCCAAGTCAATTGCGCGGTCGTTCTTAACAGCCTCAGCCTCCTCGATGTGCTGTTTCTTTACTTTCAGATCGGCAGTGTGCTGTTTGATGTGTTTCTCGCAGAGCTGGATCTGGAGCTCGATATACTCAATCTCTTTACCAATCGAGTCAAACTCGCGATTGTTGCGAACATTCTGCTGCTGCTCCTCATACTTGGCAATCTGTATTTTGCTCTGCTCAATCTCCTCTTTGTCCTTGCGGAGCAGGGCGTTGAGCTCGTCGATATCCCTCTGGATATTGTCGATACGGGTTTGCAGGCCTGCAACCTCATCTTCGAGGTCAGCTACCTCCATAGGCAGTTCGCCCTTAATCTTGTTGATTTCGTCGATTTTGGAGTCGATTTTCTGCAACTCATAGAGTGCTTTGATACGCTCCTGCATAGTGTAGTCGACGGTCTCCACGTTCTTTTTGTTAGTTGTTGCCATACTCTACTATTTATATCTTCTTTGAATTATTATCCTGTATCGGTTATAAGTACCCTTACTCGCTCTACAACATATAGTTTACGGGGTTAATCGAGCTGGTACTCTTATGGAGTGCAAAAGTAGGTAATTTTTTTGATAATATCTCAAACAAAATGTCAATTGCGCAAATTTCGGTCTCAAAATGTCCCGCATCGACCAAAATCATACGGTCGGCATCGACAAAATCGTGGTATTTGAAGTCGGCCGACAGGTAGAGGTCGGCTCCCGCAGCTTCGGCAGCCTCGATGAGCGAGCCACCACTACCGCTACAAATTGCTACCCTCTGCACCTCGTCGCACCTGATGGGGCTATGCCTGAGGGCCTCAACCCCAAGAGTGGTCTTAATCTTCGCCAGCATATCCACTGCCGACATTGGCTCGCCTACGACCTCGGCCACAACGCCTATGCCTACCCCCTCGGTACCCGAGGGCTCCAACAGCCCCACCTCACGTAGCGAGAGCATCTGAGCCAGTCGGTGGCTTATACCCTCAGCGGGTGCGCTATCGAGGTTGGTATGGGCTGCATAGAGGGCTATGCCGTGCTCGATAGCCTTAGCAATGGTGCGCTGCTGGCGATTGGCCCAAGCCAGTCGCTTTATGGGGCGGAAGATTATGGGGTGGTGGCTCACAATCATCTGCGCCCCCACCTCTATCGCCTCATCAACCACCTCTTCGGTAACATCCAGAGCCACCAACACGCGCTCGACCTCGGCCTGTGGATTACCCACCGCCAAGCCTGCATTGTCGTAACTCTCCTGCCATCCCAGAGGCACCTCGGCTTCGAGTGCCGCAACAATTTCAGATACCTTCATATTTCTCTCTGCTATATATGTACCAACTCCAACTATTGGCCTCTTCCATCCCCGATTAGAACAGCGTCTGCTCAATCACTTTATTCTTAGCCTCCTTTTTGGACTCCTTGGCCGACTGCTTAGCCACCGCCAGACGTATATCCTCGGGCGAAAATAGGTTGCCACCTATCAGCGTACCCAACTTAGCAGCCTTGGCGGGTTTTTCGGCCTTTTCGGGCTTTTCGGCTGCGGGCTCCTCGGCCACCACAAACTGCTCGGTGTCATCAACCTCTGCGGGCACATCCTCGACCTCTGCGGGCACCTCAGCCTCCACCTCCGCCTCGGCCACTACAACCACCTCTTCCTCCATAATGGTAGGCTCTTCGGCCACAGGGCTATCCTCGGCAACCTTGTCAGCCACCACAACCTCTTCATCCTCTTCCTCAATCTCAATCACCTGAGTATCGCCACCAAGCTCCTCGCGCAGGGCTGCCAACATATTGCGTATGCTACGCAAGTGCTCGACAATCTCGGCATCGCGATTAACCCCATCACGATTTTGGCGGATGCGTTTTTTGGCACCCTCCAACGTCATACCCTGCTCTTTCACAAGGTAATAGATAAGGCGAATGTTATCCACATCGGCAGTGGTATAGATGCGGTGTCCCCTGCTATTCTTGGCTATTTTGAGAATGGGGAACTCCTCTTCCCAGAAGCGGAGCAGCGAGGCATTCACACCAAACAGTTCGGCCACCTCGCCCATTGAGTAGTAAATTTTACCCTTAGGATGAACAATTTCTTGCATAAAAAGTGTATATTTGGCGCAAGATACAAAAAAACTACCAAAAGGTCAATAGCAAGGTTTTGAAAAGTAACCGTCTAAATATAAAAATAATAGGCCGAGTAATCTATGGCAATGGTTTAGGTCATCGGATAGGTTTCCCGACGGCCAACCTGTCGGCTGAAGGGTGCGACCTCGGAGCGGTTGCCAACGGGGTTTATGCGGGCTTTGCCGTAGTGGGTGGAGTGCGCCACCGCGCTATCGTCAATATAGGTTTCAGCCCCTCGGTCATAGAGGGCGGAGCGCGTCGTATCGAGGCCCACATACTCGATTTCGATGCCGACCTATACGGGCAGACCATCGAGGTTGAGTTGGCTCGGTTTATCCGCCCCGAGCAGAAATTCCCCTCGCGCGAGGCCCTCACCGCCCAGATTGGTCGCGATGTAGCCACCGCCCGAGCAATACTCCAATAGCTATCATACCTATTATATTATAGCCCCATTACACACCAAAAATGGCGACTTCCACACATTGGAAGTCGCCATTTTTATTATGCACTCGGGGTGTTGGGGCCGCGCCTTATCGCCTCGCACCCCCTCACGACTGGCCCTCTCTCGGCCCTTAAGCTTGGCCCATATTGAAGCCACCTTGGGGACCACGAGCCTTGTTGAGCTTAATCTCGCCAACATTGCGCTCGTAGCGGGCTACATTCTCTTGCAACGAGAGCATCAGCGCCTTAGCGTGCTCGGGAGTCAAGATAATGCGGCTCTTGACCTTTGCCTTCTGAACTCCGGGCAGCACAGCCGCAAAGTCCAACACAAACTCGCTGGGCGAGTGGCTGATGATTGCCAAATTGGAGTACTTGCCCTGGGCCACCTCGGCATCCAGTTCAACCTCCATACGCTGCTGATTTTCGTTTGCCATAGTCGTTGTGAGTGTGTAAGTAAAGTCGTTGTTTAGAAGAATTTGGTACGGTTGTCCTCTACGTTTGCGGTGCTCTCGAGAGCCTCGTTCAAACGGCTATCCAGACGGTAGAGACCGTGCGAGTCGAGACGAACTTTCTCGTTCTCGGCGGTTACGTTCTCGGCAGCGGTGCGGCCCTCGACGAATACGTAGCAAACGCTGTAGTCGTCAACGAAGGGACCTACGAGGGTATTCTCGGGCACAGCCGAGATATTACCGATCAGCTCCAGAGCGGGGCCCATACCTGCGATGTTGTTGGCGTTACCCAGCAACTCCTCAGCATCGATAACGGTGGTATTGAGCTTCTCGGCAACCTCCTCGATGGTAGTAGCACCCTCAACCAAAGTTGCTACGTGAGCAGCTTTGCCCTCGCGACGCAAAGAGTTAATAATCGAGGCTGCAACCTCCTCGATGGGTTTGTAACCCTCTTTGCGCACTTTTGTAACGGTAGCTACAACATAGTCGCCATCGATATCCATAATGTTCGACAAAGCGCCCTCTTTGTTGTTGAACGACCAGCGAATAAGCTCGCGAGCATCTTTGAAGGTATAGATCTGACGGTCCTTGTTGTTGATGGTAATCGAGCGTTTCGACAGACCAAGTTTGGCAGCTGCATCTGCAAAGTTCGACTCGTTTACAGCCGAGATAAACTCGTTAGCCTCGTTCGATGCGAGCTGCAGAGTCTCGTCGCTGGGATTAACGCGGATGTTAATCTTGGCAATCTGAGCCCTCTTTGACATTTTACCTTTCCAGGTTGCCTGAGCTACGTGGATACCGAACTGGCTCTCGATAACAACAATTTTGCCGGTCGAAGCCTCAATCAGAGCGTTGCTGAACTCGGGAATCATCTGCTCGGGAGTGAAGCTGCCCAGTTTACCACCATTGGCAGCGCTACCATCGAGCGAGTATTTCTCGGCCAGAGCTGCAAACTGCTTGCTATTTTTGCGCAGAGCGGTAGCGATGCTGTCGGCCAAATCTTTCTGGTCATACGAGAGCAGGATGTGGCGAGCCTCCATCGAGTCGGGCATCATACGGTAGTCAGCCACGCGAGCGATGGTGTAGGTATTGCTGGGCTCGTGCAGTACGGGGCCATAGAAGCCGTTATTCTCGTTCTCGAAGGCGATGCCTTTGAAACGAACATCAATCATCCTATTTTTCGAGTAGTAGCTGTAGTCGGGGCGGTCATACGAGTTGGCAGTAGCAAACTGCATAGGATCGGCAGCAGCCTTGAACTCCTCGGCCAGAGCCTCTACCTCTGCTTTTGCAGCAGCGTAGTCGGCCTCCGAAGGCTCTACGTTGAATACTACATAGTCAACCTCGCGGCTATTTTTCTGGCGATAGAGCTCTTTGTGCTCGTTGTAGTACTTCTTGATCTGCGAGTCGCTAATCTTACCAGCCAGCGAGTCGGCGATGGTGTAGTACTGTTTCGACACAATCTTCACATTCGAGGCGTTATTGGCCATCTCTACGCTCCTGTTCACCTCCAGATTGTTGGCGTTCATACCCTCGGCAACAAGGCTGGTGAAGTTCGAGAGCAGACGCTGCTCCGAAGCGCGTTTTTTGATGTAGTTCCAGATTGCAAATGCGTTGGGGTCGCTCTCTACCTGAGTCAGGAAACCTGCCATAGCCTCGGCGCTGAACTGGCCGGTCTGGGGATCCGAGAAGAAGCTTGCAATCAGGGGCGAAGTGTAAGCACCCTGAATCATATCAACCACCTCGGCGTTGGTAACGGTCAGGCCCAGCTTCTCGAACGAAGGTGCGTAGGCGTGAGTCATAACCAGGTCGCTCCAAGCCTCGTCGTAGATCATATCGTACTGATCGGCGTTGAATGCGCTGGTACCCCACAACATAGTGTAGATGTTTTTGATATTCTCGGTCTGGTTGAGATAAACCTGGTAGTCGATAACCTCGCCATTGATTTTGCCCACGCGGTTCTGGCGCGAAGCGAAGATGCTACCACTGCTGAAAAGGTCGCCCAATACGAAGGCGAGCATAGCGACTGCGAGGACAATAGTCAACACCCAGCCGCCCCTGGTTCTTAAATCATTTAATGATGCCATTTTGATTTGAGTTGTTTGTAATTTTTATTTTGTTTTGTTTTTGTTGCGTCTCAGTTTTGGTGTGCCAAAGGCACTTTGCGCAAATTGGCCTCAAATATAGTGATTTTATCCGAAAAACCTCATCACAAAAGCCTAACTTTTGCCAATTCTACCCTCGAAGAGGTAGATTTTAGGATTTTTATCTCTTTTCCACCATCTTCGACCACCGTTCCTACCGTAGGAATACCGCCATACTTGGCAATTATGTAGCCGGCCAGGGTGTCATACTCGTCGCTCTCTTCGAGCCCCAGTCCATAGCGCTCGTTGAGGTAGGCAACCTCCAATCGGCACGACAGCACCCACTGGTTATCTTTGAGCACTTTCTCGACCAATTCGGGCTCGTCGTGCTCGTCCTCAATCTCGCCCACAATCTCCTCCAACACGTCCTCCAACGACAAGATGCCCGCAGTGCCACCAAACTCGTCGATAACCACCGCCACCGACTGGCGCGAGCGTATCATCTCACCCATCAGTTTCTCGGTCTCCATCGTTTCGGGCACATACCTCACAGGCATCAACATCTCCCTAATACTCTGGGGCTTGCGGAACAAACTTTTGGTCGTAACATAGCCGATAATATTGTCGATACTACCCTCCCACACAAACAGGCGCGAGTAATTAGTATCCACAAATCTGCTTGTCAATTCCTCGACAGAGGTATCAACCTCTACCGCCTCAACATCCACTCTGGGGACCATACAATCCCTCACCCTCAGGTCCGAGAAGTCGAGTGCGTTTTGGAAGATTTTTATATCATTTGCGGGGCTCTTTTCGGCAGCCTCGGCACTCTCGTCGATGAGGCTTTCGAGGTCTATTTTGCCAAAACTTTTGATATTGTGCTCCTCCTTAACTTTCAGCCCAAACAACCTCAGCAGTGCAAATGCCAACATAGTGGTCAGTTTCGACAGCGGGAAGAGTATCAAGTACACCAGATATACCGGCACCACAAAGGCCCTAAAAATCGAGTTGGGCCTCAGGCGGAACAGGCTCTTGGGGCCAAACTCGCCCAAGAAAATAATCACAATCGTAGAGATAAGTGTCTCTATCACAACCGAGTCGGGCGACATAGTTATACCCATCTTGGCGGCCAGCAAGTGTATCAACTCGGTCATAAAGGTCGAGTAGACAACCAACACTATATTGTTGCCCACCAGCATAGTGGTAATATACTCACCTGGCTTTGATGCAAACTTGTCGATGATGCGTCCCACCATACCTCCGCGCTTGCGGTCAATCTCCATACGCAAGCGGTTGGCGCTCGTAAATGCTATCTCCATACCCGAAAACCAGGCCGACAGCAACAACGACACCAACGTGATGGTCACAACGCTCAAAAGACTCTCCATCTCTACTACGATTACCTATTTTTACATAAAGAAAAGCAACTCCGTTGTCAAAAGCGGAGTTTCACTATTATTTCTTGGCGACAGAGCCACTGGCAGGTCTGTCGGCCTTGGGCAGCTCGCCACCTCCCTTATCGGAGTGGTTGCCAAACCCGGGCTTTTTGCCCCTTGTGAGGCGGCCTTTTTGATCCTGGTCATTGGCATTTATGGGCTTGATATTGCTCGGGGGTGCAATGGGCTTAACCACCTTACCCTCACGCTCTTTCACAGCAGGCTTGGAGTTCTTGTCATCCTCGCCGTCCCTCTTCTTATCTTCGCCCTCTTTTTTATCCTTCTCTGCTGCCTTATCACTCTCTTCGGCAGTCTGGTCGCCCTCGCCCTGTGAAGCATCTACCCACATACGCCCCTCGCTCTCGCGGAACACCCAGTCCTTAAACTCCGAGTCCGACTCGAAGCCCTCGCCCACAAACACATCGTCGCCATCGACAACCTTTGTATCGACATTCGAGTAGACCTTGTCGGTCTTTTCGTCCCAGAAAATCTGTTGGGTATAGAGCCTACGGCCATCCTCGCCTCGGCCCCTGACATTGCCACGAGCCTCCCACAACTCGCGTTTCTCGTAGTAGATGGCGTAGTCGGCCAGCAGTTGCGAGGCCTCATTACCGAGCGAGTCGAAGGTGATAATCTCGATGCCGTAGCGGAACTCCATATAGGGGTCACGGGCAAACTCATACCTCTCCATCAGCGGAGTGGTAAAGCGGTAGTCCTTCTGCCCGTTTTTGGTATAAATCATCGTCAGGGTATCGCTCTGCTGGGTAATCATCGTCTCGAGATTGACGCCCGACGACTTGGGTTGCGCTTTGCACGAAAACAGCAAGATAGCACCTCCCACGAGAGATGCTACCATTGCTATTTTAGTTATGTATCTGCCCAGAGTCACTATTTGTACTTAACAGTGGTGCTACCCGAAATCCAGCCACACTTAACAGTGTAGGGATCGCCCTGTGCGGTCAGACCACGGAAGAAGCAATCCGACTGTGCGGGGAAGTAGTTGCGGTAGGTATTCATAAGGGTAGTTGCAACCTCCTGCTGAGCCTCGTTGCCCTCGAAGAGGTTACGAGCCTTAGCTGCCAGGTCATAAGCCAGCCAGAATACGGTCTGTTTGTCGAAGTCTACACAAGCGGTCGAGCCGGTAACGTAAGCCTGAGCCAAGCAGATGTAGGCCGAGCCGTTGTCGGCATCAAACTCGATAGCCTTCTTGGCGTAGTCGGCCGACTCGCGAGCATTCTCGGCAGCCAGATAGGTACCCGAAATCTGAACGCACAGATTAGCCTTAGCTTTGGGATCGGTCTCGTGCTCGATAGCAGCATTCAGATAGTGGATAGCTTTGTCAAAGTTCTTTGCGTTCTCAAAGCCCTTGCTCAACATCTGTGCAACCTCGGTCGAGGGGTTGTTGGCATAGTATTTCTCGCCCACCATCAGGAAGAACTCGCTCTGGCAGTTGTTACGAGCCATCAGCTTAAATGCCTTCTCGATCTGAGCAGCGTTGTCGGGGTCGTTAGCCAGACGCTCCGAGAAGATGGTCTCCAAGTTGTTGCAGTCGGCAGCTCCCGATTTAATCAGCAGTGCATCGAACGAGGTTTTAGCCTCCTCGTCGGTTACCTGGTCCATCTTGCTGGCCATAAACTCATACTCGCTCATAAAGTGGTCGGTCTCTACGTTCAGAGCCTCATACTCCTCTACCAACACGGTGAAGTACTGGTTGATGAAGGTGGGGTCGATCTCGGGGTCGATCTCGATACCGTGGCGGAAGAGTTTCAGCATACCAGCCTTATCCTCAGCGCGATATTTGTAGTAATCTTTTGCTTTGTTCTTGATGATGTAAACCTCGCCATACTTAGCATCGTCGGCAAATGCAGCCAAACGGTAGTCGTAAACCTTCATCAGTGAGTCGATGTTCACAGCTTTCTCGTCGAGCGATTTCGAGCGAGCAATCTTCTGACGATAGATGTTGGCGGTGTTTACATACACAGTACTACGAGCTTTGGGGCAGTTGTTAATCAGCGTGTAGGCATACTCCAGAGCCTTGTCGTAGTCTTTGTTGTTATAAGCATCGATGAAGAAGTTGTAGGTCTTTACGTTCTCCTCCCTCTGTGCGGGGGTAGCGTTCTCGCCCCACTCGGGACCGAAGGTGCTGGTAGGCTGCTGCTGTGCAGGGGCGCCACCTTTTTTAGCCTCGGCTGCCTTCTGGGCTGCGATAATCTTTGCAATCTTCTCAGCCTCTTTTGCAGCTGCTTTTGCAGCTTTCTCCTCTGCTTTACGTTTCTTCTCGGCCTCTTTAGCAGCTTTCTTCTCGGCTTTCTCGCGAGCTTTGCGCTGTGCGGGGGTCTCCTCTACCTGTGCCTGCTCCTGGGTCTGAGCCATCACGGTCGAACCAACTACGCTGCCGCCCATCATCAGCGCCAGCATAACCATCGATTTGATTACGATACGTTTCATTGAATTAGTTTTTTATTAAGTTTGATATTTTGTTTTGTTCGTATGTTTCAACTCATTAGTCGTACTTAACTTTCATAAACCAGTAGTCCTCGCCAAAGAAGCTAAAGCCTATGGTAAACTTCAAGTAGTTCTCCCTGACCAAGCCTGCATTGGTCGTACCCCTCTGGCCCAACTCGAGGCCCAGGTTGATGTTCGACAAGCCTGTCATCCTCAGTGGAATACCCACGCCCATAGTCAGAGCCACGTCGCTGATGGGGGTATCGTTGAGCACCACATAGTTTTGTGCCCAGCGCAGACCTGCACGATAGGTCCAACGGTTCAGTGCGTTACGCACATCGCCTGGGTTGGGGGTATACTGACCACCCAAGCTCACCTTGTTGGTATTGCGGAAGCGGATGTTCTCGCTCACGTCGCCCTGATTGCGGCTACCCCAGTCGGCAAATTTCCAATCCACACCCACGCTCCACTTGGTACGGTGGTAGTAGAGGCCCAATCCGTAGGTATTGGCCAGCGAGAAGTCCGAGGTGTACTCCTTCTCCACTGCGTTAATCTCGGGTGCCAGAGTTGCATTTACGGGCACTGTCTCTACAACCTTGCCATTCATACGGCCACCCATCTGGTATATTGCGCCGATAGTGAGCACGTTGTTGGTATTCGATATTGGAGTCCACTGCATACCCACCGAGCCGAAGAACTTGTCGATATTCTCCTGAATGGTACCCATCAGTGTATGATAGCCACCCGAGCCGGTGATTACGGTAGGAATAGCGTTGTAGCTGCGCTCGATATTGCCGTGCAGATAGACCACGTCGGCACCAATCGAGAAGCCTTTGAAGGGCTCCCAGCCAATGCCTGCCTTAAACTGTGTCACATCGCCCTCGCCAGTGTAGGCATAGAGCATCTGGCCTATATTTGCCAACACGTCGGGGTCCTGGTCATAGAACTGCACTCTGTAACCAACCGAGCTGTAAGGGCTAACGCTCACACCTGCACCGAGGCCCTTACCCAGGGGGAACGACATCGAAATATCGCGGATGTTGAACGAGTTGTTACTGGTCTTGGCCGCAGTAGTGCGTGCATATACGTTCTGGCCCTCCATATCGAAGTTAGACAAGAAGCTGTTGCTCCTGACCGAGCTGTACGATGCGGGATTGACCGAGTTGATGTACAACGGATTGCGAAAACCGAGTGCTGCGCCACCCATAGCACGGGTAACGGCATTGCCCTGCTCGTTGATGTCGCCTATGCCGTAGAAGGTATAGGGCGAGTAGGCGTTAAGGCTACTGCTTTGGGCCACAGCCTTGCTTGTGCCCATCATCACGAAGGCCACAAAAAGTGTTGCGTATATTGCTTTTTTCAACTGCATTTTTTCTACGAAAAATTACTCCGTTTTTGAAAACTCCAAACAGATTTTGCAAATATCAAAATTTTCTCTCTTTTTTCAAAGAAAAAACACCCTTCATCATCAATTTTCCCTCTCCGATGGGCTTTTTTTCTTTTTCGTGGGCTCTACTTGGTCCCTTCGGGCATCGAAACGTGGCGGCTCACTTGGTCGAGCAACTGGCACGCAGCAGCCACACCCTCTACATTTCTAAACGTCAAGTATACCCTATTATTGTTCTGTTTGAGCACAAATCGTGCAGGATTTTGCGCCACAAATCGCAGTATGGCTCCAAAGAGTCGGCTCTTGTAGTAAGGCGAGCGCCCATCGGCAGGAAACCACCCCAGCATCAGGCCGTTCTTAACTTTCAGTTTCTCGAAGCCCAAGGCCATACCCCTCCACCTGAGGCGCACCACATCCACCAGCGTAGTGGCCTGTGGCGGCATCTGGCCAAAGCGGTCGACCATTTCGGCCACAAAGCGCTCCATCTCGGCCTCGTCGGTGATGCTGTCCAGACGGCGGTAGAGTTTGAGTTTTTCATTGGGCTGGCTCACATAACTATTTGGCAGCAGGGCCACCGCATCGGTCTCGATTTGGCAGTCGCCCACAAAGCATATATCCTCCACAGGACCGGCCGACTGTGCGGTCTGTTCGGGTACAGCACCTCCACCCGCAACCATTTCGGCCACAGTTGGTTGAGCACCCACACTCTCGCCGTGGCCTACCACTTCATCAATGCCCTCGACGCCCTCGGCCCTCAGCTCGGCAATAGCCTCATTGAGAATTTTCTGGTAGGTCTCAAAGCCCATATCGGCAATAAATCCGCTCTGCTCGGCACCCAGCAGGTTGCCCGCACCTCGGATATCCAAATCCTGCATAGCGATATTAAATCCCGAGCCCAATTCCGAGAACTCCTCGATGGCTCTGAGTCTGCGCCTCGACTCGCTCGAAAGCAGTTCATCGGGGGGCGAGAGCAGGTAGCAGTAGCTCTTGCGGTCGCTACGCCCCACCCTGCCACGCAACTGGTGCAGGTCGCTCAGGCCAAAGTTCTGGGCATTGTTGATAATGATGGTGTTGGCATTGGGTATATCCACTCCGTTCTCGATAATGGTGGTAGCCACCAGCACATCGTACTCGCCATAGATAAAGTCCATAATTAGCTTTTCGAGCTGCTGGGCGGGCATCTGTCCGTGTCCCACAGCCACCCTTGCCTCGGGCCTCAACTTCTTGACAATGGCGACAATGCGCTCGATATCCTCTACCCTATTGTGCACAAAGTAGACCTGACCACCTCGGCCCAACTCAAAGTCCAGCGCCTCGCTAATGATGGCCTCGTCGAAGGTGTGCGACTCGGTAACGATGGGCTGGCGGTTGGGGGGCGGGGTGGAGATGACGCTCAAATCCCTTGCACCCATAAGCGAGAATTGCAGTGTTCGGGGTATGGGCGTAGCCGTAAGCGTAAGCGTATCGACACTCACACTCAACTGGCGCAACTTCTCCTTTGCGGCCACGCCAAACTTCTGCTCCTCGTCTATAATGAGCAGGCCCAAGTCTTTGAACTTGACATCCTTACCCAAAATCTTGTGTGTGCCCACAAGTATATCTATGCGGCCCGCTTCGAGGTCGGCCATTATCTGCTTGGTATCTTTGGTCGAGCGGGTGCGACTCAGGTAGTCTACCCTCACAGGCAGTCCCCTCATTCGCTCCGAGAAGGTGCGGTAGTGTTGCAGGGCCAAGATGGTCGTAGGCACCAGCACAGCCACCTGTTTGCTGTCGCAAGCGGCCTTAAAGGCGGCCCTCACAGCCACCTCGGTCTTGCCAAAGCCCACATCGCCACACACCAGCCTGTCCATAGGCTCGGCCGACTCCATATCGGCCTTTATCAGCTCTACGGCCTTCTGTTGGTCGGGGGTCTCCTCGTACATAAACGAGCTCTCCAGTTCGTGTTGCAAGTAGCTGTCGGGCGAGAAGCGGAAGCCACCGCTCGCCTTGCGCTCGGCATAGAGGCGTATGAGCTCGCGAGCAATGTCCTTCACAGCCCTCTTGGTGGCCTCTTTCATCCTCTGCCAAGCCCCCGTACCGAGTTTGTAAACCCTGGGGGGGGCGTCGCTCTCTTTGCTCTTGTAGCGGGCAATGCGGTGCAAGGCGTGAACGCTCACCAGCAACACGTCGCCATCTTTGTAGACCAGCTTGACGGCCTCTTGCTCTTTGCCCCCCTCGGTGGTGTGGACAAGGCCTCCGAACTGGCCCACACCGTGGTCGATATGTACCACATAGTCACCCACTTGCAACTGGTTGAGCTCGGCAATCGTAAGGCTCTCCCTGCGGTCAATCTCGCCACGCAACGAGTAGCGGTGGTAGCGCTCAAAAATCTGGTGGTCGGTATATAGGCTCGCCTTCAGCGTGTGGTCCGAGAAGCCCTCGTGGAGCGTAGTTTTCAGCGGCTCGAAGTGGGCCTTTGTGCGGGTTGCGGCAAGCACATTTTCGAGCCTCTCGAACTGGGCGTGGTTTTCCGACAGAATATAGGTCGTGTAGCCCCTCAATGCTCGGGCCTCAATCTCGTCGGCTAAGAGGTTGTACTGCTTGTTGAGAGAGGGCTGGGGAGTGGTGTGGAACGTAACCTTTTCGCTCGCCTGTCGTCGGCTGCTCGCCCCTTGCAGCACCATTGCGGCCTCAGCAGTCGAGGCCAAAAATGCCTTTGCCGAAGTTACTCGGGCTGCATCAATGGCGGGTTCATCGCTCTCGGCCAGCAGTTTGCGCCTCACCTCGTCGAGCATTCCGAGCGTATGGTCCAGGTCGCTCATCCACCACACTGCACCCTCGGCATAGTCGGCCAGAGCCACCTTCTTGTCGGCCGTAAAGTTTTTCAGATTAGGGATAATGGTTACCGAGTCCACCTTGTCTTGCGAGAGCTGCGAGGCAATGTCAAACCTCCTGACACTCTCGACCTCGTCGCCAAAAAAGTCTATTCGGAAGGGCTTATTCTCGGCATACGAAAAGATATCAAAAATACCGCCCCTCATCGAGTACTGGCCGGGCTCGTAAACAAAATCAACCCTCTGGAAACCAAGCTCCTCGACATCCCTTTGGAGCGACTGCATCGAGAACCTCTCGCCCACCCTTACGCGTATGGCGGCATCGCTCACCTGATCCGAGGTGACCACATTTTCGGCCAGTGCCTCGGGATAGGTGCAGACAATCAGCCCCACACCCCCACTGGCTGAGTGGTTGCGTATGGCTTCCAGCGCCGCAGTGCGTTGCACCACGCCCGACTGGTCCTCGGCCCCAAAGCGTATGGAGCGTTTATAGCTCGAGGGCAAAAACAGCACCCTATCTTTGTCGGCCGCCACCGCATAGAAGTCGCTACACAGGTAGGCTGCGGCATCTCTGTCGGCCGCCACAAATATATGCACACCCCCCATACGTGCCGCCACAGCAGCCGCATACAGAGCATAGGCCGAGCCCACAAGTTGCTCGACCTCTACCACCTGACGGCTCTCGATAGCAGTGGCCAGCCGGGCCACCTGTTGGGTCTTGGCCGCCCTGCCGACAATATCGCCAATGGCTATGGTAGGTGCTTTTTTCATACATTTGTATTTAGACAACCGAGGGGCCCTCACGCCCTCAATCGACGTGCAGCCCCTCCGGTATAATTTGGTTTATTATTGCAGTTGGCGGTTTTTCTTGTCGGTGAGCCTAAACTCAACCATACCGAGCGACTGGTCAACAACCACCTTCACACGGCACAAATACCTGCGGCACCACTTTCTGCGAATACTCCACAAGCCACCCTTGGTGAGCCAAGCCGCCAAAATGGGATTGACAACCACCCTCAGCGCACGCTTGCGCTTTTCGATTGCGTAGTAGGCAATCTGATTCTCTATCTGCTTGTCTATCAGAATCGAGGGCGACACCTTGCCCGTACCGCCACAAGTGGGACAGGTCTCCTCGGCCTTGCTGATAGCCTCGGGGCGCACCCTCTGGCGAGTAATCTGCATCAGGCCAAACTTGGTGATGGGCAGGATGGTATGTTTGGCCTTATCGCCGGCCATCAGCTTCTGCATCTCGTCGTAGAGCTTCTGGCGGTTCTCGGCCTTGTGGAGGTCGATAAAGTCAATAATCACAATACCGCCCATATCGCGCAGACGCAACTGACGGGCGATTTCGGCAGCAGCCGAGAGGTTAACATCCATAGCGGTACTCTCCTGGTCATCGGCCACCTTGGCACGGTTGCCACTATTGACGTCGATGACGTGCATAGCCTCGGTGTGCTCGATAATGAGGTATGCACCTCGTTTGAGCGACACATACTTGGCAAAGAGCGACTTAATCTGACGCGAGATGTCGAAGTTGTCGAAGATGGGCTGCGAGCCCTTATAGAGTTTGACAATCTTCAACTTATCGGGAGCAATGACCTTCACATAGTCGCGAATCTCGTTATAGAGCGCCTCGTCATTGACGTGAATGGCGTTGAACGAACTATTGAGCGAATCGCGAATGATGGTGTTGGCCCTGCTCATCTCGCTGAGCAGTTGCGAGGGGGGTACCTTTGTTTTAACTCCTTCGAGAGCCTGCTCCCACTTTTTGATGAGCGAGAGTATGTCCTGCTCGATGTCTACATCGCTCTTACCCATTGCGGCGGTGCGAACAATCACACCATAGTTTTTGGGCAACACCGAATCGACAATCTTTTTGAGTCGTTTTTTCTCCTCGTTGGAGCGAATCTTCTGCGATATGGATATTTTGTTCGAGAAGGGTATCAGTACTACGTTGCGACCTGCCAGAGAGATATCGGCCGTAAGTCGTGGGCCTTTGGTCGAGATTGCCTCCTTTGCAATCTGTACCATAATGGGCTGTCCGCCCGCAATGTGGTCGCCAAGTTTGCCCGTCTTGGGCAGAGCTTGTTCCAACCTGAGGCTCTCTGTTCGCACGTTTTTCTTCTTCGTCGAGAGGTTGGCCACGAGCTTATGGAGCGTGGTGAACTGAGGTCCCAGGTCCAAGTAGTGGATAAAAGCGTCCTTTTCGTGACCAATGTTGACGAATGCGGCGTTCAGTCCGGGCATAATCTTGCGTACCTTGCCCAGATAGATATCGCCTACCGCGAAGCCACTCTTGCAACTCTCTTTGCTCAGCTCTACCAGCTGCTTATCCTCAACGAGTGCAATGGTTACTTCGCCTGCGGAAACATTGATAATTAGTTCTCTGTTCATAAAATAGTTTAATCAGACATAATCTTCTTCTCTTGGGATTGCCATCCTCGGTCGGTTTGTCATCCTACGGATAGGGCCTCCGCCAAGAGGGGGTTGCACCGAGCATCCTGCCGCCATAGGCAGTCCACAGACCACCACACAACAACAGACGCCCACAAATCAAAATTTTGCGGGTCGTTGCTCTTCAAATCCTAATTCATAAAGTCATCCAACACTGTCCGAAACAGCGATGTCCGTATCTCACCAAAAACAAAGCTGAAAACCTATCGATTAGGCTTTCAGCTTTATTGATTAGTGAAGGTAAACCGACAACCTATTTTTTGTTGTGTTTATGACGATTTTTGCGCAAACGTTTTTTACGTTTGTGGGTAGCCATCTTTGGGCCTTTCCTTTTTTTACCGTTAGGCATAGTTCTTTAATTATTAGTGGGTTAACAAAAAATTGCTTGCTCCTTATTTAACTTTGCTTGCGAAGCTCTTAGCGGGCTTGAAAGCGGGGATGTTGTGAGCGGGAATGGTCAGAGTGGTACCCTTCGAGATGTTGCGAGCCACTTTCTGAGCACGCTGTTTGATGATGAAGCTACCAAAACCCCTCAGGTAAACGGGCTCGTTCTCGATGAGCGAACCTTTTACGTTCTCCATAAATGCCTCTACGATCTCCTGAACAAGAACTTTCTCTGCGCCAGTCTGTTTAGCAATGTTGCTTACGATATCTGCTTTAGTCATAACTTTAAGTTTTTATTTGTAAAACGAATGAATAATCTAACTAACCATTCTGCCGAAGGTTTTCTTTTCGGACTGCAAATATACACTATTATTCGGTTAATTTACAACAAACTAACGAAATTTTTGCAATTTTTTTACCCTGCAAGGGGCCAACCCTGCCCGCCTACACAGGTTTTTGCTCAACTTTCGTGCCCCACGGATGTTCATTTTTGCACCAACCCTCTACCCCAACACCACACCAAGAATGAAAATATGGACATAAATATAAAAAATAGGTGCAAAAAATTTGTTCTCCACAAAAAAAAGTGTACTTTTACACTTAACTACACACACGCTCTGTGGCCACTCCGACTAACCCAACCACACCTTGTGGCCGCCATCAGCGAATACAAACAAACACAAAATACTAACAACAAACACATTACGGACCTATGAAGAAGGTATTACTTATTTTGGTTTCGGCTCTGTTGTGCCTTGCAGCTACCGCTCAGGACCTCACTCCTAAGAAAAACGCTCGCGGCAAATGGGGCTATGTAGACAACAAAGACAACTGGCTCATCAAAGCCCGCTACGACATCGCCGAAGAGTTTGGCCCCGACGGATTGGCCAAAGTGCAGAAAGATGGCGAGTGGGGCTTTGTTAACAAAGCGGGCCGCGAGGTGGTTAAACCCAAATACGACGAGGTCAGCTACTACACCATCGAGGGCCTCTCGTATGTCAAGAACAAAGACAAATGGGGACTGGTAGACCGCGAGGGTAAAGTGGTTGCCAAGGTTAAGTATGACGAAATCGGTAAATTCTCTGAGACCGGTGCCGCTCTGGTGCGTATCAACGACAAGTATGGTATGATCAACATCGAGGGCGACGAGATTATCAAGGTTAAATACCAAGAGGTTACCGACTTTGCCGAGAATGGTCTGGCTTGGATTAAGCTCAAAGACAAATGGGGTCTGCTCAACCGCGATGGCAAAATCATTGCCAAACCCCGCTATGACGAGGCCGGTGTATTCGGCAATGGCGGCACCGCAAAGGTTAAAGAGGATGGCCTCTATGGTATCATCTCGCTCACCGGTAAGGTGATTGTTCGCCCCAACTACGACGAGATTGGCGAGTTCAGCGAGGAGGGCCTGGCTTGGACCACCAAAGAGGGCCTCTATGGTCTGATTAACGTAACCGGCAAAAAGCTCACCGACAACAAGTTCGACGAGTATGGCGAGTGGAGCGAGACCGGCTCATCGCGCGTACGCATCGGCTCGAAGTGGGGTATGATTAACAAAGATGGTAAAGAGGTACTGAAAGTTACCTACGACGAGATTGGCCCCTTCAACGAGATGGGTATCGCTCAGTTGCGTATCGACGACCTCTATGGTCTGGCCGACTTCAATGGTCGCCTGCTGACCAACATCAAATACAACGAGATTTTTGGTTTCGAGGGCGGCTTCGCAAAAGTACGCGTGGGCGACCTCTATGGTATTATCGACACCAGCGGTCGCGAGGTTGCCAAGGCGCAGTACGCTTCGTTCGAGCCCTATGCTATGAACGGCCTGGCAAAGGTTACCACCCCCGAGGGTTTCATCGGTTGGGTTGATCGCAATGGTAAAGAGATTGTACCCGTAATCAACACCGAGGTTGGCGAGTGGACCGAGGATGGCCTGAACTGGATTAAACAGGGCGAGCTGTACGGCTGGATTGACGTAAACGGCGAGTTCTTGACCAAAGTTATCTACAACGCCATTTGGCCCTTCGAGGCTAACAATCTGGCCAAAGTACAGTTGGGCGAGGAGTTCAACTGGATTACCAAAGAGGGTAAAACCATATCGAGAAAAGGCTTCTTGGAGGTTGGCGAGTGGACCGAGCAGGGCCTCGTTTGGATCAAACAGGAGGGCAAGTATGGTATGATTAACACCGAGGGTAAGAAAGTTGTTAAGACCAAATACGACACCCTCAGCCCCTTCAACGAGTATGGCGTGGCCAAAGTGTCGATTGCCGACAAGTGGGGCTGGATTAACCTCGAAGGCAAAGAGGTCGTAAAAGTAAACAACCAGCAGGTTTGGGACTTCAATAGCGAGGGCCTGGCCAAAGTGCTCAATGCCAAAGGCAAATATGGCTTTGTGAACGCTCTGGGCAAAAAGGTTGTCCCCTTCAAGAACGACTATGCCGACGACTTCGTAAATGGCTTGGTTAAGGTGGGCGTTAAGGGTACTCGCGACGAGGCCGGCAACTACACCGATGGTAAGTGGGGCTTCTACAACGCCAAGGGCAAAGCTGCTGTAAAGGTTAAATATGACTATGTAGAGGACTTTACCGACGGACTGGCACTGGTTAGCACCGGTGGCGTTTGGGAAGAGGGCAAATATAGCGGTGGCAAATGGGGCTTTGTAAATCAAGCTGGCAAAGCCGTTATCAAACTCCAATACACCTCGGCCGGCAACTTCTCGGAGATGCTCGCTTGGGTAGGTGTGGCTGACAAGTATGGCTACATCAACAACGCAGGCAAACTGGTTATCCCCGCCGAGTACGACACCGTTAGCGACTTCGATGGTGGCTTGGCACAGGTGAGCAAAGGTGGCCTGTGGGGTTGGCTCGACCGCTCGGGCGTAGAGGCTATCGCTATCGAGTACACCACTGCCGACAACTTCGACCAGGGTGGCCTGGCTCGCGTAGAGAAAGATGGCAAGTGGGGTTGGATTAACCGCGACGGTTTTGCTGCTATTCCTTTGCAGTACACCGCAGCCGAGCCCTTCAATGAGGAGGGTATCGCAAGGGTTAAGAGCGACGACTTGTGGTTGGAGGTTAACCGCCAGGGTGTTATCACCGTATCGCTCAAATTCTTGGGCACCTGCACCTTCACCGAGGGCTACGCCCCCGTACAGATTAACGGCAAGTGGGGCTTTATCGACACCAAGGGCGCAATGGTTGTACCCGCCGACTACGAGGCAGTAGAGCCTTTCAGCCAGGGCGCAGCAATGGTACAGAAGGATGGCAAGTACTTCTGGGTTGATGCCACAGGCAAGGCCGTGAACGAGCAGGTTTACGACTCGGTGAGCCTCTTCGACCAGAGCGGTATTGCTAAGGTACAGCTTGGCGACAAGGTGGGCTACGTTAATCGTGGCGGCAAGGTTGTGCTGGCTCCCGAGTACGACTCGGTTGGCGAGTGGAACGAGTTTGGCGTTTCGGCCATCACCAAAGAGGGCCGAGTAGGTTGGGTAGACCGCAATGGCAACATCGTGGTAGAGCCCAAGTACGAAGAGGTTGGCGAGTGGAGTGCCGACGGCCTGGCAATGGTTAAGATTGGCGGCAAGATGGGCTTCATCAACAACCAGTATGTAGAGGTTATCGCTCCCGAGTACGATGCAGTAGGCGAATTCAAGCTGGGCATTGCACAGGTAGAGAAAGAGGGCCTGAAAGGCTTTGTAGACATCAATGGTGGCAAGGTTACCGAGCTCAAATATCAGGAGATTGGCGAGTGGGTAGGTGGCTTGGCACTGGTTAAGTCGGGCGACCTGTATGGCTACCTCGATTTGAAATACGACGAGATTATCCCCGTTATCTACCAAGAGATTGGTGCCTTCACCGAGGGTATCGCTTGGATGAAACTCGACGGCAAGTATGGCCTTATCGAGCAGAATGGCCGTAGCATCACCCCCAACCGCTACACCTCGATGGGCGAGTTTGTAGAGGGCATTGCTCTGGTGAGCATTGACGACCAGTGGGGCTACATCAACCGCACCGGCGTAGAGGTGGTACCCCTGCTCTACACCCGCGAGGAGGCCGAGGCTTACGGCACCGACTACATTCACAACCAGCACTTCTCGAACTTTGCAGAGGAGTATATGGCCGAGAAGGTGGCTGCATTTGAGGCAAAAGACGAGTTTGAGACTGCCGAGCAGCACGCCGCTCGCGTAACTCCCGAGAGTGTTGCCGCTCTGAAAGAGCAGTTGACCGCCGAGGCCGAGAAGGCATTCATCGAGGCTCGCAGCGCAAGCGTAGTATTGCAATTGCAGTTGGGCGAGTACGATGCCGAGAACCAGATTTTCACCGTTACCGACTTGGTTTATGGCCAGTACATCGTGAATGTACCTCTGGATGTTGCACGTGAGTTCAAGTCGCTGTGGGACAACATCACCAAAACTCCTACCTTGTGTGTAGAGAACGACACTCTGGCGGTCGACAAGATTACCTTCCGCCTGCCCGATGGCAAAGAGTACATCACCAAATAGGTTATACCTATTATAATAAAAAGAGAGAGGCTCACCAAGTTTTGGTGAGCCTCTCTCTTTATGGTCGGTCGGCCACAAGGTCGGTCGGCCAACAAAACGTACCAATCGCCGGCGAGGGTTAGTTCTTTTTGTTTCGGTGGTTGTGGGCGTTCATTGTGCGCTCGATGCCTATGGTCGTAAAGTCCTTTATGGCCGCCACAGCCTTATCGACCGCCTCATCGAACAGTTTGCGCTCGTCGGGTCTCAGCTTGCCCAGCACAAAGTCTACCTGATGGCCCTGCGGAAAGTCGCCACCCACACCCATACGTATACGGGCATAGTTGCCACCACCGCACAGAGCGTCGATATTTTTGAGTCCATTGTGGCCGCCATCGCTACCTTTGGCACGTATGCGCATAGTGCCTACGGGTATGGCTATATCGTCTACTACCACGATCAGGTTCTCCTTGGCGATGTTCTCTTTATCGAGCCAGTAGCGCACCGCCTTACCGCTGAGGTTCATATAGGTCGAGGGCTTGATGACAACCATTGTGCGCCCCTTCCACTTAACCTCGGCACGCGAGGCGTAGCGGTCGGGCGAGAAGCTAACGCCCGCTCCCTCGGCCAATCGGTCCACCACATCAAAGCCCGCATTGTGTCGCGTGGCCTCATACTCGGCCCCTATATTGCCGAGTCCTACAACAAGATATTTCATACTATCGGGTTCTACTTTTTTCTTACGAAACAGATTCCAAAACATACTGCTTTTTGTCTAACGTCTGGCGTCGAGCGCCTAACTGACCTAAGTCATTAAGGACTTTAAGGACCTTAGGGACCTTAAAGAAAATTATATAGTTCCTATAACTCTTATTACTCCTCACTCTCCTCTTCTTGTGTGGCTACGAGGTGTTCGGGCAGTCGCTTGGCAGCCTTGGCACCCAGAGTGCGCAGCCCCTCGACACGCGAGAGTATATTGCCACGCCCCGTAGATAGTTGCTCCATAGCCTTCGAGCAGCTCTCCGAGGCCTTGCGGATATTCTTATCAACCTCGCCCAGCGTATCGACAAACCCCACAACCTTGTCGTAGAGCTTACCACCCGCATCGGCAATCTGCAAGGCGTTTTTGTTCTGTGTATCGCGCTGCCATAGGTCGTAGACTATGCGCAACATTGCCAGCAGGTTTGTGGGCGAACTGATAACCACATTGCGTTTGTAGGCATCGGACCACAGATTAGGCGAGTTTTGCAGAGCACACATAAAGGCGGGCTCGTTGGGCACAAACATAATCACAAATTCGGGAGCCTTCGCCAGAAGGTCCTGGTAACGCTTGGCGGCCAGCTCCTGTACGTGTTTGGTAACCGATGTGATATGTGAGCTCATAGCGGCATTGCGCTGAGCCTCATCCTCGGCTCCACACCACTCGGTGTATGCCGTGAGCGACACCTTCGAGTCGATGATTATCTGCTTGCCCTCGGGCAGCGAGAGCACCACATCGGGCCTCTGGTTGCGCCCCTTGTCGTCTTTAATGCTCTCTTGAGTAGAGTAGTGGATGCCCTTTTGCAGGCCGCTGTGTTCGAGCAGGCTATCAAGTATCATCTCGCCCCAATCGCCCTGCACCTTGCTGTCGCCTTTGAGTGCGCGGGTGAGGTTTTTGGTCTCGGCGGTGATGGTGCTGTTGAGCTCCATAAGGTTTTTGAGCTCGGCTTTCAGCGCACCAGTCTGCTCGTTCTGGGCCGAGTAGATAGTCTCTATACGAGTGCGGAACTCGGTAATGTTGTCGCGAAGAGGTTTGAGTATAAGGTCGATAGCCTCTTTGTTGGTGGCGGTCATCGACTTCTGCTTCTCGTCGAGGATGTCGTTTGCAAGGTTTTTGAACTCGGTGCGGAACGAGGCTTGCAACTGCTCCAACTGCTGCTTATCCTGCTCGGCCTTGCTACGCAGGGCTTCGTTCTCGGAGGCGAGCAGAGCATTCTGCAACTCGTGGGCGTGAATCTTCTCGCCCAGGGTGCGCACCTGCTCTTCGAGCGATAGGTTGCGCTCGACCTGCTCGATGAGCTTGGCATCTACAATGCGGTTTTGCCTGCGGTCAAAACGGAGCACAACGGCCATTGCCACCACAACCAGCGCCAGCACTATGCAAACTATCAGAATAATCGTATTAGCCATATATACCTATGTATAAATTTATCTTGATAGAACAAAAGTACTAAATTTTTCGGTTTTTTGGCTACCTTTGCATAAAATCACAAACATCACAACCAGAAAAGAGTATCAATACTTATGAGAAAGCGTATTGTTTCCCCCTCGATGCTGTCGGCCGACTTTGGCCACCTCGACCGCGATACCCGAATGATTGACCGCAGCGCAGCCGAATGGGTGCACATAGACGTTATGGATGGCGTATTTGTGCCCAACATATCTTTTGGATTTCCTGTGCTGAAAGCCATTACCTCGGCCACCGACAAATTTATGGACGTACACCTGATGATTGTCGAGCCAGAGAAGTATGTCGAGCGCTTTGCTCAGGCGGGTGCCGACTTGGTGGTGTTCCACTGGGAGGCCACCGAGGACCCCAAGGGGTGTATCGAACTCATTCGCCGCAGTGGTGCAAAGGTGGGTATTTCGATTAAGCCCAAGACTCCTGTGGAGGTGCTCGACGATCTGCTGCCATTGGTAGACTTGGTGCTGATTATGAGTGTCGAGCCCGGCTTTGGCGGCCAGAGCTTCATTGAGGGCAGTACCGACAAGGTGCGAGCCCTGCGCAGGATGATTGACGAGCGCGGGCTGGATGTGATGATAGAGATTGACGGCGGAGTGAGCCGCCACAACGCTGCCGAACTCTACGAGGCCGGTTGCGATGCACTGGTTGCGGGTAGTGCGGTGTTCAAGGCTGCCGATCCCGAGGCCGAGATTGTGGCCATTCTGAACGCTTAACGTCTAACCGACCTAATAGCAAATTATATTAACGCCGAGCCACCCCACAACCCGAAAAAATTCTATTGTGAGGTGGTTTCAAGGCCCTCGAAGGGCTCGAAAACCGCAGTTTACTGGGTGGTAAATGAGGTTTTCGGGAACAAGAGAAACGCAGAAAACACCAACAAGAGGATTTTTTCCAGATGGTATCTATCGATAACGTAACGGTCAGCTTTGGTGGCTGGGATTTGTTCAAAGACATCTCGCTCTTGATAAATCCCCGCGACCGCATAGGTCTTGTGGGCAAGAATGGCGCAGGCAAGACTACCCTGCTGAAAGTGATTATGGGGTTGCAACCCCCTACCGCAGGAGCTATAACAATGAGTGGCGACACCTCGCTGGGCTACCTGCCACAGCAGATGAAGGTGCACGACACCACCACGCTGGTCGAAGAGACCTCCAAGGCGTTTGAGGAGGTGCTTACCCTCGAAGCCGAAATGGAGCGCCTGACAGCCCAGATTGCCAGCCGTGAGGACTACGAGAGCGAGGAGTATGCCGAGCTGATACACCGCCTAAACGAGGCCACCGACCGTCACCAACTGTTAGGTGGCGAGAGTCGTAGTGCACAGGTAGAGCGCACACTGCTCGGCTTGGGCTTCAAGCGTACCGACCTCGACAAGCCCACCAGCACATTCAGTGGTGGCTGGCGTATGCGTATCGAGTTAGCCAAGTTGCTGCTGCGTAGGCCCTCGATACTGCTACTCGACGAGCCCACCAACCACCTCGACATCGAGAGTATCCAGTGGTTGGAGAACTACTTGAAGGACTACAACGGAGCGGTGTTGCTCATCTCGCACGACAGAGATTTTCTGGACAACGTGACCAACCGCACCGTAGAGCTACTGCTGGGCAAGGTCTACGACTACAAGGTGCCCTACAGCCAGTATGTGCAGCTGCGCAAGGAGCGCCGCGAGGCTCAGGTGGCCGCCTACAACAATCAACAACGACTGATTGAAAAGACCGAGGAGTTTATCGAAAAATTCCGCTACAAACCCACCAAGAGCAACCAAGTGCAGAGCCGCGTCAAGCAGCTCGAAAGGCTCGACCGCATAGAGATTGACGAGGAGGACCTGAGCGCACTGAACTTGAAATTCCCCCCTGCCCCACGCAGCGGCCAGATTGTGGCCGAGATTAAGGAGGTGGGCAAGCAGTTCGACATCAAGCGCGTATTTTCGGGTGCCAACTTCACCATCGAGAAGGGCGACCGCATAGCCCTCGTGGGGCGCAATGGCGAGGGCAAGACCACCCTGGCACGCATACTCATAGGCGAGTTGGAGCCCAGCGAGGGCAGCATTAAGGTGGGCGCAAATGTGAGCCTGGGCTACTATGCCCAAAACCAAGACGACCTGATGGATGGCGAATTTACGGTCTACGACACCCTCGACAAGGTGGCCGTTGGCGACATCCGCACCCGATTGAGGGATATTTTGGGCGCCTTCCTGTTCCGAGGCGAGGATGTAGACAAGAAGGTGAAGGTGTTGAGCGGTGGCGAGCGTTCACGCTTGGCTATGGCCCGTATGATGCTCTCGCCCCACAACCTGCTGGTACTCGACGAGCCCACCAACCATATGGATATGCGCTCGAAGGACATCTTGAAGGAGGCCTTGATGAAGTACGACGGCACACTGGTGGTAGTGTCGCACGACAGGGAGTTTCTCGACGGGTTGGTCGACAAGGTCTACGAGTTCCGCGATGGCGGAGTGAAGGAGTACCTGGGTGGCATACGCTACTTCCTCGAGAAGCGCAAAATAGAGGATATGCGCCAGATTGAGGCCAAAGAGAGTGTGGCCAAAGAGCAGAAGAGCACCACTGGTCGCGATGACTACCTGGCCAAGAAGGAGAACGAAAAGCAGATACGCAAGACACAGCGAGCCATCGACGAGAAGGAGGCCCTGGTGGCACAGCTCGAGGAACAGGTGGCCGAGTGGGACCAGAAGTTGGCCTCGCCCGACGAGCACGGCATCGACCTGACAGACAGCAGCGTATTTGAGCAGTACAACGCCCTGAAACAGAAGCTCGCCTTCGAGGAGCACGAGTGGGAGAAGCTCTGCTACGAGCTCGAACTATTGCAAGAGAATTGAAAATTGAAAATTGACGGTCGACGGTTGACGGTCGACGGTCGACAAAAGAAGGTATATGCAAGAATTTCTGAAAGACAAACGCGAGCGCAAGCCTCGCACCGAAAGCTACACCAACCCCAATGCCGAGCCCGCCACCACCGAGGCCCGCGACATCAACTGGGAAGAGCGCACCCGTGAGCACAAACCAACCGGCCCACGCAAAGAGTACAAACCCCGCAACAACGATGACAAGCCCCGCGCCGGCGAAGAGAACATCATCTACGGTCTGAGGCCCGTAATCGAGGCTATCGAGACCGAAAAGCAGATCGAGAAGCTCTACGTCAAGAAGGGTGCCGAGGGCCAGCTGATGGCCGACCTGAGGGACCTCTGCTACCGCAGCCGCATACGCTACCAAGAGGTGCCCGTCGAGAAGCTCAACCGACTGACTCGAGGCAATCACCAGGGCGTGGTGGCCGTAATTGCCCCCATCGAGTATGTTGGTTTGGAGGACATTTTGGACCGTATTCCCGACGACGAGAAGGCCCTGATTGTGGTCTTTGATGGCGTTACCGACGTGCGCAACTTTGGCGCCATTGCCCGCTCGGCCGAGTGCGCAGGTGCCCACGGACTTATCACCCCACTGAAGAACTCGGCCCCCGTAAATGGCGAGGCCATACGCTCATCGGCAGGAGCTCTTACGCGCATACCCGTACACCGCGCAGGCAGTATTCGCAACACACTCAAAACCCTCGCACAGCAGGGTATGCAGATTGTGGCCGCCACCGAGAAGGCCGACACTCTGCTCTTCGATGCCGACCTGACGGGCCCCACCGTCATTGTTATGGGCAACGAGGAGAGCGGTATCAGCAAAGAGGTGCTCAAGCTCTGCACCTGCAAGGCTGCAATCCCTATGGTGGGCGCAATCGAGAGCCTGAATGTGTCGGCAGCAGCTGCCGTAATGCTCTTTGAGACCGTTCGCCAGCGCTTCTGCAAGTAACCCTTCGCCCCCACCCTCTCTATCGCAATGGCACAGGGCTACACCATAGAGGTTGTCAGGAGCCGTAGGACCCGACGCATCTCGCTCCGCATAACCCGTAGCGGAGGGGTGCGACTAACGATACCCTGGTGGCAACCCAAAGGGGCGGCACTCCGCTGGGCCGAGAGTAGGCACGAGTGGATTGTGCAGGCCCTCGAACGACAAGCCCAACGCCAAGCAGCCACCCCACCTCTGAGTGACCAAGAGGTGGAGGCTCTGCGCAAGGTGGCCCACCAGAAGTTGCCCCGGATGCTTGCCGCCGCCTCCGAGCGCATAGGCATTGGCTACAACAAGCTGACCATACGCAAGGCCCACACACGCTGGGGCAGTTGCACGCGCGAGGGCAACATTTCGTTGTCGCTCTACCTGGCGGCCCTGCCCGACGAACTGATTGACTTTGTGTGTGTTCACGAGCTGTGCCACCGCATTCACCCCAATCACTCGGCCGACTTCCACTCGCTTGTTGACCACCACCTGGGCGGCCGCGAAAAGGAGCTCAACGCCAAGCTGAAAAAGTATCGCCCACAATAAGCCGACGATTGGAATTGAAAATTGAAAATTGACAGACCCCTCAGTCGCTTTACGACAGCTCCCCTAACTTAGGAGAGCAGTTATCCCTAAACTCCTCAAAATCGGTCGACGGTCGACGGTCGACGGCAAAACACACGCCCCCGACCTTCGGCCACCCCCTCTAACTTAGAGGGGGAATTGGACAAAAACTCTCCCCCTAAGTTCCTTAAATTCCCTAAACTCCCTATCTCTACCGAAGCACTTCCACCCATCGGAGCACACCCAAATCACCCACATAGGAGCAGAAATTTGCTCCGATTTTTTTGTTTGGAGAAAAAATTGTACCTTTGGCAATACCTATAAAAACTATGCACTCGCTATGATTATCTTGATGCACGAACCTACCGACGAACTCTTTCTGGGCGTAATGCACCCCGATGCCGCCTTGTTCGCCGACTACTTTGACATAGAACTCGCCGCCAAAGAGCACGCCGACTATCGCGCAGCACTCGAACGCGCAGGCGCAAAGGTATTGACCGTAAGGCAGATACTGCTCGAAGGCACTCTCGACAAACAAGGCCGCCCTGTGGAGGGCAAAGAGCTGGTCGAGCTGCGCAAGTTCGCATCGAAGTATCTCACCTTCAACACCGACAACATCCCCGAAGAGCACAAGGCACAGGAGCGTTACAAAAAGATGATTATAGGTCGTGCACACCCCAAAGACCTGGTGAAGATGATTATGTTGCAGCCCGAAATTGTACTCTCCTACACCGAGAGCAACACCGGCTTTGCGGCCACCTACATCCAGAGGCCCATTATGAACATCTTCTTTATGAGGGACCAGATGATATCGACCGCCAAAGGTATAGTCATCGGCCGTATGAACTCGGCCCAGAGGCAGTTGGAGTGCGAGATTGCCGAGTTCTGTCTGAACAAGATTGGCTTCCCACCCATTCACCACATCACTGGCGACGACGCCTACCTCGAGGGTGGCGACTTCTTGCCCTTCGGCGACTACTCGTTCATAGGCTGCGGACTGCGCACCACGCAGTCGGCCGTAGACCAGCTGATGGAGCACGACCTGCTGGGTACCAACAAGGTGGTAGTCGTGAAGGATTCGTGGGGCGAGCAAGAGCAGATGCACCTCGACACCTACTTCAACATCATCGACCGCGACCTGTGTACCCTCTCCGAAGCCCGCTACCTGTCGGCCAAGGGCGACCCCCAGTATCTGAAAATCGACATCTGGGAGCGCGAGTCACCCACCGAGCCTTATCACAAGGCCTTTGAGGATATCAGCTTTGTAGACTTCATAGAGGATGAACTGAAAATGAAGATTATACCCATCTCGCGCAAAGACGAGCTCACATATGCCAACAACTTCCTCACCGTTGCGCCACGCAAGATTATGGCGGTTGCGGGCCAGTCGGTCGAGCTGCAAGAGGCTTTCAAGGCCAACTATGTAGACGTGACGTGGGTACCTCTGACCAACCTGACCAAAGGCTACGGCGCCGCCCACTGTATGACCCAACTTGTCGACGACGGCGACGTGCTGTTTTAGGGTTCTTCGTCTTGCCACGCCTCTTCGTAGGAGAGGCGGTTGGCATCTACCGCTCTTCCACCCCCTCTGCGTGAGGACACGCAGATAATTTCGACCACCCCTCGGCCCTAACGGGCCACTCCCCTTTCGTAGGGGAGATTGTGGTGGGGATTGGTAAGGGCGTGCAATTCCTTTTACACACGCCCCCGCCCTTCGGGCACCCCCTCTGCGTGAGGACACGCAGACAATTTCGACCACCCCTCGGCCCTAACGGGCCACTCCCCTTTCGTAGGGGAGATTGAGATTGGGCTTGGCAAGGGTGTGCAATTCCTTTCACACACGCCCCCGTCACTTCGCGCCACCCCCTCTAACTTAGAGGGGGAATTATCCTATATATCCCATTAGTCCTATTGGTCCTATTACTCCTATAAATCCTATAAGAGCTATGGGAGTTATAGGAGTTCTATGATTTTTGTCAAGGGCCTTAAAGTCCTTAATGACCTTAACAAGGTCGAGGACCAACAAACGCGCACACAAAAATGTCCTAAACTCCCCTACCGATAGGCAATAATTCCTTAGGTGGTGGGAGTTTTTTGTACTATTATTATAAAATAGGTATGCAGGTGAACAACTTTGCAAAATTTTTTGTATCTTGTAGCCAAATACAGCTACGCAAAATCAACAAATTAACATAAACATCTGTAAGTTATGAAGAAATTCTACCGTACAACACTATCACTGGCGGTAGCCTCGATTATGGCCCTGGTGGGCTGTAACACCGACTACAACTTCGACAAACTCTCGCTCGAAGTGACCGTAGGCGATACCGAGGGCATTGTAGTACCGCTGGGTAGCACCGGCGAGATTAAACTCTCCGAACTGCTGACCGACACCCCGCTGACTCCCGACGAGAATGGCTACTACTCGTTCTCGAGCGAGGACTCGTTTACCTACACCGTTGAGTTGGGCACTCTCGACCCCATCAGTGGCATTGTACCCCACATCGAGCCCCAGACCTTCGAATTTATGGGCGCCATCAACCCCTCGTTGCCCGCAGTTAGCGGCAGCCACGAGATTCCTCTGCCCAGCGGCATCACCTCGGGTGTTACCATTCCCGACGCCCTGGCAGGCATCACCGCCCCTCTGGAGGTGGGCCCCAGCTCGTTTGAGAACAGCTTTGAGGTTGAGTTGCCCTCGCAGGTAGCCTCGATTGGCACTATCGTATTCGGTACCAAGGGCGAAGGCTCATCGGCCGAGGTGGTATTCCACCTGAACAACTTGGCCGACGTAACCACAGGCCGCCTGATTGAGGAGTTTATGATTGAACTGCCCGCAGGCTTTACCCTTGCAGTGCCCAATGGCGGCATTGGCGCGGTAACCGAGGGCGAGAACTCCAAAACCCCCAACCGCTACACCGTAACCAATCAGACCATATCGGGTAGCGAGCTAAGGCTCGGTTTCATAATCAAGAGCCTCGATATGAGCGGTGCCTCCATCTCGAATGGCAAGGTGTCGTTCGATGCCGACGTTAAGTATGGCTTCAAGTTCACCTCTACGACCAAAGCGGGTTATGTTTCGACCACTATGCCCAAGGTAGACCTGTCGGCTCAGTTGGATATCACCAGCATCAGTGTCAAGACGGGCCTGATTGAGGAGAGCGTGGAGGTTGCGGAAGAGATTAACCAGACCATCGACGTTCCTGCCGAGATTAGTCGCATCGACTACCTGGCCGTTAGCGATGCCAAAGATGCAACCAAAAATCCCGTGCTGAACATCAAGCTCGGTCTTGAGGGTGCGCCCATTGACCATATGCAGCTGAGAGATGTGAAGATTGAACTGCCCCTATTTGTAGACGTAGAGACACCTCAGGGCTGGACTCTCGACAAAGACAACACACTCACTTGTGCCCAGTTGGATATCGACAACGACACCACCAACGACATCATTGCTCTGACCATCAAGGGTATCAAGAACATACAGATTGCCGACAGCAAGGTGATGCTCAACGGCAAGGTTGGCGTAAGTGCCAAAGCCGTAGTGCCCCAGGGTCAGGAGCTTAAAGTGGATATGTCGGCCCAGAAACTTACCGTCACCCCCAGCGTAACCCTCAGCGATATTGCCATTGAGGAGGTTACGGGCATTATTGACCCCGACTTGGGCGACCTTATCGAGCCCCAGGAGATTGACCTGAGCGGCATTAGCGAGGCTCTGGGCGATGCCGATATTGAGCTTAACCTCTGCTCGCCAACCCTCAAACTCAGAGTCGAGAACCCCATTGGTGTGGGTATTGATGCAGTGGTTAAGATTATCGCCTACAAGGGTGGCGCTGTGTCGCAGACCGTTATCACTCCCACCATCGCCATTCAACCCGCACAGGGCACTACCCCTGCAATTACCAACTTGACACTTTCGGGCAACTCTCTCCTACCCGATGAGCCCAGCTACATCTACATCGCAGGTCTGGCCGATATTATCAACTCGCTGCCCGAGAAGCTGACCGTAGAGCTCTCGGCCGAGACCAACAAGAACAGCGCACACCGACTGGTACTCCAAGACTCCTACACCTTCAAGGCATCTTACTCGGTAGAGGCAAGCCTTAGGTTCGACGAGCAGAAAGAGGGCCACATCAACTACTCGACCGTGATTGAGGATATCGATTTGGCCGACTTGGCCGATATTGACCTCGACATCGACAAGGCTACTCTGAACGTAGCAGCCAAGAGCACCCTGCCTATGGATGCAGCTTTGGAGGTTGAGTTCCTTGATGGCGAGCAGAACGTAATCCCCGGCATTAAGGTTACCAGCGAGGGCACCATAAAGGGTAGCACCTCGGCCGAGCCAGCAACCTCTACCACAGCAATCGTTATCGAGCTGAACGTAGACCCCACCTCGTCGGCCCTCTCGCCCATTGCACTGCTGGCCCAGACCAAGGCTGTGCGTTGCACCTTCAAGGGCAAAACCCTGGCAGGCGGTGGCCTTAGCCCCGACCAGTATCTGTCGGCCGAGCTGAACGTAGTGCTCGACAACGGTATTACCGTCGACCTCGGCTCGCTGCTCGACACCGATGATGACAAAGAAAATGCAGACAACAAATAGACCTTCAACCCACAACTAAACCAAGACAAAAAGCTATGAAAAAACAGATTACAACATTGGCACTTGCACTCTTGGCAACCATTGGTGTTGTAGGTGCACAGGTACACAGTGCTTACTTTATGACCGGAGCAAGCCAGCGCTACGATCTGAACCCCGCACTGACTCCCGACAGGGGCTACTTTGTAGTGCCCGTAGTGGGCCTCCACGCAGGCCTGTACAGCAACTTCCTCTCGGCCGACAACTTCTTCTACCCCACGGCCGACGGCCTTGTAACCTATATGAACAAGGCTGTATCGAGCGAGGACTTCCTGGCCAAGCTGCCCGACGTAAACCGTCTGTCGATGGATATCAACGACCAAATTTTAGGACTTGGTAACTACTTCCGCGCAGGCTTCTGGTCGGTGGGCGTAAACCTGCGCTCGCAGACCGACTTCAACATCCCCAAAGATTTCTTTGCCCTGACCAAAACCCTTGCCCCGGGCGAGTACAACATCACCGGCTTTGGCATCGAGAGCAACAACTTTGTAGAGGCTTCGTTTGGCTACACCTTCCCCGTGCAAGATGTCTTTACCATTGGCGTTAAGGCCAAAGCTCTGGTGGGCCTGGCACATATGGGTATGAACCTCGAGCAGATGAATGTCAAAATTAGCGACACCGAGTACAGGGCCGAGATGGCAGGTAGTTTTGAGGCCAACGTAAACGGTATGGACTTCTCGAACCTCAAAGGCGAGATGACTATGGAGGAGTTTGGCGACCAGTTGAGCAATCTGGGCAACAGCTTCTCGACCGGCAACATCGGTAGCTACGGCTTTGCATTTGATGCGGGCTTGGAGTGGTTGCTGATGGATGGCGACCTGAAACTCTCGGCAGGCGTAACCGACTTGGGCTGGCTCACTTGGAGCGAGCAGAACTCCTATTGCGCCACTATCGACAACGTGGCCTACGCATTCCAGGGCTTCGACTTCAAGGCCGGTGAGGCTAAGTTCGAGAAGAGCGACAACATCAACCTCTCGACCTCCAACGAGAAGATTTCGCACAAGAAACAGCTCCACACTACCTATTTGGCAGGTATCGAATACAACTATCTGAACGACCTGCTGGGCTTTGGTGCACTGTGGACCAGCAAGCAGTATGGCGACTATCTGTTCCACCAAGCTACTACTGCCGTTACGGTTAGGCCCACCCGCTGGTTTACCTTCACACTGAGCGACACCTTTGCGAGCCACAATATGAACACCATAGGCTTTGCGCTGAATTTCCACACCAGCTTTGTGAATGTATTTGCAGCTATGGACTACGTATCGCTCAAATATGGTACCGCAAACGGAGGTGCAATACCCATTCCTCTGACACAGAAATCGCTCAACTGCCAGTTGGGCCTGTCACTCCCCTTGGGTGTGAAGAATTACTAATAACAAAAACAAAGAGAGAGGTGCTCCTTCACAGAGCACCTCTCTCTTTTTTGTATCAAATAAAAACCTTGTTACTCAATAACCCAAGTCTCGCCGCTATTGAGCAGGTCGTCCATACATTTAATCTTGCTGGTGGCCTTGACCTCCTCTACCTGACGAGCAACCTCGTTGTTGTAGGTCTTGTCATCAACATCGCGGATAACACCCAGTGCCACGGGGAACTCGGGGTACTTCATCGAGGCCAGAGCGTTGTGGATATAGGTGCTCTGCTCGTGCGAGTCGTGGGTAAGCACGTCGTCGATAGTATAGCCATCCTGACCAACGGTAACCACTTTCAGGCGGAAGCCGTCGAGTACCAAACCCTTCTCCTTATTGGCGCCGAAGAGCATCTTCTCGCCATCTTTGAGCAGAATGGTGTTCTCGGCACGGGTAGCCTTGTCCTTTGCAAAGGTTGCGTGGGCACCATCGTTGAAGATGACGCAGTTCTGCAACACCTCGGTAATCGAGAAGCCGTCGTGCTGGGCAGCCCTCACGAGGCACTGGCGGGTAACCTCCACCTCTACATCAATCGAGCGGGCAAAGAAGGTACCCTTAGCACCGATAATCAACTCGCCTGGGTTGAAAGGTTTTTCGATAGTGCCATAGGGCGAGGTCTTGGTAATCTTACCCAGCTTAGAGGTGGGCGAATACTGACCTTTGGTCAGACCATAAATCTCGTTGTTGAACAGCACCACGTTCAGGTCGATATTCCTACGGATAGCGTGGATAAAGTGGTTACCACCGATTGCGAGCGAGTCGCCATCGCCGGTTGCCACAAATACGCTCACCTTGGGGTTGGCAACTTTCAGACCCGTAGCAATGGCGTTGGCACGGCCGTGAATCGAGTGGAAGCCGTAGGTTTTCATATAATAGGGGAAGCGTGACGAGCATCCGATACCCGACACTACTACAAACTCCGAACGGTTACGGCCTGCAATCTCGGCCACGTCGGGCATTGCTTTCTGCACTGCGTTGAGGATGAAGTGGTCGCCACAACCGGGGCACCATTTAACTTCCTGATCGCTCTTAAAATCTGCTTGTGTGTATTTCATAGCGTTGTTTTACTTCTGCTCGTTTGACTATTTCTCCAATAACTCGTTAAATTTGGCCTCCAACTCTACGGTCGTAAAGGGCAGACCTTGGCACTTGTTGTACTGCTCGTAGTGGAACTGCTGGAAGTTCATACGCAGGTAGTTGGCAAACTGCCCCTCGTTGAGCTCGCATACAACAATCTTCTTAAACTTGCCAAAAATCTCCTCAACGCCTTTGGGCAGGGGGTTGATGTAGTTGAAGTGGCACAGCGAGATGCTCTTGCCCTCCTGCTGCATCTTCTCTACGGTAGCCTGCAAGTGGCCCTTAGTACCACCCCAGCCTACAACCAGCAGGTCGCCCTCCTCGGCGCCATAGACGCTCTGGGTGGGGATAAAGTCGGCAACTTTGGCCACCTTGGCAGCCCTCAGCTCGACCATCTTCTGGTGGTTCTTGGGGTCGTGCGAAACGCTACCTTTCAGCGCATCCTTCTCCAAGCCGCCAATGCGGTGCTCCAAGCCCTCGGTACCGGGGATAGCCCAACGGCGAGCCAAACGCTCGGGGTCACGCTTGTAGGGCAGGTATACGGGCTCATCCTCGTCGAGGTGGTCGATGATGGGAGGATTGATGGTGGGATAGTCGCTCATCGAAGGAATCTTCCAGGGCTGCGAGCCGTTGGCAATAAATCCGTCGGTAAGCAGAATAACGGGAGTCATATGCTCCATAGCAATCTTACCCGCTGTAAATGCGTAGTCAAAGCAGTCGCTGGGCGAGCTGGCAGCAAGCACTACCATAGGGCACTCGCCATTGCGGCCCCATAGCGCCTGCAACAGGTCGCTCTGCTCGGTCTTGGTGGGCAGACCAGTCGAAGGGCCACCCCTCTGAACGTCTACCACTACCAGGGGCAGCTCGGCAATAACAGCCAAGCCCATAGCCTCGCTCTTGAGCGACAGACCGGGGCCCGAAGTGGTGGTTACCGCAAATGCGCCACCAAAGGCAGCACCAATCGAGGTGCAGATACCTGCAATCTCGTCCTCGGCCTGAACGGTCTTAACACCCAGCTCTTTGTGCTTGGCCAACTCTTCGAGGATGACGGTAGCGGGAGTGATGGGGTACGAGCCGCAGAACAAGGGGCGACCACTCTTCTCCGAAGCAGCCATAAAGCCCCAAGCAGTAGCCACATTGCCGCTAATGCTGCGGTAGCGGCCCTTCTCGAGCGATGCAGGCTGAACGGTATAGGTGTTGGCAAACGAGTGGGTATTGTGGGCGTAGTTGTAGCCTGCGTTGAGCACTGCTACGTTGGCCTCGGCCACTGCGGGATTCTTCTTGCCAAACTTGGTCTTGATATAGCTTGTTGCGTGCTCCAACGACTTGTCGTAGAGGTAGAGGCAGATGCCCAGCGCAAACATATTCTTACACTTAACAACAGCCTTGTTGTCGAGTCCCGAGTCTTTCAGTGCCTCTTTGGTCATAGAGGTAATATCGGGGGTGAGGATGTTGTAGCCCTTGATGCCGAGCTCTTCCAGAGGGTCGTTGGTCTTGAAACCTGCGCGAGCCAGACTCTTGTCGTCGAGCGAGTCGCCATCGAGGATGATGGTCGCATCTTTTTTGAGCCACACCACGTTGGCTTTCAGCGCTGCGGGGTTCATAGCGATAAGGGTATCGCAGTAGTCGCCAGGGGTGAGCATTCGGCTACTACCGAAGTGTACCTGGAAGCCCGATACGCCTGCAACGGTGCCCTGAGGAGCGCGGATTTCGGCTGGGTAGTCGGGGAAGGTCGAGATGCCGTTGCCAAACAGAGCAGCGGTATCCGAAAAGAGGGTACCTGTGAGCTGCATTCCGTCGCCCGAGTCGCCCGAGAAGCGGATTACAACATCTTTCAACTCTTTTACATTCATAACTAAAAGGAGTTTTTTGGTTTTTGTAGTTATTGTAAGTTTCTTTGTTTGAGTCTTTTGAAAGTTGTGCCCATAGGGCACGAATCAACCACAAAGATAATAAAAAAAGCCACAATGTTGAACATTGTGGCTAATAATTATTTGCAATTTGCATCAAAAACTCGTTATCCTACTCTTCGTTGTGCACCCCAAAATCGACCGTAGTGTAGTAGGCAAATTCCGAACCGGTGTCGCTTGTGAATTTAATCTTGAAATTGTGAACTTTGCTTGCAGTGGGCAGACTAAGGAAATTAAACCTAAAATCTGGCTTCCCACTTTCAAACTTGGTCAATACCGCTAAGTCCTCACAGGTGAGTGTATTTAGCACTTTTTTCACCTCCGTCGCATCGTACAAATCAATTCCTGTCGAGTATAGATATTGCCTGTCTAATAATGGTTTATAAGTATAGCCTTGGAATTCAATTATATCACCCAAAGATGCGCCTGCCGGATGCTCCTCGTCGAAGTCTGCATCGCTGGTAATCTGGATGGAAGTATAGTCGTGAATTAGCGCAACTGCCACACTTGTAACCAGAAATGGCATATATACCCACTGATTCCAAGAAGTGTCATTGTGTTTGTTTGCTAAATAAGCAAACTTCTCTTTGTCGGCAGGGAGTTGTGAATCTTGTCGCAGTTCTCTACTTGGCTTTACATATGCTACCAGTTGGGCTTGGTCGGGTTTGTACTCCATAGGAAGTTCTCCGATGTTTACATAACAGAAAATGTAAGATCGACAGAATGTGCTTGTGCTATTACTCCCACCGCCGCCACCAACACATCCTGCCAAACAAACACAGATAAGAATCAGTGTAAATAAGTTTATTCGTTTCATAATCGTTTAGTTATTAGGTTTGTCGTAGGTTATTACTCTTCTCCACCATGAGTAATTACGGGAAAAAGTCGAATTTTCATCCGAATCATATTCCTCTTCCTTGGTTGTGTCAAATAAATTTGATGTAAACCATCCATTTAGATCTCCATCCCAACCCCAATTGCAATGTACATAATAGTTGGTAACTGTCTTGTATAATGTGTTATCGTCGGCATAATACCATTTTTCTATCTCTTCGTGGTACCCATCAATTACCCAAGCGTGCCCACCCCAGCAATCGATATCTTGTTCTAAGGAAGCTAGTGCTCCTATCAAAACAGGACAATCGTTTCGTAGCATTTGTCGTATGATACTTGTTGAATAATAAATATGTCTTGTTACATTTTGATAACCGAGTTGCTCCATATAGTCACGAGCTCTTTTGGGTGTGGAAAAACTCTGGGTATCACCGCCAAATCCATAGTACATATTACATCCCACTCCAATTGTGTACATAAGACTGGAAATGTGGTCTATATGTGTAGGAATTGAGTCTGTGCTCAATTCGATTGGAAAATCGGCCCAATCTGTAACATCCGACTCTCCAAGAATAGTATCAGTGTTTGGATAGTTGTGATATGCCAAAATTTGCGCCAATGCTGTCGCAATACACCCAGTAGCAATAAGCTTTTGATCAACATAACCATAGAATGTGTCGTATGGAAAATCGTAATCTGCTTTACAGCGAATCGTACCTGTTTGTGGGTTCGAATAATAATAATAACGAGGACACTTGTAGTTATAAGGCTCATTTTGTCCCCATTTGGTAGATATCAGAGGGGAAATGAGTTCTTCGGTAGTTTCGATGATTCGATAATTTCCTCCACCACCAGTTCCTCCACCGTCTCCATTATCTATGGGGTTTTCAATATTGCTATCCAAGATATCAATAGCTCGGCTAAGAAAGTTGTTGCCATCATCTTTGCCACCTCCCAACAGATAGTCATCCTCTTCGGGAACATAGAGGTCTTCTAATGTGAGTGTGTCGGCGCTTGTGTCTAGAGTGTCTACTGGCCAACTACGTGTTTCAGACTGACCTAAGGGGATATATGTAAAATTACCTTGCTCGCCAATGCCAATAACATCGGCCGAGATTCGAGTGTCAGCAGCAAGGATAGCAAAGCCCTCGTCGTTTTCAAAGTTTACCACATAAAATGCGCCAAGAGCATCGCCAGAGCGAGTTTGCCTTCTTGCAGATGGAATTAGTTGAACGTCTTTAACAACCCTACACTTGGCACGTGTTCCCAAATTCAAGGCATCCATTGTTGAATACATATTGTTGAGAGCCTGCTCTAAGGTAATATGGTAGGGAGATGAGGTTTGTTCGGTGTTATTACTAATATAAATACCGCCATCTTCTAATTTGTTTTCACAGGACAATAGCACAATGGCGCACATTGTCAAAAATAGTGATATGCGTTTCATAAGGTGTAAGTAGAGTAAAAGTGAAACGGTTTAGTAAATGCGATTCTAATGAGTTACACAGCAGGAATCGGAGCTATGCGATTGGCACCTATGGAGTTGTGAGCAATCGTTGGAGTGTTAGGAGTTCATCGGTTTGGTGCGCTGAGGCTGTTCAAAATTCTGCTCAAATATAATAAATTTATGATTATAAGACAACCTTTCTCAGAAAAAAGACTTACCTTTGGAGTGCGAAATGCGTTTTGGCTCGCCGCAGGGGTGGGCGGAAATGGAATTGGCAAAACCTTGCACAAAGATTTGGGTTGCCCACTGCGAGTCGGCGCAAAGCCATCGGGTATCATCCCTTTGGCCTCCCCTACGAAAGGGGAGTGGCCGTAGGCCGAGGGGTGGTCGAAAGTGGAATTGGCACAACAGACAATAGAATTACAACAACACAATACAATACTAACTCTCAAAAAAAGTTCATACTATGAACCACAAAATTACTTTTACTACTCCCGACGAGGCCGTAAAGGTTATTAAATCGGGCGACCACGTACACCTCAGTTCAGTTGCAAGTGCTCCCCAGTGCCTCATTCAGGCTATGTGCCGTAGGGGCGAGGCAGGCGAGCTGCGCGATGTTCACATCCACCACCTCCACACCGAGGGTCCTGCACCCTATGCCGATCCCAAGTTCGAGGGCATCTTCCAGCTCGACTCGTTCTTTGTAGGTGGCAACGTGCGCAAGGTTACCCAGAGCGGTTATGCCGACTATATTCCAATCTTCCTGAGCGAGACTCAAAAGCTCTACCGCGCAGGCGTACTGCCCTGTAATGTGGCTATGATTCAGGTATCGCCCGTAGATGCTCACGGCTACGTTTCGCTGGGTACCTCGGTCGATGCTACTCTGGCAGCTATCGAGTGCGCCGACTATGTTATTGCTGTGGTTAACAAATACGTTCCCCGCGCATTTGGCGACGCATTTATCCACATCTCGCAGATCGACTACTTCGTAGAGGACGACCAGCCTCTGATGGAGGGCCACATTGCCGAGATTACCGAGACCGATGCAGCTATCGGTCGCCACTGTGCAGCCCTGATTGAGGATGGTGCTTGCTTGCAGATGGGTATTGGCGCTATTCCTAATGCTGTGCTCTCGCAGCTGGGTGGTCACAAAGACCTCGGTATCCACACCGAGATGTTTGCCGACGGTGTACTTCCTCTGGTAGAGAAGGGCGTTGTGAACGGCCGTAACAAAGTTACCGACAAGGGCAAAATCGTTTCGACCTTCCTGATGGGCTCGCAGCAGGTTTACGACTTCATCGACAACAACCCCGGTGTGCTGATGAAAGACGTTGCCTACACCAACGACCCCTTTGTAATTGCCCAGAACCCCAAATTCTGCGCTATCAACTCGGCTCTGCAGATTGACCTCACCGGTCAGGTATGTGCCGACTCGCTGGGTACCAAGTTCTACTCGGGCGTAGGTGGCCAGGTTGACTTCATCTACGGCTCGTCGCTGTCGAAGGGCGGTAAGGCCATTATTGCTATGCCTTCGGTTACCAACAAGGGCGTGAGCAAGATTGCCAACACACTGACTCTGGGTGCAGGTGTTGTTACTACCCGTAACCACGTACACTGGGTAGTTACCGAGTATGGTGCAGCCGACCTGTATGGCAAGTCGTTGCAGGAGAGGGCCAAAGCGCTTATTAACATTGCACACCCCGACCACCGCGAGCAGTTGGAGCGTGATGCCTACGAGCGTTATGGTGCTCACTATACCTACATCAAGAACTTGTAATTGAAAGTTGAAAATTAAAAATTGAAAAAATCCCCTCGCCAACCACGGGCGAGGGGATTTTTCTTTACGGGCTTTAAGGTCCCTAAGGCCCTTAAAGAGAAAAAATTTGCAGAAAAGGGAAAATTCTCAATTCTCAATTCTCAATTCTCAATTCAAATACCTATATTTGTGGATTACTTTGGCCGTCAAAGGCCGCAACCGCAACAACAACACTATGGGCGACTATCGTCAGGAACAAAAAAACAAGCGCAGCTGGTGGCCGGGGTTTAAGATTCTGGACGGCTATATTACGCGCAAGTTTCTGGGTACGTTCTTCTTCGCCATTGCGCTGATTATCATCATTGTAGTAGTGTTCGATGCGGTCGAGAAAATCGACGACTTTATAGAGATGAAGGCCCCTTTGAAGGCCATTATCTTTGGCTACTACCTCAACTTTGTGCCCTACTTCATAAACCTATTCTGCGGTCTGTTTACCTTCATTGCGGTAATCTTCTTCACGTCGCAGATGGCAGGGCGCACCGAGATTACGGCCATCCAGTCGGCCGGAGTGAGCTTCCGTCGTCTGCTGTGGCCCTACTTCCTTTCGGCAATGGTCATTACGGGCGTGTCGCTCTACCTGAATATCAACGTCATACCTCAGGCCAACAAGCACCGCGTAGAGTTCGAGAGCCAATATCTGCGCAAGAATAGGCGACAGCAGTTCGAGCCCAACATCTACCGCCAGATTGAGCCCGGTGTGTTTGTCTACGTGCGCAATTTCAGCGCCAAGACCAACAAGGCCTCGTTTATGAGTATCGAGAGGTTTGAGGGCAACTCCATAACCGAGTCGTTAGAGGCTTCGGACATCACCTTCAACGAGGAGAATGGTCGCTGGACAGCTCCCAAGTATGTAACCCACAAGTTTGTGGGCGAGGACGACATCTTCGAGCGCCACGAGAAGCTCGACACCCTCATCAACCTCACCAAGCAGGAGCTCGGCAAGGTTGAGCAACTGATTACCACAATGAAGCTCACCGAGCTGAACGAGTTTATAGACCAACAAAAGGCCAAAGGTAGCGACCAAGTGGGTATCTTCGAGGTCGAGAGGCAGAAGAGGTTTTCGTACCCGCTGTCGGTATTTATCCTTACGGTCATAGGCGTATCGCTCTCCTCGCGCAAGATGCGTAGCGGTACGGGTGTAAACATCGGTATTGGCGTAATCTTGTGTTTTACGTACATTATGCTGGGCCGAGTGTTCGAGGAGATAGCCAAGGGCAGCGACGGAGCAATGGCTATATTGATGGTGTGGTTGCCCAACATACTCTTTGCCATCATTGCGGCCTACATCTACCGCAGGGCACCCAAATAGACAGACTAAACCTAAAACTATAATATACTAACACTACCACTTTTATTATGATTGACATTACACAAACCACCCTTTCGGGCAAGACCCGTGAGGAGCATGACCTGTTGGGCTACAAACAGGTGCCTGAGGAGTACTACTTTGGCGTACAGACTCTGCGTGCAGTAGAAAACTTCAACATCTCGAGAGTAAAACTCTGTATGTACCCCGAGTTTGTGAGGGGACTTGCCGAGACCAAGGCCGCCGCCGCAATGGCCAACCGCGACCTGGGACTGATGGACAAAGAGGTTGCCGAGGCTATCGTAGCCGCTTGCAAAGAGGTTGCCGAGGGTAAGTTCGACGGCCACTTTGTTGTGGATATGATTCAGGGCGGTGCAGGTACTTCGACCAATATGAACGCCAACGAGGTTATTGCCAACCGCGCACTCGAACTGTTGGGCCACGCAAAGGGTGAGTACAAATATTGCCACCCCAACAACCACGTAAACCTGTCGCAATCGACCAACGACGCATATCCTACGGGTGTGAAGGTTGCAACCGTCAGGAGCATCGAGGGGCTGATTGTAGTTTTGCAGAGGCTCATTGGCTCGTTTGAGGCCAAGGGCCGAGAGTTTGCCGAGGTTATCAAGATGGGCCGTACTCAGTTGCAGGATGCAGTGCCTATGACCTTGGGCCAGGAGTTCGAGGCCTACGCTGCCACCCTGAAAGAGGAGGTTGCAAGGCTCAACAAGTGCAAGACTCTGTGCTACGTTCAGAATATGGGTGCTACCGCCATTGGTACGGGTATCAACTCCGACCCCGACTATCCCGAGCTGTGCAACCGCTACTTGTGCGAGGTTACGGGTATGCCTATGACCGTTGCAGCCAATATGATTGAGGCCACCAACGATACCAGCGCTCTGGTGTCGATTTCGTCGGCTCTGAAACGCTTGGCCATAAAGATATCGAAGATTTGTAACGACCTGCGACTGATGTCGAGCGGCCCTCGCTGCGGTCTGCACGAGATTAACCTGCCCCCAATGCAGCCCGGCTCGTCGATTATGCCCGGCAAGGTAAACCCCGTAATTCCCGAGGTTGTTAATCAGGTTGCCTTCAAGGTTATCGGCAACGACCTAACCGTCACCTTCGCAAGCGAGGCTGCCCAGTTGGAGCTGAACGTGATGGAGCCCGTGATGGTACAGTCTATCTTTGAGAGTATCGATATGCTCAACAACGCTATGGATACCCTGCGCTTGCGCTGCGTAGACGGCATTACCGCCAACGAGCAGGTGTGCAAAGACTTGGTTTACAATAGCATTGGTCTGGTTACCGCACTCAATCCCTACTTGGGCTACGAGACCTCGACCTCGCTGGCCAAAGAGGCCCTCGAGAGTGGCAAGGGTATCTATGACTTGGTATTGGAGCGCAAACTGATGAGCCAAGAGGAGTTGGACAACATCCTCAGGCCCGAGTATATGGTTAAGCCCCGCAAGTTCCCCAAACAGTAACGAGCCGAGGGTAACACCTTATTAACCCATAAAAAAGAACAACCAACCTGCCGCTCAAATGGTAGGTTGGTTGTTTTTGTATGGTGCACCTTGTGTGGTGGGGGGGGCGGCTAAATGTTGGCCTCTTGACTGTCAATCACAGCCCTCATCTGCTCTAAGCCGTCGTTGCCGAAGGTTACGGTGTGCAGGCCCAGGGCTGCTGCTGCGGCAGTATTTACGGGCTTGTCGTCGGCAAAGAGGGTTTCCGAGGGGTTGAGCCCGTAGCGGTCGAGCAGTATCTGGTAGATGCGTGGGTCGGGCTTGTTGATGTGCTCGTAGCCCGATATAACCTCGCCATCGAAGTATTGGAATACCTCGAACTGCTTCAAGTGGGCATAGAACTCGGGCGACATATTGGAGAGCACAAAGAGCTTGCGTCCCTCGGCTTTGAGCTGGCGTATAAACTCTTTGGTTTCGGGCACCTCTTGCAGCAAGAGGAGCAGGTGCTGAATTTTGTCCTGAGCCTCCTCAACAGAGCACTGGCGGTCGTTGGCCAACAGCTGTGCCACCTCCTCGCGAGTGTACAGACCTGCATCGAAGTCGTGCCAGTAGGGTGGAAATTCGTGGCCCGCAAGGAACGAGAAAGCATCGCCTGCCAGCTTTGCAAGATTATCAAAATCGCGACCTACTACTACACCTCCGAGATCGAAAACTACATTTTTAATCATCTGGTTGTGATATACTTACGTTGTTTGCTATTCAATTACAATGGTGCGCTTGGTGGGCGAGGTGGGGGTGATAGTTACCTTCATAACCTCGTCGGGCAACAGTTCGGCCACCCTCTCGGGCCACTCTACCAAGCAGAGGCCGTCGGAATAGAAATACTCCTCGTAGCCCATATCGAAGGCCTCTTCGGGGCGCTCGATGCGGTAGAAGTCGAAGTGGAAGATGGGGCTTCCGTCGGCAGCATCGTAGCGGTTGATGAGTGCAAAGGTGGGGCTCGTTACGGTATCGGTCGAGCCGAGCTGGGCGCAAATCTCGCGTATGAGAGTGGTTTTACCCGCACCCATAGGGCCAAAGAAGGCCACCACATTACGCCTATCGAGCATAGCGAGTATCTCTTCGGCCGCATCGGGCAGATCGCCCAAACCATTTATGTTCAACTCTTTCATAATATCTTAATTTTCAATTCTCAATTCATTTCCCCCTCTAAGTTAGAGGGGGTGCCCGTCAGGGCGGGGGCGTGTGTCAGTTATCAATTCTCAAAAATTCTCCGTTTCCAGCTCGCCTCCAAATACCAGCCTTGCAGGGCCGGTGAGGAAGATGTCGGTATAACGGCCTCCCTCGGTGTGGTCAAACTCCACCTCCAAGTCGCCACCCAAGGCCTTCAAACAGAAGTGGCGTACATTGGGTTGCAGAGTGTGGCAGACAGCTATGGCGGTAGCGGTGGCACCCGTACCGCAAGCCAGCGTTTCGTTCTCAACCCCACGCTCATAGGTACGCAGGGCCAGTTGTCCCTCGCCAACCACCTCCACAAAGTTGATATTGGCTCCGCGAGTTGGGGCAGTCTTGGGCCCATAGCGCAGCTCGGCACCGAGGCCCACAACATCCACACTCTCGACACTCTCCACTCGCCTAACCAAGTGGGGCGAGCCGGTATCAAGCAGCACATCGCCCTCGGTATCAACCTCTACGGCCTCTACGTCTACCATTTGGAGCCTTATGCGGGCCACACTGCCACAGCGCTCCAAGATTGTGGCGGTGTGGATGCCGTCAACAGCCTCAAAGACCTTGTGGTCGCCACCAATGCCCAGCAGGTCGGCAAACCAGCAGATACACCTGCCCCCATTGCCACACATAGTGGCCTCGGGGCCGTCGGCATTGAAGTAGCGCATCGAAAAGTCGGCCACCTCCGACATGCCCAGCACCATTGCTCCATCGGCACCAATTCCTGTGCGAGGCGAGCAGATGGCGTGGATAAACTGTGGTGTCGGCTCGAAATTTGCGTTCCTCAGGTCGAGCAGCACAAAGTCGTTGCCGGCCCCTTCGTATTTCCAAAAATTCAGTTTCATCAGCAAAAAGCTCCTTTCGTCAGACAAATATAGTGAAAGTTTTGTATATTTGTATGTTTTAAGCCCAATGTTTGGGCCGCCAAATAGCCAATGAGTCGTCGCAGTACCATATCAGCCATTGCGTTTTTTGCGCTTGCAGCAGCCTTGCTGTCGGGTTGTAGCCTTCGTGGCCTCATACCCGAGGGGCAGTATGTGCTGCACCGCAATGTGGTTGAGACCGACCACTCGGTGGCCCGCAACGAGCGCATAACCCGCGAGGAGATTACCAAATACATCAAGCAGCGCCCCGCAATGGACCTGTGGGGAGTGAGGGAGTGGCTCTATATGAAGGCCGACACCAATACCCCCAAGTGGCTCGGAGGCATTATGCGTAGCCTGGGCACCGCACCCGTACTGCTCGACACCACCCTCACACGCAAGAGTGCCGACAACATAAAGGCCTACATAGCCTCGCGCGGTTTCTTTGGCGTGGAGGAGGAGTTTTCGCTCAGGCTTAACCCCTCGAACCGCACCGCCTCGGTAACCTACTCGACCTTCCAAGGCGAGCCCTACCGCATCGACCGAGTAAGCTATCTGTTTGAGGATGACTTTATCGAGAGTATTATCGACAACGACTCGACCGAGATGCTCCGCACCGGCGAGATATTGGACATCAACCGCCTTGGCGAAGAGCGTTCGCGACTGACCGCAATGCTACGCAACAACGGCTACTACGACTTCTCGCCCTCTAATATCGAGTTCAAGGTCGATACCACCATAGGCCACCACTTGGCCAATGTAGAGATGGTCGTAAAGCGTCGCGAGGTGGAAGGTTACGACGAACTTGGCAATCCCCTGACGGCCAACAACTCGGTCTACCGCTTGGGCAACATAACCGTTCTGCCCGACTACGATGCTACTCGTGCTGCCACCGACCCCGACTATCTGCTCTCGCTCGACACGATGACATACCAGGGACTAAACATCGTATTCACTGGCGATAGGCCCAACATACGCCCCTCGATGCTGCGCCGACTGGTAAAGTTGCAAGATGGTACCCTGTATAGCGACAGCCGCGTGAGCGCTACCTACGACAACCTGATGAGGCTCGACTATGTACGTAGCGCCAACATAATCTTCAGCCCCGACAAGAGCGGCTCGATGCGCCCCGTAACCTACATTGGCGACCATTGGAGCGACACTGCCGAGACCACCGAGGGTGTACTCGACTGCGAGATAAGGTTGGCCCCCGCCCTGCGCCAGAACTACAAGATTGAGTTGGAGGCCTCGACCACATCGAGTTTCTACGGCTTGGCCACCACGCTCGGTTACCAAAACCGCAACCTCTTCCGCGGGGCCGAGCTCTTTGACCTGAGCTTCACCTTTGGCTACGAATTTCTGAAGATAGACGACCCCACCCTCAACCGCAACTCGGTCGAACTGGGAGGTCGCGTGGGTATTACCTTCCCCCAGTTCCTCTTCCCCGTAGACTTGGACCCTGCGGGTGCGCTCCACTCGCCCCAGACACGTATCGAATTCTCGATTAACGACCAAAATCGTCGCTACTACGACCGTGTGCTCTCTAACTTGACCTTTGGCTACAACTGGTCCGACAAGCGGGGCAACTACTACTCGCTGCGCCCATTCGACATCAGTCTGGTGAAGATGAACCACGTGAGTCAGGAGTTTTTGGACCGCCTGCAAAACCCCTATCTGAAAGATAGTTACACGACACAGATGATGGCGGGCCTGTCGGGCAGCTTTGTTTTTGGCCCCCAGAATGTTACCGAGCTCACAGACTATACGAACCTGAGGGTAAACTTTGCCACAAGCGGCAATCTGCTCTCGGGCATCAACTCGCTCTTTGGGGCCACCAAGACCGACGGCCACTACACAATGTTCGGCATACCCTACGCCCAGTACGTGAGGGCCGATGTGTCGTGGGCCGAGTCGCTGCTGGTAGGCGAGGAGAGCAGCTTTGCCTACCGACTCTATGGCGGACTTATCTTCCCCTACGGCAACTCGCGCCACGAGTCACTGCCTGCCGACCGACTCTTCTATGCAGGTGGCATCAATAGTATGCGTGGTTGGACTGTGCGCACCCTGGGCCCTGGTGGTTCGGCCGAGGTGAATAGCGGCTACCCCAGCCAGTTTGGTAACCTGCGTTTGGAGGCCAATGCCGAGTTGCGCTTCCCCCTGGGCGGCATATTCGACGGAGCTCTGTTTGTCGATGCGGGTAACATCTGGTACACCCCCGACATCAAGGGTATTCCCAATGGGGCCGAGTTTAAGTTTGGCACTTTTGCCGAGCAGATTGCGCTCAATACGGGCTTGGGCCTGAGGCTCAACCTGAGCGTGTTGCTGCTGCGCCTCGACTGGGGTATTCAGCTCCACAACCCCAACAAGCCCGAGGGCCAGAGGTGGGTTATTGGCGACTTCAAGTTGGCCAACACCGCCCTCAACTTCGGTATCGGCTATCCGTTTTAGAGAAAATATTACCACATAACAAAGGCTGACAGCACTGAGTGTTGTCAGCCTTTAATATATAAGATAAGTATATATCTTCCTAACCTAAAACTCGCTCGTAAACTTGAAGCGGATATCGGGGAATTTCTCGATGGCCAGTTGCAGAGCGTAGCTGGTGTCGGCCAAAAAGACATCGCGGCCGTGTTTGTCCACCGCCATATTGGTAAACTTGCGACGTTTGAAGTCGGCCAACTGCTCAGCATTGTCGCTCTCGATCCAGCACGCCTTGTGGATACCTATGGGCTCCCAACGGCACTTGGCGCTATACTCGTGCTCCAAGCGGTACTGGATAACCTCAAACTGCAACGCACCCACCGTGCCGATAATCTTGCGACCATTCAGACTCGAGGTAAACAGCTGGGCCACACCCTCGTCCATCAGCTGGTCGATACCCTTGGCCAACTGTTTGAACTTCTGGGGGTCGGCATTCTCAATGTAGCGGAACATCTCGGGCGCAAACGAGGGTATGCCCGTAAATTTGAGCTGCTCGCCCTCGGTGAAGGTGTCGCCAATGGCAAAGTTGCCCGTATCGTGCAGGCCCACAATATCGCCTGCGTATGCAGTATCGATAACCGACTTCTTCTCGGCCAGAAAGACACTGGGCGACGAAAACTTCATCTGCTTGCCCGAGCGCACGTGCAGATAGTTCTTACCCCTTTCAAAAGTACCACTACAAATCTTCAAGAATGCCAAGCGGTCGCGGTGGTTGGGGTCCATATTGGCGTGAATCTTAAACACAAAGCCTGTCATCTTATTCTCGGTGGGCTCGACCTGTCGGGTTTCGGTTGGCGAGGGCTGGGGCGAGGGGGCTATGCGTATGAAGGTTTCGAGCAACTCTCTCACACCAAAGTTGTTAACCGCACTACCAAAGAATACGGGGGCCAGCAGTCCTTGCAGGTACAAATCCCTATCGAAGGGCTCGAACAACTCCTCTACCATCTCCAGGTTCTCGTGCAGCTCGTCGGCATACTGACTGCCGATGTGGTCGGCCAGTGCAGGGTCGTCGAGCTCGAGGTGGATGCTCTCGGCAATATACTGGCGGTCAATCTCCTTGAAGAGTGCCAGGCTCTGGTCGTAGATGTTGTAGACGCCCTTGAAGGCGGGTCCGCTCGCAATGGGGAACGAGAGGGGCCTGACGGCAATCTGCAACTCCTGCTCAATCTCCTCCAACAGCTCGAAGGGGTCTTTGCAGGGGCGGTCGAGTTTGTTGATAAAGACCATCACCGGCGTAGACCTCATACGGCATACGTTCATCAGCTTGCGGGTCTGGCTCTCGACACCCTTTGCACCGTCAATAACGATAATTACGGCATCGACTGCGGTAAGTGTGCGGTAGGTATCCTCGGCAAAGTCCTCGTGACCAGGGGTATCGAGGATATTGATTTTGATGCCCTGGTACTCAAACTCCATAACCGACGTAGCGACCGAGATACCCCTCTGTCGCTCGATCTCCATAAAGTCCGAGGTGGCGGTCTTTTTAATTTTGTTGCTCTTGACAGCACCTGCCACGTGGATAGCGCCACCAAAGAGCAGCAACTTTTCGGTCAGTGTGGTCTTACCCGCATCGGGGTGAGCAATTACGGCAAATGTGCGCCTACGCGCAATCTCTTCTTGGAATGTCATATCTTTTCTTTTGTCTAACGTCTAACGTCTAACGACGAGTTTTTTAATTGAAAATGGAAAATGGAAAATTTTGGTGTGCCTTCGGCACGAGTATTAAAGCAGACCCCCTCGGCCTTCGGCCACTCCCCCTATCTTAGGGGGAGAGTTATCTACCCTCTTCACAACACCTCCCCTAAGTTAGGGGAGGTGCCCGAAAGGGCAGAGGGGTCTGTCAATTCTCAACTCTCAACTCTCAACTCTCAATTCTCAATTTTCAACTCTGCGGTGGGTAGTCGAGCGTGTAGTGCAGACCGACGCTCTCTTTCAGGGCCTGGGCCTGCTTGATGATGAGGTAGCCCACCTCTATCAGGTTGCGCAGCTCGCACAGCTCTACGTTGATGCGGCTCTTCTGGTAGAGCTCCTCGGTCTCGCGATATATTATCTCCATCCTTCGCAGAGCCCTCTCCAATCGCAGGTTAGAGCGCACGATGCCCACATAGTAGCTCATAATCTGCTGCATCTCTTTGTAGTTCTGGGTGATGAGAATCATCTCCTCGGTAGCCACCATTCCGTCGTCGTTCCAGTCGGGTATGCGCTCCTCGACCTCCAACGAGGGCAGTAGCTCGATAGAGTGACGTGCCGCGGCCTGGGCATATACCACCGCCTCGATGAGCGAGTTGCTGGCCAGTCGGTTGGCTCCGTGCAGACCCGTACACGAACTCTCGCCCAGAGCGTAGAGCCTATGGATGGTGCTCTGGCCATTGAGGTCTACCTTTATGCCGCCACAGCAGTAGTGGGCCGCAGGGGTTACGGGTATCATATCTTTGGTGATGTCGATACCCACCGACAGGCACTTCTGGTATATATTGGGGAACGAGCGAATGGTCTCGTCGGCATCTTTGTGGGTAACGTCTAAGTAGAGGTGCTCGGCACCGCTAATCTTCATCTCGTGGTCTACACAACGGGCCACCACATCTCTGGGGGCCAAAGAGCCCATAGGGTGGTACTTGTGCATAAACTCCTGACCATTGGGCAGCTTCAATATAGCTCCATAGCCTCGCATAGCCTCGGTAATGAGGAAAGCAGGTCTCTCTCCAGGGTTGTAGAGCGTAGTGGGGTGGAACTGTATGAAGGCCATATTCTCAATGATACCCTTTGCGCGGTGTACCATAGCAATACCGTCGCCCGTAGCCACCTTGGGGTTAGTGGTGGTGTGGTAGAGGTTGCCTACGCCACCGGTGCTTACCACCGTAACCTTCGAAAGGATGGTGTAGACCTTGTCGCGCTTGATGTCCAAAACGTAGGCTCCGTAGCACTCGATGTCGTCCATATGGCGGTTTACCTCGCGCCCCAGGTGGTGCTGAGTGAGTATGTCTACGGCAAAGTGGTGCTCCAAGATGTCGATATTGCGGTGGCGCTTGACGGCACTGACCAGCGCACGCTCAATCTCGGCCCCTGTGAGGTCTTGGTGGTGGAGTATGCGGTGCTCGGTGTGGCCACCCTCGCGGTGGAGCGAGTAGCGCCCATCGCTGCTCTTGTCAAAGCGGGTACCCCACCTGATGAGCTCCTTGATACCCTCGGGGGCTCCGCAAACCACCTGCCTTACGGCCTGCTCATCGCACTTGCCTGCGCCACAAACCAGCGTATCTTGGATGTGCTTGTCGAAGGTGTCGGGTGGGTAGGTAACACAGCAGATGCCACCCTGAGCGTAGTTGGTGTTACACTCGTTCAGCTCGCCCTTGGTAACAATAGTAACGTGCCCCTTATCGGCCGCTTTGAGGGCGAATGTGAGCCCTGCAACGCCACTGCCTATAACCAAAAAATCGGTCCTTTTTTTCATCTTGTGCTTGTTAATTCTGCGCCTTTGGTTATTCTTCTGATGAAGAATAGTTCGCATAATGTGGCAAAAGTACGAAAGAAATTGCTAATTTCGCCTATCGAAACCGATTTTTAATGACCAAGCCCGCCAAACATACCGCCACCGAGTCCCCTACTCTACCCCCTCCAAGCCCCGAATGGGCCACCGAGATTGAGGAGTGGCAGGTGTTTTTGCGCCTCGGCAAGTCGATGTCCGACAATACCCTAAAAAGCTATGGGCGTGATGTTTACACCTTTGGTCAGTGGGCCACCGACAAAGGGCTGTCCCCCCTCGATGTTGGGCGCAAAGATATAGAGGCCTACATCGACTTTTCGGCCCGCGAGCGAGGCCTTAGTGTCAACTCTCAGGCCCGCCTGTTGTGTGCCCTGCGCTCGCTATACGACCATCTGGTGGCCGACCGCCGTCTGGCCTCGTCGCCCTTGGAGGGGATACAGGGGCCCAAGACCGAGCGACACCTGCCCGATGTGCTCACGACCGACGAGATTGACCGAGCCATAGCCGCCATAGATGTGAGCCGCCCCACGGGCCACCGCGACCGAGCCATCTTCGAGATGCTTTACAGCTGCGGACTGAGGGCATCAGAGCTGACAGCCCTCAACATCGACAACCTCTATACCGACGAGCAGGTTGTGCGCATTGTGGGCAAGGGCAACAAGCAGCGACTTGTCCCGCTGAGCCCCGAGGCGTTGCGCCAACTGAAACTCTACCTTTCGACCCGCCCCCAGTTTGCAACCCAAGCGAGTCAGGGGGCTCTGTTCGTAAACCAGCGTGGCGGAAGGTTGAGCCGTATGAGTGTCTTTAACATTGTGTGTAAAGCCGTTAGCGATGCGGGCATCAACAAAGAGATTTCGCCCCACACCCTGCGCCACAGCTTTGCCACCCACCTATTGGAGGGCGGAGCGAGCATCCGACAAGTGCAACAGCTGCTGGGCCACGAGAGCATCACCACCACCGAAATATACACCCATCTCGACCGTCGTCACCTCCACCAAGCCATAGGGGACTATTTGAGAATTGAAAATTGAAAATTCACACACGCCCCCGCCCTTCGGGCACCCCCTCTAACTTAGAGGGGGAATAATCCTAAAACTCTTATAACTCCTATCGCTCCTATATTCCTTAAAGTCCTTAAAGGCCTTAATATCCTTAATAATCCTCAATTTTCAACTTTCAATTTTCAATTTTCAATTCAAATCTCTATCTTTGTGGGTTAAACGACAAATCAAACACAAACATACAGCTATGAGCAGCAACAAATTCAACGAATACAAGGGTCTCGACCTGCCCGAGGTGGGCAACGAAATCCTCAAAAAGTGGGACACCGACGACACGTTCCACAAGAGTATCTCTATGCGCGAAGGCTCGCCTACCTTCGTATTCTACGAGGGCCCACCCTCGGCTAACGGTATGCCCGGTATCCACCACGTAATGGCACGTACACTGAAAGATGTAATCTGCCGCTACAAAACCCAAAATGGTTACCTCGTACACCGCAAAGCCGGTTGGGATACCCACGGTCTGCCCGTCGAGCTGGGCGTAGAGAAGAAACTCGGTATTCGCAAAGAGGATGTAGGCACCAAAATCTCTATCGAAGATTACAACCGCACTTGTCGCGAGTCGGTGATGGAGTTTACCGGCGTGTGGGAGCAGCTCACCCGTCAGATGGGCTACTGGGTTAATATGGACGACCCCTACATCACCTACGACAACAAATATATCGAAACCCTCTGGTGGATGCTCAAACAGCTCTACGACAAGGGGCTGCTCTATAAGGGCTTTACCATTCAGCCCTACTCGCCCGCAGCAGGTACCGGTCTGTCTAACCACGAGCTCAACCAGCCCGGTTGCTACCGCGATGTTAAGGACACCACTTGTACCGCACAGTTCAAGGTAGTTCGCAACGCCCAGAGCGAGAAGCTCTATGAGGGTGTAGAGGGCGACCTGTACATAATGGCGTGGACCACCACCCCCTGGACCCTGCCATCGAACACCGCCCTGGCTGTTGGCCCCAACATTGACTATGTGAAGGTACACTGCGAGAATCCCTACACTGCCATAAAACAGACCGTAATCGTAGCCAAAGAGTTGGTGGGCAGCTACTTCACCAAGAAGATGGAGGGCACCTTCACCGTAGAGGAGAGGCTGTGGAAGGGCAGCGAGTTGGAGGGTGTTCGTTACGAGCAACTCATCCCCTGGATTAAGCCTATCGAGAGCCTGGGCGATGCGTTCCGCGTGATTGCAGGCGACTACGTAAGCACCTCTGACGGTACGGGTATTGTTCACATTGCCCCCACCTTTGGTGCCGATGACGACAGGGTTGGTAAACAGGCAGGCATTGCCCCTATGCTGCTCGTTGACAAGGCAGGCAAGCACCAGCCTATGGTCGATAAGACGGGTAAGTTCTTCCTGATGGAGGACTTGGATGCCGACTATGTTGCCAAGTATGTCGATGCCGAGGCTTATGGCCAGTGGGAGGGCAGGTTTGTGAAGAACGCCTACGACGACAAGCTGACCGATGCCGACTCGACACTCGATATCGACATTGCCGTAACCCTCAAGGCCGAGAACAAAGTATTCAAGATTGAGAAACATACCCACAACTATCCCCACTGCTGGCGTACCGACAAGCCCGTATTGTACTATCCTCTGGACTCGTGGTTCATCCGCACCACCGCAGTTAAGGATAGGCTCATCGAGCTGAACAAGACCATCAACTGGAAGCCCGAGTCGACCGGTAGCGGTAGGTTTGGCCGTTGGTTGGAGGGCCTGGTAGACTGGAACCTCTCGCGTAGCCGCTTCTGGGGTACTCCCCTGCCCGTATGGGCCACCGAGGACTACTCGGAGATGAAGTGTATCGGCTCGATTGAGGAGCTGAAAGCCGAAGTCGAGAAGTCGGTTGCCGCAGGCCTGATGAGCGAGAACCCCTATGCCGACTTTGTTGTGGGCGACTATTCGAAAGAGAACTACGACAAGGTAGACCTCCACAGGCCCTATGTCGATAATATCATACTCGTTTCGAGCAAGGGCGAGCCTATGCGCCGCGAGAGCGACCTGATTGACGTATGGTTCGATAGCGGTGCTATGCCCTACGCACAGGTACACTACCCATTCGAGATGAGCCAAGAGGAGTTCTTAAAGGTTTACCCTGCCGACTTTATTGCCGAGGGTGTTGACCAGACCCGTGGTTGGTTCTACACTCTCCACGCACTGGCAACAATGCTGTTCGACAGCGTGGCATTCAAGAATATCATCTCCAACGGTCTGGTGCTCGACAAAAATGGCAACAAGATGTCCAAACGTCTGGGCAATGCCGTAGACCCATTTGAGGTTATGGACAAATATGGCCCCGACGCCACAAGGTGGTATATGATTAGCAACTCGCAGCCTTGGGACAACCTCAAATTCGACGTTGATGGCGTAGATGAGGTGCGTCGCAAATACTTCGGCACACTCTACAATACCTATGGTTTCTTTGCCCTGTATGCCAACGTAGACGGTTTCTCTGGCAAGGAGGCCGAGGTACCCGTAGAGCAGAGGCCCGAGATTGACCGCTGGATATTGTCTACCCTCAACTCGCTGATTAAAGAGGTAAGCGAGCGACTCAACGACTACGACCCCACCCCCGCAGCAAGGGCTATACAGGAGTTTGTGGGCGAGAACTTGTCGAACTGGTACGTAAGGCTCAACCGCAAGCGCTTCTGGGGTGGCCAGATGACCACCGACAAACTGGCAGCCTACCAGACTCTCTACACCTGCTTGGAGGTTGTGGCACAGCTGTCGGCACCCTTTGCACCCTTCTTCAGCGAGAGGTTGTTCAGCGACCTCAATGCTATCAGCGGCCGCCACGAGGGCTCGGTTCACCTGAACCTCTTCCCCACCTACGACGAGGCACTCATCGACCGCGACTTGGAGGAGATGATGGCTCTGGCTCAGAAGAGCTCGTCGATGGTACTCGCCCTGCGCCGCAAGGTGGGTATCAAGGTGCGCCAGCCACTCACCAAGGTTATCATCCCCATCCTCGATGCCGATATGGGCCGCCGCTTGGAGGCTGTGAAGGCTCTGATTATGGGCGAGGTGAATGTTAAAGATATCGAGCTCATTAGCGATACTACCGGTCTGATTACCAAGCGCATTAAGCCCAACTTCAAGACTCTGGGCCCACGCTATGGCAAGCAGATGAAACAGATTGCCGCACTGGTTGCAAGCTGGTCGCAGGCCGAGATTGCAAAGGTCGAGGCTGCCGACGAGTTTACCATCACCGTTGATGGCCAGGAGTTGAGCGTATGCCGTGGCGACTTCGACATCACCTCGGAGGATATGCCCGGTTGGCTGGTAGCCTCGGAGGGTAAGCTGACCGTAGCGCTCGACGTTACTGTTACCGACGAGCTGCGCCGCGAGGGTATTGCCCGCGAGCTGGTAAACCGCATCCAGAATGCACGTAAGGATAGTGGCTTGGAGGTTACCGACCGCATTGTGGTAGAAATTGAGAACAAGGTGGCCTTGGCCGAGGCTCTGGCACAATATGGCGACTACGTAGGCCAGCAGACTCTGGCTGTGAAGGTATCGCTTGTAACCGAGCCACAGGGTACGTTTGTCATCAATAGCGACCTCGACGACGAGCCCCTCACCTTCGCCATCACCAAGGCCTAACCCACTTAGGCAGGACAAAAGCAAAGCCGCAACCCTTTTTGGGGGTTGCGGCTTTGCTTTTGTCAACTCTACGGCTACTATTTCAACGTCAGTTTCGCCAGTTATAACGCACTGATTTTTAGCCCAAACCACCCCTCAAAGAGCCTTGCTCTTTGACCAAGTCCCCCTTTGTCAAAGGGGGATTTAGGGGGAATGTATAAGTTTGTCGGTCTGCGAAGCAGACTTGGGCTTTCGTAGAAAGCCTTAATGTATGTTTGGCGAATTGGCGCACTTAAAATATCATTGATTAACAACAACTCTCTTTGCGCCAAATTCGCCAAATACACATTATTTGAGGTAGTCGTGGATGGCTTTGGCAGCCTTACGGCCTGCACCCATAGCCAAGATAACGGTTGCTGCACCCGTTACAGCGTCGCCACCTGCAAAGACACCCTTACGAGTGGTTGCGCCCTCCTCGGTAGCCACCAGACAGCCCCTGCGATTACGCTCCAAGCCCTCTGTGGTCGAAGCAATCAGGGGGTTAGGCGAGGTACCAAGTGCCATAATAACGGTATCGCACTCAATCTCGAACTCCGAGCCGGGGACCTCCACTGGCGAGCGACGGCCCGAAGCATCGGGCTCGCCAAGCTCCATACGCACGCACCTGAGTGCCTTAACCCAACCCTTCTCGTCGCCCACTACGGCCACAGGGTTGGTGAGCATTGCAAACTGAATACCCTCCTCCTTGGCGTGGTGTACCTCCTCAACTCGTGCGGGCAGCTCGGCCTCCGAGCGACGGTAGACAATATAGGCATCGGCACCCAGACGTTTGGCCGAGCGCACAGCATCCATTGCCACGTTACCACCACCAACTACGGCCACCTTCTGGCCACGCCTTACGGGGGTGTCGTTCTCCTCGGGGGCAAAAGCACCCATCAGGTTGATACGGGTCAGGAACTCGTTGGCCGAGAATACACCATTGAGGTTCTCGCCCTCGATGCCCATAAACTTGGGCAGACCTGCGCCCGAGCCTACGAATACTGCATCAAAGCCCTCCTCATCCATCAGGCTGTCGATAGTTACGGTACGGCCTACGATGATGTTCTTCTCGAACTTAACGCCCAAGCGGGCAACCTTCTCGATCTCTCTCTCCACGATACGCTCTTTGGGCAGACGGAACTCGGGGATGCCGTAGCTCAACACACCACCCAAGCGGTGCAGAGCCTCAAATACGGTAACCTCGTAGCCCAGTTTGGCCAAGTCGGCAGCACAAGCCAGACCGGCAGGGCCACTACCAACAACTGCCACCTTCTTGCCATTTTTCTCAATCTCGGGCACCTCTTTCGAGCCATTCTCCAACTGCCAGTCGCCCACAAAGCGCTCCAACTTACCGATAGCCACGGGCTCGTGTTTAACACCCAAGATGCACGAGCCTTCGCACTGGCTCTCCTGGGGGCACACGCGGCCGCAAATCGAGGGCAACAGCGAGTCCTCGGCAATGATCTGGGCAGCCATAGCATAGTCGCCCTCGCCAATGGCGGCAATGAAGTTGGGAATCTGGATACCCACGGGGCAAGCACCTACACAACGAGGATTGCGACAGTGCAGACAGCGCGAAGCCTCCCTCTGTGCCTCCTCTACATTAAAGCCGTAGCATACCTCCTCAAAGTTGGCTGCACGTTTTGCAGGCTCTTGCTCCCTGACGGGGGTGCGTGAAATTATATTTGCCATAATCTTATCTTCTTTCTCTCTATAAGGTTCAACACTCTATCTACATAACTCTATTTGTCCAGACCGATGCGGCAACGGTGGTCTTTGTACTTCTCCATGCGGCGCTGCTCCTCATCGCGATACTGGCCGCTACGGCGCATAGCCTCATCGAAGTCTACTTGGTGAGCATCAAACTCGGGACCATCTACGCAGGTAAACTTGGTCTGGCCACCCACGCTCACGCGGCAAGCGCCACACATACCCGTACCGTCTACCATCAGCGAGTTGAGCGATGCGATGGTGGGGATGCCGAGCTCTTTGGTCGCAAGGGCCACAAACTTCATCATAATCATAGGGCCGATGGTGATAACAGTGTCGTACTGCTTGCCATCCTCCTGAACAAGCTTTTTCAGCAGCCCCGTAACCATACCGTGGTAGCCCTCCGAGCCGTCGTCGGTAGCTATGTAGAGGTTACCCACGCTACGCATCTCATCGGTCAGGATGAGCAGATCTTTGGTCTTGGCACCAATGATAACGTCAGCCTCGATACCACGCTCGTGGAGCCACTTAACCTGGGGATATACGGGTGCAGTACCCACGCCACCTGCCACAAAGAGCAGGCGTTTGCCTTTGAGTTCGTCGAGGTTCTCGTAGATAAACTCCGAGGGGCGGCCCAGGGGACCTGCAAAGTCCTCAACCGCCTCTCCCTCTTCAAGAGCAGCGAGTTTGAGTGTCGACACGCCCAGTGTCTGCACCACAATCTGTACGGTGCCACGCTCGATGTCGTAGTCCGAGATAGTAAGCGGGATACGCTCGCCCTCTTTGGTCGAACGCAAAATAATAAACTGTCCGGGGTGAGCCGACTTGGCAACCCTGGGTGCATAAATGTCCATCAAATAGATGTTTTCGGCAAGTTTTACCTTCCTCTCAATTTTGTACATCTCTCTAATAGTAGTTTTTGAATGGTTATGTTGTTTTAAGTTATTTGTTTATACTCTTTATATTAGCAGCCACGCGCAACTCTCTGACGGGCCTGAGCGGGTCGTTTACCACCACCATTGCTCCGCCAAAGACAGTGTCGTAGCCCTCAATGGGTACCACAAAGGTAACCTTGGCCACCACACTCTGGCCTGGTGCAAGTGTCAGCCCCTCGGTCAGCCCCTCGATGGTTGTTCCCTCGCGGGGCAACACGCTACGCACCACCAGCGGTGCAGTGCCGCCATTTTTGACCGTCAGCTCGGTTGTGAGCCACTGCCCCTTGCGAGCATCGCCGAAGTCGTGGTATACAGGCTCTATGTCGGCCTTTGCACGACCTGCCCCCTTGTCGGAGAGCTCAAAGTTGTCGATGCCTATGGCTGTTGCCACAATCTCGTGACCATAGCGCTCGCCATCTATTATGGGCTCAATCCTATCTCTCAGCAGCCCATACTTGTCGCCATTGGTGAGCGAATAGGTGAGCGTAACCAGTGCCACCTCGCCTGCGCCCAAGTCGGTGGGCATATCCACCTCCAATGCGCCACTGGCCTCATGCCACACATAGTCGAGCGTTATGGGGTGGTCAAGAGTGTTTATCAGCGCGACGGTCATACTGCGCGTAGTTCCCTGAGCCATATTGCCAAAGGCTCTGTAATTGGCATCGGCCCTCACACCACCGCCCAGCGACTGGGGGTAGTAGTCGGCCACCGAGCGTGGTCGGCCCTCAACGCGCCCCTTCACTCGCAAGTGGGTGCGCCCGGTGCCGTTGTTGTAGACGATAGTTACCTTCTTGTCGAACTTACCCTCTCGCCCCTCGGGATCGAACTCAACGGTAAACGTGCCCTGCTCGCCAGGCCTTGTGGCCTTGCGCGAGTAGTCGGTGTGGGTGCAGCCGCAACTGGTGTATACCCTTTCGATGGCTATGGGGTGGTCGAAGGGGTTGGTAAAGACAAAAGAGTGCCTAACGGGCCCATCGACCTCTTTTATGCGGCCAAAGTCGTGTACAAGGCTGTCGAAAACGAGCTCTTTGGCAGTGCCCAAATCTTCACTCACAGCCCCAGCATCCTCACTTACAACCTCTTGCCCGCAGGCTATCGAGGCGAGAAACAGTGCCACAACTATTGCAAAAACTCTGCGCATAACACGCAAAGGTACCATTTTAGTCCGAGAATACAACACCCCGAGGGCATTATATTTATAGGTATGTAAAAATTTTTCAACTTTTTTCGCAAAAATGTTTGCAGAGAAGAATTTTTGCCATATATTTGCACTCGCAAAACGGAACAAACCGTTGAGCGCACAAAAAATTCCTCAGTAGCTCAGTTGGTTAGAGCACCTGACTGTTAATCAGGGGGTCCTAGGTTCAAGTCCTAGCTGAGGAGCCAAAGCCGCAAGAGATTGCGGCTTTTTTTGTTTTTGTATGGGAGGTGGGTGGTATAGTAGACCTATGTGAGGATGTCGCCTTTCGAAGTGCGGTGCAAAAAGCACCCGCTATTTGCGTTTTTACTCTTCGGGGCACTCGACGGCATTGGAGTAACTCTCCCACTTGGCCAGTACGGCGCGGAAGTCGTCGGGCAACTCGGAGTCGAGGTAGAGTTCCTGCTTGGTGGTGGGGTGAATAAAGCCCAAGCAGCGTGCGTGCAAGGCGTGGCGGGGCATCAGCTCAAAGCAGTTCTCGACAAACTGTTTGTACTTGCTGAACGTGGTGCCCTTCAAGATACGGTCGCCACCATAGCGTTCGTCGTTGAACAGCGGGTGGCCCAAGTACTGCATATGCACGCGAATCTGGTGGGTGCGGCCCGTTTCGAGCCTACACTCAATAAGTGTAACATAACCAAAGCGGCGCAGCACTTTGTAGTGTGTTACGGCGTGTTTGCCATAGTCGCCATCGGGATAGGCCGCCATATTCATAGGGTCTTTTTTGCTACGCCCCACGTGAGCCACTACGGTACCCTCATCCTCATCGAAGTTGCCCCACACCAGAGCCAAATAGCGGCGTGTGATGGTGTGCTCGAAGAATTGGTGGGCCAAAAATGCGTGGGCATACTCGGTCTTGGCCACCACGAGCAGTCCCGAGGTGTTTTTGTCGATGCGGTGAACGAGGCCTGCGCGTATGTCGCCACTACCCTCCTTGAAGAGTTCGGTATTTTTCAGGTGGTAGGCCAGGGCATTGACCAGCGTACCATCCCAGTTGCCGTGGCCGGGGTGAACGACCATGCCTGCCTTTTTATTAACCACCAGCAGTTGGTCATCCTCGTAGACAATCTCGATGGGGATATCCTGAGGCACCAGAGTAGTGTCACGCTTGGGATAGGGCATCACAATAGAGATGCGCTCGAGGGGCTTAACCTTGTAGCTCGACTTGACGGCCTTGCCATCGACCAATATGTTGCCACAATCGGCTGCGGCCTGTATGCGGCTGCGCGAACAAGCCTCCATATGGGTAGCCAGGTAGCGGTCGATGCGCATAAGCGACTGGCCCTTATCGACCACTATGGCAAAGTGTTCGTAGAGTTCTTCGCCCTCTTCGCCATCCTCATCATCTGCGCCCTCGATGTCGGCATCGTAGGGCTGAGTGGCGATAGGTTTGCTGTCGCCCTCGTAGACCACTCCGCGACGGGGTTCTTCGGCTCGGTCAAATTGACGTGCTTTCATTGTAGTAGGGTGTGGAGTGGGATGATTATTTGGTTTGCTCCTCGATGCGGAGTTTTACGGCCACCTCGCGGCCCTGACGTCCTTCGGTGTCGGCTGCGGGCCACTGGAAGTAGACCTTGGCCGAGTTCTGGCCCGCCATATCGAGCGAGCCGTCAAACTCTACGTCGCCCAAGTTGAAGCCCTTGTCCCAAAGGGTGTTCTTCACTTGGCGCAGAGTCATACCCGTAAGGTTGGGGATGGGCTCCAAGTGGTTGCCGTCGCGACCTACGACCAGGGTGATGCGCGAGCCCATAGGGGCCACTACGGTCGAGTCTTTCTGCATCTGCTCACCGCGATACTTCTGGCCCAGCACATAGTTATTGGCAATATCATCTACATATTCGAGGCGGTCAATTTCGAGCCCTGCGGCCATCAGGTTGCTCTTGGCCTGACGCAACGAGAAGCCCGCAACATAGGGCACCTCTACTTTGCGCTGCTGCGAGGCGTTGATGGTAACATAAATCTTGCGACCGCTCTTCACCTTGTCTTTGCCTGCCGAGGGCCTCTGCTCCAAAATCACTCCACCTGCATAGAGGGGTACATAGAGCGAGTCGTTTACGATTATTTCGAGCCTACCCTTGCGGGCCATATCCTCGGCCTGCTCGACGGTAGCACCCACAAAGTTGGGTACATCTTTGTTGGCTCCGTGACGGGTAATGATGCCCAGAATAATGTTTACCACAAAGAGGGCTATAACCAGCAGACTCACAGCCAGTACAATATTGCGCAGTAGCGACTGGAAGCCCGTGCGCTCGTGCTTTTGGGTGGTCTTGTTGGTGTTCTTCTTTGGGCTGTTCTGGGGAGCATTGGTTGCTCCCTTCTTGGGGGTAGTATTGCGTGTAGGTTTCATATTCTCAATTCTCAATTTTCAACTTGTCCTCTATTCGTTCTCTTTCATCTGTTTGCTGAGCCTTTCGCGCAGGCGGTGTATCTGTGTCTTTACGGTACCCATCGGCACACCCAAGTGGGCAGCAATCTCTTCGTAAGAGTACTCCCTGACAAAGCGCAGCTCGGCCAGAGTGCGGTACTTTTCGGGCAGCGAGGCCATAAATCGCTCGACCTGTGCCTGATGCTGCTCGTTGATGATACGCTCCTCGGGGCTCTCCTCGGGTGCCAAAGGCGAGTTGCTGTTGGGCAGCGAGTCGATCGACACATCCTCTCTGCGACGGCGGCGCACATAGTCGATAAAGGTGTTGTGGGCAATGGTGTAAATCCACTGGCCAAAGGTAAACCTTGCGTCGTACTTGTCGAGGTGGACAAAGACCTTCACAAAGGTATCTTGGAGCATATCCGAAGCATCATCCTCGTCGCCCTGAGTGAGCTTCAAGAAGTACTTGTATATGCCGTCGTGGTAGCGCTCGGAGAGGGTACCAAAGGCCGCCGAGTCGCCATCCAACGCAAAGACAACAAGCTGTGCATCAGAGAGTATTATATATTTCTCTATCTCCATTTGTACGAAGGTATAAAGTGTCGCTCGATAGCAATCCACGCCTCCCACAGCGGGGCAATCAAGTCATACAGTGGCCAAGCAATAAGCAACTTTCGCTCCGAGAGCCTTCGTGCAATACGTTTGGCAATGAACCATACCACCAGCAGTCTCAACACCACTGCACCCAGAGCCACAAGACCCGCAACAGGGGGCAGCATAACACCCACACCAACAGCCACTGCAAAGAACAGAGCTCTGGTCCACAACTCAAAGCCTGTACTCCACTTGGCCCTGCGGGGGTAGAACTTATAGGGGTACGACAGCCTAACCCTGCGCTTGCGCCACCAGTTTACCCCACCCCAAGCCTTCTGGCTGACGGCCGAAGCCCCGCCCAGCGTAAGGGTGGTATTGTTGCGGTTGGCAATCTTTTGTATAAAGAGGTCGTCCTCGCCCATATTGATATTCAGGTGGTTGAAGCCCCTAGCTTGGAAGTAGGCCTGCTTGGTGAAGCCAATGTTACCCAGCACACCTCGGTAGGGCCTGTGCCTTACGGCTGCCGATATCCAGCGCATCGACTGGCCCATATTGGCGCAGCGCATAGTGCGACTCCACAGCCCCTTGCGAGGAGCAATAGAGGTATAGCCCAGCACCACGTCGTGGTCAACAAACCCTCGGGCAAACATCTCGGCCCAGCGGTCCGACAAGGGCATACAGTCGGGCAGGGTAAAGACCAAATGGTCGTAGCGGGCGGCCTTGATGCCCACATTCAGCGCCATCTTGGTAGAGATGGGAAAGGCGGGGTCTACTTTCAGCTTGGTGCTACTAAGGCGATACTCCTTTATTTTGAGGAGTTTTATCTGCTCCGAGAAATCCTCATCGCCCGTAACATTCACCAGCACCACCTCGTAGTTCTTCAACTTTTGGGCCAACAGCTTGGGCAGTCGCTCTTTGAGAAAGCCAAAGTCGGCATCAAACAGAGGCACAATTACCGACACCCCCACCTCCTTGGCCTCGGCCGAGGGCTTGGGGTTGTGGTAGGTCGATATGCGCCCATAAGCCACTATGTGATAGACCATCTGCACAACCCACAGCAGCACCAACAGGCCCAGCCCCACAAGGCTCGCCAGAGGGTAGCCGTCGGCTACAAATGGTTCGAGAAAGCCTAAATTATCCATCGTGCGTGTCTAAAATAAATACAAAGGTATGCTTTTTTTAGAATAATCCGTACCTTTGTGGCCTATGAAATTTACACTCCAACACACCGACCCCGCCAGCCGTGCCCGAGCAGGCGAATTAGTTACCGACCACGGTACTATCCAGACGCCAATTTTTATGCCCGTAGGCACCGCCGCAACTGTCAAAGGAATCTTCCACCGCGACTTGCGCGACGACGTTAAGGCCCAGATTATTCTGGCCAATACCTACCACCTCTACCTGCGCCCCGGTATGGAGGTGATAGAGGCTGCCGGTGGCGTTCATCGTTTCAGCACTTGGGACAAACCTATGCTTACCGATAGCGGTGGTTTTCAGGTATTTTCGCTCGCTGCAAGGCGCAAGATTACCGAAGAGGGTGTCCGTTTCAGCAGCCACATCGACGGCAGCAAACATATCTTTACCCCCGAGAACGTAATCGACACCGAGCGCACCATCGGAGCCGATATTATGATGGCCTTCGACGAGTGTCCCGACGGTCGCAGCGACTACTCCTACTCCAAGCGCTCGCTCGAAATGACTCAGCGCTGGCTCGACAGGTGCTTCAACCAGTACGAGCGCACACAGCCCAAGTATGGCCACTACCAGGCCCTCTTCCCCATTGTGCAGGGTTGCACCTACCCCGACCTGCGCGCCCAAGCAGCCGAGTTCGTACAACAGTACAATGCCGACGGCTACGCCATAGGCGGACTGGCCGTAGGCGAGCCCGCACCCGTTATGTACGAGATGATTAACGTGGTAAACAGCATCCTGCCCACCGACAGGCCCCGCTACCTGATGGGCGTAGGAACCCCCATCAACATTTTGGAGGGCATCGAGCGAGGCGTGGATATGTTCGACTGCGTAATGCCCACCCGCAATGGCCGCAATGGTATGCTCTTCACCTCAGAGGGTATCATAAACATACGCAACGAGAAGTGGAAAAACGACTTCTCGCCCATTGACCCCGCAGGCACCAGCTTTGTAGACACGCTCTACACCAAAGCCTACCTGCGCCACCTGAGCGTAAGTGGCGAGATGATGGCGGCCCAGATAAGCTCGCTTCACAACGTAGCCTTCTACCTGTGGCTGGTCGGCGAGGCCCGCAAACATATCATCGCCGGCGACTTCAAACCCTGGAAAGACGCAATGGTCATCAAACTCGCCCGCCGCTTGTAACGATTTTTTGCCTTAGGCGGTTGGACTGCCACCTAAAACTGCCCCCTTTTGTAAAAAGTGGCACCAAAAACCCTCGACAACTCCTCCCCTAAGTTAGGGGAGGTGGCGCGAAGCGACGGAGGGGTCTGTCAATTTTCAATTTTCCATTATCCATTTTCAATTCCTTTCCGTCTTGCCACGGCTCATCGCAGACGAGGCGGTGGCATCTACCGCTCATTTAAGGTCCTTAAAGCCCCTAAGGACCTTAAATGACTTAGGTCGCTTAGACGTTTGTCGTTAGACGTTAGACCGCCCGAAAAGGCCCTTTCGGGCGACAACTTTCCCCCTTTGGGTGTCGTAAAATTTTGATGTTGGGGCGTGGCAAAATGGGCGGTAAATCAGCCCGATACACCCCTTACATATTTGCGAGCAGCAAAAAAGTTGTGCAATTGAACATCGGAACACTTTGAGCTTTGTGGCTCCCAAAGTGCTCTTTTGGTCTTATTTTCGCACACCTTAATAATAAATGCGCACGCAAACAAAACATCAAAATAGACACTTATGGTAAAAGACAATCTTATTAGAATGTATCAGGAGAGCTTCCGCAACAACAGCGAACTCCCCGCACTGACCGACTATTTCAAAAAAACAACCCTTACCTATTTTGACCTCGCACAGTTGGTCGCCAAAAACCACCTCGTGTTTGAGAAATACGGCATCAAGGCCGGCGAGAAGATTGCCCTCATTGGTCGCAATACACCTATGTGGGTGTCGGTATACGCCTCGGTAATCACCTATGGCGCAGTTATCGTGCCCATCTTGCAGGACTTCAACCCCATCGACGCCACCAACATCATCAACCACTCCGACTCGCGCATCCTCTTCCTCAGTAGCGACGTGTGGGCCAAGATGGACACCACCAAGTTCACCCAGTTGGAGGCCGTAATTGACTACGAGACTATGGAGCCCCTCTGGGAGCGTACAGCCGACACTATGGTTCCTCTGTACAAAAACCTCGACACTCTGTTTGCCGAGCGTTACCCCAAAGGTTTTACCACCAACGATATTGTATACCCCGAGGTAACCAACGACAAGGTCTGCATCATCAGCTACACCAGTGGTACCACCGGTTTCAGCAAGGGGGTAATGCTGACCGTAAACAACGTAACCGCCAACGTGGCATTTGCTATTCTCTACAAGTTCCACTATCGCGGCTCGCGCGTATTGGGCATCCTGCCTTTGGCTCACGCCTTTGGTTGCGCATTCGATATGCTCACCCCCCTGGCTACCGGCTCGCACATCACTCTGCTGGGTAAGCTGCCCGCAGCTCCCATCCTGCTCAAAGCACTCAAGGATGTCAAGCCCGACCTGCTGCTGACCGTACCCCTGCTGGTAGAGAAGATTATCAAGGGCAAGGTTATGCCTACGCTCAACAAGCAACCCATCAAAACCCTCGTGAAGATTCCTCTGCTCAACCAGATTGTCTACAAGAAGGTACGCACCCAGCTGATGGATGCCTTTGGTGGTGCTCTGACCGAGCTGATTATGGGTGGGGCTGCGCTGAATAGCGATGTAGAGAAGCTGCTCAAAAAAATCAACCTGCCCTACACCGTAGGTTATGGTATGACCGAGACCGCTCCACTTATCTGCTACGCTCACCACACCGAGTACAAGTCGCTCTCGTGCGGCAAACTTGTTCCAGGTATGGAGATGAAGATCGACTCGACCGACCCCTATAATATCCCTGGCGAGATTTGCGTGCGTGGCGAGAATGTAACCGTAGGTTACTACAAAAACCAGGAGGCTACCGACGCCGCTCTGGATGCCGACGGTTGGTTCCACACCGGCGATATGGGCGTAGTTGATAAGGCAACCAACTGCTTTATTCGTGGTCGCTGCAAGACTATGCTGCTGTCGAACAATGGCCAGAACATCTACCCCGAGGAGATTGAGGCCAAACTGAACAACCTCGAGGCTGTGGTTGAGTCGCTGGTAGTACAGGAGGACGGTGGCAAACTGACCGCTCTGGTAGTGCCCGACTACGCCAAGGCCAAAGAGAACGGCTGGGATAACGCCAAGTTGCAGGAGGTTATGAACGAGAACTTGGTTGCGCTTAACAAACTTGTTGCCCCCTATGAGAGGGTTGCAAATATCAAGATGTGCGAGGGCGAGTTCGAGAAGACCCCCAAGAAGTCTATCAAACGCTTCCTCTACCCCGCAGCTGCGAAGATTGTTTCGTAAGGAATACAATTTACACACAAAAAAAGGCTCTCAACTTTCGTGATTGAGGGCCTTTTTTGTTCCAACCGACATAAGTCATTAAGGACTTTAAGGGCCTTAATGAAAATCATATAACTCCTATCGCCCTTATAGGATTTATAGGAGGTATAGGACTGATAACTGATAACTACTCGCCAAAGATGGTGCTACACGACAGGTGGGCGGCTGCGGCATCGGGCAGGCACGAGAGGTGGTAGGCCTTAGTGGTGGTGAGTATATCCGATAGGGTTGCGCATATCTGGTCGAGTGTGCGTTCCTCTTTTTGGAGCGTGGGCAGTGTTGAGGGGAGCAGGGCTCCGAAAGCGCCAAACTTGGAGAGCTCCTTAATCACATTTGCGGGGCCTTGACTCAGTCGCAGGAAGGCGGCTATGGGCTGCCACTCTTGCTTCCACACGCATCCTTTGCCGCTCCAAGGCGAGCCATAGACGCGCACACTGCCGTCGTTCATCACGCGCACTACGGGCCCGTCGTCGTTAAGGCGCTCGGTACCCTCGATATTTTCGAGCCACAGGCGGGTGTGGGTACTCTTGCCGGTACCGCTCTCGCCCAAGCACATAACGGCTGCGCCACCCCTAACAATGACCGACGAATGTATGAGCAGGGTTTTGCAGGGCAGTGTGGCAAACGAGTAGGCAAAGACCAGTGCGTGGTCGTAGATTATACCATTTGCGCTACGGCCATCGAAGTACATATCTGTGTAGAATCTACAGGTGGGGCCAAAGCGGTAGTTCGAGCGTGCAAAGGGGCACACCACCGTAGCCTCTTTGCCTCGGCTGCGCAGGGTTAGGCGGTACTCGTCGTCATAGATGCAGAGTGTGCAGTCGCCATCCTCGAGGTCGTAGTCGAAGATTTGTGTGGGGTTGTCGCTACGGGGCACCACCTCTTGGTCGAGCACCATCTCAAAGAGTGGCTCGCTCGAGGGGTGGTCGATGCGGAAGGGTGCAAAGTTGAGCGATACGGGGGGCACACGCTCGGGCTCACGCCTTGTAAGCGCAAATATGTGGTCGGCAACGCAATAGTGGAGAGTCATCGGAATTGAGAATTGAGAATTGGGAATTATTCTATTCTTCACTACCTACTCTTCGACCAGGTCGGCTTTGCGGAGCGACTCAATCCAGGCGTTGGCATCGGCAAGGGCTACGGCGGGCTCGACCTCGTATTCGGCGCCGAGCAGATCAGCCACCTTCTGGGCATCGAACTCGACACCCTGAAGTTGCTCCCACAGCCACTCGCTGGTGGGGTTGAGCGAGATGATGGTGGTCATCTTCACATTCTGTACGCCCATACGCACAATTACACTCTCGCCCGCAATTTTGCGGACCTTGTAGTTTTGTTTGAGTTTCATATATCTTGGTCTATTTTAATAATTTACGCTTTATGTCAATGGCCAGTGTGCGCACCCTCTTGCGACATAGGCTTCGGGCCGAGCGACGTCGCCATCTGAGGCTGTCGTAACCAAACGCCCCACCCTCGGCCAACTTAACCTCGGCAACATAGGCCACCACATCGGCTGCTTGGGCCAACTCTTGTATTCGGTAGTTGCCGTCGCCCTCAAAGGTGAGCCTCCCGCCCTCAATCTTGCGTATGCGGTGCAAAACGTGGCCACCTCGGTAGCGAAAAAGTATCACCATACCCACACGCAACCGGGCAGGGGCTATGGGGGCCAACACCACCACATCCTTCTCATTACGCAGGAAGGGCCTCATACTGAACCCCTTGACGGTCATCTCTACCCTCTGCCCCTCGGCAATCAGTTGCTCGACCGAGGCGAAGAACAGGTCGTTGGCTATTATCTTTTTTGTTGCTACCATTGTTGTCGCTAAACTTTGCCCCCACTACAACTCCACGATTCGGTCGCAGAACGAGAGGGTTTTGGGGTTGTGGGAGATGAAAAGTATGGTCAGTGTGGCGTTCTCTCTGGAGAGTTGCTCTACGGCCTCGACAATTTCGCGCTCGGTGACCTCGTCGAGCGAGCTTGTAGCCTCATCGAGCATCAGCACCGATGCCTCGCGATAGAGTGCTCGGGCAATGCCAATGCGCTGTCGCTGACCACCCGAAAGGCGACAACCTCCCTCGCCAGTGATGGTATCAATTCCGTCGGGCAACTGGGCCACCAGTTCGCCCAACTGGGCCCTCTCTATAACCTCGACAACCCTCTGGCGGTCAATCTCTTCGGGCGCCACGCCAAAGGCCACATTCTCGGCAATAGACAGGTCGGGTATGTAGAGGTCTTGCGACACATAGGCAATGTTGTTCTGCCACTTGCGCCTTGTCTCGGCCCCTTCGATGGCAACTCCGTCTACCCTCACACTACCCTCTTGCGGTGCAAAGAGCCCTGCCACGATGTTGAACAGCGTGGTCTTGCCCTTGCCCGAAGCACCTCGGAAGCCCACCTTCTCGCCCTTGCGGATGGTGAGCGAAAGGTTTTCGATAACATTTTCGCCCTCGGTATAGCCGAAGGTTATATTATCCAACTCGATTGAGTTGTCGAAAGGTAGTTTCTCCTGCGTGAGCGATGTGGGCTCAACGGGGTGGCTCAACTCGTCGGCGAGCACCTCTACCACATAGACGTTGCGCTTGTACTCGGTCCAAGCCGAGGCTATGCGGCTAATGGAGGGGATGATGCGGTAGGCAGCAACAGCAAATACGCCCAGGAAAACTTTGAGCGAGCCCACCGTATGGCCCGATGCAAGGCCTATAACTATTACGGCCACAACGCCCAGCACCAGCGCAAACTCAATCACATAGCTCGATGCTCCACGCATCAGCATTGCCTTGAGCGAGTAGTGGCGCAACTGGCTGATACCGCGCATAAAACGGTCGGTGATATAGGGCTTGGCACCTGCTATTTCAATATCGGCATAGCCCCTCAGAGCCTCGAACATTGTCTTGTTCTGACTCACCTGCAGGCGGTTTTCCTCGCGGCCATTCTCGGCCATACGTCGGCGTATGATGCGCGAGTAGACCAGCGCCACGGGCACAAACACCGCCACAATAAGTGCCACCACCAAGGGGTTATATATAAAGAGTGCTACCAGCAACACTACGACCACAATGGCCTCGGTCAGAATCATCATCAACGTGCTGACCACTCCGTGAGCAAAGCGGTGGCAGACGGCATTGACATTATTGACCAGCGTAGTAGTGTGGTGCGAGCGCACAAAAAGCAGACCTCGGCTGAGGTAGTTCTGGTACATTGCCTGCGACATATCGGCAAAGAGCTCCATCATAAAGCGGCCCCTATACTGGCTCAAGGCCAGGCCCGCAACACCCTTCAAGGCTATGAGCAGCAGCACGACCAGACATACTGCACCAATAAAGGCCCCCTCGGAGCCAAAGCCCAGCGAGGTGTAGATGTGTGCCACAGTGGGGTTGTTGGCAATGAGGTTTTCGTCGAGCACGAGCAGCAGCACCGACACCAGCGCAGCGATGCCCACCAGATCGACCACCGCCGAGCACAGAGCCGACAGCAGCACTCTGGGCAAGCGACGTCGCCTTGCCTGAGGTACCAGATTAAGCCAATTATGTTTCACTCCTGCCATAACAGAGCAAAGGTAACACATTTAGTCGAAAGGCAGGTCAAAAGCGGTCAAGTTTTGAGCATTTTTTTGCAAAAAGTGCCCTTGTGGGCGGAAATTTGTTGATGAGCCAAAAAAAATCGCTACCTTTGGGCGCCAAAGCGCCCAGCAAAACAACCCGCCAAGGGCGCAAAAGAGCAGTTAGGAAACGAGATTTTTAACACAATAACAACTAATTAAACAAACAAGTAAAGCTATGAGTATTAAGAAATTTTTGATGCTTTTTGCACTTCCTCTGGCACTGGTGCTTGGCGGTTGCGAGGGTATGACCCCCGACGCTGGTGGCATCCTGCCCGAGTTTGAGTTGACCGACGCTACCGGTGCCGGTACCAACAAAGTTGAGTTCCCCGCCGAGGGTGGCGAGCTGACCTTAAACATCACCGCCAACCGCGCTTGGAGCATTGCAGTTGCAGCCGACTGGTTTGCCGTAACCCCCAGCTCGCAGCCCAATGCCGACCACAAGTCGATTACCACCCAGGTTAAGTTCAACGCATTTGCCAACACCACCGGTGAAGCCCGTCAGGCCGAGATTTCTATCTCTATCGAGGGCTTTGGCGATGCCAAACTGACCGTAAGCCAGCTGGCCGAGGGCCAGGTAGCTACCGGCAAGGTTATCTACTACGACAACTTCGACAAGGGTACTGCTGTTGACAATAGTGGATGGCCTGCATTGGATGACTTTGTAAACCCCACTGGCGAAGCTGCCGAGGGTGTTACTTACAGCATCGCAAATGTTCAGGCTCGTTCCAACTCACAATCGAACAATAGTCATTCGGGCTACAAAGATGAGGCATCGGGTGGTAACAATGCTTTCTTCCGCACCAGTGGTGTTTTAACCATCAACAACCTTAATCTTGCAGGTCAAGATAGCAAAGACTACACCCTTTCTTTTGGTTGCTACCGCAGCGTTTTTGGCGATACTGACAATTCTTTCAAAGCTTCGGAGTTCCATGTTTACGTCAGTGGCGATGGCGAGAAATGGACTGAATTGGCGTACACTCGACCCGCAGACGAAGTTAGCTCGTATGGTACTTGGAATTTGGCCACAGCAACTTTCACACTAAAAGAGAAGCCCTCAACTCTTAGCATATGCTTCGTATCTGACTTGGTATCCTCACACCGCTTAGATGACGTAAAACTCAACATAGGTGGTGGCGGCGCAGAGATTGACCTCTCGCAGGGCACCGCTATTGGTAGCGGCAACACTACCCCCAGCACCGGCGAGCCCACCAGCTTGAAAGAGGTTACCATTGCCGAGTTCAACGCAGCGACCGTAGACAACACCACTTGGTACAAACTCACCGGCGAGATTATCAGCATCGCCAAAGAGGACTATGGCAACTTCACCATCAAAGATTCGACCGGCGAGGTTTACATCTATGGTATGACCAACGGTTGGGTAGGTAGCAACGACAAGTCGTTCTCGCAGATTGGTTTGAAGGTTGGCGACACCGTAACTCTGGGTACCCTGCGTGGCGAGTTTAACGGCACTATCCAGGGTGGTGGCAACAAAGTTCCTGCCTACTACATCAGCCACACCGCAGGCAGCGGTGGCAACGACACCCCCGTAACTCCTGGCGAGGTACAGGAAATCAGTGTTATCGACTTCTTGGCCAAGAGCCCCGCAAGCAATGTTTGGTACAAGCTGACCGGTAAGATTTCCAACATCGCCAGCACCGCCTATGGTAACTTTGACCTGGTAGACGAGACCGGCACCGTATATGTTTACGGTCTGACCAAAACTCAGGTAGAGAAGAACGACCAGTCGTTCAGCTCGTTGGGCCTGAAAGAGGGCGACATCGTAACCTTGATTGGTGTTCGCGCAGTATGCAACGACTCGCCTCAGGTGGGTAGCGCTTACTACGTTTCGCACGTCGAGGGCGAGGCTCCCGAGGTTGATGAGAATGTTGTCAAAATCTCGTTTGCCGATGTAGCCAACCGCACCAGCCTGAGCGAAACCCAGCAGGTATGGCAGCAGAACGGCATCACCGTAACCAACGACAAGGGCGCTTCGACTACCGACGTGGCCGACTACTCGGGTCCTGCAAGGTTCTACAAGAACTCGAACCTGACCATCGAGGCAGAGAAAGAGATGACTCAGATTGTGGTTAATACCACTGGTGGTAACAAGTACTTCCTCAACCTGTCGGATGGCAATGGCTACACCGTTAGCGGCTCGGGCACCTCAAAGGCCACCATTACCCTTGACACTCCCACCAAATCGTTCACCATCACTGGTCTTGCAAACCAAGTTCGTTGCACCACCATTGAGGTAACTTTGGCCGAGTAATTTTGCTCTAAAAAGCAACAATCCGTATAGATAGGGCACCCATTTTGGGTGCCCTATCTCTTTTTTTGCTCGCGCGCGTGCGATTTTCTAAGAAAAAGATGTAAATTTGAGCCCTAATAGGCCCCTACGAATAGGCCGACAAACGCAGAGCAGATGAGTATGACTTACAAAGCAATGAAATATCTGGCCACCATAGCAGTAATGCTTGTGGCTGTGAGTTGCCAGTTCCAGGGGTTTGAGAACCCCAACCACACCCCCAGTAGCGCAACCTTCTCGGTAGGTGCCACTGTGAGCGGCAACACTGCCCAGCAGTTCCTCTCGCTCACCACCGAGGGCGACTGGTCGCTCACAATCGACTACCCCACCGAGGGCGAGAATTGGTGCACCCTCAGCCCCACAAGCGGCACGGGCAATACCAATGTGATGATGAGCTTTGGCAAAAACGAGGGCGATGGCGAGCGCTCGGCTGTCATTACGGTCAAGTTCGACGACACCACCCTGCACCTCGACTTTGTGCAGAGGTCTACCTTCAGCCTTGCCAACAACACCCAACTGAAAGGTTGGGCCGAGCTGCCCGAGTTTGCCGACGACCGCCAGCGCTACTACTTCACCAAGCATATGCTGCCCTCATCGGGCAACACCCAGCGTAGTTTCTCGGCCCTCTATGATGCGCAGTACAAGATACCCATCTGGGTAGCCTACCCCCTCTGCAAGTCTTATATGGAGGGTAATACCCGTACCAACCAGTGGGGCCCCAAAGATCCCAACATCCCTGCCGACAAGCAGCCCGATATGGGGTTGTCGTACCAGGGCAACTACGACCGAGGCCATATGTTGCCCTCTGCCTCGCGCGACAACAACGGGGCCGACAACAACCAGACCTACTACCCCTCGAACATAACCCCCCAGTTGGACCGCCTAAATCAGGCCAAGTGGGCAAACGCAGAGAATTTGGTACGCAGTTGGGCCGAGGGGTGCGACACGCTGTATGTGGTTACGGGCGCCGTGTTGCAGACCGCAGGTGGCAACGAGAGCATCAGCTACACCTACGCCAAGCGCAGCCCACAGATGAAGGTGGCCATTCCAAACTACTACTACAAGGCGCTGTTGCAGTACAACGAGATTGACGGCCAGAAGGTCTACCAAGCCATAGGTATATGGATGGAGCACAAGGCTGCCAGCGGAGCCGTCACCACAGCCGACCTGATTACAATCGACAAGTTGGAGGAGAAACTCGGCTATGACCTGTTTGCCAACATCGACCCCACCATACAGAGCCAAATCGAGGCCAAGTACAACCTCATCTACTGGAACGGCATAGAGAACTAAACCACACGCACCAACACAGACCAAAACATAAATGATGAAGTTTATGAAGAACATAATCGTTAGGGTTGCAGCCATTGTAGCATTGGTTGCAGCAACAGTGGCGGGTTGCACCCCACTTCCCACCCCCGAGGGCGAGGACCAGTTGACGGTAGATATTACCACTCTCACCCTCGACCAAAAAGAGGGTATAGCCTCGTTCAACCTAATAGCCAACGTAGCCTGGACAATCAGCTGTTCGGCCGATTGGCTCACCATTCTGCCCACCAGCGGCAGTGGCTCGAGCAAGGTGTTGTGTGGCTACCAGGAGAACACCTCGGCCAATGGTCGCAACACCAAGATTGAGATTGCACCCGTCGAGGCGGGTTTAGTCCCTTCGCACACCATATTGGTACTCCAAGACGGCACCAGTGGCGGCAGCGACACTCCCGACACTCCAGATACTCCAGATACTCCAGATACACCAGACACACCTGATGTTCCGGATGCTCCCGAGGGCGTGATTGAGGCTACCGTTGCCGAGTTCTTAAATGCCGAGGTAAACACCACCCAGTGGTATCAGCTCACAGGTACAATCACCAATCTGACCAACACCACCTATGGCAACTTCGATCTGCAAGACGAGAGTGGTTGGGTACTTATCTACGGACTTTGCGCCAACAAGGTCGACAAGAACGACAAGTCGTTCAGCTCGCTGGGACTCAAAGAGGGCGACATCGTTACGCTCCACACCCTGCGTAGCGAGCACAATGGCCAGCCCCAGGGTGGCGGCAGTGCCAATGCTCCTGCCTACTACATCTGCCACACCCCTGGCGAGAGTGGCGGCAATGAAGGAGGTGGCAATCAGGACAACCCCAATGGTAGCGCCTACACCTACCGCACCGGTTGGGCCGAGCTGCCCGATGAGGACCCCAACAACAGCGACTACTACTACGCCCACCACATAATTCCCGACGTAAGTGGCCAGGTGCGCAACTTCTCGGTATGCTACTCCGAGAGCCTGGGTTGCCCCGTATGGGTGGCCTCGCCTATGCACAGCTACTACACCCAGAAGAACACCAGCCGTAGCGATGCCTACGCACCCGATCCCGATATTCCATCCAGCATTCAGGTACACAAACGCGAAGGCTACACTCGTGGCCATATGCTCGGCAGTGCCGACCGTCTGGTGAGCGTGGGTGCCAACCACCAGGCCTTCTACTACTCTAACATCGCCCCACAGCTTTCGAGCGGCTTCAATACGGGCGGTGGCGTGTGGAACAACCTGGAGAGTTTCTGCGACCAGCAACTCTGCGCCGACACCCTCTATATGGTCAATGGCTGCTACTGGGCCAACCACAACAAGGTATCGAGTGGCACCGTCATACCAACCCACTACTACAAGGTGTTGCTCCGCACCAAGAAGGGCAACAGCAAAAAATGGGTAGTGAACTGCTCGGCCGACGAGCTCAAGTGCGTGGTATTTATGGTCGAGCACAACTCGAGCCAGCACGGACAGAAACCCACAAGAGATATGATGATGAGCGTAGCCGAGTTGGAGGAGCTCACGGGCCACAAGTTTTTTACCAACGTGCCCAACGCCCCCAAAGATACCTTCAACCCAAGCGACTGGGGATTGTAGGAGGAGTCAATTGAAAATTGAAAATTGAAAATTGAAAATTGAAAATTGATATGAAACGTAACATTTTTGTAGTTAGTATGGTGGTGGCGATGTTGCTCTCGTTGGGCAGCGCAGCCGCACAGAGCAAGCGTTACACCGTCTTGTTCTACAATGTCGAAAACCTCTTCGACACCATCCAAGACCCCACCATTTATGACACCGAGTTCATACCCAGCGGCAACAAAGAGTGGAACTCGACCAAGTATTACAAGAAACTCGACAACCTCGAAAAGGTGTTCTACTCGATTGCCGAGCAAAACCGCGCCTACCCCACCATTATTGGTGTGAGCGAGGTCGAAAACCGCAACGTGCTCGAGGACATCGCCTCGATGCCAAAGTTGCAGAGGGCAAACTACCAGATTTGCCACTACGACGGCCCCGATGCTCGTGGTGTTGATGTGGCCTTCTTCTACCGCCCCGACCAGTTTGAGTACGAGGGCAGCGAGTCGATTAAGGCCAACATACCTGGTGCAAGGGAGAACTTCCACACCCGCGACCTGCTGACTATGTGGGGCAAGATTGATGGCGAGCCCTTCTTCTTTGTGGTGAGCCACTGGCCCAGCCGCAGGGGTGGTCAGAGCTCATCGGCCTACCTGCGCGAGGGACTGGCTTCACAGATTAAGAGCATCTGCGACTCGGTACGCAACGAGAACCCCTCGACCAAGGTGGTTGTGATGGGCGACTTCAACGACGACCCGGGCGACAAGAGCGTATCGGAGTGCTTGGGTGCCAAGTTGAAGAAGAACAAGCTGGACAAAAACGATATGTGGAACCCCTACTGGCAGATGCACCGCGACGGCTACGGCACACTGGTCTACAACGACCTGTGGAACCTGTTCGACAATATCGTAGTGAGCGAGAACGTGGCCAACGCCCCCAAAGGTACCCTCGAGATTTGGAAACCCAAACAGAACAGCTACTACGGCAATGTATTCAAGGCCGAATTCCTATTCCAGAAGGAGGGCCAGTACAAGGGCTACCCCCTGCGCACCTATGTTGGCAACAACTTCCAGGGCGGATTCAGCGACCACTTGCCCGTCTACATCTACCTGGTAAAGTAGCCCCAAGCAGAGAATTAACTAAAAACACACGATAAGAAGAAACACACACAAGAACAGTATGATTAAGAGAGCATTTATCACTCTGTTGGTTGCCGTAGCTACGCTTGTGAGCGCCTCGGCACAGATGCAGGTCGGCACCATTACCGGTAAGGTGGTGGCTCGCCAAGACCGCCAGCCAATCGAGATGGCAAGCGTAACCCTCGACGGGCAGACCGTACAGACCGATGCCCAGGGCCGCTTTACCTTCGAGGGCATCCCCTATGGCACAGTTACCATTTTTGTCGAGGCCATTGGCTACTCGTCGTCGAATGTGAACGTAAAAGTTGACCGCCCCGAGAAGGATATCAACTACATTTCGCTGGCAGTGAGCGACTTTATGACTGGTAGCGACCTGCTCGACGACGGCTCGTTCGTGGAGTTCGACAGCGATTCGTTCAGCGACTCGCAGTCTACCCCCGTATCGCTCAGCTCGTCGAAAGATGTATTCAGCAACATCGCAGGCTACAAGTTCAGCCCCCTGAGGTTCCGCACCCGTGGTTATGACCAGAACACCGAGATTATCTATCTGAACGGTGTAGAGATGACCGACGCCAACAGTGGCAACGGCACCTGGTCGTTGTGGAGCGGTCTTAACGAGGCTACCCGCAACCAAGAGGCCACCTATGCCACCTCGGTAGGTACCAGCGGTGTGGGCGGTATCAATGGTACCACCAACATCTTGGCTCGCGCCTCGCAGATGCGTCAGGGCTACCGCGCAAGTGTGGTAACATCGAGCGGCTCGTATCGCTACCGACTGATGACCACCTACACCAGCGGTATGCAAGACAACGGCTGGGCCTATGCAGCCAGCTTGTCGGCCCGCTTGGGTGGCAACGACTTTGTAGAGGGCGTAACCTACAACGCTTGGGCCTACTTCCTCAGTGCCGAGAAGAGGTTTAACGACCGCCACCAGCTCTCGTTCACCTTCTTTGGCGTACCCACCGAGAGGGGTGCCCAGATGGCCGCAACCGACGAGGCCTATCAGCTTGTGGGCAGTTGGTACTACAACCCCAACGTGGGTATGCAGAACGGCAAGCTGCGCAACGCTCGTATGCGCGAGTACCACGAGCCCGTAGCTATGGTAAACTGGTTCTACACCCCCGATGACAATACCCGCATCACCGCCGCAGCCCTCTACCGCTTTGGTCAGAACGGCTACTCGGCCCTCGACTGGAACAGCGCAGCCGACCCCAAGGCCGACTACTACCGCAACCTGCCCAGCTACTGGGTGCAGAAGGGCGATATGGACCACGCACGAGAGATGCTCGATGCTTGGACCAACAACCGAGAGAAGATGATGTATATCGACTTCGACAAACTCTACAACATCAACTACCTGAGCAACCCCGCCAATGGCGACGCTCCAACGCTCAACCACTCGGGTAGCGGCTTAGAGGAGAGTGTACAGGGCCTAAACCGCTCGCGCTATATCATCTCCGAGCGCCACACCGACCAGAGGGACTTCCGTCTGAAATTGCAGATTGACCGCACCCTGTCGGCTCGCCAGAGCGTAGCAGGTGGTCTTGATTTGCGTCGCAACCGCACCGAGTACTACACCTCTATCAAAGACCTGCTGGGTGGCGACTACTGGGTGAATGTAGACAACTTCGCCGAGCGCGATGTTCACGGCACCGGTAACCGCAAGATTACCCTCAACGATATGCGCCACTCGACCAACTACATCGTGGGCGAGGGCGACAAGTATGGCTACGACTACTATGCCCACTCGATGTTGGGCAAACTGTGGGGTGCCTACAACCTGCGCTTGGGCCACTACAAGTTGGCTCTGGCAGGTGAGGTTTCGTACACCCAGTTCTGGCGCGAGGGCCTCTATCGCAAGGGCCTCTTCCCCGACAACTCGTTTGGCGACAGCGAGCACCAGAACTTCTTTGGCTACATTGGTAAGGCCAACTTTATCTATGAGCCCAGCGGCTCGACCAATGTGCAGCTCTCGTTGGTGGCACAGCAGAACGCCCCCTACTTCCAGGATGCGTTTGTATCGGCCCGTACCCGCAATACCGTAGCTCCAAACCTGACTACCGAGAAGATTTTGAGCGGCGACATTGCCTACACCTACAAGGCCCCCTGGATTAGCCTGCGCGCTTCGGCCTACCTGACCACCATCAAGGATCAATCGAAGCTGATTAGCTACTACGACGATGTTTGGTCGGCCTTCTCAAATATGTCGCTCAGCGGTATCGACTCGCGCTACGCAGGTGTTGAGTTGGGTGTGAGGGTGCCCATCATTGCCGACCTGAGCCTGTCGGGTGCAGCAAGCATTGGCGACTACGTCTATACCTCTAACCCCATCTTTACCCAGACCCGCGACAACACTGCCGACATCCTCATCGAGAATGCTAAGGTTTACTGGAAGGGTATGAAGGTAGAGAGCACTCCCCAGGTGGCAGTTAGCTTGGGACTGAACTACAAGACCTCGAACAACATCTACCTGAGCCTCGATGCCGAGTACTTCGACAAGATGTATCTGAGTATGAACCCCCTCTACCGTACTCTGGCTGCTATGGGTGGCAGGGTTGATACCAACGTAGATATGAGCGGCTTTGACGGCACTATCGACGAGCTGCTGACCTACCAGAGCACATATATCGACGAGAATGGTCAGCTCCAAAGCGCTCCCTTTGTGCTGGCAGGCTACCAGAACGCCATCACCACTCTGACTGCACAGGAGAGGTTCAAACCCGCCGTTATACTCAACGCCAGCATTGGCAAGACTTGGTATATCGGTGGCCAGCAGTTGGGCTTCAGCCTCGAAATCAAGAACCTGACCAACAACCGTTGCCGCACAGGTGGTTTTGAGCAGATGCGACTCTTCTCTAACGACGAGTACACCACAGGTACCCAGTACACCCGCTTTGCGTCGAAGTACTACTACCTCTATGGCACCAACTACTACCTCAACATCTACTACCGCTTCTAATCCCCCCGTAAAAAAGCAGATTGAACAGATATGAAAAAGCAGTTTATATATATAATAATGGTATTGGGCCTCACCTCGCTGGTGAGCTGCCAGAAATTTGAGCCGGTAGAGCCCTTCAAGCCTGCCACCGAGGCCGAGCTGATTGCCGACGGCTATACCATACTGCCCATTAACGACTTCAAGCAGCAGTACTTCTACAACTCGCTGCCCCAGCCCGGTGGCACCGTCAAGGGCGTAGAGATTACCGACAAAGTGGCCATTTGCGGCAAGGTCATCAGCTCCGACGAGCTGGGCAACACCTACCGCTCGCTCTACATTCAGGACATAAACGGCCCCCAGAATGGTGGTATAGAGATTAAGGTAGGCAAAGGCTCGCTCTACACCTTCTACAAGCCCGGTCAGGTGCTCTACATCAAGGCCGATGGTCTGGTGCTGGGCAACTATCGTTGGGTACTCTCATTGGGTGGCAAGTCGGCCGAGGCAAGCTACTCTAACGGCTATATCGACATCCAGAGCACCATCGACGAGAAGATTTTGCGTGGCGAGGTGGTTGGTTTCCAGCCCAGCGACACACTGGTTATCAACAGCAGCAACGTGGCCGACATCTTGGCCAACGACAAGAAGTATCTGAGTACCCTCTGCCGCTTCGAGAATATCGAGAGCTACTGGGGCACCCTTACCAAGGACGACAATTACAGCTACGATGGCGACGAGTTCCCCTCGTTCTTGCAGGTTGTAGATGATGTCTACACCGACTGGGTATTTGGCGACTACAAGGCCAACCCCGACTACCCCGAGGGCCTGCCCTACACTTGGGCTTACAGCTACGACAACGAGTCGTTCTATGGTTCGGCAATTTTCTTGTACGACAAGAGCAACCCCTTCTTGGTGCGCACCAGTGGCTACTCGAGGTTTGCACTCAACCCCATTCCTGCCAATGGCGTGAAGGTTGATATGACCGCCATACTGTCGAAATACTGTTCGAGCAGCGGTGGCTATACCAAGTACCAGTTGGTACTCAACACCGACAAAGACGTTGTTGAGAAATAGCGGGGCTAACTCTTAATTCGGAATTTTGAATTAAACAAAAAACTCCACCTCGGCTATGAGGTGGAGTTTTTGTTTGTCTATCTCCTGCGGAATTCGCCACAGGTCAGGGCCGTTGCAATGGCCACATTGAGCGACTCGCTGCCCTGTCGGTCAGAGGGATAGGGCGGTATGTAGAGCCTCTGGCTCACAAGCCTTTGCACCTCGGGGCTCACACCTCTGCCCTCGTTACCCATAACGATTACACCCCCTCGGGTTAGTTGTTTGTCGTAGATATTCTCGCCATCGAGCGTGGTGGCATAGGTGGCCACTCCCCTCTTGTGGGCATCGGCCAGCCACTCGCCCAGGTCGCCATAGCAGACCTCAACCCTCAGCAGAGCACCCATAGTGGCCTGCACCACCTTTGGGGCCCAACAGTCGGCCGTAGTGGGAGTGCAGACAATGCGACTGATGCCAAACCAGTCGGCAGTACGTATGATGGTGCCCAAGTTGCCCGGGTCTTGCACCTCATCGAGGGCAATAATCAGCTCATCGGCCTCGGCAGGGCGTAGCTTGCGGGGCGGAATCTCGACTACCGCCAGCGAGCGTGGCACACTCTTGAAGCTACTCATTCGCTCCATCTCTTTGGCCGTAACCACCTCGGCATAAGGCACCCTGACGGCCGAGCCCTCCATAACAAAGAGCCTCACAATATGCCATCCGCGCGAGGCAACAATCTCGCCCACCACCTTGTCGCCCTCGGCTACAAAGAGGTTGTGTTGGGTGCGCCCTTGCTTGTCGGCAAGTGAGCGCACAAGCTGTATATCGGCTTTGGTTATCATATCTTTGCAAAGTGTAGTGCCAGTAGTGTCATTATGCTCACGCCTATGCCTATGGCCTTGGTGTCGGGGAGCAGTTGTGGGGTGTGGAGCGAGCCAGCCTTGGCGGCCTCGAACTCCTCGCCCGAGTAGCCCACGCCCAGTCTATAAAACAACGAGGGGTAGCGCTCGGTATAGTAGCCAAAGTCCTCGCCCGTAGGCCTTACGCCCAGTGTGGCAATAGAGGCAGGGCCAAATGCATCGGCAACAACCTTGAAGGCCACATCGGCCAGTCGGGGGTTGTTGAACACAGCTGGATAGCCGCTACCGAAGTTGCGCTCGATGGCCACGCCATATTTCTTCTCGATATTGTCGCAGTGGTAATTGACCAGTTTTTTGACCTGCTCGCGCCACTGCTCATCGAAGGTGCGCATAGTACCCTCGAGCCTTACTTGGTCGGGCACAATGTTGGTAGCCCCGTTGGCCTCGATGCGGCCAATCGAGAGTATTGTGGGCACGCTCTGGTCGGGACTGAGTGCAGGTATTTCGTATAGAGCATCTATGAGTTTGGCCGTAGGGAGTATGGGGTCGATAATGTTACCGCGCAGGGCAGCGTGGCCACCCTTGCCACTTACGGTTAGGTGCAACTCATCACAAGCGGCCATATACTTGCCCGGGCAGATGCCAATCTTGCCCGTAGGCAGCGTGGGCTCGATGTGCTCGCCTATGCAGGCCACAACCTCGTAGTCATCGAAAGGCCCCTCGGCCAGCACACCCCTTGCTCCGCCCGGATTGAGCTCCTCGCCGGGTTGAAAGAGGCCAAAGAGTGTGCAGCCCAGCTCGTCGCGGTGGGCATTGAGCACTTTCAGAGCGCCCAGCAGTATGGTGGCGTGCATATCGTGGCCGCAGGCGTGCATAACCCCTTTGGTTTGAGATGCGTATGGCGAGCCGCTCTGTTCTTCGATAGGCAGGGCATCAATATCGGCACGTAACACCACTGCCTTGTGCAGGTCGGCCCCAGGAGCTGTACCCTCAATCTTGGCCAGCACACCCGTCTGGGCAATCTGGCGGCACTCGATACCCTCCGAGCGCAGGTGGAGAGCTATCTGCTCGGCCGTGCGGTGCTCGGCAAACGACAACTCGGGGTGAGAGTGAAAATCGTGGTAGATGTTCACCAGCCCAATGTAGTTGCCCAAAATCTCGTCGGTCAGCCTCTTAATCTCCATTTTCGGTAAGTTCTATTTGGTAAATCTTGTTCCAATTTTTGCCCGTAACCCAAATGCGCCCGGTGGCCGAGTCGTAGGCAATGCCGTTGAGCACGTCGGTATCGTAGCGGATATCGCTGGGCGACTGGATGCCGCTCAGGTCGATGATACCCACAATGTTGCCCGTCGAGGGGTCGATGCGCACAATCTCGTTAGTCATATAGACGTTGGCCCAAATCTCGCCCTCGATCCACTCCAACTCGTTTAGGTAGGGAATCTTCTTGCCAGACAGGCGCACGCTGAATGTTCGCTCGGGCTCAAACGTGGCGGCATCGCGCACGGTTATGCGGTCAGTGCCGTCGGTCATATAGAGTTTTGTGCCGTCGGTCGTCAGGCCCCACCCCTCGCCCAAGTAGTCGAAGGTATTGATACGTCGCAGCGTGGCAGCATCGTAGACAAAGGCCTTGTGCTCGTGCCAGGTGATTTGGTAGACCTTGTCGCCCAATACGGTGATGCCCTCGCCAAAGTAGGCTCGGCCCAGCTTGGTAGACAGCTCTATCTGGCCCGTAGCCATATTGGTCTTGGTCAGCTTGGAGCCCCCGTAACTGCCCGTACCCTCCCACAGGTAGCCGTCGACATACTGCAAACCCTGAGTATAGGCATCGGTCGAGTGAGGCAGCTCGGCCACCACGCGGTAGCCATAGCTCTTGGCCGACACACGCTTCTGCTGGGGTTGCTGAGTGGCAGAGCTCTGTTGTACCACAGCCGCTGAGGAGTGCTTTTTGGTAGTACCCAAGCACCCAACCGAGATAGTTGCTACAAGCAATAATATTATAAAGTGACTCTTGTTCATAAAAAAACCTTGTTGGATATTGGACAAAGATACTAAAAAAACGGTATATTTGTGGCAAATATAGCCAAAACAGAACAATAAAACACCATACCTTATGCTTACACTGAAGCAAATCCGCGATGACAAAGAGTTCGCAGTAGCCCGCTTGGCGGTCAAAGGTGTCGATGCACGAGAGACTATCGACCAGATTTGCGCACTCGACGACGCTCGTAAAGAGCAACAACAAAAACTGGACAAAAACCTGGCCGAGCAGAATAGCGCCGCTAAACAGATTGGCGCCCTCTTTGCACAGGGCAAGCGCGACGAGGCCGAGGCTATCAAAGCCCACACCGCACAGCTCAAAGAGGAGAGCAAAGCGCTGGATGCCGAGTTGAAGGCTACGACCGACAAGCTCAACACCCTGATTGTGTCGCTGCCCAACTTCCCCGCAGCCATTGTGCCCGAGGGCAAGACCGCAGCCGACAACGTAGTGGTAAAACAGGGTGGCGAGGTACCTACTCTGGGCGAGGGCGCTCTGCCTCACTGGGAGCTGGCCTCGAAATACGACATCATCGACTTCGAGTTGGGCGTTAAGCTCACCGGCGCAGGCTTCCCCGTATACAAGGGCAAAGGTGCCGCCTTGCAGAGGGCTCTGATTACCTACTTCCTCGACCAGAACACCGCCGCAGGCTACCTGGAGGTGCTGCCCCCAATTATGGTAAACGAGGCTTCGGGCTTCGGTACCGGCCAGCTGCCCGACAAAGAGGGACAGATGTATCACGCAACCGTAGACAACTTCTATATGGTCCCCACCGCCGAGGTGCCTGTGACCAACATCTATCGCGACTGCATCGTTGATGAGAAAGAGCTGCCCATCCGCCTGACCGCCTACACCCCCTGCTTCCGTAGGGAGGCCGGCTCGTATGGCAAAGATGTGCGCGGTCTGAACCGTCTGCACCAGTTCGACAAGGTAGAGATTGTTCGCATCAACCACCCCGATACCTCTTACGAAGCTCTGGACCAGATGGTTGCCCACGTCGAGAAGCTGGTAGCCGCACTCGGCCTGCCCTATCGCATCGTGCGTCTGTGCGGCGGCGATATGAGCTTCACCTCGGCCCTGACCTACGACTTCGAGGTCTACTCGGCAGCACAGGGCAGGTGGTTGGAGGTATCGAGCGTATCGAACTTCGAGTCGTTCCAGGCCAACAGGCTCAAACTGCGCTACCGCTCGGAGGGCAAAAAGACCGCTCTGGCCCACACCCTCAATGGTAGCTCGCTGGCTCTGCCCCGCATTGTGGCAGCATTGTTGGAGAACAACCAGACCCCCGAGGGTATCGTAGTTCCCGAGGTGCTGAGGCCCTACACCCGCTTCGACATTATCGACGGCAAGTAACAAACACAGCACCCCACCCTACGGCCCAAGATACCTAATTGTTGGTACAAAAATTGAGCAAAGGGGTTGTGGGTAACAAAAAATGATTATCTTTGTGATAGTTTTTGAACGACACACACAAATTAACTTTTAACATTACAATTACTATGGCTTACAAAATTGATCCCGACAAATGTGTAGCTTGCGGTAGCTGCATTGGCGAGTGCCCTGTAGAGGCTATCTCGGCTGGCGAAGTTTACGTTATCGACGCTGATACCTGCATCGAGTGCGGTAGCTGCGCAGACGTTTGCCCCAACGAGGCTATCTCGTTGTAGTGTTGGGTTACAACACTAAATAACAAAGGCTCTTCCACGACGGGAGGAGCCTTTGTTGTTTGGTGCAGAGGCGATTTGAATTGAAAGTTGAAAATTGAAAGTTGAAAATTAACACACGCCCCCGCCCTTCGGGCACCCCCTCTAACTTAGAGGGGGAATGTGCGCGAGGACACGCACGCAATTTCGACCACCCCTCGGCCCTAACGGGCCCCTCCCCTATCGTAGGGGATATTTACCTTCGGAAGAGGTAAAAAACGCAAATAGCGGAGGGATTTTTGTGCCAAACGAGAAGGCGAGTCCGCAGCATAGTAGACCTATGTGAGGAACTCGCCTATCGAAGTGCGGTGCAAAAAGCACCCGATATTTGCGTTTTTTTTAGAATTTGTAGTAGTAGAATAATCCCACAAAATTATTCGTACGGCTGCTGCTATGTATGCCAAATGGTGCATCGGCCAGCACATAACTCAACCACTTGGTCTGGGTGTGGTCGTAGCGCCAGTAGAGCGACACACTGCTATGGGCGTCGAAGTGGTAGTTGATGCCCACATTGCTACGCACGCGAGGCAGGTAGTAGCCCACGGTGTAGAGTTTGGGGTCGTGCTTGGGGTCGGTCGCAGGGTTGAGCAGCAGGAAGGTCTCGATATTGGCAAAGGGCTCGATGCGCTCGCAAAGGCGGTACTTGGCACCAACGTGGCCACGCAGTTGGAACTCGGGATTGGCCCTCACCTCGCCCCAAAACTGCCGCTCGGTGTAAAAGAGGTCTTGCAGACGTGTGCCACCGCGCAGCGTAAAGGCCCAGCGGCCAGTGCGGTGGGTATAGATGACGTTCATATCATAAATCATCGTGCGGTCGCCACTGACGGTGTTGGCAATATACATCACCATTGGCGAGAGGGTAAGGTTGGGGCGCAGGTGGTAGTTTACCATCAGTCGCGAGTAGAGCTTTTGGAACTGGCCCATATTGTTGCCAAAGTAGAGCTCCTCGCCCCAATTGAGGCTCCAGCGGTCGTTTATCTTGCCACTCAACTGAAAGCCCGTATGCAGTTGGTTGTCGGTCGTGTGGGTGTGCTCGTAGTATTGCGCCCGAGCCGAGGTGGTGGCCATCGCCAGGGCAGCCACAGTTGCACAACAAAGTACAAGTAGTCGTTTCATAGGAGAGCAGGAGTATGTTATGTGATTAGCTACCACAAAGATAGTAAAGTCACCGAAACATTCAAAACCCCACAGCCGAGGGGCCATTGTAGAGGAAATGTTAAGTTTGTGTTACTGGCATATTAAGTAATTGTTAATTAAATCGGTTGGCGTTTGGAGGTCGAAATTTAGTGTTAAATTTGTGGCGTGAAATTTAACAACATTTAATTATATAATGTCAGCAATTTACACTTTTATCGTTATCGTTTTGTTGCTACTGGCAGTCGGCGGACTGATGGTAGGCGTATCAAACGACGCCGTAAACTTCCTCAATTCGGCACAGGGCGCCAACGCAGCCCCTCGCAAAGTAATCCTCGCTATCGCCTCGCTCGGTATTATTGTGGGTGCTCTCACTTCGAGTGGTATGATGGAGGTGGCACGTAGTGGCGTGTTCCATCCTGAGATGTTCACCTTCCACGAGGTAATGATGCTCTTCTTGGGCGTGATGTTTGCCAACGTGATTCTGCTCGATGTGTTCAACTCGCTCGGTCTGCCCACCTCGACCACCGTAGCACTGGTGTTTGGTCTGCTCGGTTCGGCCATTGCGGTATCGATTATGAAAATCAATGCCAACGATGCACTCACAATGTCGGATATGTCGCAGTATATCAACTCGGGCAAGGCACTGGCAATGATTTCGGGTATCCTCATCTCGGTAGTCATAGCGTTCGTTACGGGTACTATACTGATGTTCATAAGCCGCCTTATCTTTACCTTCCGCTACCAGAAGATATTTCGTCGCTGGGGTGCGCTGTGGTGTGGCGTAGCATTTACAATCATCATCTACTTTGCGCTGTTCAAGGGAATGAAGAGCTCGGGATTGTTGAGTGCCGAGTTTATGACATTCACCCAAGACCACCTGTGGTTATGCTTGGCAGGAGTGTATCTGTTCAGTTGCCTGCTGATGTATGTACTGCAATTATTCAAGGTTAACATTCTCAAAATTACCATATTGGCAGGTACTTTCTCGTTGGCTCTGGCATTTGCCGGCAACGACTTGGTAAACTTTATTGGTGTACCCATTGCAGGCTACGATTCGTTTATGCTTGCTCGTGAGGGTGGCGGCGGAGCCGATATGCTTATGGGCGGTCTGCTCAACCCTGTCAAGGCCGACACTATATTCCTGTTGGCTGCGGGTGTGATTATGGTAGTAACTCTTTGCACCAGCAAGAAGGCACAACACGTTAGCGAAACCGAGCTAAGCTTGTCGAGCCAAGATGAGGGCAACGAGCGTTTTGGTTCGTCGGCTTTGTCGAGGACAATTGTCCGCATTGCCGTAAGTTGCAGCCGTTGGTTTGAGGACCACACCCCCAAGAAAACCCTCGACGCCATAAACCGTCGTTTTGAGGTTCCCTCGGCTACCGAGGCAGAGCGTGGCCAGTTTGACCTTATTCGTGCAACGGTAAACCTCACCGCAAGTTCGATGCTTATTGTGCTGGGTACTTCGCTCAAACTGCCTCTCTCGACCACCTACGTTACTTTTATGGTAGCAATGGGTTCGTCGTTGGCCGACCGCGCTTGGGGACGCGAGAGTGCCGTATATCGCATATCGGGTGTACTTACCGTAGTATCGGGCTGGTTTATCACCGCTTTGGTTGCCTTTGTGCTCTCGTTGGTTGTTACACTGTTGCTCCTGTGGGGTGGCGTGGTTGCAATCGTCGTGCTGTCGATACTCTGCGTATTTATGATGATTCCCAAGAAGAGCAAAAAGGCAGCCGAGGCCAAAGATGAGGTTAAGGTGGCAGGCATCATCGACGAGAACGACGTGCTGGGTAGCGTGGTTACCGAGGTTTGCCAGACTATGCACACCACCACCTCTATCTACGCACAGACCATCGAAGCTACACTGAAAGAGGACCGCAAGGCTCTGCGTACACTGGTGCGCCAGTCGAACGACCTGTTCTATCAGGCTCGCGAGCGCAAGTACGAGATGCTGCCCACACTCAATAAGTTCCGCGACAACTATGTCGATGCAGGTCACTACTATGTGCAGGTGGTTGACTACCTGAGCGAGATGACCAAGGCGTTGGTACACATCACTCGCCCCTGCTACGAGCACATCGACAACAACCACCGCGGTATGAGCGAGGAGCAGGTAGAGGACCTGACCATCATCAACAACTCGGTGTCGGAACTCTACCAGCGCATCAACAATATGCTCCAATCGGGCGACTTTGCCGAGATTGACCTGGTACTGGCTATGCGTGACGAGCTGTTCGACCACATTGCTCAGGCCATCAAGAACCAGCTGCGCCGTATCCAGAGCAAGTCTACCAGCACCAAGGCAAGTATGCTCTATCTGACCATCCTCAATGAGACCAAGACAATGGTACTCCAAAGTCGCAACCTGCTCAAGTCGCAGAAGCACTTTATCGAGGGCCAGATTCCCGACGAGTTGCAGAAGTAGGTGGCAGCCTAACTCTATATCATATAGGTGTTGAAAATCCCCCACTAACGCATTAGTGGGGGATTTTTTCTTGTTACTCCTATAAGAGCTATAGGAGATATAAAAGTTATAGGAGTTATAAGAGCTATATGATTTTCATTAAGGTCCTTAAAGTCCCTAATGACCTTAATGGCTTCACCAAAAACAACAACAAAGAGTCCGCAACACTATTGGCCATTATGAAAAAAAGCATAACTTTGTAATGCCGAAAGGGCCAAGCACCCTCGGCATTACATATTTTTTGATGAAAGTGTTTCCGCTTTTATCCCGTGGTAAGAAATCTGACAGTTTCAATGAAAAGGGGATGGCGACAGCACTCATCATCTGTGTTGGTATGCGAATTGATTCCATATCATATACAGGTGTGGAGTTTGTATTCGTTTATTCTTTTCAGGGTTTTGTCAGAGCCTCTTACCAGATAAACGGAAGTCGGCTCCACACTTTCTTTGTTTATACAATCTGGCATATTCGGAGCCGTGGCCAGGCAAAACAGTACTACTATGCACTCAAAACATTCGGAAAAAATCAAGCGACGATGAGCCAAATTTTGCCTTATCAGAGGTCGGTTGGGCAAAAAAATGCAGGCGCAGTGAACATTTTTGGCGAAATATCACTATCTTGCAATAGTTTTGGTGGAGTAGGCCAATGGAGCTACCCTTTTAGGGTGCAGCACCCACTTGGGCGAATAATAAATAGGTAGGCCCCTACGTTATGGTGTGGAAAGTCATTGGGCAACCTCTACGTTAGGGTACAAAGCCACCAAACACCGCACGGCAAAACAAACAACCACAGCGCAATAAACAACAAACAAATAACACTTAACCAAATCAACAAACAACTATGTTTAAGAAACTGATTTCATTGGCAGCAGTAGTTGCTCTGTCGCTGACGAGCCTCTTCGGCCAGCAGTTTGAGCCCCTGCCACAGGACCCCGAACTGCGTAAGGGCGTACTCGAGAACGGCCTTACCTACTACATCCGTCACAACGCCACCCCCGCAGGGCAGGCCGACTTCTACATCTACGACAAGGTAGGTGCAATTCAGGAGGAGGACTTGCAGATTGGTCTGGCTCACTTCTTGGAGCACATGGCCTTCAACGGCACCAAGAACTATCCCGACAAAGATATGATTAACTATCTCGAGAGCATCGGTGTTAAGTTTGGCGCCAACCTGAACGCTTGGACCGCTATGGAGCAGACTCAGTATATGATGCAGAGTGTGCCCATCACCAATCCCGAGATTGTAGACAAAGTGTTGCTCATCCTGCACGACTGGGCCTACTACATCAGCCTCGAAGAGGAGGAGATTGACAACGAGCGTGGCGTTATTATCGAGGAGCTCCGCACCCGCAACGACGCCAACTGGCGTATCCGCGAGCAGATGGCCCCCTATCTGTATGGCACCACCAAGTATGCCGACCGCAACATTATCGGTACCGAGGAGAGGCTCCGCACCTTCACCTACGACGAGCTGCGCGACTTCTACCACCGCTGGTACAACACCAAGAACCAGTGTATCGTAATCATTGGCGACTTTGACGCTGCCGAGATGGAGCAGAAGGTTATCAAGCTGTTCAGCACCATTCCTGCCGTAGAGGGTGCCGAGGAGATTGCCTACATTCCTATTCCTCCCACTGCCGAGCCCCAGATTGGTATTCTGACCGACCCCGAGGTTACCGAGAGCTCGGTAGAGGTTATCCTGCGTCGCAACGCTATGCCCAAAGAGCTCAACAATACCATCATCTATGAGCAGATGTCTATTCTCGACAGCTTCGTTAGCATTATTATGAACGAGCGTCTGAGCGACATCGCCCAGCAGCCCAACGCCCCCTTCTTGGGTGGTCAGTACTACGATGGTAGTGTTACCCGCTCGATGGATATCTGCGAGCTTGCAGCCAGCGCACGCGAGGGCGAGACCCTCACCGCATTGGAGGCTATCTACACCGAGTTTGAGAAGGCTCGTCGCTATGGCTTCACCCAGTCGGAGTTCGAGAGGGCCCAGACCAACCTGATGCGCAGGGGCCAGAGCGCCTACGACCGTCGCAACGACCGCCGTCACGGCCAGTTCGTAAGGCAGTACACCGAGAACTTCTCGAACAACACCCCCATCTACTCGGCCGAGCAGGAGTGGCAGATCGACAGTATGCTTATCAGCTCGATTGACGTAGCTACCGTAAACGGCTTTGCACAGCAGGTTCGCCTTGTTCCTCAGAATATGGTTGTGCTGCTGACCGTACCTACCAAAGAGGGTTTGGTTAATCCCACCGCCGACGAGGTTAAGGCCGTACTGGCCAAAGTATCGGCTGCCGAGATTGAGGCACCTGCCGATAGCGGCGTTAAGGAGCCCCTTATCCCCGAGGGTACCAAGCTGAAAGGCTCGAAGGTTAAAAAGACCACTACCGACAAGTTTGGCAACACCGTATGGACTCTGAAAAATGGTGTCAAAGTGGTGCTGAAACCCACCGACTTCAAGGCCGACGAGATTGTAATAAACGGCTTTACAATGGGTGGTACCAGCCTTGTTGCCGACGAGGATATGCCTATGACTCAGCACTTGGCCGACTTTATCGGCTACCAGGGTGTAGGTAAATTCTCGGCAAGCGACTTGCAGAAACAGTTGGCCGGCAAGGCCGTAAGCCTCCAGCCCTCGTTGGGTGGCACCACCAGCGGTCTGCACGCAAGCTGCTCGCCCAAAGACTTGGAGACTGCTCTGCAAATCATCTGGCTCTATGCCAACCAACCCCGCTTCGACGAGGCCTCGTTCAATATGGTTAAGGATATTCTCGTAAACCAGTACACCAACATCGAGTCGGATCCCCAGTACCAGTTTGCTCGCGAGTTGTTCAACAACATCTACGACCGCCCCGAGCGCTACCGCAGGTTGGGCGCTGCCGATGCCGAGGCTCTCAACTTCGAGCAGTTCAAGAGGGTTTACACCCAGCTCTACAACAACTTCGACGACTATACCTTCATCATCGTTGGTAACTTCCAGGAGGCCGAGCTGAAACCCCTCGTGGAGAAATACCTCGGCTCGCTGCCCAAGAATAAAGTCAAAGCTGCCTATAACGTAGAGAACGTGGGTACCTACCAGAGCAGCGTTCGCAACACCGAGTTTGCAGTGCCTATGCAGATGCCCAAAGTGAGCGTTGCTTGCGCCCTGAGTGGCAACTGGGAGGTTAACCTGAAGAACGAGCTCTGCCTCGACATCCTCACCCAGGTACTCGACATCCGCTACACCAAGAGCATCCGCGAGGAGAAGGGTGGCACCTATGGCGTAGGCGTGAGCGGTCAGCTCAGCTCGCTGCCCGAGGTACCCGACTACTTGGTGCTGATGAGCTTCGACACCAATACCGAGATGGCCGAGGAGTTGAGCGGTATGCTGATGCCCGAGATTGAGAAGATTGCAGCCGAGGGCCCCGCAGCCGAGGATTTGGCCAAGATTAAGGAGTATATGCTCAAAACCCACGCCGACCAGCTCAAACAGAACAGCCCCTGGTTGGGTTGGCTGCGCTCGGCACACACCACTGGCATTGACTACGTTAGTGGCTACACCGAGGTTGTCGAGAGCATTAGTGCCGACGACATCAAGGCTGTTGCTGCCAAACTGTTGGCCGATGGCAACCAGCTGATGTTCTTTATGAAACCTGCCGAGTAACCCTTACCTACTCGCAGACTATACGCAAGAGAGCCCTGCACCGACTCTGGTGCGGGGCTTTTTTGTGTGTTTAAGGACCGCAATGAAGATAGGAGTTTTAAGAGTTATGGGAGCCATAAGAGCTATTCCTTAAAGACATTAAGGACATTAAGGACCCTAAGGACCTTAAAGATTACACCTTTCGGGAGAGAGAAAAACGCAAATAATTAGGCGAGTACAAGGCGCACAAGGAGGCGGAGCACCTCTTTTGAATTGAGAATTGAGAATTGAGAATTGAGAATTCACACACGCCCCCGCCCTTCGGGCACCCCCTCTAACTTAGAGGGGGAATTTCCTTTCGGGAGAGAGAAAAACGCAAATAAAGAGATGACTGCAAGGCTTGCGAAATAAAAAATGCCCCGCAGTTTACCAATCCAAGAGGTAAAAACGCAAATAATTAGGCGAGTACAAGGCGCACAAGAAAACGCCCTCCGCAGTTTACAAGACGTAAATGAGGAGGGCGTTTATCGCAGTGCAACGCAGTAATCGCCAATTACTTTGCGTTTTTTTATGCGCCGTGGCAGTGCTTGTATTTCTTACCCGAACCGCAAGGACAGGGGTCGTTGGGGCGCACCTTCTTCTCGACGTGTACGGGCGAAGGCTTGCTCTTCTCGCCCTGACCGGCAGCCGCAGCAGCAGCCATACGCGAAGCCTGCAACTTATTCACATCAATCTTCTGCTGACTCTTCTCCCTCTGGCGCAGGCGGTCGTTAGCGTTCTCGCGAGTGGGGATAAAGCCTTTGAGCAGTATCGACAGCACCTCGCGGTTAATCTTCTCGATCATTGCGCGGAAGAGGTTGTAGGCCTCGAGCTTATAAATCAGCAGAGGATCCTTCTGCTCATACGAGGCGTTCTGAACGCTCTGTTTCAGGTCGTCCATAGCCCTCAGGTGCTCGCGCCAGTTGTCGTCGATGGTGGTAAGCATAGCCAGCTTGGTGAACATCTTATAGATCTCGGCACCCTCGGTATCGACACACCTCTTGACATTGCAGAGCACGTTGTAGACCAGCACGCCATTGGTAACGGGGATGTAGAGGTTCTCGACCTGATCGCCCTGTTTCTCGATGATGTTGTTGAGCACAGGCATAGCGGTCTGTGCCACCATCTGTGCCCTACGAGCGTATGCTGCGCGCAGGTCGGCCACAATCATCTCGGCCAGCTCGGCAGTCGAAGCCTTGTTGTAGGCCTCCTCGCCAAACGAGGGCTGCATAGCCACCTGACGGATAAGCTCAATTGAGAAGTCCTCGAACGAAGCGCCCTGAGTGTTCTCGGCAAAGGTCTCGGCAAAGTCGAGCATCATATTGTCGAGGTCAATCTCTACCCTCTCGCCGTGCAGAGCGTGTTTGCGCTGGGTGTAGATAACGGTACGCTGCGAGTTCATCACATCGTCGTATTCGAGCAGGCGTTTACGCACACCAAAGTTGTTCTCCTCGACCTTCTTCTGAGCCCTCTCAATAGCCTTCGACATCATACCTGCCTGGATAACCTCGCCCTCTTGGAGGCCCATCTTGTCCATCATCGATGCCAGACGGTCGCCACCAAACAGACGCATCAGGTCATCCTCGACCGACACAAAGAACTGCGACGAGCCGGGGTCACCCTGACGTCCTGCACGACCCCTCAACTGGCGGTCTACACGACGGCTCTCGTGGCGCTCGGTACCCACAATGGCCAGACCACCTGCAGCCTTGACCTCGGGGGTGAGTTTAATATCGGTACCACGACCTGCCATATTGGTTGCAATGGTCACCTGGCCAGCTCTACCTGCCTCGGCAACAACCTGTGCCTCGCGTGCGTGCTCCTTGGCATTGAGCACGTTGTGGGGAATGTGGCGGATTTTCAGAATTCGGCTCAGCAGCTCCGACACCTCAACCGAGGTGGTACCAACCAGTACGGGGCGTCCCTCGCCAACCAGCCTTACAATCTCATCCACAACGGCGTTGTATTTCTCGCGCTTGGTCTTGTAAACCAAGTCGTCGCGGTCGTCACGCGCAATGGGTTTGTTGGTGGGGATAACCACCACGTCGAGCTTGTAGATGCTCCAAAACTCGCTTGCCTCGGTCTCGGCAGTACCGGTCATACCGCCCAACTTGTGGTACATACGGAAGTAGTTTTGCAGCGTAATGGTAGCAAAGGTCTGGGTTGCGGCCTCGACCTTTACACGCTCCTTAGCCTCGATAGCCTGGTGCAGACCATCGGAGTAGCGGCGGCCCTCCATAATACGGCCAGTCTGCTCGTCTACAATCTTCACCTTGTTGTCAATCAGCACATACTCAACATCCTTCTCGAACATACTGTATGCTTTGAGCAGCTGGTTGATGGTGTGTACGCGCTCGCTCTTGATGGCGTAGTCGGCCAGCATAGCATCCTTCTTGGCCACCTTCTCCTCGGCCGTAGCCTCGCTCTTTTCGAGTGCAGCCACCTCCGAGCCAATATCGGGCAGCACGAAGAACTTGTCCTCGCCCACAGCGTTGGCCAACATCTCGTGGCCCTTGTCGGTGAGCTCTACCGAGTTGAGCTTCTCGTCAATAACGAAGAAGAGCTCGTCGGTAATCTCGGGCATACGCTCGTTGTGGTTCTGCATATATATGGCCTCGGTCTTTTGCAGCAGTACCTTCATACCCTGCTCGGAGAGGAACTTGATGAGCGACTTGTTCTTGGGCAGACCTTTGTGCGAGCGGAGCAGCCATACGCCACCCTCGTCGTTCTTACCCTCGGCAATCAGTTTTTTGGCCTTCACCAAGCACTCGTTAGCCAAGTTGCGCTGCATATTGTAGAGCCTCTCTACGATATCGCGGTACTGGTCAAAGAGTTGGTCGTCGCCCTTGGGCACTGGGCCCGAGATAATCAGAGGGGTACGCGCATCGTCAATCAATACTGAGTCTACCTCATCGACAATGGCAAAGTGGTGTTTGCGCTGCACGAGCTCTTTGGCCTGAATGGACATATTGTCGCGCAGGTAGTCGAAACCGAACTCGTTGTTGGTACCGAAGGTAATGTTGGCCATATAGGCCTTGCGCCTCTCGGCCGAGTTGGGGCGATAGTTGTCGATACACTCAACCGACAGACCGTGGAACTGGTACATAGGGCCCATCCACTCGCAGTCACGCTTGGCCAGATAGTCGTTCACAGTTACAACGTGTACGCCCTTGCCTGCCAGAGCGTTAAGGAATACGGGCAGGGTAGCCACCAGAGTCTTACCCTCACCGGTTGCCATCTCGGCGATTTTGCCTTTGTGGAGCACCACGCCACCAAACAGCTGGCAGTCGTAGTGGACCATATCCCACTTGATATCATTGCCACCTGCCAACCAGTGTGTCTGCCAAATGGCCTTGTCGCCCTCGATGCTCACAAAGTCGCGGTCGGCAGCCAAGTTGCGGTCAAACTCGCTTGCAGTAACCTCAACCACCTCGGCCTCGGCAAACCTGCGAGCCGTAGACTTCATAATGGCAAACGCCTCGGGCAAAATCTCATCGAGTCGTTTTTCGATTTTCTCATCTACCTTTTTGGTCAGCTCGTCAATCTCTTTGGAGATGTTGCTCTTCTTCTCGATGCTGATGTTGCCTTCGAGCTCGACTTTCAGCTGAGCGATGCGCTCCTCCTCGGGGCGGATAAACTCGGCAATGTTGGCCCTCAGGGCAGCCGAGCGACCACGCAACTCGTCATTCGAAAGGGCGTCAATCTGTGGGTATAGTGCCAGCACCTTGTCTACATAGGGCTGAATCTCTTTGCGATCCTTGTCGCTCTTTGTTCCGAAGAACAATTTGAGGATTGATTGAACTATATTCATATCGTTATGGTGTATTATTTTGTTCTGTCTAAAACTCTCTGTCGCACTCGTTCACACTTGCGCCCGCGCGCGTAAAACGGTGCGAAGATACGCAAAAAAAAGTTGAAACTTACCTTTTTCGCAGTTGTTTTTCCAGTGGGCACTCCAAACAGCCACCTCTGGCGCACAAATTCTGCAACTCGATGAGGGCCTGCGAATCGTAGGCCGACCTGCAAGGCACCCCTACGCCCGTACACTTTGACACCAAGCGGTTGTGCTCGGCAGGCAGTCTTTCCAATAGCTCCAAGGCCCTCTCTTTGAGCCCATTATCTTTCATCGCATCGGCATAGGCAATCTGCAACGGCACCACCAGATTTATGGCCATCATCACCACCTTGTCCTTTCCGATGCGCTTATGAACCTTAGTCTTGGCTCCCTGTACCGTAAAGTGCTGCTGCCAGTAGTCCGACATCTCTACCCCCAGCAGGGCATCAATCTCTTCGAGGGTGTGGCACCTAATCAACTCGTCAAACGAAAAATTCGGCTTGCACACCAGCGCAGCCAACTGCACCAGACGCATAACGGGCCCACCTGCGGGTATATTGTGTACCACCTGCCACTCGCCTGCTCTCATTGGCCTGAGCGAGTATTTGTTGGCCAAGTAGTCATACTCCTCTTGCAGGGCCACTATGTAGTTGTCGTAGTACTCGCCCTCCAAGAGTCCCGAAGCGCCAAGTAGCAGTGCCTCAACACTCTGCAACCTACTACGCTCGCGCAGACACATATTGTAGCTCACGATGCGGCTCAACTGCTGTGCGGGTACCGAGTTGCGCGGAGCCCCAAGTGCATAGGCTGTCATAGTGTAGAGTGTCTGGTTCCAGTCCTTGTTAGAGGCTTGCCAGATATCCATAACCCTCTGGCTCTTGGCAATAACCCTTTGGGCCAGCAGACTCTCCACCACCTTAGTACGATAGATTGGCTCTACCGTAGCCAGCAGCATCAAACACTCGTCGGGATTACGTATCATAATAGGCTCCTTTGCACTACCTTAACTATAACATTCCCAGCTCCATAAGAGCCTCTTCGCTCATCATACTCTTGTCCCAAGGGGGGTCAAATACAATCTCTACCACCACCTCGCTCACACCCTTGGTCTTGCTCACCTGAGTATGTATGTCCTCGACCAACATATCGGCCATAGGACAGTTGGGGGCAGTCAGTGTCATACGTATATGCACCTTGCCGTCGGGGGTGTAGTCTACGTCGTAAATCAGGCCGAGGTCGTAGATATTTACGGGAATCTCGGGGTCGTATATGTTTTTGAGAACGTCTATAATCTCGCTCTCGATGTTCTGTATCTCTTCGGGAGTCATACTCATCTTTTTCTCTCTTCTTTTCTCACTATTTGTGGTTGGCTCGTCACTACTGCCCCTGCGCTGCCGAGAAGGCCAGGGCGTAGCGCTTCATCTGACTGAGCATCTCCGACAATCCGTTGGCACGTGTGGGCGACAGATAGGAGCGTATGCCTATGCGGTCGATAAAGTAGAGCTCGGTCTGCAAAATCTCCTGCGGAGTGCGACCACCCAGGGCGCGAATAAGCAACCCTGCTATACCCTTTACGATAAGCGCATCGGCATCGCCCGTAAAGTAGACCTTGCCGTCCCTCAGCTCGGCATCAATCCACACCCTCGACTGGCAGCCGTCGATAAGATACTGCTCGGTCTTGTGTCTTTCGTCTATCTGGTGGCACTCGTCGGCCATATCAATCAGGTACTGCAACCTGTCATCGGGGTCGTCGAACATCTCGAAGTCGGCGATAATCTCCTCCTGAACTTTGTCTAACATATTTTGTGTATTTACGTTTTCTCTCTATTCAAACTTGTCTATTCAAAAACCTCCGTAAGTGGCTCGGCACTTGCCCCTATTGGGTTGTCGATACCCACGAGTCGGGCCAGTGTAGGCACCAGCGAGCAGACATCGACCTTGCGCACGACCGCCCCTTTTTTGTCCACTCCATAGCCACTGACCGACAGCAACGCACGGCGACTGCTGTCATAAATGTTCGAGCCACTGCGCTTGGGCATCGTGCTATCCTCGCTGGGCACCATAACCTGCCCCGGCATCAGCACCACGCACAAGTCGGCCGACCTACGGGGATAGAAGCCCTCTTGCAACACTCCCAACAGACCGCTCTTGACACCTCCGCCAACCATATCGGCCTGCACCACAACGTGTGACACACCACCATATTGGAGCGCAAACTGTGCCAAACTACGCTGTACACTCTCCAAGTCGAGCCCCTTCGAGCGCACCAGATTGCGATTGAGCCAAATGGCTCCGCCCGAGTGGCCCAATATCCAATCCTCCTTGCCATAGTTGGCATTCATAAACATACCCGCCAAGAACACAAACTGGTCGACCACAAACTTGTGGTCCCTATCTGGGAGCATATTTTCGGCCCCTCCGTCAGACGACAGAGTCCACACCACCTGGCCACCACACTGGGCAGCCACAAAGTTAATCATCTCGGCCAGTGCGCTATCGAGCCTATAAATCATATCCTCCCACTCACGCGAGTCAGTGCCGTAGATAGCCGCCACCTTGGCGGGGGCATCGAAGCATACCGACAGCAGGTCGGTGTGTTCGTCGCTACCCAGCGAGTTGTAAATAACAGCCTCGCGCACAAAGTCCACCATCATATCATTGGCCACATAGGAGCGTGTAACCTGTCGCAGGTCTTTCGACTTAGGTTTGGCCTGCTGCTCGGCCTTGGTGAGCACATAGCCCTGTGGGCGGACTATCGAGCTATTGGTGGCGTGATACTGGTCATCTCTCTTAGTCAGCACCCAAGGCCTTGCCAATCCACGTCGCCAGCTACCCTCCGAATTGAGCCGTTTAACCCACTTAGGCAGTTGGGCCATATACTTTGTAGAGGTAGTCCAGCGGGCACCGAGCGAGTCTATCCACCACACCTCGTTGGGGTTAAGTCCTCCCAGAATAATGGCCGACGAGGGATTGGTGGCAATGGCTATACTCTTACTCTCGGGCGACTGGCTACGCAGAGCATCGCCCAGAGTGGGCAACACCAGATTTACATTCGACACCCTCGACTCTTCGCTGTCGCAATCGTAGCTGCTCGACCTCTTGTCGGCCACCACACCCACAGCCGCACCCGTAGTGAAGTTCCACCACCCGGGGCCCACAATACCGCTCAACGCAGGGGTTGCACCCGTAGACAGAGCTGCCAGAGCGCTCTCGCAGGTGGGGACAAAGGGATAGTAGGCATAGTCATAACGCACTCCGCCATCGAGCAGTCGGCCCAGCCCCTCTTGCGAAAGGTTTGCCTGCAAAGGACGCAGGTCCGAGGCCGAGAGTTGTGGCACAACGACATTGACCACCAATCGTGGTTTGTCGCCCGCCACAGCCGTAGCAGTAGCCACGACCACAAAGAACAACGCCAAGAGTGCTTTTTTCATCTTCATCCGGTTTGGGTTTATTGTATGCAGAGCATCGTGCCCCGAAACATCTCACAAATATAGCTACAAACGTGGGATTTGCCACACCCTGTCCCCACATTTTGCCCCTTAGGGGCAATTTATCTACTCTTTGAGCCCGAAATGGGCCAATTCTTTGAGTTTTTCGGTAGGCCTTTTGGCCAAGAGTTGCTGTGCTCTCTCTCTGACCGTAGCGCAGTGGGCGCGGTAGGCCTCACTATCGGGGTGCAGGGGGCGGTGGGCCGCCATAGCCATCAGTCGCCTATACTGCTCGCCCTCGGCCAACACCCCTTCGGACACAAAAGCCTCGGCAAAGCGCTCCCACACATACTCCTCGGCAACCTCGCTCGGGTGGGCCATATCGGCGCCATAGTAGCGGTAATCGCGCAGGTCGTCGAGCAATATTTCGTAGGCCGCAAAGTACTGAGCATTAGCACACTCGCTCACCACCCTATCGACCGCCACACGTAGCAGAGCCTTCGAGAGCGAGTTACCCTCCAATCCGTCGGCCAAGTGGCGCACGGGGCTGATGGTAAGTACCACACTCTTGTCCCTCAGGGGGCCCTTCAAAAGTGCCACCAATCGTTGGCAAATCTCATCGACCGAGAGTAGTCGGCGCACAAACTCGCTCTGGGGCATCTTGTGGCAGTTGGCAACCACTCGGCCCTCGCGCTCGTACACCCACGCAGTACCCAGTGTGAGCACCACCCAGTCGGCCTTACTTAGGGCCTCGCTGCCACACCTAACAGCCTCATTTGCAACACTCAGGGCCTTCTCGGCCGAGGTCTGCGCCAACAAGTCAGAGGTGTCGTAGGCAAACCACATATCGGCCCTAACGGCCAGCTCCTCTGCCCCAAACTCTCTACCCTCGGCAAGTCGCTCTACGCAGTCGGCAATCGACAGAGGGTTGAACATCTCGCCCAGCGGGTTACACTCGACCTCTACCCATCGGTCGGCCAACTTGCGGGCCACCACCTCGGCAAAGCAAGAGCCCACGGCCACAACGCTTTGGCCTGTGGAGATAAGAGTTTCGGAACGGGAAACGGAAATTTCGGTGCGTGTTTTCATCATCAATCTATTTTTATGCAAAGGTAAAATAATTATCTTTGTAGTCGCACACAAAACAAGTGAAAGATGATACTCAACCCCACCCCAAAAATCAACCTCGGATTGGACATACTGCGTCGCCGAGCCGATGGATTTCACGACATTGATACCCTGATGCTTCCATTTGGAGGCGTGAGCGACACCATAGAGATTTTGCCCACCGCCACTGCGGGCGTTACGCTCGAAGTCGAGGGGCTCACCATCGACTGCGCCTCGGACCGCAACTTGGTCGTAAGGGCGTGGATGCTGATGCACCAACACTATGGCGTTGGCGGTGTCCATATCGCTATGCGCAAAAACATACCCTTTGGAGCGGGCTTGGGCGGAGGTAGTGCCGATGCCGCAGCCACCCTTGTAGGGCTCAACGAGGTCTTTTCGTTGGGGCTGAGCAGCGAGGAGTTGGTGGCTCTGGCCGCACGATTGGGTAGTGATGTGCCCTTCTTTATCTGCCCTCAGCCCACATTTTGTCGTGGCAGGGGCGAGATTTTGGAGCCTGCCGAGATTGACCTCAGTGGCGTGTGGTGTGTGGTTACCAAGCCGGGCTTTGGTATCTCTACTGCCGAAGCCTACGCGGGAGTTACCCCTCACGAGCCCTCGATGCCACTGGCCGAGCGCCTGCAACTACCACGCACAAAGTGGCAAGAGGCTATTGTGAATGACTTTGAGAAGTCGCTCTTCACTAACCACTTACCACTTGTAAACATCAAGCGCCGCTTGTTACAGAGTGGCGCCTTCTATGCATCGATGTCAGGCTCGGGCTCGGCTATGTATGGCCTCTACGACCACCGCCCCACCTACGAGCCGCTCTACACCGAGGAGCAGGTCTTCGTAGCCCAACTATAAGAGATACAAAATAATATCCTTCCTAATTAGAAAACCTCAGGCCACTCTCGTCGGCATCTATCGTTATGGGCGTAGAGCGGTCGACAGTACCCGCAAGGATGCGCTTCGAGAGAGTGTTGACAACCTCGCGCTGGATGGTACGTTTGATAGGTCGCGCACCAAAGAGCGGGTCAAAGCCCACATCGGCAATGTGACGGCGCGCAGCGGAGGTGTAGACGAGCTCGATGCCATTCTCGTGGAGCATACGCTGCACCTGACTCAGTTGCAGGTCTACAATCTTCTCGATACTCTTTCGGCCCAAGGGCTCAAACATCACAATCTCGTCGATACGATTTAGGAATTCGGGTTTCAGGTGCTGCTTCATAAGCTCTACAACCTCACCCTTGACACTCTCTACGACCTCTCTTGAAGGCTCGTCGCCCACCTCGGCAAAGCGCTCGGAGATGATGTGCGAGCCCATATTCGAGGTCATAATGATTATCGTATTGCGGAAATCCACGGTGCGGCCTTTGTTATCCGTAAGTCGGCCGTCGTCGAGCACCTGCAAGAGGATGTTAAAGACATCGGGGTGTGCCTTCTCAATCTCGTCGAGCAGAACCACCGAGTAGGGTTTACGGCGTACCGCCTCGGTGAGCTGTCCACCCTCGTCGTAGCCAACATATCCCGGAGGCGCACCTACAAGACGCGACACCGAGTGGCGTTCCTGATACTCCGACATATCTATACGCGTAAGCATCGAGTCGTCGTTGAAGAGAAATTCGGCCAAAGCCTTGGCGAGCTCCGTCTTACCCACACCCGTAGTTCCGAGGAAGATAAACGAGCCTATGGGCTTACGGCCATCTGCAAGGCCGGCACGCGAGCGGCGCACAGCATCCGACACCACCTCGATTGCCTCCTGCTGTCCCACAACTCTACGGTGCAGTTCCTCCTCCATATTCAAGAGTTTTTCGCGCTCCGAGGCCAACATACGCTTAACGGGAATTCCTGTCCAGCGCGACACCACCTCGGCGATATCCTCCGAGTCTACCTCCTCCTTAATCATTGCCGTATCGGCCGTCATACGCAACTCCTCTTCGAGGGTTGCCACGCGTTTTTCGAGCTCTACAATGGTGCCATAACGCAACTCTGCCACGCGGCCATAGTCGCCCGCACGCTCGGCCTGCTGCGCCTCAATCTTAGCCTTCTCGATACCCTCCTTGGCCTTCTGCAACTCGGCAAGGCGGTCGCGCTCCGACTGCCACTTAGCCCTGAGAGCTGCACACTCGGCCTTATGTTCGTCAATATCGGCGTCGAGGTTTGCGATACGCTTCTGGTCGCCCTCGCGACGTATGGCCTCGCGCTCAATCTCCAACTGTCGGATATGGCGGTCGAGTTGGTCAATCTCCTCGGGCACAGAGTTCATCTCCAAACGCATACGTGCCGCGGCCTCATCAATCAGGTCTATGGCCTTATCGGGCAGGAATCGGTCGGTGATGTAGCGGTGCGAAAGCTCTACCGAGGCCACAATAGCCTCATCTTTGATACGTACACGGTGGTGGCTCTCGTAGCGTTCTTTGAGGCCTCGCATAATAGATATGGCATCCTCCATTGTGGGCTCAGCCACCAACACCTTCTGGAAACGACGCTCCAAAGCCTTATCCTTCTCGAAGAACTTCTGGTACTCGTCGAGCGTAGTAGCACCAATGGTGCGCAACTCGCCACGTGCCAATGCCGGTTTGAGGATGTTGGCAGCATCCATAGCGCCATCGCTCTTACCCGCGCCTACGAGCGTGTGTATCTCGTCTATAAAGAGCAACACACGCCCTTCGGCCGAGGTTACCTCCTTAACAACAGCTTTGAGTCGCTCCTCAAACTCACCCTTATACTTGGCACCAGCAATCAGCGCTCCCATATCGAGCGAGTAGATAATCTTATCCTTCAAGTTCTCAGGAACGTCGCCATTAACAATACGGTGAGCAATGCCCTCGGCTATGGCAGTCTTGCCGACACCCGCCTCGCCCACAAGGATAGGATTATTCTTGGTGCGGCGCGATAGTATCTGTAACACACGACGTATCTCCTCATCACGGCCAATAACAGGATCGAGCTTGCCGCTACGCGCGCCATCATTCAGATTTATGGCATACTTGCCCAAGGCATCAAACTCCACCTCCTCGGTCTGGGAGTCTATGGTCTGCCCCTTGCGGAACTCGCGTATGGCAGTTATCACCTGCTCCTCTGTGACGCCCGCCTTGCGCAATATGTCGCGTGCCGAGGAGCGCTCCTTGGCCATAGCTGCCATAAGGTGCTCGACCGAGGCGTAGCGGTCGGAGAGGGTCCGGGTGAGCTCTACTGCGCGCTGAACCACAGCCGATGCCTCACGCGAGAAGTAGACCTCGTCATCGGCGCCCTCGACGCGTGGCAGGCGGGATATCGCTTCGTCTACCTCCTTGCGTATCGAGGCTATGTTTGCACCCACACGGCCGAGGAGATAGCTACCTACGGAGTTGTCGTCGGCGATGGCTGCGTGAAGGATGTGCAGCGGCTCTATTGCCTGCTGCTTGTTCTGGCGCACTGTGGCCATTGCGCTCTGCAACAGCTCCTGCGCCTTGATTGTTAGGGTGTTGATATTCATACACGTTTTGTTTTGGTTGGTTTGTGTTTTCCCAGACGAGGGGCAAAACTCCTGCCAAGCGCAAGCAAAACGAAATTATGTCACGGCATAAAGACAAAACGACACAAACACCACTCCCTGTGGCGACAAAATGGCGGTGTATTGACCGACAGAAAACGACAACAAGACAGTTGTTGCTTTACGAAAATGGTGGCCCTATGAGTTAAGATGTGTGGCAATGCGCTTGGCACCATTGCAAAACAAAAGCGGAAGCCCCGATTTAGGGATTTCCGCTTTTCGTACTCCTTCACAGCCCCTACTCGACCACTCCCAGTCGGGCAGTCAAGGGTTTGTGGTCGCTCATAGGCTCGTCGTGCGAGGCGTACTCCTTGACCTCGAAGTGCCCCTCCGAAGCCATAACGTAGTCTATCCTAAATAGATTGAACAGCCCCTTGAAGGTGTGTTCCACTCCGCGCCCCTTCTCCACAAAAGCATCAATCAGGCCACTCCTGCGCACCGTTCGATAGGTATACGACTTGGGGGTGTCGTTAAAGTCGCCCACCACAATCACCGGGTGTGGAGAGCTCTCGACCAGTGCAGCCACCTTGTCGGCCTGCTCGGCTCGCTTTTGGAAATTTTCTTTCATCTTTGCCCCCACAGCCCACAGTTTCTCGTGTGCCAGCGAGTCGCCCACAATATCGGCAGTCAGTGTGGTTGTGCGCTCTAACTCGGTGATGCCCGTCGATTGGAGGTGGTTGTTTACCACACGCACCGTATCGCGACCTATGCGCACATCGGCCCAGAGCGAGTGATACATAGTACTATCTGCCGCCGTAACGCCCTTCTTTACAATCGGGTAGGCGCTAAACATTGCATAGCCCGAGCCCGTCGGCTCGCCCGTCTTTTTCACCTCGGCATTTACGAAGTAGCCATAGGGCAGTCGTTTGAGCTTCGACTTAAACTCATCAAAACTCTTCTCGTTCGAGAAGTGGGCCTCTTGGAGCATAACCAGATGGGGGCTTTGGGCTGTTATCCACTCGGCCACGCGATCGAAGTTATCTACTCCCTCGGGAGCATCTTCGTTGCTGAAATTCATCACGTTATAGCTCACCACCACAAGGTCGTTCTTCTCCTTCACCACATCGTCGGGCTTGGTAGACAGGTCGCTGCGGTAGAAGAGCCCCATACTGCCTGCTCCAATGAGCAACATCACCAGTGGGACAAAAAAGTGTCGCTTCCACCTTGCGGCCCACCAGAAGGCACAAAACAGATTGGCAACCCAAATGAGCGGATAGAATAGGCCCGCAAAGGCAAAAAGCACACCTCCGCGAGGGTCCACAACACCTGCAAGCAGCGCCACCAGCAGAGCTCCTACGGCCACCACCGTAACAAGCAGCATCACCAGGTCGGCAATGCTCCAACCCGGTGAGCCACCTCTGCCTTTGGAAGGCTTGTTTCGGCCCGCTCGGCTCGTTTCGCTCCTATAATATCCCTCCTTCATAGCTACCTATTTAGTACCAAATCTGATTGGTTTTCTTCCAATAGCGGAGCAGCAAAAAGCCCCACAGCATACCGCCCAAGTGGGCATAGTGAGCCACGCCACCACCCGATGAGGCGATACCCGCAAAGAGCTCAATGACGCCATATATTACCACAAACCATTTGGCTTTCAGCGCAATGGGTGGAAACATAAGCATAATGGTATTGTTTGGGTGCAGCATACCGTAGGCCAGCAACAGTCCGTACACAGCGCCACTTGCGCCCACAGTAAGCGACATACCGCCCTCGATTGCACCTACGCCCAGCTGCATAAGTCCCGCACCCACACCACACACAAGGTAGTAGGTCAAGAAGCGTTTGCTGCCCAAGTCGTACTCAATCACCCTGCCGAACATCCACAGAGCAAACATATTGAAGAACAAGTGGCTCAGGCCGGCGTGCATAAACATATACGAAAAGAGCTGATAGAACTCCCCCAGCACCATTGGCGAGTGGAGCGCAAAGGTCATCTCAAACCACCTGCCCATACTTGGGGGCAGCAGGTTCTGTGTCAGAAAGACCAACACATTTACTATCAGCAAGTTCCTCACAATGGGAGGAGTGTTTGTATTGTACATATTTATAAATTGTCGATTATCAGTATTTTAACGTATATGAGAAACCTCTCAATTCTCAAAACATCGTTTTTATTTCATTTGGTTCGATGAGCCTTACCACAGGCCTACCATCGTAGGTGAGGCTGCAATCTTTGCACCCTTCGAGCGAGTCGAGCACCGCCTCAACCTCGCCCTCCGAGAGTCGTTTCACACCACAACTCTTAGACAAGATAGCGGCCAGTCGCTCCTTGCGCACCCTATCGCTCACCCCAAGACCATCCCTCAGCGAGTCGAGCATATCGTAGACCAAATCCTCGACTGCCCCCCTGTCGATATCGGCAGGCAACGAGCTGAACTCGATCGTATTTTGGTCCACCACCGCAAACTCAAAGCCAAAGGCTGCGAACTTGTCGCTCTGAGCCCTCATCAACTCTACGTCGTCGGCCGAGAGCACCATCCTCTCGGGGAACAGTAGAGCCTGCCCCACCGACACATCGCCTTTGAGCATAGAGATATAGCGCCTGAACATAAGCACCTCGCGCGCTCTGGCAAGGTCTACAATAGCCAGTCGGCCACCAAGCGAAGTGGCCACATAACCGCCTACAAGGGGCACTGCGCCACGGAAATAGTCGGCCGTCTGGTCGAGGGCCAACTCCTGCTGCGACTCCTCGCTCACAGCCTCGCCCCCCTCGATAAACTCCATAATAGAGCTGTCGAACTCCCTCTCCAACTCGCTCTCGGCCGATGAGGGATAGGGGCTCATAAAGTCATCTATGCCCGCACCAAAGCCACCCGACAGAGCGCCACTCCTACTGCCCACGCTGCCGCCACCGTCACCCTCACTCGACTGGCGGGGCTTGGCCGTAAAGGGGTTGTAGTAGGGGTTGATGGTCGAGGCGGGCTCGCGCAGTTGGCGACCATTGGCCGAGCCATAAACGGGTATCTCCACCTCGCCCTCGTCCTCGAAGTCCATCATAGGCACTGCTCCCGTCTTGGCCAGCGACTCGCGCACTGCGGCATTTACAATCTGCCATATCTCGCTATCCTCGCTAAACTTGACCTCGGTCTTTTGGGGGTGTACGTTCACATCGACCTTGTCGGTATCGACGGTCAGGTACAAGAAGTACGAGGGAAATACCCCCGCAGGAATAAGTTTGTCATAAGCGGCCAGCACAGCCTTGTGCAGATAGGGGCTCTTGAAGAAGCGGCCGTTTACGAACAGATACTGCTCTTTGTTGCGCTTTTTGGCCGACTCGGGCCTACCCACAAAGCCCTCGACCTTGACGATAGAGGTAGTGGTACCCACTTCGAGCAGTTGGGCAGCAATGCTCTTGCCCATAAGGCCCGCAATGCGCCCTTTGAGTGGGGCTACGGGCAGGTTATAGAGCGGAGCGTCATCCTTGTAGAGCATAAAGGCCACCTCGGGGTGACACAATGCCACGCGTGTAAACTCGGTCTTAATCTTTGCAGCCTCGCGCTCGCTATCCTCAATAAACTTGCGCCTGGCGGGCACGTTGAAGAACAAGTTGCGTACCTTGAAGGTTGTACCCTTGGGGGCCACCACCTGCTCTTGCGACACAAACTCGCCACCACGCATCACAATCCTGCACCCCAACTCTTCGTTCTCGGTGCGGGTAGTCAGCTCGACCTCGGCCACCGCAGCAATCGAAGCCAGTGCCTCGCCACGAAAGCCAAAGGTGCTCAGTCGGTAGATATCCTCGATAGAGGTGATTTTGCTCGTAGCGTGTTTGTCAAATGCCAGTCGTGCATCGGCCGGGGTCATACCCTCACCATTGTCGGTTACCTGCACAAGCTCGCGCCCGTCGGCACGAAAGTTAATCGTCACCAACGAGGCACCTGCATCAACCGCATTCTCGGCCATCTCCTTCACAACCGACGAGGCGTTACCCACAACCTCGCCTGCGGCAATCTGATTGGCCACACTATCGGGCAAAAGACGTATCTTCATTACATTAATGCTTACAGAGTCTGCATAATAGACCTTACCAGTAGTACTAAGCCAACAATCAGCAGCAGGGCAAACATCATTCGGGCTTTGTTGCTCTTGCGGCGTGCGGCTGCGTTACGCTCGGCCTGTCGGGCGCGCTGCTCGCTACGGGCACGCAGAATGTCGCCCGGGGTGTACTCCTTCTTTTGGCCATCCTCCTCGCGAGGGGCGTGACCGAGCTCAATGCGACGCTGGTTACGAGCCTCGGCATCGGCATCGTAGTAGCGTGGGTTGTAGCTGAACTGGCGGGGTTTGCGCCTAATCGACTGACCTATTCCAAACATAGTCGTAAAGTATTTGTGTTAGCTGCGTAAATAATCAAAAAGCGGGTGGTCGCCCTCTCTAAAAAACGACCACCCACAAAGATAACGTATTTAACCGAAGAAATTGCGCATTCGGTCAAAAATATTCTGTTCGCCACGTGGGCTATCGACCTTTTTGAAGTTGGGCTGGTCGGCCAGCTTTTCGAGCAGCTTCTTCTCTTCGCTTGTCAGTTTGGTTGGGATAACGATATCTACAATCACCAGTATATCGCCCCTGCCATAGCCATTCAGTTCGGGGATACCCTTGCCTTTGAGCCTGAGGACCTTGCCTGCCTGGGTACCGGGGGCAATCTTAATCTTGGCCTTCGAGTCGATGGTGGGCACCTCGACCTCGCCACCCAGTATGGCAGTAGTTACGGGCACCTTCAGGTTGTGCAACAGGTCGTTGCCGTCGCGCACCAAGTCGGGGTTGTGCTCCTCCTCGATTACCACCAGCAGGTTGCCGTTCACACCACCGTGACGCGCTGCATTACCCTTGCCACTGACCGAGAGCTGCATACCCTCGGCAACGCCTGCGGGGATGCGAATCTCTACGACCTCTTCGCCCCTTACGACGCCCTCGCCACGACACTTGCTGCAGGGGTTAGAGATTACCCTACCCTCGCCACCGCAAGTGGGGCAAGTGCGCTGGGTCTGTGCCCTACCGAAGAAGCTGTTTACGGTCTCGATAGTGTAGCCCGCACCATTACAGTTGGGGCAGGTCGAGTAGCCGTTTGCATCTTTGGCACCGCTGCCACCACAGGCATCACAAGCCACCTGTTTGGCAATCTTAATCTTCTTGGTGCACCCCTCGGCAATCTCTTTGAGCGAGAGTTTAACCTTCACCCTCAGGTCGGTGCCACGATTTACGCTGCGCTCGCGCGAGCCACCTCCGCCAAAGCCGCCAAAGCCGCCTCCGAAGTGACCGCCAAAGATGTCGCCAAAGTTGCGGAAGATATCCTCCATCGAGAACCCTCCGCCACCAAAGCCACCATAGCCGCCACCGGCAGCCCCATCCATACCTGCGTGACCAAACTGGTCGTAGCGGGCACGTTTGTCGTCGTTGCTCAGCACATCATAAGCCTCGGCAGCCTCCTTAAACTTCTCTTCGGCCTCTTTGTCGCCCGGGTTTTTGTCGGGGTGATACTTCACCGCCGCCTTGCGATAGGCTTTTTTTATCTCTTCGGCACTGGCGTTTTTCTCTACGCCCAGCACCTCGTAATAATCACGTTTTGCCATACTATTTGTCTAACGTCTAACGAGCTCGTCTAACGTCGTTTTTACTTTATTTTACTCGCCCACAACCACTTTGGCGTAGCGGATAACCTTCTCTTTGAGTTTGTAGCCCTTCTGCACCACGTCTATAATCAGGCCCTTCTTGTCGTCGCCTGCGGGGAATTTGGCCACCGCCTCGTGCAGGTCGGTATCAAGTGGCAGCCCTACGGCCTCAATCTCGCTCACACCTTTGGCCTTCAAAGTGTCGCACATCTTGTGCTGAATGAGCTCGACTCCCTCCTTTACTGAGGCTACATCGGTTGCGCTCTGCATTGCAGCCAGCGCGCGCTCAAAGTCGTCCATCACTGCCAGCATCGACTTGATGACATCCTCGCCACCGCTCTCAATCAAATCCATCTTCTCTTTGAGGGTACGTTTGCGATAGTTGTCAAACTCGGCACTCAGGCGCATATATTTGTCCTTCCACTCGGCAGCCTCGTCAGCCACAGTTGCCGTTTTGTCAGCCTCGGGCTGTTGCTCTTCTGCCACATTGTCAGTAGCCTCGGGCTGCTGTTCATTCTGCTGTTCGTTTTTTTCTGCCTCTGGTGCGCCCTTAACCTCCTGATTATCTGCGCACTTTTGTTCGTTTTTCTGTTTGGTCATATCTCTGTTTTATTTGTCCTTTACCCTCTATTGTCCAAATTGTGTGCCGAGCACTTTTCTTGCCCCCACACTGTCAGCCTCTTGACAAACAAAACGCCCGACGTTGAATCGGGCGTTTTGCGATTTGTTAGTTCAGTCTTGCAGACTGACCACTTCTCTTATTTACCAGCGGTAGCACGGGTAGCCAGAACAGCTACAACGGTTGCGCTTGCGGGGTTGAGCATAGTCAGACCCTCGAAGTTCAGGTCGCCTACGTTGATGGTCTTACCTACACCCAGGTTGGTGATGTCGATAACCAGCTCGTCGAGCAGATTCTCCTCCAAGCCCGAAACCATAAGTTTGCGGCGAGCAATCTGCAATTTACCACCGGCTTTAACACCCTCCGAGTTACCTACAACGGCAACAGGAATCTCGATAGCTACGGGTTTGCCAGCAACTACGCGGAAGAAGTCGATGTGCAAGCAGTAGTCTTTAACGGGGTGGAACTGAGTCTCGCGCATAACGCCTTTCTCAATCTGGCCCTCGATATCGAGCTCAACGATGTACGATTTGGGAGTGTAGATGAGTTTCTTTGCCTCAGCGGTCTCGATTGCGAAGTGGATCGACTCGCCACCGTTACCGTAAATTACGCAGGGAATCAAGCCCTCGCGACGGATGTCCTTAGCGCCTTTCTTACCGAAGTTGTCGCGCTTAACGCCTTTAATCTGAATAGTTTGCATAGTGTTTGTTGTTTAATGTATTAAAAATGTTACTTGGGCGACACTCAGCCAATCCTCATGCAAATCTCGGTGGCCCCATAGTCGCTTGCGGGCGCAAAGGTAGTGTTTTTTTTCGGTTCGCCAAAAAAAACGGGGCAGAAATATACTCTCTGCCCCGCCATATTGCTTATACCCAAAGCGCTCTATTTCAGCAGCTCGGCCAGTTTCTCGGCCAACGCCTCGCCACGCAGGTTGTGGGCCACAATGTTGCCCTCGGCATCAATCAAGAAGTTCGAGGGAATCGAGCCTACGCCATAGAGGGCTGCGGCAGGCTCCTGCCAGTACTGCAAGTTGCTCACATTTACCCATACCAAGCCCTTGTTCTCGATAGCACGCAGCCAAGGCTCTTTGGTCTTGTCGAGACTCACGCCATAAATCTCAAAGCCCAGTGGGTGGTACTCTTTGTAAGCCTCAACCAAGTAGGGCACCTCGCCCATACAGGGACCGCACCACGAAGCCCAGAAGTCCAGCAGTACATATTTGTTGGCCTTAACTACGTCGCTCAGTTTGACCATATTACCCTCTGCATCGGGGGCCTCGATGTCGGTAAACTGTTTGCCAATGCCAACCCTAATCAGAGCCTCGGCCCTCTCGCCCAGCTTCTCAATCGAAGGCATAGTCTTGTAGGTCTTGGGCAGAGCCTCAATAGCGGCCATAATCTCCTCGCCTGTCATATCATAGCTCTTCTGCCTTGCCATATACATAACGCCATAGAGGTTGTCTTTGTTCTCGTTGTAGAGACGCTCCATCTCGCCCTCGTAGAAGGCAATCAGCTCCTCGCGGGTAGCACCTGCCACCTCGCGCTCGACAATCTGCTGATTGAGAGCCCTTACCTGAGAATTAACGGCATTGGCAGCACCACCCTCAATGATGAGGTCGTCGCTGGTACCGGTAACTTTGATGGTCATAACATCGTCGCCATAAATCTGTGCAATGTACCTCTCGCCCACATTCTCGTCGCCATCGTCAATGCGGAGCAGGCCCATAAAGGGGTACTCGCTCTCGTATTCGAGCTTGAAGGCGCCCTCGGCATTGGTCTCAACCTCTGCCAGCGCTTCGCCACGATTGTCGGTCAGGGCCACCTTGCCGCTAAAATCGGCCAGAGTACCCTCGATGGTATAAACTTTCTGACTGTTGCAAGCCACCATACCCAGGGCAGCCAGCACTACGATTAACTGTTTTTTCATAGTTGTAGGAATAATAATATTTGGTTGGTTTATATATTCAGCATCCACAAAGATATAAAAAAGAAATCATAAAATTGCACACCTCCGCCCCAATATCGCCACACACCCAACAAAAAGAGACCGAGCAAACAAAAAAAAGACGCCGAGTAAATTACTCAGCGCCTTTTCGTGTGCCCAGGACAAGAGTCGAACTTGCACGGCCAAAACGGCCACTACCCCCTCAAAGTAGCGTGTCTACCAATTCCACCACCTGGGCCTAAAATAAGGAAATTTGGGTACGGCCTGCTGGCCGCATACTCCCAATTTCCTTCACTAACCTAAAACTACTAACCTAAATGAACCTTAAAAACTTCACCGCAAAGGTACGAGTAATTTTTAATTTTGCAAACTTATTAAAATAATTTAATAATAGTTTAACATTGGCGCCTTTCAAACCTCTCCTCGGTTTTTCATCAGAACCACCTAATACTCATACCCCTTTGCGTTGGTTAAGCGTGCAAATATACACATAATAATTAAGATACAAAAAGTTGGGGCAGAAAAATTGAAAAATCTCGGTGGGCCAAGCACTTTAAGGGCTCTAAGGACTTTAAGGCCCTTAAAGAAAAACATATAACTCCTATAACTCTTATATCTCCTATTACTCTTATAGGATTATAGGAGTAATAGGACCAATAGGAGGTATAGGAGAATTACAGCCACCTCGCCGAAGGCCAACAAAAAACCGAGGTCGCAAAATTTGTGACCTCGGTTAAGTTGGGTTGCACGGACTCGAACCATGAATAACAGGACCAGAATCTGTTGTGTTACCATTACACCACAACCCAATTGCGAGTGCAAAAGTAAGGGTTTTTTCGATTAGTGCAAACTAATCGGCAAAAAAATTGCAAAAAAATTTATATTTTTACCCCTGCGGGCGACAATAAAAGCCTTTTGGGGGCGTTTTCTTATTGAGCAAGCAGGTATATATGGGAGGGTAACACACCTCCATTGATACCTTAATTATATATAATAGCAGATTGCCTATGCAGCACAACTACTTTTTATTCGTATAATAACCAGTAGTAACACTAAAAAAAGGAGAAAAAAGAGTATGAAAAAGGCACTTATTGCAGCTGTGGCCCTTGTGGGTGCAGCAGCCGTAGGCGGACTCACTGCCGCCGCCGTAATTACATCGCAGCAGAGCAACAACCAGCAGATAGTGTCCACCAGCGACACCACCCAGGGCTCGTTATACACCACCGAAAGCAGCAACAACCACTTTGTGAGCTACGCCAAAGAGAAGTATCCCGACCTGACCTATGCAGCCGAGAATGCCGTAGGCGCAGTGGTAAACATAGAGGTACTGATGACCGTCAAGGGCCAAGTAGGTTTTGACCCCTTCTTGCAGTTCTTTGGCATACCCCAGGGCTACTATGGTGCCCCCACGCGCGAGGCTAAGGCGGGTGGCTCGGGTGTGCTCATCTCGGCCGACGGCTATATCGTTACCAACCACCACGTTGTGGAGAATGCAACCAAGGTGAAGGTACGTCTGAACGACGGCCGCACCTTCGATGCCGAAATTGTGGGTACCGACCCCACCAGTGAGGTTGCGCTCATAAAGATTGAGGGCAAAGACCTACCCTTCTTGAAGTTCGGCTCGTCGGATGCACTGCGTCTGGGCGAGTGGGTGTTGGCCATTGGCTCGCCCTTCGACCTCCAAAATACCATTACCGCAGGTATCGTCAGTGCCAAGGCCCGCAACTTGGGCGCCATTCCCAGCCAGTACAGCATCGAGTCGTTCATCCAGACCGACGCGGCCGTTAACCCCGGCAATAGTGGCGGTGCGCTGGTAAACACCGCAGGCGAGTTGGTGGGTATCAACACCCTCATCAAGTCCGAGACGGGCAGCTATGTGGGCTACTCGTTTGCCGTACCCAGCTCGATTGTAAAGAAGGTGGTTATGGACCTGAAAGAGTATGGCGTGGTGCAGCGAGCTCTGTTGGGCGTTCAGTACCAAGAGATTAACAACTACTTTGTGGAGCAGCGCGGCGAAGAGTTGGGCATCAGCGAGATTGGTGGTGCTTGGGTTGCCGAGGTAACCAAAGGTGGTGCTGCCGAGGCCGCAGGCATACAGAAGGGCGACATCATCGTAGCCATCGACGGGGTTAAGATAGACACCTCGGCACGCCTGTCGGAGATAGTGGCTCAGCACCGTCCCAACGACAAGATAAAAATCGAGATAAAAAGAGCCGGCAAAGTGAAACATTTTGAGGTAGTGTTGCGTAATACGGCAGGAAAGGCAGCACCTATCAGCAAAGACGAGGTCTTTGTAGCAGGCTCGCTTGGTGGCGAGTTCGCCGAGGTGAGCGACAAGGCAGCCCGTCAGTTGGGCATCAAGGGTGGCGTTAAGGTCACCGCTGTTAGGGAGGGTGGCTTCTTGGCCAAGGCTCGTGTAAGGCCCGGATTTATCATCACCCACATCAACGAGAAGGCCGTAACCAGTGTGGCCGACCTCGACAAGATGACCGAAAAGATTACCTCGGTAGACGGCATCTATCCCTCGACCGGCCGCAGCGCAAGCTACTCGTTGGTAGAATAGGCTTGGAGGGCTGAGCAGGGCAAGTTGGTAGAGATGCCAACCTAAGGCCAAGAGGGCAACACACTAAAAAAGGTATTTGCAGAGTGCGCTTTCCGACACGAGGTTAATGAGGCAAAAAACAGAGAAAAACGAATAGCACAAGAAAAGAAGATTATGAGGCAATTAAAAATCACCAAGTCCATTACTAACCGCGAAAGCGCATCGCTCGACAAATACTTGCAGGAGATTGGCAAGGAGGATCTTATCACCGTTGAAGAGGAGGTAGAGCTCGCCCAGCGAATCAAAAAAGGCGACCAAGAGGCGCTCGAAAAGCTGACCAAAGCCAACCTTCGTTTTGTGGTGTCGGTGGCCAAGCAGTACCAAAATCAGGGCCTGTCGCTGCCCGACCTTATAAACGAGGGCAACTTGGGCCTTATCAAGGCTGCCGAGAAGTTTGACGAGACTCGTGGCTTTAAGTTCATCTCGTATGCAGTGTGGTGGATTAGGCAGTCGATTTTGCAGGCTCTGGCCGAGCAGTCGCGTATCGTGCGTCTGCCTCTGAATCAGGTGGGCTCGCTCAACAAAATCAACAAGGCCTTTGGCCAGTTTGAGCAGAAGAACGAGCGTGTACCCTCGCCCGAGGAGCTGGCCGAGATGCTGGACATTCCAAAGGAGAAGGTTTCGGACACCCTGCGTGTTTCGGGGCGCCACGTGTCGGTCGATGCACCCTTTGCCGATGGCGAGGACAACAACCTGCTCGACGTGTTGGTAAATGCCGACTCGCCCAATGCCGATAGGGGGCTGATTAACGAGTCGCTAGCCACCGAGGTCGATAGGGCTCTGGACACCCTGACCGATAGGGAGAAAGATATTATCAAGTATTTCTTTGGCATTGGCTACCCCGAGATGACATTGGAGGAGATTGGCGAGAAGTTTGGCCTCACCCGCGAGCGTGTGCGCCAGATTAAGGAGAAGGCCATCCGCCGCCTGCGCCACAGCAGCCGCAGCAAACTCTTGAAGAGCTACCTCGGCTAATCCCTTTGGGCACAAACATAAGACACAAACAAAGGCTATCCTTTATCGGGATAGCCTTTGTTGTTTTTATCGCTTATTGAAGTGGGGCTTGGCAAGGTTGTACAATCACTCAGCGGGGTTGTAGCCCAATTACTCGGCGGGGTTATAGCCCACATCCTCGGCCAGGTTGGGCCCACTGGCAGCAGCCACAGCCAACTGGTCGCAGCGGTTATTCTCGACCGTAGAGGCGTGGCCCTTAACCCACACAAACTTAACCCTATGGCGGCGGTATACACGCAAAAAGCGCTGCCACAGGTCGGGGTTCTTGGCCTTGGCAAATCCCCCTCGCTCCCAGCCAAACACCCAGCCCTTCTCGACCGAGTCGACAACGTACTTCGAGTCCGAATAGAGCGTAACATCGGTGCCATCGAACTTCAAAGCCTCCAACGCCACGCACACAGCCATCAGCTCCATACGGTTGTTGGTCGTAAGGCGAAACCCTGCGCTCAACTCTTTGCGATACGGGGGCGACAGCAATACAATGCCATAGCCACCCCTACCAGGGTTGCCCAACGACGAGCCGTCGGTATAGATAGTTACGTTTGGCAAGCTATTACGATTATTGTTCCGTTTGGGTTATCGGCAAATAGGTGGGCGGCACTCAACTACACAAGTGCCCCCCTCGCGACACTACAAAAGGCCCCCTCCTTTGCTCCGAGCACACTACACTAATGCCTCTTCTCCTTTGCCTCGACCGACAGGGTTGCGTGGGGCACAACGCGCAAGCGCTCCTTGGGAATCAGCTTGCCCGTCTCGCGGCAAATGCCGTATGTCTTATTCTCGATGCGCACCAGGGCGGCTTCGAGGTGGTTGATGAATTTCAACTGTCGCTGGGCCAGCCTACCCATCTCCTCTTTGGTCAGGGTTGCAGCGCCCTCTTCGAGCACCTTGAAAGTGGGCGAAGTATCTTCGGTATCATTGCTTGCGGAGTTGTTAACCGATGCGCGCAACAGTTCGTAGTCGTCTTTTGCTTTGCCGAGCATATCGAGTATAATCACCCTAAACTCAGCCAATTCCTCGTCGGAATATCTGGTTTTCTCAACTTCTTCTGCCATAGTTAATTAGTTTTTGGTTTGTTAAAGATACAAAATCCTCGCCAATAAACCAAATTTTTTTTCATTTTACCCCAAAAGAGCTCGCCACTACCCCACCCCCAAGCATACAAAAAACCGCCCCCATTTAGCATAGGGGCGGTTTTCGTGTCAGTTATCGTAAGTGCTTTTATTTAGCAGCTTTTTTAGCCTCTTTCTTTGCAGCCTTGTTCATCAGGTCGTATGCAACGGGGGTTGCGATAAAGATCGACGACAGGGTACCTACAATCACACCAAACATCAGTGCGAATACGAAACCACGGATAACAGCACCACCGAACAAGAAGATTGCCAACAGGGTTACAAAGGTAGTACCTGTGGTGTTGATGGTACGCGACAGAGTGGTATTAACTGCTGCGTTGATGGTCTCTTTCAAGTTGCGTTTGGGATAGAGGGTGGTGAACTCACGGATACGATCGAAGATAACCACCTTATCGTTAATCGAGTAACCGATAATGGTCAGGATAGCTGCGATGAACGACTGGTCAATCTCCAGGTTGAAGGGCAACAGACCGTGCAACAGCGAGAAGATACCCAAGGTCAAGAACGAGTCGTGAGCCAGAGCCACAACCGAACCTGCACCCCACTGCCACTTCTTGAATCGGATGATGATGTACAGACCGATAGCAATCAGAGCAAAGAATACTGCGATGAATGCACCGCGAGTGATATCACTTGCAACGCTGGGACCAACCATATCGGCCTGGATGATACCGTTGGGGTTGGTAGTGGTCGAGGTGAACTCCTCGAGCGAGATAGGCTCGGCAAACAGACCGTTCACACCGTTGTAGAGCAGCTCCTCAACAGTAGCGGTAGCCTCGTCGTTCTGCTCGTCGTAGAGGTACTGGGTAACGATACGCATCTGGGTGTCGTCGCCAAACTGTTTAACCTCGAACGACTTGCTGTTAACGTCGCCCTCAGCAGCATCGAATACCACCTGCAAGCCCTCACGTACCTGGTCGGCAGTAACGGGCTGGTCGAAGCGTACTACGAAGGTACGGCCACCCGAGAAATCAACACCGTAGTTAAGACCACGAGTCGAGAGCGAGATAACCGAAGCTACGATAAGTACAAGCGAAACGATGTACGAGTATTTGCGGATACCAATAAAGTTAACCTTTGTGTTAGCCAAGAAGTTCTCTGTCATCTTGTTAGAGAAGCTAATGCTCTTGCCCTTAGCCAAGCGACCCTCGAACATAATGCGAGTGAAGAACAACGAGGTGAACAACGAGGTGATGATACCGATAATCAGAGTGGTTGCGAAGCCCTGTACAGGACCGGTACCGAATACAAACAGTACAATACCGGTGATAATGGTGGTGATGTTGGCGTCAACAATAGCGCTCATAGCGTTCTTGTAACCCTCGCTCACTGCCAGGCTCAAGCCCTTACCTGCTTTGAGCTCCTCTTTCACGCGCTCGTAGATAATTACGTTAGCATCCACAGCCATACCCAGAGTCAGAACGATACCTGCGATACCGGGCAGAGTCAGAACTGCACCAAACGATGCCAATACGCCGAACAGGAAGAATACGTTGCAAATCAGCGCAATGCTGGCAACAACACCTGCACCCTTGTAGAAGAAGATCATATAGAGCAGTACGAGCAGGAATGCAATCACAAACGAGATGAGTGAAGCGTTGATACTCTCGGCACCCAGCGAAGGACCAACTACGGTATCCTGGATGATGCGAGCAGGAGCGGGCAGTTTACCCGATTTGAGCACGTTGGCCAAGTCGGTTGCCTCGGTAATATCGAAGTCGCCGGTAATCTGCGAGCGACCACCGGTAATCTCGTTCTGTACGGTAGGAGCCGAGTAAACTACATCGTCCAATACGATAGCAATGCTCTTGCCGATGTTGGCTTTGGTCAAGCGAGCCCATACGTTGGCACCGCTGGTATTCATAACCATATCAACCTCTGCCGAGCCACCGGTCTGCGAGTACTGGGGCGAAGCATCTACAATCGAGCCACCATCCAGGGGAGCCTTACCATCGCGGCCGTCGGCCTTGATAGCATAGAGCTCGTAGATAGTACCAGCCTCGTCGATAGCCTTCGAGCTCCACAAGAAGCGCACGTCGGGGTTGATAACAGCCTTAACCTGGGGCAGTGCGAGGTACTCCTCGACAGCCTCCATATCGTAGCTCATAGCGTGACCTACAACGGGACCCCTCATAACCTGACCGGCAGCGTTGGTTGCGGGCATCAGTTTAGCAAACAGGGGGTTGTTCTTTGCATAGGCAGCAAACTCGGCCTCGGCATTCTGAGCCTCAGCACCCTCGAGCTCGGCCAGCAGGTCGCCCTCGGCAGTCTCAGCTTTCTCCTCTTCAGCCTCCTCTACGTTAGCCACGTTCATATCGCGCAGCACGTTGTTAGCCCTCTGCAACATAGGGAAGACCTCGCTGTTGTCGTAGGTTGCCCAGAACTCCAACGAAGCGGTACCCTGCAAGAGTTTACGAACACGCTCGGGCTCCTTAACACCGGGGAGCTCAACCAAGATGCGACCGGTATTCTCCAGACGCTGGATGTTGGGCTGAGCCACACCAAAGCGGTCGATACGGCTACGGAGCACGTTGTACGAGTTGGCGATAGCGCTCTCCGACTCCTCGCGAAGTACTTTTACGACCTCGTCGTTGGTGCTATTGAGAGTCACCTTATCTTTCATCACCTGGTTGTTGAAGATGATAGCCAGGGGTGCGCCATTCGACAGTTTGTCGTAAGCCTTAGCAAAGAGGGTGATGTAGTCGCTCTGCGAGTTCTTGGCCTCAACCTTAGCCTGCTCGATAGCAGCCAGGAAGGTGGGGTCGGTCGAATCGTTCGACAGTGCTTTCACTACGTCCTCAACAGCGATTTCGAGCATTACGTTCATACCGCCCTTGAGGTCCAGACCGAGGTTAATCTCTTTCTCTTTTACCTCTTTGTAGGTGAATTTTTTGATGAGGATGTTGTAGACGGGTTTCGACTTAACGCTATCGAGATACTGCTGCTCCTTTTTGAGGAGGAGGTTCTCGATGTAGGCATCCTCGCTGAGTCCCGATTTTTCGATTGCGGCGGCGTCGATAGTGGTAGCTGCTACCTGCTCTGCGGCATACTTAGCTGCTTTTTTCTCGACTACACCCGAAACAACCGAGAACGAAAGCTGATAAGCGCACGCCAGAGCCAAAGCAATGGCGATGAATTTGATAAATCCTTTGTTCTGCATTGTTTTAAGTTTTTGTTTATTATTTTGTTTTGTTGTTATTTGTTCTTGCCAATGTTGCGTTCTGCGGGTGGTATTTGTCTGCGCCAACAGCACCTCCACACCTACCCATCGAACAGTTTGCGCACAATTAACCCGCAAAAATACACTTTTTTTCGTAAACTCAAAAAAATACCTATTATAAAAAGGGAATTGAGAATTGAGAATTGAGAATTGAGAATTGAAAGTTGAAAGTTATATAGTAAAACTCACTAAACTCCTTAAACTCCCTAAATTCCCTAAACTCCCTAACGACTTAGGTCGGTCGACGGTCGACGGTTGACGGTTGACGGTCGACAAAAAAAGTGAGAGGGACTCGTCAGACCGACGAGCCCCTCTCTCTTTTTTTGTATTTCAAGGCCTTATTTAACCTCCTCGAACTCTACGTCCTCGGCCTGAGTCTGCTGCTGACCACCCTGGCCACCTGCCTGCTGCTGGCCGCCCTGCTGGGCACCCTGAGCCTGCTGCTGTGCATACAGATCCTGCGATGCTGCCTGCCAAGCGGCATTGAGTTTCTCGCTTGCCGAGTCGATGTCTGCCAAGTTCTGTGCCGAGTGAGCAGCTTTCAGCTCTGCCAAAGCACTCTCGATAGCCGATTTCTTGTCGGCGGGCAGTTTGTCGCCATACTCTTTGAGCTGTTTCTCGGTCGAGAAAATCATCGAGTCGGCACCGTTAATCTTGTCGATACGCTCGCGCTCCTCTTTATCCTTAGCCTCGTTGGCCTTGGCCTCGTCGCGCATACGCTGAATCTCTGCCTCGGTCAAGCCGCTCGAAGCCTCGATGCGGATGCTCTGCTCCTTGCCGGTGCCTTTGTCTTTGGCCGACACGTTCAGGATACCGTTGGCATCGATGTCGAACGAAACCTCAATCTGGGGTACACCACGAGGAGCTGCGGGAATGCCGTCGAGGTGGAAGCGACCGATGGTCTTGTTGTCGCGTGCCATCTGGCGCTCGCCCTGCAAAACGTGAATCTCTACCGAAGGCTGGTTGTCCTGAGCGGTCGAGAATACCTGGCTCTTGCGAGTGGGGATAGTGGTATTGGCATCAATCAGGCGGGTAAACACACCACCCAGAGTCTCGATACCGAGCGACAGAGGAGTAACGTCGAGCAGAAGCACATCCTTAACCTCGCCGGTCAATACACCACCCTGAATTGCAGCACCGATAGCCACAACCTCGTCGGGGTTTACGTTCTTTGAAGGAGCCTTGCCGAAGAAATCCTCAACAACCTTCTGGATAGCGGGGATACGGGTCGAACCACCCACCAAGATAACCTCGTCAATCTGGCTTGCGCTCAGACCTGCATCGCTCAGAGCCTTGCGGCAGGGCTCAATGGTGGCACGAATCAGGCTGTCGGCCAACTGCTCGAATTTAGCACGAGTAAGAGTCATTACCAAGTGCTGAGGAATGCCGTCTACGGGCATGATGTAGGGCAGGTTAATCTCGGTCGAGGTGCTGCTCGAAAGCTCAATTTTGGCCTTCTCGGCTGCCTCTTTCAGACGCTGCATAGCCATCGCGTCTTTGCGCAGGTCGATGCCGTGTTTGCTCTGGAACGCGGCTGCCATCCAGTCGATAATCACGTGGTCAAAGTCATCACCGCCCAAGTGGGTGTCACCATTGGTCGATTTAACCTCAAACACACCGTCGCCCAACTCCAAGATAGAGATATCGAAGGTACCGCCACCCAAGTCGTAAACGGCAATCTTCATATCCTTGCCGGCCTTGTCCAGACCGTAGGCCAGAGCTGCTGCGGTAGGCTCGTTGATGATACGGCGAACTTTCAGACCTGCAATCTCACCGGCCTCTTTGGTAGCCTGACGCTGCGAGTCGCTGAAATATGCGGGAACGGTAATTACTGCCTCGCTAACGGTGGTGCCCAGATAGTCCTCGGCGGTCTTTTTCATCTTCTGCAAGATGATGGCCGAAATCTCCTGAGGAGTATATTTGCGGTCGCCAATCTCTACCATAGGTACGTTGTTGTTGCCACGCACTACGTTGTAGGGAACGCGGGTTACATCTTTCTGTACCTGATCCATATTCTCGCCCATAAAGCGTTTGATCGAGAAGATGGTATTTTTGGGGTTGGTGATAGCCTGACGCTTTGCGGGGTCGCCCACTTTGCGCTCACCACCCTCGGTGAATGCTACGATAGAAGGAGTAGTGCGGTGTCCCTCGCTGTTGGGAATTACTACGGGCTCGTTGCCCTCCATTACTGCCACACAACTGTTAGTTGTACCAAGGTCGATACCAATAATCTTTGCCATAACTGTACTTAATAATTTATATGGTTTAACTTATTTTGATTTTCTTTTTCGCTGCGCAACCCTCCCGCTTTCGCTGGGCTTTGTTGCGTTTGTCCTCCAATGGGGCAATCTCTGTGCCAAGCACAAAATTTGGCAAAACGACTGACAAAAACAGAACAGCGCCCAACTTTACTGACAAAATGTCCGATTTTTCGTGTCAGTTGTCGGCCAAAAATAAAAAAGTGTGGCGAAATTTTTTTATTCCAATAAATGGTGTTAATTTAGTAGCGCTGAAAAATAGCTAACTGTAAACAACAACTAAAAAAACCGATATTACTTATGGTAATTACCTTTAATGAACTGCGCCGCACCAAGGACAAACTGCCCAGTGGCAGTATGCAGCGCATTGCCGATGAGCTCGGCATCGAGGCAGACGAAGTTAGGAACTACTTTGGCGGTCGCCACTATGAGGGTGGAACGACCGCAGGAGTGCACTTTGAGGAGGGTCCCGATGGTGGTACCGTTAGCTTTGACGACGACACCATCTACCAGGCAGCTCTTCGCATCTTGAAAGAGTTGGAGTAGTCCCCTCGCCTTGCTTTTACAGCACAAAGCCCAATCGCATATGTAAGCGGTTGGGCTTTTTTTGTAAGGACTTTAAGGGCCTTAGGGGCTTTAAGGAAAATCTTATAACTCCTATAACTCTTATACCTCCCATTGCTCCTATAGGATTTATAGGAGTAATAGGACCAATAAGATATAATAAGATAACACCTCCCCTAAGTTAGGGGAGGTGCCCGAAGGGCGGAGGGGTCTGTCAATTTTCAATTTTCCATTATCCATTTTCAATTCCTTTCCGTCTTGCCACGACTGACATTAGTCAGGCGGTTGGCATCTACCATTCTTTTTTTGTACCTTTTGGTGGCAAAAGGTACCCAAAACCACTGCGATGCATTTCGGCGGGGCGTTGTGGTGGCGTTGGCTAAAACAAACGACCGTAAAGGTCGGTACACAAGGTACGTCTTTGTTTCTTAACGCCCACGCCACCACACACCTTCTTCCACCTGCAATGCGGTCGCAGGATTGGGTGTGGCCTTCGGCCATACAGACCTCTCCGCCCCTTCGGGGCACCTCTCCTAACTCAGGAGAGGAGTGGTCGTGGAGCTAAACTTTGATAGTGGCTAATGGAAATTCCACAACCACTCTCCCCCTAAGTTAGGGGGAGTGGCCGCAGGCCGAGGAGGTCTGTAAAGAAGGCTAACAGCTGACCGCTGATAGCTAAAACACACGCCCCCGCCCTAAAGGGCACCCCCTCTAACTTAGAGGGGGAGTGTGCGCGACCCCCCCTCACACAACTTTACTCCACCCACACCTCGCGGGTATCTTTTTTAATACCCGGGCTTTGTGGGAAGGGGCAGATAACTCCTCCCCTAAGTTAGGGGAGGAGTAGTCGTGGGTTGATGAATGGTTGTGGCGTAAGGGCCTTTTCTCGGTGAGGATGGGAGCGGGTGCATCCGAGCAGGATGCAAAAATATAAGAGTAGCGGCTGCGCAAGTTCACTTGCAAGCAGTTGCTACTCTTATATTTTAACAGCCCGTCAGGGTACCACGCCCATACTCAACGCAAAGGCAATACACTAAAAATTTTTGCGGAGCTTTTTATAAAAAGCGACAGTCCCCTCGCCGAAGGCAAACTAAACCAGTGTGCCGAAGAGGGTGGCCGACGAGCAGTCGGTGATGCGCACGGTGGCGTAGTCGCCCGCTTTGAGGTCGGGGGCTGCGTCGAACACCACCATCTTATTCTGCGAGGTGCGGCCACAGAGTTGTTCGTTGCTACGTTTGGAGTAGCCCTCGATGAGCACCTCAAACACCTTGCCCACGTCGCGGCGGTTGCTCGCAATGGAGAGTTCGTTTTGGAGGTTGATAATCTCGGTCAGACGGCGGGTTTTCTCCTCCTCGCTCACGTCGTCGGTCAGGTGGCGTGCGGCGTAGGTGTTGGGGCGCAGCGAGAACTTGAACATAAAGGCGCTCTCGTAGCCCACCTCGCGCATAAGCGACATTGTGTCGGCGTGGTCGTCGAGGGTTTCGGTGCAGAAGCCCGCAATAAGGTCGGTAGTGATGGCGCAGTCGGGCATTGCTGCGCGTATGGCGGCTATGCGCCCCAAGTACCACTCGCGGGTGTACTTGCGGTTCATCAGTTGCAGCATACGGGTACTACCGCTCTGGGCGGGCAGGTGGATAGCCTTGCAGATATTATTGTGCCCCGCCATAACCTCTATGAGCCTGTCGCTAAGGTCTTTGGGGTGCGACGTGGCGAACCTCACACGTAGCAGGGGCGACACTTCGGCCACCATCTCCATCAGCTTGGGGAAGTCTACCACAACCTCGCCCTGCTCGTTCTTCCATCGATATGAATTCACGTTCTGGCCGAGCAGTGTAACCTCGCGGTAGCCTGCATCGAAGACCTCTTTGACCTCGCGCAGAATGGTCTGAGGGTCGCGACTGCGCTCGATGCCTCGGGTGTAGGGCACCACGCAGTAGGCGCACATATTTATACACCCACGCATAATGCTCACAAAGGCGCTCACACCATTGCTGTCGAGCCTTACGGGGCGAATATCACCGTATGTTTCGTCTTGCGAGAGGGCCACGTTGATACCCTTGCCGCCAACCTGGGCAGCTGCCACCAACTTGGGCATATCGCGGTACGAGTCGGGGCCCGCAACTATGTCTACAATAGGCTCGCGTTCGAGCAGCTGCTCTTTGAGTCGCTCGGCCATACAACCCACGATGCCCACTATGAGCGAGCGCTTGGCTCGTTTGTAGCGCTGGAACTCTTTGAGTCGTCCCCAAATGCGCTGCTCGGCATTGTCGCGAATGGAGCAGGTGTTTACCAATATAATATCGGCCTCGTCGATATTGGTGGTATAGAGGTAGCCCTCCTTTTGCATTATGGATACGATAATCTCGGTGTCGCCTACGTTCATCTGACAGCCGTAGGTCTCGATGTAGAGTTTCTGCCCGCCACCGGGGGTTGCTTTGAGTATTTTCATTTTCAGCCTATTAGTATACAATTCTCTTAGTGTTTACTCGGTTGTGGTCTGGTCGTCGGCCTCAAACTTCTTGAAGCCATCGCCATAGGTTTCGTGGGCATCGACCACCACCACAAACGCCTTGTCATCAATCTTGCGAATCTTGCTCTTCACCTGGGCAATCTCCTTGCGGCTGATGACCAAGAATATCATATCCCTATTGGTGTCGGTGTACATACCGCTCGACTTGATGTAGGTGCCACCTCGCGACATCTCGTGCAGGATGAAGTGTTTGAGCTCCTCCTTCTTGTCGGATATGATAAAGAGCAGTTTTTCGTATGTTGCACCATCGAGCACAAAGTCGATGGCCTTGGCGCTGACATAAATCGAGATGAGCGAGTAGAGGGGCAGCTTCCAGTCGCGGAACACCAGCATACCCACCACCACAATCGTAGACTCGACAATGGCCATTGCGCTCGAAAATTTCATCTTACAGTAGCGGCTCACAATCATCGAAATGATGTCGGTACCGCCCGAGGTTGCGCCACTGCGGATGATTATACCCACACCTGCGCCAATCAGCAGACCGCCAAAGACCGCACACACCAGCAGGTTGTCCGAAAAGTTGAATGCGGTACTGATGATAGAGGTGCCGTCGGCGGGGTTCTCTCCGAAGAAGCTGGTCAGACCGTTCATAATGAAGGGCGAGATGACAGCCGCAAAGATGGTCTTTGAACCCATCGAAGCTCCGAAGATGATAATGTTCAAAATCATCAGTGGCACATCGAGCATAAAGCCAAAGGTACCCGTCTGGATTGAGGGAATTAGGTGGTGCAACACGCGACCGAGACCATAGACTCCGCCAGGGATGATTTTGTAGGGGTTGGTAAAGAGCACAAAGCCGAGCGACATAACCGTCACACCCACTGCTACACCCACCCACGATAGCAGATTTTTCAGAGTCATAGACTCTTGTAGTTTTTGTTTAAGGCTCATAGTGATAAGTTGGTATGGTTGTTTTATAGGTTGTTGTTTTAGGTTGCTTTTTCACTTCTCTTGTAAATTACAAAGATAGTGAAAGAATTGAAAATTGAGAATGGAAAATTGAAAATTATTTTCCCTTTTTCAATTCGTCTTGCCACGACTCGGCATTGGCCGAGGCGGTTGGCATCTACCTCTTGGCTTTTTGATTGTTTTGTACCTTTTGGTGGCAAAAGGTACCCAAAACCACTGCGATGCATTTCGGCGGGGCTTAGTGTTGTCGTTGGCTAAAACAAACGACCGTAAAGGTCGGTACACAAGGTACGTCTTTGTTTCTTAACGCCCACGCCACCACACACCTTCTTCCACCTGCAATGCGGTCGCAGGATTGGGTGTGGCCTTCGGCCATACAGACCTCTCCGCCCCGTTGGGGCACCTCTCCTAACTCAGGAGAGGGGTTGTTGTGGTGCTAAACTTTGGCGGTTGTTAATGGAAATCCCACCACCACCCTCCTTTTGGGAGCTCCACAACCACTCTCCCCCTGAGTTAGGGGGAGTGGCCGTAGGCCGAGGGGGTCTGTCAAGAAGGCTGACTGCTGACCGCTGATGGCTAAAACACACGCCCCCGCCCTTCGGGCACCCCCTCTAACTTAGAGGGGGATTTATCCTATATGATTTTCTCTAAAGTCCCTAAGGTCCTTAAAGCCCTTAAAGAAAAATCCCCTCGCTAATCGTTAGTGAGGGGATTTTCAATCGCATTTGCTTCAACTCTTACTTGATGCGCTCGTAGTACTCGCGGGTGCGGGTATCGACGCGAATCTTGTCGCCGGTGTTGATGAACAGGGGTACCTTAACGGTTGCACCGGTATTAACGGTAGCAGGTTTGAGCGAGTTGGTCGAAGCGGTATCGCCACGAACACCGGGCTCGGTGTAGGTAACCTCCATATCGATGATGGGGGGCAGCTCGGCGGTCAGAGCCAACTCCTTCTCGGTGTGGAACATAACCTCCAGAATCTGACCATCTACCATCAGGTCCGAGTTCTCAATCAGGTCGCGAGGGATGGTAATCTCCTCAAAGGTCTCCATATGCATAAGGTGGATACCCAGGTCATCCTCGTAGGTGTACTGGTAGGGGCGACGCTCTACGCGCACGGGCTCAATCTTCTCGCTCACCGACGAGTAGGTCTTATCGAGTACGCGGCCGTTCTCGAGGTTTTTGAGTTTAGTACGGATGAAAGCGGGGCCTTTGCCAGGTTTAACGTGCTGGAAATCAACAACAAGAAAAGTCTTGTTGTCCATATCGATACACATACCGATTTTGATGTCTGATGCTGTTGCCATAGTGTCTGTTGTATTTGTTTTTGTTATGATAAAATGCTGTTAGTAGCGGAGCCATAGGTGCTCCAAGCGACAAAAGTACAATTTTTTGTCTAAATTCCTACAAATCTTTGGTAATAATGTCGGTTTTGAGTCCACGTTTTTTTATAGCCTCCAAAACTTTGGGCAGTGCGTACATCATATTTTTCGACGCCTTGACCGAGTCGTGGAACACTATTATGTTGCCAGGGCGCAGGTGTCGCGTAACCTTCTGGGCGCACCTTTGGGGCGACACCTTGTGGTCGTAGTCCTCCGAGATGTTGTTCCACATAACCACCCTCCACCCTTGCGAGCGCATACGATGTACCTCGCGTATGGCAATGCGGCCATAGGCTGGGCGGAACAGGCGAGTGTGGGGCAAGAACTGGCCTGCCTTGTAGGCGCTGGCCATATACTCCTCGGTCGTAACGAGCCACCCTCGGGTGTGGTTGTAGGAGTGGTTGCCGATGGCGTGTCCGCGACGCTCAATCTCCTCGACCAACTCGGGGTACATCTCGGCATTGTTGCCCAGACAGAAGAAGGTGGCTTTGGCACCATACTGGTCGAGGGTGTCGAGTATGAACTCCGTAATCTTGGGGGTGGGCCCATCGTCGAAGGTCAGGTATACGCAGTCGGGGCTGTCTACCCGCCACAACATTGTGGGGGTCATACGACGGAAAAACTTTGGCCACCTGAAATACATACCTTTTTGTCCTCTCTCTCTGTTTTGCCACTCGGGGTGTGGGCCCTTTGAGCACACTTTTTGCGGATAGCGGTGCAAAGATATGATTTTTTCGCTACCTTTGCACAAAACGATACATTTTTAACGGCAAAACACCTTTTTCTATTATGACTATTGCTAAGACTTTACGCCACTTGGTGGTGTTGATGTTGGTGGGTGTGGCCCTCTGCTCGTGCGACTCGGCCACTGTGGGTACAGGTCGCCAGAAGGCGGGCGGAGCACCCTACGAACTGATTGCTGTTGTGGACAAGCCACAGTGGGAGAGCCCCCTGCAAGATACCCTGCGCTCGATTTTTGGCAGCCCTGTTGCCTACGTAAACCAATATGAGCCCCGCCTGGACCTTATGAGGGTTATCCCCTCAGCCTTCGAGGGCTTCATCAAGGTACACCGCAACGTGCTCTACTTGAAAGTGGACCCCTCGCAGCCTCTGAGCAATGTGGGGCAAAAAGACCTCTATGCCGACGGCCAGCTGATACTGATGGTTACGGCCCCCAGCACCGAGGAGTTGACCGCTTTCTTGCACCAGAATCGTGCCGAGGTGCTCAAAGCCTTTGAGGATGCCGAGCGCGACCGAGCCATAAAGATGAATCGCAAGTACAAAGAGGGCGTTGTGGTCGACAAGATTAAGGATATGTTTGGCGGAATGACCATCGACATTCCCCGAGGCTACACTATGCGTGGCACCAGTGGCGACAGCCTGCTGGTAACCTCGTTCGAGTACCCCGTAGCCACCCAGGGCTTGGCGGTATATACCTACCCTTATAGTGGCAAGAGCGACTTTGAGCTCGAAAACCTCATTGCCCAGCGCAACAACTTTATGAAGAACATCCCTGGCCCCAGTGGTAAATCCTATATGACCACCGTCGAGGAGTATATCCCCGAGGTTACCTATAAGCGCATAAATGGTCGTTTTTGGGCCGAGATGCGAGGCTTCTGGGACTTGGAGGGTGGCGACTTTATGGGTGGCCCTATGGTTAGTTGGAGCACCCTCGATACCAACACCAACCAGGTCGTTACAATCGACTGCTACGTCTTTTCGCCCAAGCACGGCCAGCGCGACCTGCTCCGCGGGCTCGAAGCACTCATCTACTCGGTCAAATTCCCCAAAGCCGAGTAGAGAAAATTGAAAGTTAAAAGTTAAAAATCCCCCACTAACGCATTAGTGGGGGATTTTTTCTATTACTCCTATTACTCTTATTTCTCCTATAAACAATTCTGAATTCCCTAAAACGCCACCGAGGCTCCTGCGCTCAGTACGGGGCGGTTCAGGTGGCCACTCACAAAGTAGCACGACACTCTCAGTCCCAAGTCGCCCTGCTCGGGTAGCCTGAGCCACGCTGTGTCGGCCACAAGGTTGGCTCCCACACTCCACGGGCCTTTGTAGCCCCAACCACCATCTTTATAATTTGCTCCCGCCACCAGCGTTTCGCCAAAGAGCGACAGACTAAGCCTTTTGAGCAGCACTATACCCTGCACACCCACATTGGGATAGCACAGCGGGGTGCAGTACTCTACCGAGGCGCCCACCTGGTTGTCGGGCAACACATAGGCGGTATCCTCAAAGTGGGCAGCTCCGCGCACCGACATCCACCCCAGATTTACGGCATAGTTCACAGGGCCGTTGCCGAGGATATTTTGGTACGATGCACGCAACGTAAATCCGTCGTTGAGCCCCAAACCAGGGGTCTGCACTCGGCCATAGAGCCCTACGGTCAGCGGAGTTTCGACCTCCCAAGTGAGGGCCTTGCCAACGCCCGCAATGGCCGCAAAGCCCCAACGAGGTTGCAGATTGCGCTTGGCCTGACGGGTGTAAGAGTTCCACTGCAAGGTGGCAGCCGAGGCCACCATACCCTTGCGGAAGGTGCCCCCTTTGTATCGGTCGGGGTTGTAGACCATATTGTTGTTGGCCGATAGTTCTATGGCGGGTGTAAGCACCGTTGTCCAGTGGCTGTGGCTCAGTATCAAGGGTAGCGACCCTTTGGCGTAGACCGAAGCATAACCACGTGGGGGTACGGGCAGTTTTATCTGTTCGGTGTGGTCAAAGTAGCCCAGGTAGTCACCATTCTCCATAATCATACCCTGCACAGGGTAGAGCCCCACCGAGCCGTTGTCTACTCGTGCACCTAGTTCGAGCTTAACGGGCAGCCCCACGTACTTGAAGTTGGCCAACAGATTGTGGCGACCATCGTAGCGGTAGCCTATGGTTGTGAGGGCTGTGTTGAGCAGGTTTTGCGACACTACCGACACGCCCAACCCCACGTCGCCCAGATTGCCCGACATCACCTGGTCGGGGCGGAAGTATATGGGGGCCCAACTGTGTATGTTCAGCAGGTGCGCCCCCTTTGAGTAACGCTTTGCGGGATACCTCTGCTCCGACTCGGCCAGGGCCATAGGGGTAGCCTCAATCTTGTCGACCTCTACCACGTCGGCCCACTCATATACGGGCGGATTGACTATGTTTAGGGGCATCTGCTGCGAGGGAGCAATCTGCTCTATACCAATATTTTCGCCAACGGCAGGGTGATACCCGTTGCGGTCATAGACAGCCAGAGCCAAACGTCTGCCCTCGGGCGAGGGCGAGCCCCAGAAAGAGCCATGCTGCGAGGTTGTAAGACGGCTCTCGGTGGCCGAGGCAATGTCCCAACAGTGCACCTCGTCGTAGCCACTGCCTATGGAGCCAAAGTAGAGCTTTCCGCTGTGGGCCACCAAGTGGCTCAGCGTGGTGGGCGAGGCGGGCTTTACAACCTCTCGCTGCCAATCGGTGGGCCTGATGCGCCAAATGGCCATACCCCCAAACTCGGTGGTCAGGTAGTAGAGCCACTGGTCGTCGGCTGCAAGGCCGTGCACCTCTACCCCTTCGGGCAGGGTGTACTCGCCAACGGGGCAGACAATAGTGTAGGTGCTCTCGGGGTTGTAGCGCACATAGGCCAACTCGCCGCCAAAGTCGGTCGGATAGAGGGCCATAGTCTTGCGCCCTATGGGGGTTTGCTTATCTCGGCCGTCGAGGGTGCTGCTCCACATCACCGAGCCCATATCTTGTGCAAACGAGCTCAGCTGGGTGTGCTCAGTCCAGTAGAGGCGGTCGCCCACAATGGCGGGGCGAGTGCTCACGTAGCCCACACCGAAGAGTTCGCGCTCGGCACCACTGGCGGCATCTATGGCCACAAAGCGGGTGCTACGGTCGAGTGTGGTGCGCAGGGCCACGATGGTATTGCTGTCGGCCCACAGAGGGTATTGGTAGGTGACGTATTGGTCGGAGGGTGTGGGGCCATCGAGCTTGGTGGCCGAGTCGTGGCGCTCGGGGAGCGAGTCCCAATGGTCGTTCAGTCGCTCAAAGGTGGCGCGGAACAGCTCGGTAGTCGAGTAGCCAAGCCTGCGACGCATAGCTATCTCGGTGGCAAAGATAGTGTAGGGGTGGCGACTTGCGTAGTCTACCACGTCGGCCCACACATAGCGGTCGGCCAGAGTGTTGGCCGTAGTAACAAGCTGGTAGCCCAACTCGTAGTGCGAGGGGACCTCCATAGTGTACGAGCCCGAAAACCAGGGGTCGATGTTCCCCTCCAGAATGTCGCGCCCTACAGCTCGGTAGTGCATCGTGAACGAGGGTTGCAGGGCTCGGCCAAAGGTGTTGAGCTGGGTTTCGGCATCGGTGGCATCGCCCTCAATCCACCAGAAGGGCATAAGGCCCGAGGCCAACAACAAGCCCTGCTCGCCAAGCAGGTAGTAGAGCCCCCTGACGGTATTGCGATTTAGGGCGGCATATTGTGCAGTGTGGCGCATCTCGTGAACGGCCAAGTGGCGCAGCCAGGTAGTGGCATAGCCCCCAACCGAGGGCATACCGCTAATCTCCACACGCCTTGGGGCCCATATCGACACACCATTCGAGAGGCTGTTGAGTGGGTGTATGACCAGCGGCACCGAGCCCAAGCCATAGCCCAAGCCGTAGTCTACCGAGTTGCGCGTAGAGTCGGCATAGAAGAGCGCACGTCGGGCAGCCCCCTCGTAGAGATCGGGCGCAACAACCCTCACCGAGTCGCCCTCGATGCTCTGCCAGCGCAACCAGTGTGGACTTGCGCCGTTGTCGTAGTACTGGGCCGAGCCTACCCCCATAGAGAGCAGCATCCCCACCAACACAGCGACTATAATTTTGAATTTTGAATTTTGCATTTTGATTTTTTTAGTTCCCTCCTGCCTTTTTGGCGCGGTAGCCTTTGGCCAGAAGTATCTCCATTATGCGCTCGCGGTGGTCGCCCTGGACTATTATCTCGCCATCTTTGGCCGAGCCCCCCACCCCACAACGGCTCTTGAGCTCCTTGGCCAACTCTTTCAGGTCGTCGTCGGTGCCCACAAACCCCTTGATGAGCGTCACGGTCTTGCCCCCTCGGTGGTTGCGGTCGAGCCATACGCGCAGATTTTGCTTCTCGGGTGGCAGTGTGGTGGCCTCTTCGACCTCGTCGGTGGTATAGTTAAAGTCGGGGTTGGTCGAAAAAACCACACCCAAACGCGATTTCCAATCGTTATTAGACATATTATTTTCGGTATTAGTGCAATACAAAGGTAATAATTTTCGTATATTTGCCAAAGCAACACTATGGCAAAGCGACGTAACACATATATCCGCCCCTTGCGCCCCTCGACACCGCGACTTGTGGCCCAACTGCCACAACTGTTGCCCGTGCCCGAGGGTTGCAGGCGCATTGTGGCCTTTGTGGAGGGGTATGAGGATATTGCCTTCTGGAACACCATCTTGTCTCCCTTCGAGAGCGACAAAGTGAGGTTTGACGTGTCGGTACCCCTGCGTGGCGATCTGGCAAAGGGCAAAAAGGTACTGCTCAAAAGTGCCGACTCGTGCCACCCCGGGCAGGTTATGTGTATGGATAGCGACTTCGACTATCTGTTTGCCACCCAGACCGACGATGCCCGCATCATCAACTCGTCGCCCTATCTGTTCCACACCTACGCCTACTCAATCGAGAACTACCTCTGCTACGCCCCCTCGCTGCACGATGTGTGCGTGAGGGCCACCAAGAACGATGCCCGCATCTTTGACTTCGAGGAGTTCTTTGCAGAGTATTCGCGCATCATCTACCCCGCCTTTGTGTGGTATGCCTACTCGGCCCAAATATCTACGCCCAATTTGTTTACGCTGCCGAGCTTTAAGAATACGGTGCGACTGGGCTACCTCGATATCGACAACAACGGAGCCTCTACCCTGCACTGGCTCCAGAAGCAGGTCGATAGGCGCATAGCAGCCTTGCAGGCCGAACACCCCGAGGTGGCGGCTCGCCTGGGCGAGTTCGAGGAGTTGCTACACTACCGAGGTGTTACGCCCGAACAGACCTATCTGTTTATGCACGGCCACACACTTATGGACAATGTGGTGATGGTGGTGCTCGATGCTGTGTGTACCAAGCTGAAACTAATGGCCACCGATCGCATCAACCGCTCCGAGCGCGAGGGTATAGGGTTGGCCAACGAGCTGAGCAACTACAACAACTCGCTCTGCAACGTGCGCGAGGCTCTGCTCTTCAACGAGGGGTACAAAGAGTGCTTTCTCTACAAAAAGCTCCAACACGACATAGAGAACTTTCTGAAATTGACAATGGAAAATTGAAAATTAAAAAAAGCCAACAGCCAAGTACGATTTTTATCTCAACTTGGCAACTGAATACAACAACCAATCAAAAGAATAGTGTATGAAAGCAATTTTCAGATATTTGCTACCGATGTTGATGCTAACATCTCTGACTTCGTGCGAGGATCTTGCAAACGCAC
>SUZJ01000007.1 GCA_015059945.1 Rikenellaceae bacterium
ACTATAGCTAAGTTAGAAACTCGCATACTCAAGGCTAATGTGGATTTGTATGATAAGATTAGTAAGGATATTGATAAATACAATGAAAGCATAGGCTTTTTAGAGGAAGAACTTGAAAACACGCAATATCAATACAATAAGTTCTATTTCGCTAAGGGCATATTAGATAACAAGTCTAATGCGGAGGTGTATGAGTTGATTTACACAAAAAGTTAAAAAACAGATAATTATGAAAATACAATTTGCATCTGACATCCATTTGGAATTGTCGGATAATTCGAGATTTATAAAGAGTGAGCCGTTTGAGGTTACTGGTGATGTATTGGTCTTTGCGGGTGATACAGGTTACCTTCGCGATAGGACATTGCCAAATCTGAAGTTCTGGAAGTGGGCATCGGCAAACTACCGCGAGGTGTTGTTGGTACCCGGCAACCACGAATACTACCAAAACTATGATGTCTTGGCAGATGGTGACAGTTGGAGCCGTAAGATATTGCCAAATGTGCATTACCACCAAAACAAGGTTGTGAGAATTGACGAAATTGATTTTATTCTCTCAACCCTTTGGTCGCACATTCGCCCCGAGGATGAGTATTTTGTGCATCGAGGTATGAACGACTTTCGGCAGATTCTGTACAATGGTCGTCGCTTTACACCTGCCGACTTTAATGCCGAGCACGAGAAGTGTCTGGACTTTATCAAGCGGAGTGTCGCGGAGAACACTGCCGAGCGTATTGTGGTTGTAACCCATCATCTGCCTACAATGGCAGTCGTTGCACCGGAGCATAAGGGCAACTTGCTAAATAGCGCCTTTGCAACGGAGTTAGGCGACTTTATTGCTGATAGCCGTATTGATGCGTGGGTTTTTGGACACTCGCACGCCAACATAGATGCAACAATTAACAACACTCGCATTGTCTGCAACCAACTCGGCTATATTTACTACCGAGAGAACCTCGGTGGCTTCGATGGCGGGAAGTATATTGAAGTGTAGACACAAAAACACTCCTAACCGAAACACGAGTTAGGAGTGTTATATTACGCAAGAATACTCACTTATTGTCTGCCAGATATTCCTCGTACAAAGCGACGGGACCGAGATGCCACAATTTTGTAGACTCGTCTGCCAATCGTGTATAGAACGATGATGTATAGAGTATCTTAATAGCTTCTACTATGCTGATTCCCTTATCATCTGCAAGCATAGTTGCCAACCAACTCATTTTGGACGGCAGGAGCAGATAAAGGTTCTCTTGTGTGATATTCAGATTCATTATTTAACCTCCTTTGCCTCTATAAAAGTTAATGTTTGCAGTGCTTTCTCTGTGTGGAACAGATATTGATCTACGAGTTTGTATGCTTTTAGCTCTGCAATTAGAGCTTGCTTATTTATCAGACCGCCTTCATAGAGTGCAAACGCTGCATAAACACGATCATTCGCAACTGGACCGTATACAATATCGTACTCGTGGATATATCCCTTTTGAGTTCGATTTTTCATTACGAAATCCACCCATTCTTCGGTAGGCTGTTCAAATATGAGCGTTTTCAAATCATGCAGCGCAACCTTGTCAAGCTCATAAACACAAACATAGCCTTGGGAAGTTCGCTTCTCACTCATTCTGCGTTTTACCCAAGCCTCTGCCTGCTCATACGAGGTAGTAGTATAGAATCCCTGGCCATAATCCAGAGTGCGGTTGGACTCTCTGATTTCAGGGGATACTACCTTCTCGATACTACCATGATAGATTCTCATATCTATATCTCCTTTCGCTCTTTAATATATTCGTCTATGTCTTCAATAATCCATTGACGGCTTTGTGTATGCAGGATCTCGAAATGCTCTGCTAAATAGTCAAGAACACCACATTTTGTCAAATGAGACATCGTCTCTTCGTGAGAAAGCCCCTTCTCATTCATATATTGCTCTATACAAAATGCAAGGAAAAATGCAATATCTTGATGCTTCTTGTCCATATCACAAAGTTTATTAGGAGATTATACAAATACTATTTATACTCCACAACTTTTAAGCCTTTGCACAAAGATAGTAAAAATTATTCAATTTCGAGATAATTGGCAATCTCATATTTGCATGCTTCTCTCTGATGCGGTTTCCTATTATTAAATTTATGCGGAAACTTATGCAAACAAGTCGTCTAATTTGACCTCATTTTGCACTATCCCAGAATGCGCATTGGCCTTAATACCAAATGTGGTTACCATTGTCAGATGTACCGCCTTTCGGGTATTGGTTGCATCTATAAATGCAGACTTTTGATTTCTCAACTTTTGTTCGTACTCGGCATCGATGGCATACTCCGATAAAGAGTACTTCATCTCGCAAAACATTATAATTCCCCAAATCGCATTAAAAAATCGTGATTTGGGGAATTATAAGCAAAAAATTGAGTCAAAATGAGCGTTTTTTGGCTTATTTCGTAAAGTATTCATTCTTCAACCAATAGGCGTAGATAGGATCCTGGAACGAAATCTCGCCAGCCTTGTTATCCAAAATATCATTCTTGATAAGAGCTGCTTTTGAGCGAGCTACAGATGTCGGAGATGATATTTGGTAGCGGTGCATCACATCCGTTGAGCTGATTGCCTTTTCGCCTGCAATAAGTGCCTTAAGGTAGTTCAGTTGCTGTGTTGTCAAGGTCTCGGTAATAGTTACAAACAACAAACTCAACTGCTCTACCAATGCAGCGTGTGCCTCGCGGACAATTTCAATAGTACACACATCGTTTGTTCTCAACCACGACTGCTGTGCCAACTGCTGTGCATAGTAAGGGTGATTATCGACAAGTTCAACAATCAGGTTGGCTGCTTCTTCATTTATTTTCTTACCTGTATCCTCAAAGCGGCTATTGAAGAACTCTACAAGATAAGGCGTGTCAATCTTATTGAGGAACATCAGATTGCCAAACTTGTAGAAGGGTTTTGACGAATTAGTAAACACTTCCATCATCATATGGCGTTTGCTACCATACAAGCAGTAAGCAACGCTCTGGTGCTGTTGCCAATGCGAGCGTAACTTTTTCTGGAAATAGTCGGGGTCAGTGAACTCTGCAATGTTCTGGAACTCATCAACGCAAATCACAATTTTGAGCCCCTTCTTCTGTGCGATTTTCTCGGCAAGGTCGAGCACCTCGTCTGGATTGCGTTTTACATCCTCCCAGTCGAAATCGATTGACACCTCATTTGTCGGGTCAGTACCAATAGAAATCTTTGGCACAAGGTGCGAGAAAAAGCTTTTTGCGTTCTCTACGGCCTCCTCCCATTTGCTTGATGTCGCAGCGATAACCTTCTGTGCAAGCAAAGAGTAGAAGTGCTCCTCATTGCGTACATTAAAGAGGTCGATATGGCAGATACGCAAGTTATTATTCTTCTCCATCGCCAACTTTGCGGCCTTGTTCACAAGAGAGCTCTTGCCCCAGCGACGAGGAGAAATAATAATAGTATTGATAAGCGATGTGAAGTTCTGAACCAAGTTGGCAGTTTCCATCTCTCGGTCTGTAAAATTCTTCTCGGTTGCGATTTTTCCAAAGATAAAAGGAGTTTCCATAATGCCTGTTTTTAGTTTCTTTGCAGCAAATATAATACAAAATATGTAATTACACAAATTGTTATTACAAAAAGTGTAAATACAAATAATGTACCATGAAAAGGCAGAGGGGATGACGAGTGTTATTGATGAGGAGTAGAATACATCCCTGCCTTGCATAGGGTGTTAAATTTTACACCGTCGCTGGATGCTTCTCGTTATTTATAATCACAGAGTTTGTCGTACTCAGCAATCGTTAGTTTACCGAGTGTGTCATTTACAATTGGAGGCTCGTCATTGTATCGAAAACAATATTGTCCGGAGATGTTTAATCGGTTCTCGCAGCAGAGTTTGATGTCGTTCTCATCAGCTTTTGTAAGCTCCTCAGCGGAGCGGATAGACCTTGCAATTGCCACTAACTCTCCGGCGGCGTTGAAGATTAGTATCTGTGATTGTTTCTCTGACATATTGGGTGGTTTTATTTTCTCCCACAAAGTTAGTGATATTTTCCCCAAGTGAGTCCCGTGGCGACCATTAAAATTAAACACTCACCTCGCAGACTTGGAAAAATACCGAAGAATAGCGAGATGAGCGAAGGACAATAGAGTGGGCATTTGTTTTGCGCATCGTTGCAATCGCCTAATACTTTGAGAGTTGCCGTTATCAGTTCATTTCCTGGTGGGAGGTGGCAATCTGCCTCCTTTGCCTATCCTTTACCCTCTGGCGAATATATGCCATCTTTCGTGTGGAGATGTACTTTCGCGTGACACCGCATAAGTCGTCATACTCTTTGAGTGTCAGATTGTCCAAATCATCCATCTCCAATAGAACATCAGGGTGAAGTTGTCGGTAATAATATGCCCCTGAGCGGACCGATTTGCCGGTGCAACAATTGTGTATTGCCGATTTGTTTTCGTGTGTCAATTCAGCGGCACAATGCAGCGAGCGAACAATCGCCACCAACGCCCTTGCGCCATTGAAAATAAGTACCTTGCACGGCCTTCTAAATTTACTCCTTCTCATTTGCTTGCGATTTAATAGTTTAGACTATTATTAGAGTAGGAGTATTTTTAACTTTTGGGTGGGATAATAATGGTATCATACACCTGCACTCTATAATTTTTACAATAACCCCTTAAACCTCAATTCAATTTATTTGCTAACTTTGCAGAAACTTTTGGTAAAGTTATATGAAACAATACATATTGATTTTAATTGGAGTATTGTGCTTGCAGTCGTGTGTAGTCACTAAAAGCATCAAATATGGGAATGCATCGGTTGACGACTACTCTGTATTTGAGCAGGACACTGTTGCAAGAGGATTGCGTACCTTTGAGTTTGCAAATGCCCAACAGAATAACGCACTCATAGATACTCTAAGATTTGACATACACCTCTCTAAAGCAGACACTCTGCTTAACTTGACTCTCCGAGAGACGATGGATTATATGGATGTACCATCTGCAGCAATAGTAATTCAAAACGACACCATTCTGTTTGAGCATTATAGTGGCGGTTGGGACGGAGATAGCCAATCGTGCATCTTCTCGGTAACAAAAACAGTTACAAGCTTACTATGTGGTATCGCACTCAAAGATGGCTACATAAAGAGTTTGAGTGATCCTGTGACAGATTATGTGCCCGAACTTAAAGATGCAGATCCAAAGTTCGCTCAACTGAAGATTGAACATTTGCTTGATATGACGGCGGGGCTCAAATTCAATGAGAATTATAGTTGGAATCCATTTTCAAAAATAGCAAAACTATATATGGGTAACAATACCCTCAAAGTCCTACAAAGTCTAAAATTCATTAACACCCCTGGCGAGAGCTTTTCATACGACTCTGCCACAACGGCAATACTTGGAGTTGTTATTGAGAGAGCAACTGGAAAACCTTATGCACAATATCTATCGGAAAAGGTATGGCAACCACTCGGCATGGAGCGTGATGCGCTAATTGGACTAGATAGTAAGAAATCCCACACAGCAAAAAGTTTCGCAGGCTTAACTACGAATGTTAGAGATTTAGCAAAGATCGGTAGATTGTTTTTGGAGAACGGGGTGTGCGATGGAGTGAAAATTGTAGATCCAACATTTATTCAGCGCTGTTTTAGCACGCACATTTCGGGCATATCAGGCAAAGCACAAAGCGAGTATTCCTACTCTTGGTATTGGGGAGTTGCAGACGAAGAAAACGGCAAGCGTAAATTTTTCAACACTCTTGACGAGTTAAAACTCTATTATAAGAACCACCCAGAGAAGAATGTTCGCCAAATAAAGAAAAACCTAAAAAATGGTTATTTTGCAGTATTGCATAATGGTGGCTTCTATGGCTTCGGTCTCTATGGGCAAGTACTATATGTCAATCCAGAGAAGAATATGATTGCCGTATTCCTTGGAGCCGATAGGCTCAAAGATTTTAATATACTTTTTGAGCAACTGAGTACTTATTTGAGCTAACCATATTATACGAAGGACCAAATTAACAATATTAAACGAAAATACGAGATTCGTATTTAGTCTCGTATTCTCTGTTATTACAAATATAGGTATTATTACAACGGTTTAGAATATATATACTTAGGTAGTTCGGAATATGATTCAATATCATAAGTAATTATATCCTGTATTAAGAAATCCTTCGCACTTTTCCATATTTTATGTTTTTTCTTTGGACTAAGATCTATAGTACTTATTTCTTGATTTTTATCATTCAAAAGTCTTATGGAAATATGCCAAAAATTACATTTAGTTGGAGTGTGAAAAATCATAAAATGACATTGTTGCTCCTCTACTTTAGGCAAATAGCATTTTAATAAATCATTTACAGGTATAAAATAATACCCCCTATTGATATCTTTAAAACACTTATCGTTAGTTGGTGCTAATCCCATTGAGCCGCACTCCCATGGGCTACAGTAGGCTTGCCTATGTTCTTTAACTATTCCATAACAGATATCACCCACTTTAAAAACCCCTAAAAGATTATTTGATAGATCACGCAGATGATCACTTTGAATTTTAATACAATCTGGATGTAGAATATTGGAATTCTCAATCCTACAAACCTCATTACTTTCCACATGACGTATCAGAACAAGTCCTGAATGAGATAGCATCTCGGTTTGTTCGATGAGATTGTATTGAGGATATGGAATAATATGTTTAGGATATATACTCGTAGATCTTCTCTGTTTGAAATATTTCAAATATGCGTTTAATACTATTTTCAATATTATCTTCAATGACATATTTGCCTTTTGGTGTAGATATATTAACCAGTGCTTCAACATCATTTTTCTCAAAAAACAAATTAAAAAATATTTTTATATCTTTCTTTTGCCCATACATAAACAAACATTCTTCCTCTTGTGAAATATCAGTTAAAAGCATGTCTAAAGATAGCTGATTCAATCCATCTCGCATTTCATGGAATGCAGATAGAACAAACTGTTCTGAAGATTCTGCGAATATTACTGGAATATTATCTATATATGAGCGTATCTTTGTTATCTCGCGGATTTGTTCACTTCTAATCTGTTCGTAGCTTATAATTTCTTCCGTAGATATCGGATGGTTTATTTCTTTACATACATTCAAAAACGAGAAAACTTCATCATCACATTCGTTATTGTCAATAACATCAATAGTATATTCATTGACAATAATTGGTGTATTGATAAAACTACTCTCTATAAAATCTATATATGGAGCATTCGCAATCATTCTAGTATACAGGGTTTAATGATTCTATAAACTCATTTGTCAGCAACCCGAAAAACGATTCTTTCTCTATTTTATGGATTTTATTTAATAATTCAGACACAAACTCTACAGAAGATGAGGCTTGGAAATTTTCAAATATATTTACATCAAATAGTGATGATTCATGTACTTCTCCATCAGCACTTTTCCGTTTGGCTTTGTTGATTATTGAAATAAAAACTTTCATATTCCCATCTGTACGATTAAGTTTAATTTCGTGACATGTAAATAAGCCGCTGCCTATATCAATATTTCCTCTAATTTTATCTGTTAAATCAATATTTCTATATTCACTTATATATCGTATTTGTACACGATTGAAATCGCGTGCAATCCCACAATCTTGCAATGCTTTAATTACATCTCGTATTTCTTTTTGATAGACATTCCATCCCACATAATGTCCCATATTGCAATTAAATGATAAACAATTTTCCTGCATTACAAAGCGGATGTGCTCTTTAATAAAAATACCATATGTGGTACTTTCTATGCCTTTTCCAACAGAAACAGCCATCTTGCCATGCTTATCCAAACGAACGCTCAATTGCGGGGATGGCACATATGTGTATCCTAATTTTTGGATATTAGAGGAAATCATTCCAGCCCATAATTCTGGAGGGCATATCGGATTCATACGAATTTCTACAATAGTCTCAATAAGATTGTCCGGATTGATTTTTTTTGGTAATAGCATAGCATCATATATAATATTTGCAACAAAGATAATATAAAAAATCTACTTTCAATCGTAATTACATTATTTTTAACAGGTAACATATAATTATTATTGTGTGACTAATATGTTTTTTACCTTTGGAGTATCAAAGTATTATAACAAAGAAAAATGTAAAACAATCCATCCAATAGTCTTATCATAAATGCAACAACTTGTATTGCTAAAGTTGCAAAAAGTCATGTTATGACAACCTATTTTCTTAAATCACATCAAAAAGACTCTACAATTATAGGTATTATCTTCTATATATTTGTAGTAATCGTTGAAAAATAATTATATATCACCCGTCGATTATAGCCTCATCTTGTAGTGAAGACTGATCATCAGCTATCATCGTTTATCTCTGTTTATCAAATAATTCCGCCTTATTTCAGCCTCAACTTTGTAAAGTTCTTATTATCAATAACTTTAACTTTCTGCATCGGCAAGTAAACAGACTTCTTATGTGGACATAATATTGACTGCCACATAAGCCTTAAAGTGTTTATCCGACTTGCAACATCCGAAACGAAGTGTTTGTCCTATTTGTGATGTATCCAACTCTCTGGAGTAGATTATTTATTCGATTCAGCAAAAACTATTATTCGTATTACCACTCATAACACAGAACATCAACAACCTCAAATTCTTTATCGCCGTCCAACCACTCTTTCAGTTCTGGTTCTAAATTAGATATATAGCCGTCTTGTATCCAAGTAGTAACATCTTCCTTGTTTATCTCTCGCCAAAAGTCCATATATTCCACAGTTAATTCTGTCTGTGGGATATCATATCGCTTAGCAAAAGCCTCGACTACCGGTAATGATACTATCGGTAGTTCCACACGATAACGAGGAGATCTATCGCCTCGTTTTTCATACATCCTGATTTGAGTTCCCATCGCCATAGCTACTGTAATTTACCAATAAAATTCAACAAATCAATCCTTGCTCTGCATAAAATATCCCCCCCTACTATTGATACTCGGGCATAGACTCAATAATCGCCACAAATCCTTCGGGGAGTATCACATTTTCCAGCTCGATAGTCTTGGCGAACAATGGTGCCATCTCACTCTCGCCAAAAGCAGCAATGCCACAACCAATGCGGGTTACAAAAAAAAGTATAATCTTTATTGGCAGCCGCAAACGCCACAAACTGGTCTACATATGGTCGTATAGCCTCAACCCCTCCGTGCATAGTGGGTATTGCATAGCTTTGTCCTTGTGGGCCTACACCAAGCCCCCACACAGCTCCAAATCGTTCATAAGCAGCACGAGCCGCACCGCCTCCGTGCATACCTTGCAAGTTGCTGCCAAAGACAAAAACTTCTTTCTCTGCTAAATGTGTAATATTTTCGGGTGTAAACCTTCTGTTATACATACTCATACAATTAGTAGTTTTCGTAAAGGTAATTATAAATGTAAGAATTGACAAACATTTCGAGGGCTTTGTTGATGAATTGCAGCCTATTGTACAAAAAAGTGTTATCTTTACCCTCGGATTGGCGACCACCGAGTGTGGGAGCATTTATCAAATTTGATATGAAAGCGAAGTTATTAACACAGGCGTTGAGCAAGTTCGTGGGTGGAGTGGTGCTCGTGGGAGCAATGCTATTCTGGCCCGCGGGGTCGTGGAGCTACTGGAACGGCTGGCTTTTTATGGGCGTGCTGTTCATCCCTATTATGGCGCTCGGCATGTGGATGTTACTGCGCTCGCCCGAGCTATTGCGCAAGCGACTCGGGGCCAAAGAGAGTCAGACCGAGCAACGGTGGGTTGTAGCCCTCTCGGGAGCTATGTTCGTAGCCAGTTTTGTGGTCGCAGGGCTCAACTTCCGTCACGGCTGGCACACCCTACCCGAGTGGATTGTATGGCTCGCCGTAGGGCTCTTCTTGCTCTCCTATCTGCTCTATGCCGAGGTGTTGCGCGAGAACGCCTATCTGTCGCGTACCATAGAGGTGCAGGCCGAGCAAAAGGTCATCGACATAGGCCTCTACGGCATTGTCCGTCACCCTATGTACGCAGCCACTCTGCTACTATTTTTGTCTATGCCACTGATACTTGGCTCGCTCATTTCGTTTATCATAACGCTGACCTACATACCCATCATCTCTATCCGAATAAGCAACGAGGAGCAGGTGCTCGAAGAGGGCCTTGCAGGGTACAAAGAGTACAAGCAGCGCGTCAAGTATAAGGTAATCCCCTACGTTTGGTAATCGCCCCAATGAAGCCCCCTCAGAACATATTTTACGCAAGCGACCGCAACGAGTGGCGCAGGTGGTTAGCGGCCCACTATGAGGTCGAGAGCGAGGTGTGGTTTGTATTTCCCACCAAGGCCTCGGGCGAGCCTGCACTGGCCTATAACGATGCCGTGGAGGAGGCTCTCTGCTTTGGGTGGATAGACAGCACTGCCCGAGAGCTCGACGAACTTCACCAACTGCGTCGTTTCACCCCTCGTCGCAAGGGTAGCCCCTACTCGCGCCCCAATATCGAGCGACTGATATGGCTCAATAGCCAGGGCAAACTTCACCCATCGGTGCGCGAGGCCGTTCTGCCCATCATCAGCGAGCCTTACCGATTTCCCGACGACATAATCGAGGCCCTGAGTGAGCATCCTGCGGCTTGGGAGTTCTACTCTACCCTTTCGCCCTCTTACTGCCGCATACGCATTGCCTATATCGATGCAGCTCGCCACCGTCCTGCCGAGTTTGCCAAACGCCTTGCCCACTTTATCGCCAAGTGCAGCAAGCGCCAACTAATCATTGGCTATGGCGGTGTAGACAAGTACTACAACAAGCAATAAAAAAATCCCCCTCAGCACTCAGCATAGGGGGATTTTTGGCTTTATCACTTCGGGCCACTTTGGGCACTGCACCAAATAAATTCTCAGGAATGCACTCCGTTGCCCTTATTAGTCCATCTTCAACACTGCCAAGAATGCCGACTGGGGCACTTGTACGTTACCAATCTGGCGCATACGCTTCTTACCTTTCTTCTGCTTTTCGAGCAGCTTGCGCTTACGGCTTATATCACCACCATAACACTTGGCCGTCACATCCTTGCGCACCTGACGCACCGTCTCGCGAGCAATAATCTTGGCACCAATGGCAGCCTGAATAGCGATATCGAACTGCTGACGTGGAATTAGCTCTTTGAGTTTTTCGCACATCTTGCGACCAAAGTCGTAGGCGTGGTCAGTGAAGATGAGCGACGAGAGCGCATCCACAGGCTCGCCATTGAGCAGAATATCCAGTTTGGAGAGCCTACTCTCGCGGTAGCCAATCTGGTGGTAGTCAAACGAGGCATAGCCGCGCGAGATACTCTTCAGCTTGTCGTAGAAGTCAAACACAATCTCCGACAGTGGCATGTCGAAGTTAATCTCTACCCTCTCGGGGCCCAGGAACACCTGATTAACAAGTGTACCGCGCTTGTCGATGCAGAGTTTAATGACGGCACCCAGGTAGTCGGTCTTGGTAATAACCTGAGCACGGATATATGGTTCCTCAATCTTGTCTACCAAAGTCAGGTCGGGCAGACCAGATGGATTGTGAACATCCACTACCTCGCCCTTCTTGGTCGTAACCTTAAACGACACGTTGGGTACAGTGGTAATCACATCCATATCGAACTCGCGGTAGAGCCTCTCCTGCACAATCTCCATATGCAGCAGTCCCAAGAAGCCACAGCGGAAACCAAAGCCCAGCGCCAGCGAGCTCTCGGGCTCAAAGGTCAGCGAGGCATCGTTGAGTTGCAACTTTTCGAGCGAGGCGCGCAGGTCTTCATACTCGCTGGCATCCACAGGGTAGACACCCGCAAATACCATTGGTTTAACATCCTCAAAGCCCTCTACGGCCACATCACAAGGCCTATCGACGTGGGTAATGGTGTCGCCCACCTTCACATCTTTCGACGACTTGATGCCCGACATAATGTAGCCCACATTGCCAGCCTTAATCTCGTCTTGCTGAACAAATTTGAGTTTCAGCACACCAATCTCATCGGCATCGTACTCCGAGCCGGTATTGAAGAACTTGACGTGGTCGCCTTTGCGGATTGTGCCGTTCATCACGCGGAAGTAGCCTATGATGCCTCGGTAGGAGTTGAACACCGAGTCAAATATAAGCGCCTGCAAGGGGGCATTCTCATCGCCTTTGGGGGCGGGAATACGCTCTACGATAGCTTCCAAAATCTCGGCAATACCCACACCCGTACGGGCCGAGGCGCAGAGGATTTCGCTCTCATCGCAGCCGAGCAGCTCTACAATTTGGTCCTTGACCTCATCTACCATAGCCGACTCCATATCAATCTTGTTGATTACGGGAATAATCTCCAAGTCGTGCTCCATAGCCAAGTAGAGGTTCGATATGGTCTGAGCCTGAATACCTTGCGAAGCATCTACAACCAACAGCGCACCCTCGCACGAAGCGATAGCGCGCGAGACCTCATACGAGAAGTCCACGTGTCCGGGGGTGTCGATAAGGTTAAGGGTATAGGGCACACCATCTTTGACATACTGCATCTGTATAGCGTGCGACTTGATGGTGATACCTTTCTCTCGTTCGAGGTCCATATCATCGAGCACCTGGTTTTGGAGTTCGCGCTCGGTGAGTGTGTTGGTCTCTTCGAGCAGTCGGTCTGCCAGAGTACTCTTGCCGTGGTCGATGTGTGCTATAATACAAAAGTTGCGAATCTGTTTCATCTTTCTGCGTCATTTAACCCACAAAAATATGCAAATTTATCGAAAAAATAAAAATTGACATTTCGAGTTTTCAAAACGCCCCAAATTCAGCCCTCCGCCACCACACATTTTCCGCTTTGGGGATTGGGAGTGTTGAAAAAACAAACTCCACAGCATCAGTGCTTTGATGCAAAATTTACCCATTTGGGGCACGCCCATAATCGCAAAAATGGCAATTTGCAGAAAACCAAACTCGCTTACTTTTGCCCCCGAAAAACCAATTTTTTGTACCGTTATGAAAATTGCCGGAACAGGGAGTGTACTCCCCAAAAAAGTCGTTACGAACGATATGCTTGCCGAGTTTCTCGACACCAGCGACGAGTGGATTTACCCTCGCACGGGTGTAAAGAGCCGCTATGTAATAAGCGACGAGAAGCTCGAAGAGATGGCTATCGAAGCAGCCAACAAGGCTCTGGCCGATGCGGGCATCACCGCTGCCGAGCTCGACTATATCATCTGCTCAAACGTGGTGAACGAATACATCACTCCACAGCTGAGCTGCATAATTCAGGGGGGCATTGGCGCCACCTGCCCCTGCATCGACATCAACTGCGCCTGTGCGGGCTTTATCTATGCACTGGACATTGCCGAGTCGCAGTATCGTGCAGGTCGTGTGCGCAACGTGCTGATTGTCTGTGCCGAAGAGCCAACGCGTATGCCCGACTGGGCCGACCGTTCGACCAGTGTACTCTTTGGCGACGGAGCGGGCGCTGCGGTGCTGACCGGTGGCGACAACATCAAGGGCATAAGCCTATCGAGTGCCAGTGCAACCGACAAGCTCTACCAAAAGCGCACCCTCCAACCCACCCCCTACATCACCAAAGAGGAGATTGACATCCCCTTGCAGATGAAGGGCCAAGATGTATTTAAGTTTGCCGTCAAGGCATCGAGCACCGACATCACCAAAATTCTCGCCCAAAACAACCTTACGGCCAACGATGTAGACCACATCTTGCTCCACCAAGCCAACATCCGTATCATCCACGCCATCAGAGATTTCCTCAAACAGCCCGACGACAAATTTCCCGTCAATATCGAGAGTCACGGTAACTCTTCCAGTTCGAGTTGCCCCATACTGCTCGACGAGTGTAGGCGCAATGGCCGCCTTCTGCCCGGCGACAAAATTGTACTCAGCGCTTTTGGTGCGGGATTTGTATCGGGTGCTGCTCTGATAGAATTGTAACCATATAGACACAAATATCAACTCCGAGAATAGTAAATCTCGGAAAAACAACTTAACTTTGTAAACACATAAGCAATAATACCATAAAGCTATGATTAAGAGTAGAATTTGCGATATGCTCGGTATCGAGTATCCCGTTTTTCAGGGCGGTATGGCCTGGGTGGCCAACGCATCGCTCGCAGCCGCTGTGTCCAACGCAGGCGGCCTGGGCCTCATCTCGTCGATTAACGCAGGCACCGAGGCTGTAAGGAACGAAATACGCAAGTGCAAACAGCTGACCGACAAGCCCTTCGGAGTGAACATTATGCTCCAAGCCCCCAATGCCGAAGAGATTGCCCATATGGTGATCGAAGAGGGTATAAAGATACTTACCACAGGCGCTGGCTCACCCGCCAAGTATATGCCGATGTGGAAGGCCGCAGGCATAAAGGTTATACCCGTCATCGCATCGGTTGCAATGGCCGTCAAGATGGAACGCGCAGGTGCCGATGCCGTAGTTGCCGAGGGAGCCGAGGCAGGTGGCCACGTGGGCGAGCTGCACACAATGCCACTCATTCCACAAATAGTTGATGCAGTGCAAATTCCCGTAGTTGCCGCAGGTGGCATTTGCGATGGCAGGGGTGCTGCCGCAGCCTTTATGCTCGGTGCCGAGGGTGTACAGGTCGGCACACGCTTTTTGGTGGCCGACGAGTGCACCATTCACGAGGCATACAAAGCCAAAGTGCTCAAAGCTACCGACATATCTACCACCGTTACGGGCAAAACGCTTGGCCACCCCGTAAGGTCGCTCAAAACCCCCTTCTCGCGCGAGTTTGCCAAGATGGAGAGCAACCCCGACACCAAACCTGAGGACATCCTATCGTTCGGTACGGGCTCGCTCCGCAAGGCTGTTCAGGAGGGCGACGAGTTTGGTAGCTATATGGCCGGTGAGAGCGCAGGTATGGTGCGCAAAGCCGAGCCCGCCAAAGCCATTGTCGAGGACCTCATACTGGGTGCCGAGAGGGTGTTGCGCAACTTTGCAGCCACCAAGCTGGCCTAACACCATCACAACTATTACATACACATTTTCAACACATTAGCGACAACTATGAGTAAACGAGTAGTAGTTACTGGTGCGGGCGTGGTTTCGCCCGTAGGCAACAGCGTAGAGAGCTTTTGGCACAACCTTATAGAGGGTGTTTGTGGTATTGACTACATACGCCAGATACCCACCGACGACCTACCCGTAAAGATTGCGGGCGAGGTAAAAGATTTCGATCCACAGCAGTTTGGCATCGAGCCAGGTTTTGCACGCAAACAAGACAAATTCACCGTCTATGCCGTAGCAGCAGCCCAGCAGGCCGTAGCCCAGTCGGGGCTCAGTGTGGCTGCCGAGGGTGGCAACATTGACTCTATGAGGTTTGGCGTATATGTAGGCTCGGGCATTGGCGGTTTTGCCACCCAGTGTCGCGAGCACGCCAAGCTGATGACCGAGGGTGCCCGATGGGTGTCGCCTCTGTTTGTGCCCACAATGATTTCAAACATCGCAGCGGGCAACATAGCCATCAGGCACAAGGCCCAAGGCCCCTGCCTGCCCGTGGTAACCGCCTGTGCCACATCCACCCACGCCATTGGCGAGGCCTACCGAGCAATCAAGCACGGCTATGCCGATGCCATAATTGCAGGTGGCTCGGAGGCCCCCATACTGCCTATGGGCATTGCAGGCTTTGCCAACGCAAAGGCTCTGTCGAGGGCCGGAAACCCCGCCTACGCATCGCTGCCATTTAACAAAAACCGAGGTGGCTTTGTGATGGCCGAGGGAGCCGCAATATTGGTACTCGAAGAGTACGACCACGCTATTGCGCGAGGTGCCACCATACTGGCCGAGGTGTGTGGCTACGGCAACACTTGCGACGCCTACCACGCCACTGCCCCCCACCCCGAGGGTACCACTCAGGCGGCAGCCATCAGTCAAGCGCTCGATGAGGCGGGTTACAACCCACAGACCGACACGCTCTACATCAACGCCCACGGCACGGGTACCGCTCTGAACGACACCTCAGAGACAGCAGCTTTCAAGATTGCTCTGGGCGAGAGTGCCTACAAGGCCCACATATCCTCTACCAAGGGTGCCACTGGGCATATGCTCGGTGCAGCAGGCGCTGCCGAGGCTCTGGCCGCAGTGATGGCTCTCAAAGAGGGCATTGTGCCCCCAACCATCAACCTCGATGAGCCCGACCCCGAGTGCGACCTCGATTACACCCCCAACAAGGCTGTCGTGGCTCCGCTTACCATAGCCATATCCGACTCGCTCGGCTTTGGTGGCCACAACGGATGCGTAGCCTTCCGTAAGTACACCCAACAATAGCAGACCTATTATATATAAAATATGAATAGAGAGGAACTGAAGACCTACCTACCCCACCGCGAGCCAATGTTGCTCGTAGACGAGGCCCACATCGCAGAGCCAGGCTTGTGCAAGGCTACCTACCGCATACGCCCCGATGAGTACTTCTGCCAGGGCCACTTTCCAGGTAATCCCATTGTGCCCGGAGTTATCCAGTGCGAGATTATGGCCCAGAGTTGCGCCCTGCTGCTTGGCAACGATATTATTGGCAAGACCACGCTATACACGGGCATAAACAACGTGCGTTTCAAACGAGTTGTGCGCCCGGGTGACTTGTGCGAGATTGAGGCCCGTTTGGTCAGCCGTCGCAGCAACCTTGTCTTCTGCTCGGCCCAACTGACCGTCGAGGGCGAGCTGTGCTGCAAGGGCGACCTGTCGTTTGCTCTGGTAGACACCCCCACCTCAAACGAGTAGCACAATCTTATCTATAACAGACAATTAGGGCCACTGAATTGTATGTTCAGTGGCCCTAACTAATTTTGAATTCTAACTATATTACCTGATGGTTGCGCCTGCTTTCTTGGCAAATGCGTCAATCAGTTTGTTCATAGTGTTGTCGATGGTGCGGTCATCAAGGGTGCGACTCTCATCTTGCAAGATGAAGGCCAGAGCATACGACTTCTTGCCTGCCTCCAACTTGTCGCCCGTATAGACGTCAAACAGCGACACATCTTTGAGCAATTTCTTCTCGGTCTGGAACGCAATCTGGCGCAACTCGGCATAGCTAACAGCGCTATCTACCAACAGAGCCAAATCCCTCTTAACAGCGGGGAACTTGGGCAGCTCAACAACCAGAACTTTGTGTTTGCGAGTATATTTCAGTAGGGTGTCAAAGTCGATATCGAGGTAGTAGACATCGCCTTTCAGGTCGAAGGTCTTGCGCACTTTGGGCGACACGGTACCAATCAGAGCCAACTCCTTGTTGCCAGCTTTGAGTACCAAGCCCTCGGCAAACACCTCATTGCTCACAGGCTCGCTACGCAGGGTATAGATATCCATACCGAAGCGGCGCAAAATCTTCTCGGCCACAGCTTTAAGGCGGAAGAAGTCGGTCTGCTCGCCTTTGCTATTCCACGACTGCGAGGTGTGGTTACCTGCCACAGCCACTGCCAGGCGGAATGACTCGTTGTAGGGAGCCAAGCCACCCTCCTCCTTACGCTCGCCGTTGAAAGTGTAGGTGTTGCCAAACTCGTAAATCTTCAAGTTCTGCACCTTGCGATTAACATTCAGCTCAACCACCTCCAACAGACCAAAGAGCAAGGTCTGGCGCATAACGCCCAAGTCGGCACTCAGGGGGTTCATAATCTTCACGCACTTATCGGCGGGGAACACCTCCGACTGCTCGTAGTAGCTGCTCTTGCTGAGCGAGTTGTTCATCACCTCGGCAAAGCCCTGAGCCGAGAGCATATCGCTCACCATATTGCGCAATTTATCCCTATTGGGCTTGGGCTCATACGACAAGGTCGAATTGACGTGAGTGGGAATTTCTACATTGTTGTAGCCATAGATGCGCAGAATCTCCTCTACCAGGTCGGCAGGGCGCTGAACATCCACTCGGTATGCAGGTACCTCTACGCTCAATCCCTCCTCGTTCTCGGCAGTGATATTGATTTCGAGGCTTGCCAAGATGGCCTTGATAGCCTCGTTACCAATCTTCTTACCAATCAGCGAGTCGACATAGTCGTAGGTGATGTCTATCTTGAAGGGTGCAACGGGTGCAGGGCAGATGTCGGTAATCTCCGAGGTAATCTCGCCACCGGCCAACTCCTTGATGAGCATTGCGGCACGTTTGAGGGCATAGACGGTGATATTTGGGTCAATACCCCTCTCGAAGCGGAACGATGCGTCGGTCGACAGGGCGTGCCTCTTGGCGGTCTTGCGCACCCATACGGGGTTGAAGTAGGCACTCTCGAGGAATACGTTGGTAGTGCTCTCGCTAACACCCGAGTGCTCGCCACCGAATACACCTGCGATACACATAGGCTTCTGGGCATCGCAAATCATCAGGTCGGCCGACGAGAGTGTGCGCTCTACGCCATCAAGGGTGCGGAACTTGGTACCCTCTTCGCAGGTGCGAACAACCACCTCGTTACCCTCAATCTTGTCGGCATCGAACGAGTGCAGGGGCTGGCAAAGCTCGTGCAACACATAGTTGGTTACGTCTACCACGTTGTTCTTGGGGTTAATGCCGATAGCCCTTAGAGCGGTCTGCAACCACTGTGGCGATGGGGCAACCCTGACGCCCGAAATGTTCACACCCGCATAGCGAGGAGCACCCTCGGTGCACTCAACCCTCACTTTGGTAGCCTTAGAGGTATTATCGACCTTCCACTCCTCTACGCTGGGCAGACGCAACTCGGCCCTGCGGCCCTGCGAGCGCAGGTAGGCAGCCAAGTCGCGAGCCACGCCATAGTGCGAAGCTGCATCAATTCGGTTGGGCGTAAGGCCAATGCCCAACATATAGTCGTCGGTCAGGTTGAGATACTCCATTGCGGGGGTACCGGGAACGGCATCTTGGTCGAGCTCCATAATACCCTCGTGGCTGTGGCCAATGCCCAGCTCATCCTCGGCACAGAGCATACCGAGCGACTCGACGCCCCTGATTTTGCTGCGTTTGATTTTGAACACCTCGTCCGAGTCAATGGGATAGAGCTCGGCACCTACGGTGGCGACCATCACTTTCAGTCCTGCGCGGCAGTTGGCAGCACCACACACGATACCCAGAGGCTCGTCGGTGCCCACGTTTACGGTAGTGATGTGGAGGTGGTCCGAATCGGGGTGGTCTACACAGGTGAGCACCTCGCCCACCACAACGCCTTTAAGGCCGCCCCTAACGGCCTCAATCTTCTCAAACTCCTCGATTTCCAGACCAATATCGGTCAAGATTACCGATGCTTCTTGGGGTGTCAGATCGCTGTCGAGGTAGTTTTTGAGCCAGTTGAATGAGATATTCATAGTTTGATTGTGTATTATATTTATTTTTGTTTTCGTTCCAAAATCCCACAAAGATAGGAATTAGAATTGAGAATTGAGAATTGAGATTTGAGATTTTTCACATTCTCTACAACTTTTCGACTCTCACCACAGGTTGTTGCACAAAAACATAGGGGTCGCCATTGCCCGTAGTGGTGCAGCGGATGCGGATACTCTTAGTGGAGGTGTCGATAGTGAGCGTGGCTCGGCCGTTGTAGAGAGTCCCTGCCGAGCTAAAATCGGCCCCGTCACCACTCACCTCAACCACTCCGCTTGGGAATAGCCCTCGGGTAACGTGGCGGTAGCCCGTAGTGAGCTCTACCACCGCACCCATAGGCAGTGGCTCGGCAAAGCGATACTCAATCCAGTCGCCCTCGCGACAGGTGCGCTTGGCCCTTGCGCCATAGTCGTTGGCCCAAGCCGACAGTTTGGCCAAGTCGCCCTCGTTACGCATAGGCAGCGAGGTGCGGCACTCCATCTTGGGGCACACCACCTTGCCCTCCGGTTGTGGTGGCTCGCCTTGGCGGTAGTGGATGCCCATAGACTCCAATCGAGCCAAGTGGTGGCCCTCAAGGCGGCTCTCAAAGTCGCCCCACTGACGCCTCGGCTCGTCGGTCCACCCCACCTCGGCAAGTGCGCACACTCGCGGATAGAGCTGATAGTCGATATAGTGTGGATTTTGCTCTCCGTGGACAACAAGCAGCTCAGTCCAGAAGGCCCCCGAAAAGCCCTCGACGTTGGCCTGCGCAGCCTTGCTAAACCCTTGTTCGGCAAGGCGGTAGGAGTAGCACTTCTGGGTTGTAACCACTCCTGCCCAGTTGTGCCCTGGCTCGTCGTCGCTCTGGCGCATATCGAAGTAGAAGTATGGACCGCTCATAAACACAGTCCGAAAGCCTCTCTCGGCACTTCGGGCAGCCTTGCGCCCTGCCTCCCAGCCGTGTACTCGGGCAGTTGTGGTAAGGTTGCCACCATTGGCGGCCTCATTCCACACCGCAGGCTTACGCCCATAGCGCCCCAATATCTCTACCACCCTATTCAGAAAGTGGGCCTCCAACTGGTGGTAGTCGGTGTAGCCCTGCGCCTTGTAGAGGGCCGAGCAGTGAGGACACTTGCGCCACGAGCCCATCTGCACCTCATCGCCGCCAATGTGGATGTATTCCGACGGAAAAATCTCTACCAGCTCGGCAAAAATATCTTCCAGCAGGGCATAGTTCTCCTCGCGCGCCACACACCACACATTGCTGGTGTCGTAGCCTGCGGTGCGCGTGAGGTCTTTCTCAACGGGGCAGAGAATCTCGGGGTGGGCCTTTGCAATAGCCAGACTATGGCCGGGCAGGTCAATCTCGGGCACAACCACAATGTTGCGCACCGCAGCATAGGCCACCAGTTGGCGCATCTGCTCTTGGGTGTAGTAGCCGCCATAGCGCTCGCCCCAACGACCATAGACACTATGCAGGGGGTTACCCTCGCCACCTCGCCAAGCCCCCACCTCGGTCAGCTCGGGGTGCGAAAGTATCTCTATGCGCCACCCCTCATCATCGACCAAGTGGAGGTGCAAGGTGTTGATTTTGTGGCGCGAGAGGTTATCGACATAGCGCAGCAACTCCTCAAAGGGGCTGAACGTGCGAGCCACGTCGAAGTGCATACCTCGGTAGCTGTATTCGGGCCAGTCGGTCAGGTGCAGGCAGGGTATCGTGCACTCCGAGCGGAAAGCCCCCTCGTATACCTCGGGCGGAAAGAGTTGCAGCAGTGTCTGCACACCGCAGAAGGCGCCGCCATAGTCCACACCGCTAACCCACACTCCCTCGGGCCTAACATCAATGGTATAGCCCTCGGCAGGCAAATCGAGCGATGGGTTTATCCCCACCATAATTGCGGTCGAGGGGCCAATGGTATTTTGCACCTCGAAGTAGTCGGCCAAGTAGTGGGCCAAAGTATCGTTTGGGGTGTAGAGCGTAGCCTCGGGAGTGTAGCAGAACTCGCCACCCGTAAGTTCCACCTCTCTGGGCAGGGGCAGCAGCCCCAAGTCGCCAGCGCCACCCTTGGCCACAGCATCGGGCACACACACTACAAGGGCCAACGCCAACAATATAAGCACTTTGCTACTCTTCATAGATAAGGTATTTTTGGCGTTGCTGTTTGAACAGTTCGACATCCTCTCTCCACACCGCCTCAATCTCGGCAGCCGAGTAGCCCGAGCGGAGCATCTCTCTCACATAGCCCACACCAATTAGTTTCTCGAAGTAGGGCGACAAGAAATCCTCTCGTGCTCCCAACTGGTTGTAGGCATCGACCAAGTAGCGCAGGTTTATCCCCTCGGCCAAAATCCTATCGGCCGACCTATCGCCCAGGTAGGCACCTTTGCATAACTTACCCTCCTGAGTGGGGTGTTTGGCAGCCTCACACGAGGCGGGCGTAAAGGTTGTATTGAGCTCCCTCATACGGGGGTGGCCAACAACTTGGAAAGGTCTGTCGGTACCACGCCCAATGCTCACCTCAGTAGCCTCGAAGTAGCAGAGCGATGGGTAGAGGTATATACTCTTGATATTGGGCAGGTTGGGCGACGGAGCCACAGGGGGCTCGTAGCGCATCGAGCGGCGATAGCCCAGACAGGGCACAACCGTCAAGGGGCACTTGATGCCCCCTTCGAGCCACCCCTCGCCATTTATCATTCGGGCCAGCTCGCCCAGTGTCATTCCGTGCACTACGGGCACCGGCACCATACCCACAAACGAGCGGTGCTCCTGCTCAATTATGGGCCCATCGACATACATTCCGTTGGGATTTGGTCTGTCGAGCACTACCATAGGCACCCCCACCTCGGCACACCTCTGCATCATCAGGTAGAGGGTAGAGAGGTATGTGTAGTACCTAACACCAACATCCTGCAAATCAACTACAACCACATCGCAGCGAAAGACATCGTTGGCCTTTGGGCTCTTATTACGGCCATAGAGCGACACTATCTCTATGCCCGTATGCTGGTCGTAGCCCGAGCGCACCAGCTCGCCTGCAGCTGCCCTGCCCCTAAATCCGTGCTCGGGGGCAAAAATCAGCTCAATCCTTACCCCTCGGCTCAACAGAGTATCGACCAGGTGGGTACCCTCCACCATGGCAGTATGGTTTGTGAGCAGCCCCACCCTCTTGCCGTCGAGCAGGGGCAGGTAGTCGGCCAAGCGGCAATCGGCCACCACAATCGGGTCGGCCTGATTGGCACCAGCCACCTGCGCCACAGCCGTCGTATGGGCACCATAGCCCCAAGTCAGTAGGGCCATCAGAAGCATTATGTATCGTTTCATAGCGTGTTCGTTGTGAAATATCCTTACAAATTTAGTAATTTTTCGGCAGAAAAGAGTACCTTTGTAGGGATATAGAGATACAAGGGGCACATTTTTGGCCCCCGCAACCACAAAATTAACAAGACAAAGCGACAAATATGTACGAAAAAAAACTTGAAGCCACCGCCCGACTGCTCGAAGTGATGGACACCCTGCGCGAAAAGTGCCCCTGGGATAGGGAGCAGACCTTCGCATCGTTGCGCAACAACACCATCGAGGAGTGTTTCGAGCTGGTTGATGCCATTACCGACGGCAATATGGAGGGCATCCGCGAAGAGGTGGGCGACGTATTGCTCCACATAGTCTTCTACTCCAAGATGGGCGAAGAGTTGGGGCAGTTTGACTTTGCCGACGTGTGCAACTACCTGTGCGACAAGCTAATCTATCGCCACCCCCACGTCTACGGCGAGGTACACGCCGACAACCCCGAAGAGGTAATCCACAACTGGGAGATGCTCAAACTCAAAGAGAAAGCCAAGAAGGCCCGCAAGGCCGCAGGCGGAGTACTGTCGGGCGTGCCACGCTCGCTGCCCGCAATGGTCAAGGCATTCCGCATCGGTCAGAAGGCCGCCTCGGCAGGCTTCGACTGGGAGCAGAAAGAAGACGTTTGGGCCAAAGTACACGAAGAGGTGCGCGAGGTAGAGGCCGAGGTGGCATCGCAAGACAAAGAGGCCTTAGAGGGCGAGATTGGCGACCTGCTCTTCTCGATTATCAACGCCTCGAGGCTCTACGGCATCGACCCCGAAAATGCCTTGGAGCGCACCAACAAGAAATTCATCAAGCGCTTTGGCCACATCGAGCAGAGGGCTACCGAGCAGGGGCGCTCGATAGGCGAGATGACACTCGACGAGATGGAGGGCTACTGGCAAGAGGCAAAGGAGCTCCGCTAAATTAAAAATTAAAAATTCAAAATTACGATAACACAATGGCAGTAATAAAGAGTTGTAGGGGTTTTAGTCCCAAGATTGGCAAAGGTACTATGGTGGCCGAGAATGCCACAATTGTAGGTAACGTAGAGATTGGCGAAGAGAGCAGCGTTTGGTTTGGTGCCGTAATTCGAGGCGACGTGAATGCTATTCGCATCGGCAAGAGGTGTAACATCCAAGATGGCGCAGTGTTGCACGCCACCTACGACCTCTCGCCCCACCCATCGGTTACCATCCTTGGCGACGGCGTGTCGGTAGGCCACAACGCCATTATTCACGGTGCCCAGATTGGCGACAACTGTCTGGTTGGTATGGGTGCAACGGTGCTCGACAACGCCAAAGTGGGCGAAGGTTGCATCATCGCAGCCAATGCACTCGTACTCTCGGGCGCAGTGCTCGAACCCGGTGGCCTCTACGCAGGTGTGCCAGCCAAGAGGCTCAAAGAGGTAACCCCCGAGCAGCGTGTCAATACCCTTGAACGCACCACCCGAGATTATATGACCTACGCCAACTGGTTCCCCGAGTATATCGACGCCGAGGACAAAGAGTAACACACCCACCAATTACCACTACACCAACGCACCTATGTTAAAGAGAGGCAGATATCGCAAGCTGGCAGCCAACACACTTATAGCCATATTGGTTTCGGTGTTGGTAAACTTTTCATACCTGGTATTTCTGATGGTCAGCAGGCCCAGCTCGCCCCAGTCGGCCGAGCCCGCAAGGCCCCGTACCGAGCAGGTTGCCACGCCTACGCCACCACCCTCTCCCACCCCCGTAGGTCAGGGCGACGTTTCGCTGCGCCCCGACGACGAGCCCACAGAGGTAATAGATGCCGACTCGCTCAAAGGGGCCATAATTATCCGCGAGGAGAGTATGACCAAGATGAGCCGCCACCGCTCAAACGAGCAGATGACACAACAGATGTGGGCAAGATTTATGGGCATAGAGTTGGTCTATATCTTTGCGGTTGCGCTGGTTATGCTGTCGGTAATGACCGACACCAGACGTCACCGCTACAACAGTTACTTTCTGCGCCTACTGCTGTGCGTGGCACTATTGGTGGTGTTCTTCCTGATTGCTCCACAGCTCACTTGGCGCGGATATATCGTTACGACACTCAACTCGGGACACCTATTCTTCAACCCGATGTCGATACTCAAACTGGCTGCAACATTCTTGGTAGCCATACTCTACGGCAAGATTTACGAGCTGCTCTACAAAAAGCAAGAGATGGAGGTCGAGAACGAAAGACTCAAAAATGAGAGCCTCACTTGGCAGTACAACACACTTGTAAACCAAGTAAACCCCCACTTCCTGTTCAACTCGCTCAACTCGCTCGCAATGCTCGTGCGCGAAGGCGACACTCAGGCGGCGCAAACCTACATAGACCGTATGAGCCAAACCTATCGATACATCATCAGCGACGGCAACAACGAGCTGACCACCGTAACCGACGAGTTGCAGTTTGTCGATGCCTACCGCTACTTGTTGGAGGTGCGCTATGCGGGCAAGTTGCACATCAATATCGAGGTGCCCGAGGCCTACTACGCCTACACCCTCCCCGCCCTTTCAATCCAGCCACTCATCGAGAACGCCGTTAAGCACAACACCATCACCACTGCCCAACCGATGGACATAACCATCAGCGCCAGCGAGGGCCATATTGTTGTGAGCAACCCCATAAGGCCCAAGATTGAGCCCGAAAAGGGCACCGGCATTGGCCTGGCCAACCTGGCCAACCGCTATGAGCTTATCTGCGGCAGCAAGATTGTGGTCGAGCAGACCGAGGGCAACTTTGTTGTAAAACTGCCCATCCGACAGCCCAAATAGGCCACCGACTACCACCCACAACCCAAACGAGAGAAAGAGAGAGAATGAAGGCACTAATCATAGAAGATGAGACCGCTGCTGCACGCAACCTAAAGATGTTACTCGCCAGCGCCTACCCCCAGATTGACGTCATTGGCACCATCGAGAGTGTGGCCGAGGCGGTGGAGTGGTTTTCGACCTACCCCACCCCCGACTTGGTCTTTATGGACATACACTTGGCCGACGGCAACTCGTTCCGCATCTTCGACAGCACAAGGATTGAGTGCCCCATCATATTCACTACGGCCTACGACCAGTATGCCCTCGAAGCATTCAGGGTAAACAGCATCGACTACCTGCTCAAACCCATCAAGCAGAGCGACTTGGAGCGAGCCGTGGGTAAACTTATGGCCCTGACGCAGAGCGCTGTGAGCGACTACACCAACCGCACCCGCGAGATGGTCGAGAAGGCCACTGCAAGCGCCAAGAGCAGCACCACCCTACTGGTGCAGGTGAGGGACAAGATTATACCCATTGCGACCGACGAGGTGGCCTATTTCTATACGAGCAACGAACAGGTTTCGGTTACCACGCTCGACGGCAAGTGTTACCCTATCGACGGCACCTTGGAGGGACACTATGGGGCGCTGTCTGCCGACCAGTTTTTCCGCGCCAATAGGCAATTTATCGTAGCTCGCAGGGCCATAAAGGATATGTCGGTGTGGTTTGGCAGCCGCTTGGCGGTAAACCTCACTATCGACACCCCCGAGCGCATCATAGTCAGCAAGGCCCGCACCTCCGAGTTCAAGGCGTGGCTGCAATAGAAAGGAATTGAAATAGGGAAAGGTACAAGAAAAGGAGATGCTTAAAAAACATCTCCTTTTCTTGTACCCGAAACCGGGGTCGAACCGGTACGGACCTTTCGGTCCACAGGATTTTAAGTCCGGCGTGTCTACCTATTCCACCATTCGGGCACACCTTTTCGGCCCGCAAATTTAGTAAAAATTTTCATTCCGCAAAAATCCATACCCAACTATCACTATTTTGCCCGCCATCGACCTCTCATAAATAGAAACACACGCCCCCGACCTTCGGCCACCCCCTCTAACTTAGAGGGGGAAAAATTCCATTTTCCATTTTCAACTTTCAATTCTATTTAAAGGCTTTTGCTCTCTGCCCTTTTTTACACAAAAAAAAGGGCAGAGAGCAACCACAAAAATCTCTCTGCCCTACTCCCTGCCCAAGATATCAACCTCGAACAGGAAGATTTAGTCTATATTTTTTCTAACTAACCTAATATTATCTTCTGTGCCCGCCACCTGGGCCCATTGGTCTACCACCACCGGGGCCACCCATCAGGTTGTCGAAATCTTTGGCCGACGAGCCCTTGCCGAACATACGGATATTGTAGACAAACTGCACAGCCACATAGCGGCCAATGGCCAAGTTGTTGGTGATCTGCACATAGTTTGGACCTACCGAGCGGTGGAAGTCGCGATTCTGGTCAAAAATATCGTTTACACCTATGCTCAACTCGCCCCTCTGGTCTTTGAAAATCTTCTTACCAACATAGGCGTTGCAGAGCAAGAACTCCTGATTGTAGTCGTCGGTCAGACCGCGATACTGGTTATAGGTGGCATTTGCCGTGAGGGTAAAGCCTCTCCAAGCCACCCACTTGAGCTCGCCTCGGGCGTTTTGGCTAAAGTACTTGTTGTACTGGTTGGTCAGCTCCGACCTATTGTCGTTGATGTTGTACGACAGGTTGTAGCTAACCGAGAAGTCGAGGTTTTCGCTAATGTTGCTGCTCACCTGCAAGCCTCCCGAGTAGTACTGGCCATTCATCACGTTCAGGTAGTCGTTAATCATACTGGGCGACTGCGACAGACCTGCGTTGACATGCAGGTTGAAGTTGCTCTTCAACGCTGTCAGCGGGAAGCCGAAGTGGAAGCCAGTGTAGAGGTTCCAGTTGTTGTTGCCCGTATGGTTGATATACTGGCTGTAAGTATTACCCACACCCAGAGGCTCATCTAAGCCGGGGACTACAAAGTCGGGCCTATTCATCTGCATCGACGAGATAATCGAGCGGCTATTGACCGTTCCACCCAGGTAGACCATAAAGGTACGACCATTCTGAATGTCGGCATAGTTGTAGTTCAGATTCAGATTGTGGGTATAGCTGGGCTTCAAGTCGGGGTTACCTGCCGTAAAGCTGCTACCGCTCACATCTATTGCATCCTGCAACTGGCGAATCGAGGGGTTGGAGGTGTTCGAGCGGAACCTAACCCTCATCGAGTGCTGCTTGTTAAAGTTAATCGTAGCGTTGCCGTTGTAGGTCAGGTTGCTGAAGTTGTAGCTTGGCTCGGCACCCTGAGGCAGTATCTGCTTCGACGAGAGTGTCGAATACTGATAGTTGAGCCTTACGGAGAACTTTACCTTCTCGGTCGAGAGGTTGTAGCCTGGGCCAACCTTGTGTTTGATGTAGCCACTCTCCGAAACATTGCTCAACAGCAAGCCCTGCGCCTCGTCCAAGACATCGTTTATCCACACATCGGTCAGCTTGTTCTGGTCGCTCATCTGGTGCGAGAACTCATATTCGAGGTCAATCTGCTGCTGCTCGTTGATGGGCTCGGTGTAGGTTACCTCGCCACGAATGGTGCGGCTGCCCGAGCGATTTTCGATATGACGCACATAGGTCGAGTCGCTGGGTACTGTAAAGAGGTAGTATGGGTCGTTCTGCGAGCGAGTGTCGTTCCAGTTGAAGCGGCCATTGACGGTAATAGTCCTACCTGGCTTGCCCAAGCGCGAGCGGTAGAGGGCAAAGATGTTGCCATAGGTACCAAAGCGATCGTCTGTGCCGGTCTGCTGCAACTGCTTAATAACCTCACCCGTAAGACCATTTGCGGTGGTCTGGTGGCTTATAAGCTCATTCTCGTAGTCCTGCAAGCTAACACCTGCACGCAGCATCAGCGACTGAGTTTTGCTAAACTTGTAGTCGGCACGCAGGTTCAAGCGGTGGTTCCAGTTGCCACTCTCGCTATCGGTGCGATAGGCCGACTGCTCGGTATAGTCATCACTTGCGTAGGTTGTACGGTCGCTGGTGTGCTCGTTCACGGTGCCCGAATGGTTGAAGAAGTAGCTGCTCTGCAACTCCAACTTGTTCCACTGGTTGGCGTAGTTTACGCCCACCGACTGAACGGTCGAGATACCGCCCATAGGCCTAACCATAAAGTTACGGGCCATACCCATACCTCTCATACCGCCGCCACCGCCCGACTGGGCAATAGCACCCGACGAGGTTGCGCCAACGATGTCCTCGAACGAGAAGTTGAGCTGGTTGATATTGTTGGCCATAGCGATTACCGAAATCTTCTGGTCGCCATTGAACATATTGATGTTGCCACCCACCGAGTATTTGTCGGGAATACCATAGCTTGCATATACCTTACCGAACTGGCCTTTGCGCTTGCCGAGCGAGGTAACAATGTTGATAGCCTTGTAGCCCTCGCCATCGTCGAGGCCCGTAAACTCGGCCTTGTCGCTCAACTTGTCGTATACCTCTACTTTGGCAATCATCTCGGCAGGGATGGTCTTGATGGTGGTCGAAACATCCTCGCCAAAGAACTCCTTGCCATCGACAAAGATTTTCTGTACGGTTTCGCCCTGAGCATCTACCGAGCCGTCGTTATTGACCGTAATACCTGGCATCTTAGCCAACAGGCCCTCGGCCGAAGCATCCTTGGCGGTCTTGAAGGCCGAGGCATTGTAGCTAACGGTGTCGCCCTTCTGTGAGGTGGCCATATAGCCCTTGACGTCGATATTCTCGATAACCTTTGCATCGGGCAGGTACTTGATAACGCCAAGCCTAACCTGTTTGCCCTCGGTAACTTTTATCTCGGTCTCGTGCTCTTTGTAGCCCAAGTAGTTAATCTTGACCGTGTAGGTTGCAGGGACCACGTTTTTAATCTCAATAGCACCCTGATAGCCCGTAGTATAGTAACTTCTCTTCTCGGTTGCCTTGTCGATAAGCTCAACAACGGCACCATTTATGCCTTCGCCCGTAGCTGCATCTTTCAGTGTGCCTACAATGCTACCTCCCTTGCCACTGGTCTGACCAAAGGCCACGAGTGTAGTTGCCACGAGCAGGCATAATGTCAAAAAGTATCTCCTCATTTCTACTCCTTTTCAGTTTGTAGTGTTCGCTCTGTTTGGAATGAGAGTGGGCTAAAAAACTATTTATTGTCGGTGTTCTGTGTGGGGCGGCACTGTGGAGCCTGCTGGGGCACACCACGGCGCTCTTTGCGCTCCATCATTTTGGTTTTGAGAATCTGCTGCTGCTCGGGGGTGAGAATGGCGCTCAGTTTCTCGAAGAATGCTTTGCGCTCTGCGGGATTAACCATATGACGGGGGTGACGGGGGTGAGCAGGTTTCTCTACCTGGGGTTTGTGACCTTTGGGGCACTTATCGCACTCTGCCTTCTTGTCGCAAGCGGCCTTCTTGCAATCCGATTTTTTCTCGCAATTTGCTTTCTTATCGCAATTTGCTTTATCACAAGCGGCTTTCTTGTCGCAGTTGGCTTTTTTGCACTCAGCCTTTTTGTCGCAGTTTGCCTTGTCGCAAGCAGCCTTTTTGTCGCAGTTTGCCTTGTCGCAAGCAGCCTTTTTCTCGCAGTTAGCTTTGCCACACTCTGCTTTTTTGCAGTCAGCTTTTTTCTCGCAAGCGGTTTTTTTGCACTCAGCTTTCTTGGGGCAATCAGCTTTTTTGCAATCTACCTTCTTATCGCAAGCGGCCTTTTTCTCGCAGTTTGCTTTATCACAAGCACCTTTGGGGCATTCTGCCTTTTTGCACTCAGCTTTCTTGTCGCAAGCACCTTTGGGGCAGTCGGCTTTTTTGTCGCAGTTTGCCTTGTCGCACTCGGGTTTACCTTTGGGGCAGTCGGCCTTCTTGGCATCCTCGGGGCGTTTGTGGTCAAAGCCCTCTTTCTTCATCTGCTTGATAGCTTTCTGAATCTGTTTGCCCTGTTCGAGGTAGAGGGCATAAACCTCTTTCTCCTGTGCATCAGTCAGCTCTACAACTTCGTCGAGGCGCTCGGTCTTACCCTCGGCATACTCCTTCACGTTAAACTTGCAATCATTCTGGGCCGAGCAAGCGACCATTGCAAATGCGGCCACGAGGCCAAGCATCCATTTTGCACTCTTTTTCATAATACCTTATTATTTATAAGTTAAACATCTTTCTCTTCTACGGTGGCCCCACTCTGTCGAGGCCCTATAAATCGGTTACAAAAGTAGCACCAATCGACCGCAAAACGCACTCCCAAAGGGGTGAAACGACAAAAACAAGGGGTGAAACGACCAGCGCCTCACCCCAAATGTCATCCGACAGCACCCCAAAGGCCTACTCATCGGCAATGGTAACCGACAAAATCAGGTCGCCAGGGCGAATGTCGTCAATCACATCCAACCCCTCAACAACCCTACCAAAGCAGGTGTGAACACCGTCGAGGTGTTGGGTATTCATCCTATTGTGGCAGATAAAGAACTGCGAGCCACCCGTATCTTTACCCCTATGGGCCATCGACATCACACCCCTATCGTGGTACTGGCGTGGAGCCGAGGTCTCGCACTTGATGGTATAGCCTGGGCCACCAGCACCGTTACCAATGGGGCAACCACCCTGGATAACAAAGTCGGGAATAACGCGGTGGAAGGTCAGGCCATCGTAGAAGCGGCTCTGGGCCAGCTTTACAAAGTTGGCAACAGTAATGGGGGTTTCGTTCTCGTAGAGTTCGGCCTTCATATCGCCTTTCTCGGTCGAGATATATGCGTATTTCATAGTGGTCTATTGTTTATTGATTTAGAGTATCGAGATAAGTACAAACAGCCAGTGGGCAACAAATGCAGCCACCAGACCACCAATGGTGTGAGCACCGATAGCCTTGGGAGTCAGGTCGCGGTAGCCCAGAGTGTCCAACATTGCGGTATGGGTGCTCAGGTAGCCACTCCAACACATACCGATAGCGGTGAACACTGCAATGGCGTTGCCATCAATCCAACCTGCTTCGAGGAAGTTGGGAACAAGACTCAGAGCTGCACCCACAGCACCCAGAGCGGTGATGGGGAATGCCACCAAGTGGGGATCCTGGAAGCCAAACAGCCACTCGAAGATGAAGTTGCACTTGCCGGCCAGGGTGGGCAGCAACTCGGTACCCTCATAAGCCGAGCCCGTATATGCACCCGTAGCCGAGGGGCCAAAGGTGAGCATCATAACCAATGTAGAGATAATCAGCACACCAGGGATGATTGCCAAACCTACGTCTACACCAGTGCGGCCACCATCGAGCAAAGCATCGAGAATGCGCTGGAACATAGGTTTTTTATCTTTATTTACCTCCTCATCTGGGAATTCGTCGGCCGAAACAGATGCCACCTGGTCGCGGTACTCGGGATAGTACTTAATGACCGAGCGCTGCATCAGTCGGGTAGATACCACGCAACCGCATATAGCACCAAACAAGCCCACAAAAGGCTCCCAATAGAAGCCCTGGCCCACCATAAACACTATAACCAGCAAGCCCATACCAAAGGCGGTACCAAAGTTGGTCAGCGAGATATATTGGTACTTCCTGAAGTACGATGCAAAGCGGGCATCTTGTGCCAGCGAGATGATTGCTGGGTTGTCGGACAGGAAGGTCATCACTGCACCCAACGAGGCTACACCTGGCAGATTGAAAATGGGTTTCATCAGTGGTCGGAGCAGCTTTTCGAGCAGCTTAACCACACCAAAGTCGACCAAGATACGACCCAGAGCACCCGTAATAACACAAATGGCCATCAGGTAGAACACTGTGTTGAGCAGCAGGTCGTGGGCTGTGTTCATAATGGTATTGAGCATATTGGCCGTACCCATTCGGCTACCGAGGTAGCCAAACAGCAAGATCACAATAGCCAAGCACCAGATTCCGCTGGGAATCCAGCCGAAGAGTTTTTTGAAGAGCTTTTTCATTACTAAAAAGTGTTGTTTCTTCGTGTTATTTGTTGTCTTTTTGATTTCTCAATCCATTGGGGATTAGCACTCTCTCCTATTTGAGCAGGTTGAGCCTCCAAGTAAGGCCAATGCTAAACATCATACTATTGGGCTTAAGTGCACTCACCAGGCTCTCACCCGTAATATAGTCGGCAGCAACGTGGATGCGGAGGTTGCGATTGGCACCCATAGGGAAGTACTCAAAGCCACCACCCAGGCGGGTGAGTTTGCTACCAGGCAACACACAGCTGTCGGTCACAAGGTTGGTATCGTTCTGGTCGTAGCTAACCTTACCAAAGACATTCATCTTTTCGTACACACTCCAATTAACATCGGCCACCACCGAGAAGTTCTTGAGCAGTGTCATATCGTCTACCATCGAGCGGTTCATAAAGTCCAGCTCTACCACCACATCTTCCAAGCCAAAGCGGTTGCCCAGCGCGATGTAGTTGACCAACTCGCCAGGGGCACTCTCCAACAGGTTGAGCGAGTAGATGGTCTTCCAACTGCCGTGACTGCCGCACCACATAAGGTTGTAGGCCATCAGGTTGTCGGCCCTATTGCCCAGGGGGCTCTGGCAAATCTGGAAGGTGAGATTATCGGCCCCATCCTCGCCAAAGGCGTAGCCTGCGCTCATACCAAACTGGTAGCAAGCGATGTGTTGCCAGTACTCCGATGCGAAGTATATATCAATGGGTGCGCGGTCGTACTCGTAGCCACCAATTGCAACCACCTGTTTACCTGCCGACAAATTCCAGTTGTCCTTGTGGTAAGTGAGGTAAATCCAGTCGGTAGCGTTGAACATCGAGCCGTCGGCCTGGGGCTTATTGATGCGTTGACGCCACGAGTAGCTCAACTCGTCGCTTAGGTTGCCCGCCATTTTGAAGTTCAAAAACTTGCCCATAAAGCCCGACGCAGCGCCATTTGTCTGGCCATCCACAGCTGCATACTGCTCATCTACGCGGGTTTCGAGAATAAGGGTGTTGACAATTTGTGCATTTGCGCCTATGGTTGCCATCAGCGCAAACATAGCAACGAGAAGTGTACGTTTAGTCATAGTGTTGCTCTTTGCAGAGGGGTATTAAGTAAGTTTGGTTTTCAGCTTCATCTATCAGTGACGTTGGCCCACACAAAATAAAAACTCGGCCCACATCACCTTCTACGCCACAAAAGTAACAATTTACAATCGGTTTGCAACCACTTTGGCACATTTTACAGCCACATTTTCCACTATTTTTACTCTACACCCCCTCTGCAAAGCAGAGCAGGGCGGGTTGCGCTCGGCACCCCACCCTGCTCGGTCAAACATTTTTGCGGCATACTACAACTCCACAGCTTTATAGCGGGGAACGAGCACCTTCATCACAATCCAGCCAATCAGATAGGCTACGGCGCAGAACGAGAACATAATCATATAGCCTGCCTCTTTGCCCTCGAAGCCCAGCAGAGTGAGGCCCACCTTGTCGCTATAATCAAATAGCGCACCTGCACTCTTCTGAATCAGGAACGAGCCGATACCACCAGCCATACCACCAATACCGGTGATGGTTGCAATCATCCTCTTGGGGAACATATCGCCAATGGTCGAGAACAGGTTGGCGCTCCAAGCCTGGTGAGCAGCACCTGCAATACCAATCAGCACTACGGGCCACCACATCGACACGTGGGCCAAAGGCTGTGCTGCCAGAGCTACCAAGGGGAAGAATGCAAAAATAAGCATTGCCAACATACGGCCCGAGTAGGGCTCCATCTTCTTCTTATCGACAAACAGAGTAGGCAGGTAGCCACCCAAAATCGACACCATAACAATCAGGTACAGCACACCCAGAGCCAACTGGAATTTGATGTCGGTCGAAGCCAGGCCATAGGTAGTTTTTAGATACGAAGGCATCCAGAACAGGAAGAACCACCACACACCGTCGGTCATAAACTTGCCCACGATGAAGGCCCAAGTCTGGCGATACTTAAACGACTGCCAGAGCGACACTTTCTTCTCCTCCTCGGCAGGTTTCTCCTCCACGACGGGTTTCTCCTCGGCCACTGCATCATCCGAGAGGATATACTCCAACTCGGCCTTATTCACTGCGGGGTTGGCCTCGGGTTTCTTGTAGATAAACTGCCAGAAGCCCATCCAGATAAAGCCCAGACCACCAATGATGATAAAGGCAGCCTCCCAGCCCCATTTAGCGGCCAGAGGGGGAATACAGAAAGGGGCAATCAGAGCGCCAATGGTCGAGCCGGCATTGAAGATACTGGTTGCAAAAGCCCTGTCACGTTTGGGGAAGTACTCGGCAGTAGCCTTGATGGCTGCGGGGAAGTTGCCGGCCTCGCCAAGTGCCAAGATACAGCGAGCAATAATAAAGAAGGTAGAGCTAATAAGCGCAATGCGGGCCACCAATTCGGCATCCTGCACAGCAGCCAAAGCAGCAGCACCCTCTACGCCCACCATACTCTGGGTTAGGATACCGCACACTGCGTGGATACAGGCACCAAACGACCAGATGCCAATGCTCCACATATAACCCTTCTTGGTATCCATCCAGTCTACAAAGCGACCAGCAAAGAGCATTGCAATAGCATAGAAGAGCGAGAAGATACCGGTAATGTTACCATAGTCCGAGTCGGTCCAGTGGAACTCGGGGCGAATAAAGTCCTCGAAGGTGAGCGAAAGCACCTGACGGTCGAGGTAGTTTACTGTTGTTGCAAAGAACAACATTGCGCAAATGACCCAACGATAGTTGGTCTTGCGTCCGTTAGTAGAATTATTCATTGTTTTTGTAGTGTTTTGTTTTTATTTGGTTATTAGCTTGTTGCGTAACAGTTATTCAACCTCTGGTTCACCATAAACAACAGTGGTAACAACCAGTGGTTGAGCCTTGGCAGCCACCACCTCGGCCATCAGTTTGTCGAAGGCCTCTTTGGTTGCCACCTCTACCTCGGTAGACTTGTTCCACAGCGCACCCCACCAGTAGGTCATAGGCTCGCCATCGGCCAGCGACTTGTAAGCGGCAGCGTGGCCATAAGCACCTGCGGGTTTCTCGTCCTTGCGGCTCCACAGGCGGTTCTCGGCATCACTCCACCCCTCGGGGAAGTACATTGCCTGATACAGTTCGCCACCATCGGGGGCCTCAACGGGCTCGGCATAGGTGATATAGTAGTTCTCGCCATCGAAGTGGGTGCGAGGCTGCTCTTCGTGCAGCACGATACCTGCCATAATATCCACGTCGGCACCTTTGTAGCAAACGGTGGTCTTATTCAAGAACGAGCCCTTATCGATAGAGATAGTGCGGCTCTCAACGACCTCTTTGCCACCTTTCAGTTTGGTGGGGTTGTAGGTCAGTTTTGCAGTCCAGCGCAGGGGACCGTTATCGACCACCTGGCACTCGGCCCAGCAGTAGGGATAGACGATTTTGCCACCCTCCAACACGGCCGTAGCACCGCCACCCAGGGTTGGGCCCACCTTATAGGCATCGAAGCCGTTGCCGTGGTCGTTGTGATACGACACCGATGCTGCCAGTGCGTCGGCCTCGGCAGGATTGGTCTTTCGCAGTTCGGCAATTTTGGCCTTGGTCTCGGGGTTGAGCTCCTTGTTGTAGCGCTCCTCAACCACGGGCAGCGAAGTGTTGTTCTTAACCCACACGTCGTAGCCAAAGGCCCTCTCGCCACTCTGTTGCAGTGCTGGGCCATAGGCGCGGAAGGCAATCAGGTCGCTCTCCCAAGCCACATCGTCTACCCTCTCGGGATAAACTCGGCCACAAGCATAGGTCTGGTAGTCAGCCGCTTTACCACTCTCTACGGTAAAGTTAGCCACACCACCTGCCTCTACATCTACTTGGAAAATCAGTTTACCATCATAAGTAACCTGCGAGGGTACCTCATCGCCCTGAGCATTGCGTACTACCAGACTCTCGCCCTCGGCAACTTCAAACTGCGAGGCATCAACCTCTACCATCTCGCCAGTGCGAGCCACATTGCTCTTGTTCTCGACGATTATCTCGTCTTTGGGCTGCAAGCTGCACCCTACCAGAGCGACAGCCGCCACCATTGCTATAATTCTCTTCATACTATTCAAAGGCATTCTCAATTCTCAATTCTCAATTCTCAATTGACCAAGCTAACGCTTGCTCTAAAATGCTCACGCTCGGCATAGCTTGCAAGCAATCTCTGCTCTCGCTTACTCGCATTTGCCTCAATTCTACTTGGGTTGTTTGCCAATGTAGGCCAATATACCGCCATCGACATACAGCACTTGGCCATTGACAAAGTTCGAGGCCTCCGAAGCCAAGAATATGGCAGGGCCCATCAAATCCTCAGGCGCACCCCAGCGAGCTGCGGGGGTCTTAGCGATGATAAACTTGTCGAATGGGTGACGCTCGCCGTCGGGCTGAAGTTCCCTGAGCGGAGCGGTCTGGGGGGTAGCGATATAGCCGGGGCCTATGCCGTTACACTGGATGTTGTACTCGCCATACTCGCTGGCTATATTGCGTGTGAGCATCTTCAGTCCACCCTTGGCCGCAGCGTAGGCCGACACCGTTTCGCGCCCCAGCTCCGACATCATCGAGCAGATATTTATAATCTTGCCACCGCCCTTGGCTATCATTGCGGGGATGACCGCCTTGGCCATAATAAATGCGGCAGTAAGGTCAATATCAACCACTTGGCGGAACTCCTCGACACTCATCTCGTGCATAGGTATACGTTTGATGATACCTGCATTGTTGACCAATATATCAATCACACCCAACTCTTTCTCGATATCGGCCACCATAGTAGCCACACCTTGCTCATCTGTAACGTCGCAGATGTAGCCCTTAGCCTCGATACCCTTGGCCTTATAGTCGGCCAGCGCCTGGTCGAGGTGGTGTTGCGAGCGGCAGTTGAACGCAATCTTGGCTCCTGCCGATGCCAGAGCCTCGGCAATAGCAAAGCCAATACCGTAGGCCGCACCCGTAACGAGCGCAACCTTACCTTCGAGCGAAAAATTAGCCTTCATAACTCACACTCTCTATTTAAGGTCGGTAATAAGCGAGAAGTCTTGGTCGCCGTAGTCGAGGTTTTCGCCACCCATACCCCAGATGAAGGTATAGTTGTGGGTAGCGGCTGCCGAGTGAATACTCCACTCGGGCGACAAAACAGCCTGGTCGCCCTTCATCCAAATATGGCGAGTCTCGTCTACCTCGCCCATAAAGTGGCAAACGGCGTGGTCCTCGGGGATGTCGAAGTAGAAGTATGCCTCCATACGACGCGAGTGGGTGTGTGCAGGCATAGTGTTCCAAACACTACCGGGGGCCAACTCGGTCATACCCATCTGCAACTGGCAGGTGGACAGTACCTGATTAACAATCATCTTGTTGATATTGCGGTCGTTGGAGCCTTCGAGCGAGCCCATATGAGCCACAATAGCGTTCTCTTTGGTAACCTTTTTGTCGGGATAGTTGCGGTGAGCGGTGAGCGAGTTGAAGTAGAACTTGGCGGGCTCGGCCGCATCGGCGCTCTCGAAGTACACAGCCCTATCGCCACTACCCAAGTAGAGAGCCTCTTTGTACTCCAACTCAAAGACGTCGTTACCCACGCGCACAATACCTTTGCCCTTACCGACATTGTAGATGCCCAGCTCGCGACGGGTCAAAAAGTGGGGTGCTTTCAGAGGGTCGATAGCTTCCAACAGCAGGCTCTCGCCCACCGGCATTGCACCGCCCACAACCATACGGTCATACATCGAGTAGACCATATTGACCTCGTTGGCCGCAAAGAGTTTCTCAATCAAAAAGTCCCTGCGCAGACGGCTGGTGTCATAGTGTTTTGCATCCTCGGGGTGGGCTGCATATCTGATTTCGTAGTTTGTTTTCATAGCTATGTTTGCATTTAATATTTGTCTTTGTTTACACTATTTGCGGCATTTGGCAACGATGGCCAGCGCCTCGTGGCACTTGTCGGTAACGGCTTGCCAGTTGGCGGCTTTCAACTCGGCCTTGGGGAAGAGTTTCGAGCCCATACCCACGCAGAACACGCCCGAAGCAAACCACTTCGACAAGTTCTCCTCGGTAGGCTCAACTGCACCCGTAGCCATAATGTTGGCCCAAGGCAGCGGAGCCTTGATATTCTTGACAAAGTCGGGACCGCCCACGCAACCTGCGGGGAAGATTTTGGTAACATCGCAACCAAACTCCTGCGCTGCGCTAATCTCACTGACCGTACCACAGCCGGGTACATAGGGGATAAGGTGGCGGTTACACAGCCTTGCCACCTCGGCATTCATACAGGGGCCCACGATAAAGTTGGCACCATACTGGATATAGAGCGCTGCGGTGGGGGCATCGACAATCGAGCCTACGCCCAAAATCATCTCGGGGCACTCCCTAAGCGAGAACTTCATCAGCTCGGCAAACACCTCGGCTGCGAAGTCGCCCCTATTGGTAAACTCAAACACCCTCACACCACCCTCGTAGCACGCTTTGAGGACATTTTTCGACACCTCCACGTCGGCATCATAGAAGACAGGCACCATTGCGGTCTGCTCCATTGCGGCCATTACGGCCATCTTATTGAACTTTGCCATATACTATTTTCTATTTTTAATTTGTCCGTTTTAATTCATTAGCGCTGTACTCGGCCACTGCCATCGCCACCAGCCAGAGCCTCTACCTCATCGGCCGATACAAGGTTGAAGTCGCCATTGATAGTATGTTTCAGAGCCGACGCTGCCACTGCAAACTCCAATGCCTCGGCCTGGGTGGGCTTGGTCAGCAGACCGTGGATAACACCGCCACTGAACGAGTCGCCACCACCTACCCTATCAACGATGGGCAGAATGTCGTACCTCTTAGATACATAGAACTCCTCGCCATTGTAAATCATAGCCTTCCAACCATTGTGGCTGGCCGAAAGCGACTCGCGCAGAGTAGAGATAACATACTTAAACCCAAACTCTTTGCGCATCTGCTCAAAGATGGTCTTATATCCCTCGGCATCAGTCTTGCCCGCATTGACATCGGCATCGGGCTTGAAGCCCAAGCACAACTCGGCGTCCTCCTCGTTGCCAATGCAAACGTCTACATACTCCATCAGGGGGCGCATAATCGACTGGGCCTTCTCTTTGGTCCACAGCTTTTTGCGGAAGTTAAGGTCTACCGATACAGTAGCTCCGTGACGTTTTGCGGCCTGGCAAGCCAGTTTGGTCAGCTCGGCAGCCTCGTCGGAGATTGCGGGGGTAATGCCCGACCAGTGGAACCAATCGGCACCCTCCATAATTGCATCAAAGTCAAAGTCGGCAGCCGTAGCCTCGGCAATCGACGAGCCTGCACGGTCGTAGATAACCTTACTGGGGCGCATAGCCGAGCCACTCTCCAAGTAGTAGATACCCAGTCGTTTGCCACCACGAGCAATATAGTCGGTCTTGACGCCATAGCGGCGCAGGGCATTCAGGGCCGACTGGCCAATCTCGTGGGTGGGCAGTTTAGACACAAAGTAGGCCTCGTGGCCATAGTTGGCACAACTTACAGCCACATTTGCCTCGCCACCGCCATAGACTACATCAAAGCGGTCGGCCTGTACAAAACGGTTATTCAGCCCTGCGGGTGAGAGGCGCAGCATAATCTCACCAAAAGTTACAATCTTCATAAGTTATTGTGTTTTAATCATTAGTTGTCCATAGCAAGTCGGAGAAGCACTCCTTACCGATTACAAATATAATAATTATTTTTAATTGTGTGTACGTACACGGAAAATTATTTTTTATCGTTACCTTTGTGGCAGACAAGCAATACCACCACGCGCTATGAAAACAAGGGTAACAGTTCACGACATAGCCACCCACGCAGGGGTGTCGATAGGCACCGTAGACCGAGTGATGCACAACCGCTCGGGGGTGTCGCCTGCGAGCCGTCAGAAGGTGCTCGATGCAATGGAGCAACTTGGCTACCGACTCAACACCACCGCCTCGCTGTTGGCCAACAAAAAGCACTACCGCATATGTTGTCTGCTGCCCAAATACACCGCGGGCGACTACTGGGGACTGGTGCACGGAGCCATAGGCCGAGCCGAGAGCGATGCTGCACACTACAACGTCAGCATAGAAACCATCGACTACGACCAGTTCTCGCGCGAGGAGTTCTTGGGGGCTGTCGAGCGGCTCAAAGCCAACCCTCCACAGGGAGTCATTATGGCCCCAATTTACCACAGCGACACAATCGAGCTGAGCCACTACTTGGCCGAGCATAAGATACCGCTCGTCTTCATAGACTCGAAGGTGGCCGAGGCCGAATATATGGCCTACTATGGGCTGCCTATGTTCGAGAGTGGCTACTTGGCCGCATCGCTACTGTTGGGCGATAGCGCCCCCGAGAGTATCGTAAACTTCCGCATCGAGCGTGGCGCCACCGAGGTAGATAACCCCACCCTCAATCGTCGTCAGGGATTTTTGGACTACGTAGCTCACCACCACCCCACCCTCGATATCTACAACGAGTTTTTGAGGCCCTACGACAGGAACTACAACTTCGAGCTGATGGACCGCTTCTTTGCCGCCCACCCCGAGGTGCGCCACATTGTCACATTCAACTCGCGCGTACACCTTATAGCCGACTACCTTGCCGAGCGCCAAATGGGCAGCGGTATGAATGTGGTGGGTTTTGACCTATTGGAGCGCAACTGCGAGGCCCTAAGGAGCGGAGCCGTAAGGTGGCTGATAGTTCAGCGCACCGAGGTACAGCTGCGCCGAGGAGTGGATGCTCTGGCCGAGCGTTTGGCCTTCGGAAAGCTGCCCGCCCAGCGCGACAACTTTATGCCTATGGACATACTCACCAGCGCCAACATTGAGTACTACTCCGAGCTCTACAAGGGCTAAACCTAATCATCATTGTTTAGTCTACTGTTTTTCCACTGGCAAGATGTGCAAAAAAACCACTAAAAGTTGGTATTGCACACCATTGGTCGAACAACTACTTTTGCATCCGAAATTGGAGAAAGAGTAATTGTTAATAATAAAAATAGTAGAACACGATGAAGAAACCCCTAAAATTGACCGTTGTGCTACTGGTGGCAATTTTGCACATCGCCTCCACCTATGCCAACCCTACACATCCCCCCAAACCAAGGCCCACCGATGCCCACCTGTTTGGTCACGTCATTGACCGCAACACTCGCGAGCACCTGCCCTACGCCACTGTGATTATCGTAGGCACCGACATTGGTACCACCACCGATGCTACGGGCCACTATCTGTTCAAAAACCTCAAACCCGGCAAGTACCAGGTGATTGCCGAGCTGATGGGCTACGAAAGCCAAACCAAGAGCGTAGAGATCAAGGCGGGCGAGACTGCCGAGCTCAAATTCGAGCTTCGCGAGGCCCCACTGACACTCGACCAGATTGTAGTGTCGAGCAGCCGCTCCGAGAGGCTAAAACATGAGGCCCCATCGTTGGTGAGTGTGGTCGATAGCGAGGTCTTTGACCGCGTAGCATCGCAGTCGTTGGCCGGCGGACTGGTCTACCAGCCTGGAGTGAGGGTTGAGAACACCTGTCAGAACTGCGGCTTCCCTCAGGTGCGCATCAATGGTCTTGACGGCAAGTATTCACAGATATTGGTAGACTCGCACCCACTCTTTTCGGCCCTTACGGGCGTTTACGGCTTGGAGCAAATTCCCGCCAATATGATAGAGCGCATTGAGGTTATGCGTGGCGGTGGCTCGGCCCTCTACGGTTCGAGCGCCATTGGCGGTACCATAAACGTAATAACCAAAGAGCCCAAGCGTAGCATTGCCGAGATGGCCCACACGACCACCTCGATTGGTCTGACGGGTGCATTTGAGAACTCGACCACACTGAACGCCTCGCTCGTGAGCGACAGCGGCAAGAGTGCCATAAGCGTATTTGCCCAAGCTCGCACAGGCGATGGTTACGACCACGATGGCGACGGCTTTACCGAGATTTTAACGACCGACTCGGAGGCTCTGGGTATGCGCTCGCTCTTCCGCATCACCAACTACTCGCGCATCACCGCCCAGTATCACCGCATCAAAGACTACCGCCGAGGTGGCGACCAGCTTGACCGCCCACAGCACGAAGCGTTGGTATGCGAGCAGGCCGACCACACCATCGATGGCGGTAGCATCAGCTACGACTGGGCCTCAGCCGACTACGCCAACCGACTTAATGTCTACGGCTCGTTCCAAAACACCGCGCGCAAGAGCTACTATGGCGCAGGTATGGACCCCGACGCCTATGGCCGCACCCACGACCTGACGGCAGGCTCGGGTGTGCAGTACATCCACGCCTTCGAGGAGTTGTGGTTTATGCCCGCCGAGCTGACCATCGGTAGCGAGTACAGCTACAACGACCTGCACGACACCTCAATAGGTTACGATATCGACACCAAGCAGGTTACCCACATCATTGGCGGCTACTTCCAGAACGAGTGGAAGACCAACAGCCTCTCCATCCTGCTGGGTGGCCGTCTGGACAAGCACAATCTTGTCGAGAAACCCATCTTCTCGCCCCGCGTAAACCTGCGCTACAACCCCACCGAAGAGTTAAGCCTGCGACTGAGCTACGCAGGTGGCTACCGTGCCCCACAGGCCTACGACGAGGACTTGCACATTGCCATCGTAGGTGGCGAGCGCACACGTATTGTGCTGGCCGACGACCTGAAAGAGGAGCGTAGTGGCTCGTGGAGCGCCTCGGCCGAGCTGTACCACACCTTTGGCTCGGTGCCCACAAATATTGTTGTCGAGGGCTTCTATACCACCCTGAACGATGTATTTGCCCTGCGCGAGATTGGCCACGACAAGGACGGAGTGGCGGTGCAGGAGCGCTATAACGGCTCGGGTGCCCGCGTGGGTGGCTTAAATGTCGAGGGGCGCGCCCTGTTCAGCTCGGACTTGGAGGTGCAGGCAGGCTTCACCTGGCAGAAGAGCAACTATGTCGAGCCCGAGCAGTGGAGCGAGGATGAGAGCGTAGCACCCTCGCTGCGTATGTTCCGCACCCCTGACCACTATGGCTACTTTACTCTGATGTATAAACCCACCCCACGCTGGAATATCGACCTTACGGGCAACTATACGGGATCAATGCTGGTGCAGCACTACGCAGGCTTCATCGAGCAAGATGTGGCCGAGGAGACCCAGAGCTTCTTCGACGCCAACTTGCGCGTGGCACACAAGATGCAGATTCACGGCGACACTATGATTGAGCTGTTTGGCGGCCTGAAAAATATCTTCAACTCTTACCAGAGCGACTTCGACCAAGGTCCCGACCGCGACTCGGGCTACGTCTACGGCCCCCTGCAACCCCGCAGCGCCTACTTGGGCGTGAAGATTAGCTTCTAAGAAAGGTATGTCATACACAAACAAAGCAGAGGCGAGTTGGACCGAAATCCAACTCGCCTCTGGTGTTTCATAGCGCCACAGTCAATCGACCTAATCGGTAAAAGGCAGGGCGGTGTCGTTGAGCGTCAGGTTGCGGAATGTGGCCGAGGCGCTCTTGCTATTGTCGCCACTGCTAACCACCAAGCCCACATAGACCTCATCGGGCAAGGCCGTAGCAAAGCTACCCGAGTAGCACTCGGTGTAGGTTACACCGCCATCGGTCGAGAAGTCGGCCCTAAAGTCGTTGCCCTTGCGAGTGAGGCGCAGCAGAGCCTGGGTATTATCGGCAGCGCGGCTACCCACCGTCTTTTTCGACGACTTCGAGCCCGCAGTCAGGCGGTAGTGGCTATCGTAGGCCGTAGTGAGCACGCCCGAAGTGGCATAGACCAACTCGGCACCCGAGGAGGCAATATCGTTTGCAATCATCAGTCCCGCAAGGCTCTGATTACCACCCTTCTCGGAGGTGTAGTTGTCAATCTGCACAGTGACGGTAAAGTCGCCCGAAGCCTTACGCCAAACATACGAGAACTTCTGGGCCGAGCTCTCGAACTTGCCCGTTGCGCTCAGGGTGAGTGCGCCATCATCGGCCACCGACTGGGCCATCGAGGCGCCATTGTAGGCCGTAGCGGTCCAGCCACCACCCACAGGCGAGCCCTCCACGGGGGTATCTCCACCGCCAGTATTGCCACCATCGTCGTCGCCAGTGTCGTCGCCACCAGTGTTGCCATTATCATCACCGCCACTGGTGTTCATACCACCATTATCGACCTCCACAGGGGCAGTAGCAAAGCCCTCCAAGCGGCCCACACCTGCACCGCTACGCACAATATCGGCCACCTGCTCGGCAGCATCTACAACGTAGCTATACGAGGGACGGAAGTCATCATAGGTATAAGGTGTGGCCAGTTTCTCGCCACCATACTTGGTGTACTCAACATTGGTAAATGGATAGGGCTCCGAAGCATCGGCAGGCTTGTTGGTGTAGTAGTTATCCAGAGCGTAGAGGTAACCCGCAACACTGCCCGTCAAGTTCGACACCCAGCTACTGCCGCTCTTCTTGGCAGGATAGGTACAGATGTCAGTCGGCAGCCTTACGCCATCAAACGAGTTGTTCTCGACCAGCACCATTGCGCCATAGGCACTACCCACGCCATAGGTCGTAACGCCATTGTAGAAGTTGTTGAAAACGTGGGCCTTACCAAATCTCACCCTCGGATGGCGCGAGTTGCTACCATCGAAGTAGTTGTGGTGCATAGTGATAGTGATATCCTTGTCGGCCGAGGCACTATTGGAGTGTCCCACGAGGGTACTCTTCTGAGTCTTGACATAGTGGCACCACGAGATGGTTACCGAGTGGGTTGCGTGGGTAACGTCGCACGAGCCATCTTCATAATCTTTCTCTTGGTTTACGCTCTCGAAGGTGCAGTGGTCTACCCACACGCGCTGGCTCTCCTGCATCGAGATGCCGTCAGCACCGTTGTCGGCCTTGGGCTGAACGATGTAGACATTGCGAATGATGATGTTTGAGGCCTCATTGAGGAAGAAGCCCACATTCTGCATACGGAACGAGTCGGTACCGTAGATGGTGATGTTAGATGTGCGTTTGATGTCAAACCAGGGGCTACCTGTATCTCGGCCATCGGCTTTGGTAAAAGTACCACTGAGCCAAACAATTGCGGGCTCGGTGCTCTTGTTCTTCTCGCGCAGTTTGAGCCAATCGCGGAAGGCTGCACCATTGTTGAAGTGGTGCACCTTGCCACCCTCGCCACCGGTAGTGCCCTCGGCATAGCCAATCAGAGCATCCAGAGGCACGTTGCCTACAATGGGTTTATTTGCAGGGTTGTCATTCTCGGTGTTACCTGGCTGATCGGGATCATCGCCTGGTTCGGGTTCGGGCTCGGGGTCATCTCCTGGTTCGGGCTCGGGCTCGTCGGGAATTTCGACCGCAGGGGTGGTTACTTCCACCTCGGCCGACCAAGCGGTGTGCGACTCGCCGGCAAGGGCGCGCACAGCAAAGGTGTAGATACTCTCGGGCACAAGGTCGGCAAACTCCACCGAGCAGCCATCGACCTTGCCGGTCAAGTAGTTACCATCGTACTTATTCCTCCACTCGTAGCCCTCGGCTGCCTCTACCGAGTTCCATTTGAGGGTGAGCGAAGTGGGTGTAAGGTCGCTAACCTCTACACCATCGGGCACGGAGAGTTTTATCACCACGGGGTCATTGTCGGGTCCACAAGCCGACATCACAAGGCCGACCAATGCAAGGGCCCACAGAGCAAATCGTTTCATAGGCGAATATAAAGTTTTATTGGCAAAGGTAATATATTATTTCCCTTGCCAATGCAAAAAACTGTCGTAAATGTATGATTATTTGTTATTTTTCGTTGGCCAGACCACGCGTGGCAGAATACCTTGCAGGTGGGCAATGACGATGCCATAGTTGGTGATGGGCACCCCTGCGGCCTCACACGCAGCCATACGGCTAAGCACATAGCGACGGTTGAACATACAGGCTCCGCAGTGGATAACAAGGTCGTAATCACCCACTTGGGCAGGAAAGTCATTACCCCCCACCACATCAATCGTCAATCCCTGGCCTACCCTCTTGCGCAGCATTGCGGGCAGTTTCACTCGGCCTATATCTTCGGTTGCGGGGGCGTGGCTGCAAGCCTCGGCAATCAGCACCCGCGACTGCTCAGTAAGGCTGTCGATAGCCTTTGCGCCCTCTGCAAAAGTGTCAATATCGCCCTTATGCCCCGCCATAAGCACCGAGAACGAGGTGAGCAGCGTACCGCTCGGCACTCGCTCGGCCACATAGCCAAAGACCTGCGAGTCGGTGATAATCAGCTTGGGAGCCTTTGTTAAGCCGCCCAGTGTAGGCTCCAACTCTTCGGGCACACAGCACACAGCCGTAGCCCTCTTGTCGAGCAACTCGCGGATGGTCTGCACCTGGGGCATAATCAGTCGGCCTGCGGGGGCCTGCGAGTCTTGGGGCATAACCAGCACCACCGTATCACCCGCCTCGACCAACGAGCCCGTAATCGTGGGGGCCTGGTCCTTAATCTTTGCCGCAGCAGCCACCAGAGCATCAATCAACTCCTTGCGCCCTACTCCACTCGTAGCACTTACCGCAATAGGCTCGATGCCCAGTCGTGCGACAATGGCCTCGGCCGTAGCTTTGGGCGAAATAAGCACATCTATCTTGTTGAGCACCACCACTACGGGTACCCCCTTTGAGGCAAAGCGCTCTACCCACTCCACCTCGGCCGAGTAGTCGTCGGCAGCGCCACATACCAGCACCGCCACATCGCTCCTTTGAGCAGCGCGCAGAGTCTGCTCTCTGCGAGCATCGCCCAGCGAGCTGGTGTCGTCATAGCCTGCCGTATCAATCAGCACCACAGGGCCAATGCCCCCAATCTCCATACTCTTTATGACCGAGTCGGTGGTGGTGCCCGCTACCTCGCTCACAATCGACAGACTCTGCCCACTGAGCAGGTTGATAATGGATGATTTGCCCGCATTGCAACGGCCAAAAAAGCCTATATTGAGGCGCAGTGATTGAGGAGTGTTATTCATAGTGGCAATATTTTTATAATTACTCGTTTAAGCCCGCAGACCTAAACCAATACTTAAAATCTAAAATCTCTTTCGCCGAGTTCAATTTTTTCGAGGTTTTCGGCAGCTATTCGGCGCACCTTTGCGTGGGGCACTCGCTCCAACTCATCGGCAATAACGCGCAGGCCCACGCGCAGCGTTTCGGGTGAGGCGTAGTCCATCAGGTACTCCTTCAAGGTCATCAGCGCATTGGGCTGGCAGCAGTTGGCAATCTGTCCGCTCTTGACCAGTTTCATAAACCTGTCGCCCGTGCGCCCCTCGCGGTAGCAAGCGGTGCAAAAACTGGGGACATAGCCCAACTCCAACAGCCAGCGCACCACCTCATCCAGCGTGCGCTCGTCGCTCACGTCAAACTGGGCCGTGCTCTTGTTCTGCTCGTCGTGTCCCTCGACATAGCCACCCACGCCCGTATGCGAGCCACCACTGAGTTGCGACACCCCCACTTCGAGCACCTTTTGGCGTACCGCAGGGGTTTCGCGCGTAGAAACAATCATACCCGTATAGGGTACTGCCAAGCGGATGATGGCCACCATCTTGAGGAACACATCATCGGGCACAGCATTCTCAAAATCGGCCACATCAATATCATCGGCAGGGCAAATCCTTGGTACGCTAATAGTGTGAGGGCCAACACCATAGGTAGCTTCCAAGTGCTCGGCGTGCATCAGCAGGCCCACAAAGTCGTAGCGGTAGGTCTCGAGGCCAAACAGCACCCCTATACCCACGTCATCAATACCACCCTGCATTGCCCTATCCATAGCCTCGGTGTGGTAGGCGTAGTCGCTCTTGGGGCCGCGTGGGTGCAGCTGCTCGTAGTTCTGCTTGTTATAGGTTTCCTGAAATAGGATATAGGTACCGATGCCTGCATCTTTCAGCTTGCGGTAGTTCTCGACCGAGGTGGCTGCAATGTTCACATTCACTCGGCGTATAGCTCCGTTGCGGTGCTTAATTGAATATATCGTCTTGATACTCTCTAAGATATACTCAATGGGGTTATAGAGAGGGTGCTCGCCCGCTTCGAGCGCCAACCTTTTGTGGCCCATATCTTGCAGAGCCACAACCTCTTGCTCAATTTCCTGCTGGGTGAGCTTTTTGCGCGGTATGGTCTTATTGGCAATATGGTAGGGGCAGTAGGTGCAGCTATTCACGCAATAGTTCGACAAGTAGAGCGGTGCAAACATCACAATCCTATTGCCATAGAACCTCTGCTTAATCTGCTTGGCCAGCGCAAACATTCGCTCAATCAAGTCGGGCTCGTTACACTCAAGCAGCACTGCGGCCTCGCGGTGGGTAAGCCCTCCGCACTCGGCAGCCTTGGTTATAATGCTCTCTATCAGCTCCCTATTGCTCTTATTCTCTTGCGCATAGGCCATAGTAGCGACTATCTCGTCGTGCGAGATAAACTCTTCGGCTCTGGGCGACTGGGGGTTATAGTTACTCATTTTCTTTTATCTCTTGTTTTGTGGTTTTTCTTATTATTCTTGGGCAAATTGTGGGTGGTCGCCTCGGCTCCAATCCACCTCATATCCAATGGTTTCGAGCCCTTGTTGCAGCAATGCGACTCCCTCTACACTCTCGCTACCACTGCTCTTTTTGCCATCGTAAATGGCGTATTTATCGCGGTAGCAGAGTGGTGTAATGTTGGGCATCACCACATTGGCACCCGCCAATATACCCTGCAACGTACCATCTTGACCAGCCGTAGCCAGAGCCGTTGTTGCAGGCAGCAGAGCCTCGGGCAACACAAGCCTAATCATAGACAGCAGTAGTAACGTAAGTTCTACACTGCCACTCTGTTGGCCACCCATAGGAGTATCGCTCTGGGGTATAAAAGGGCCTATACCCACCATCTCGGGGCGCAACTGCTCGAGCAGTTTCATCTCCTCGGCCAGCACCTGGGGCGTCTGGCCCGGCACACCCACCATAAAGCCTGCGCCAATCTGGTAGCCCAGCCCTCGTAGTTCGGCCAAGCAGCGGTGGCGATTTTCGAAGCTCATACCCTCGGGGTGAATTGCTCGGTACAATTCGGCATTGGCGCTCTCGTGGCGCAACAGGTAGCGGTCGGCGCCCGCCTTGCGCCAAAGGGCATAGACCTCGGTGGGTTGCTCGCCCAGCGATAGGGTTACGGCCACATTGGGCATTTGGCTCTTAATCTTACGCACCACATCGGCCACAAACTCCTCGCGCCCAGCCACTTGCCCGCCTTGCAGAACAAACGTGCGCAGTCCCGCCTCGTAGCCCTGTGCGCAAGCCCCCACAATCTCGTCGGCCGTCATTGCATAGCGCACCACCCTACTGTTCTGGGCCCTAAGCCCGCAATAGTAGCAACCGCACGAGCAGATGTTCGACACCTCGACCAGACCTCGCAGGTATACCCCTCGGCCAAAGTGTTGCTCTCTCACAGCGCGAGCCTTCTCGGCTGCATAGTCGAGTGTCGAGCGGTCGTAGTCAGTCAGCAGGGCAATGTACTCCTGCTGCGAAAGCCCCCCTTGGGCCACCAGTCTATCGACAATATCTGCACACTTGGCCATACGCATCCTGCGCACACCTCTTCTCTCGCGGGCGTGCGACAACACAAAGATACAATTTTTAGTGCTAACTCGCTACACAAAAAACAGAACAATGCCCACAATAGCTACCGCCAAGCCCAGCCATTGCACCTTTCGCATACGCTCTCCAAAGGCCAATGCGCCCACCAGCACCACCACAGACACTGCGCTGACGTGGTAAACGGGGAAAAACAGACTGCCCGACAACTTATTCAGGGCCAATATCATACAATATGTAGTAAAGAAATTTGCCGTACCCAGAGCCACGCCTCCCATCAAGCTGCGCCAGTCGAAGCGTCTGCTTTTGGTCGTGGCAAAGTAGTAAACCCAGCTACACAAGGCTGCAAAGAAAAAAATCGTGGCCGACAGCAGTGCCGTCTGCTCGGGGCCCGACGTCAGGGTACTACGGGTCCAATCTACACAAAAGTTATTTGCACCAAAGAGCACAAATACCCCAAGTGGATAGAGCACATTCAGGGCACCGAACTTCTCGCCCCCGCTCCCATTGCCCTTGCGCTCGTCGGCCGAGGGCCAAAAGAGCAATAGCAGTGCGCCCACGATGATTGCCACAGCTCCCCAGCGAGGCTCGGGCTGCCCGGGGATAAACAGATAGCCACACACGACGGGGATAATGAGGGCCACCCGGGCAGCTATCGTAGTGAGCGATATACCCGTGCGCTCGGTCGAGCGAGCCATAAGCACAAAGGCCGACATAAACATCACGCCCATAGCCATTGCGGCCAGCCAAGCAGCACCACTCAATGGTACCACCTCGCCCGCCCCCACATTAAGCACCAAGCCCAGCAGAGTGGCTGTAATATAATTAAAACCAATCGCTTGCAAAGAGTCTATCCCTTTGCAAGCGAACAGTTTGAACAATATCGAATAGCTTGATGCACAAACTATTGCAAGGAGTAAGTATAGCATCTGCGTCGTTTGTGATTGCGGTGCTCAAATGCCTTCCACTGGCTCTGCACCTCTACGTTTGTTTCGAGCTCGGGGCCTGTCTCCGCAAACTTCATTCCGTTCTTAATAGCACCTGCCAAGCCCTCGCGCAGCAAGATTGCATTCACACCCTTATTCTGGTACTCGGGCTTAACACCAATGCTATAAAAGTCGAGCGTTTTGCTCTTCTTCAAGTCCCTCAGGATACGGAAGATACCGAATGGGAAGAGTTTACCCTTCGACACCCTCACCGCCTTTGTAATCGAGGGGGCCATAAAGCTGTAGCCGATAATCTTGCCCTCTTTGTTCTGCACCACCGACACATAATCGGGGTTACCCACCAGCATAATCAGTTTTGAGAAGTCAATCAGCTGTTTGTCGCTCAGCCACACCACGCCAAACAACTTCTCGAAAGCCTCGTTCATAATCTGCAAGGCCTCGCTGATGTAGGGTTTGATGTCGCCAATCTTCTTAAACCTCAGCACCTTATAGCCATACCTCTCGATAGCCATCTCGGCAATCCTGTCGAGCCTTTCGTTCATCTGGTCGGGAATGGTAATCTGGAACTCCAACCAGTCAACCTTCTTGGTCATACCCAGTCGCTCGATGTGTTTGACATAGTACTCGTAGTTGTAGGGGGTGACATACATATCCTCCTCCTCGAAACCCTCGATAACCAAGCCCTGCTTATCCAAATCCGAGAAGCCAATGGGGCCAATTATCTCGTTCATACCCAACTCTTTGGCATACTCTACAACTTTTGCAAACAGAGCATCTACCACCTCGGCATCGTCGATAAAATCGAACCTCGTGAAGCGCAGCTGTTTGGCGCCAACCTTCTCGTTATAGGCCTTATTCAGTACGCCTGCTGCCCTGCCGACCATCTTGCCATCCCTCTCGGCAATCCACATACGGCACTCGGCATAAGCAAAGGCGCCATTCTGTTTGGGGTCAAACTCGCTCTTCTCGTCCATCAAAAGAGCGGGGCAGTAGTAGGGGCAATCTTTGTACAACTTGGTGGGGAAGCCAAAAAATTTCTTCCTATCCCTTCTGCTCTGTACTTCTTTTACTACAAGCATATTACAATTTCGTTTTTGTGTGTGTTGATTTGTGTGCGTGTGTTTACTTTCGTTTAGTTTGGGTATTGTCGGTGCCACCACCCTACAATGCAGCGGTGCCACCTCTATTCATTCCATTCCTATTTGCACTCCCCCTCACATTGGCGAAAGGCCAACGCTCCTTTTCAACATTCTCCCTTCTGTTTGTCGTGGGGCACCATAGCCCCTCGGCCAGCGGCCCTACTTGTCGTTGTTAATCAGCGACTTGATATTCTCGATAAGCATACCCACAGCCACCGAGTTAAAACCACCCTCGGGGATAATCACATCGGCATACTTCTTCGAGGGCTCTACAAACTCCTCGTGCATAGGCTTAACGGTATTGGTATACTGGTCGATAACCGACTCCATCGAGCGGCCACGCTCCCTTACGTCCCTCAGGATGCGTCGCGCAAGCCTCAGGTCGGCATCGGTATCAACAAACACCTTAATATCCATCAAATCACGCAGTTGCTTATTCTCAAAAATCAAGATACCATCTACAATAATCACCTGCGAGGGCAACACGGGCACCTTCTCGGCGGTGCGGTTGTGCTCAACAAACGAGTAGACGGGCCTCTCGATAGCCACCCCCTCTTTCAGAGCCTTTATGTGCTCGACCATCATATCGGTATCGAAAGCCTGTGGGTGGTCGTAGTTGAGTTTGGTGCGCTCCTCGTAGGTCAGGTTGGGCAGCGACTTGTAGTAGTAGTCGTGGCACAGTGTAGCAACCTGGTCACCCGCAAAGGCCTCCTGCAACCTCTTCACAAGGGTACTCTTGCCACTGCCGGTACCGCCTGCAACTCCAATGATTGTAACTTTCATAGTGTCTATGGTTTTCTGATTTATATTCAACAAATTAGGCATCTACCTTTGCATACTTGGCGTTCTTCTCGATAAACTCCCTGCGGGGGCCTACCTCATCGCCCATCAGCATCGAGAAAATCCTATCTGCCTCGGCAGCGTTCTCGATAGTAACCTGTTTCAAGATACGGGTTTCGGGGTCCATAGTGGTCTCCCACAACTGGTGCTCGTTCATCTCACCTAGACCTTTATAGCGCTGTACGGTTACACCTTTGGTACCCAGCTCGGCGGTCAGTTTGGCCCTCTCCTCGTCGGTCCAGCAGTAGTGTTTGGCCTGGCCCTTCTTAACCAAGTACAAGGGGGGCATAGCGATATATACGTGGCCATTCTCAATCAGTGGCTTCATCTTGCGGAAGAAGAAGGTGAGCATAAGCGTTGCAATGTGGCTACCATCGACATCGGCATCGGTCATAATGATAATCTTGTCGTAGCGCAATTTCTCCATATTCAGTGCATTGCTATCCTCCTCGGTACCAATCGACACACCCAAGGCGGTAAACATATTCTTAATCTCCTGGTTCTCCCACATACGGTGCTCCTGAACCTTCTCGATATTCAGAATCTTACCCCTCAGAGGCATAATAGCCTGAAACTCCCTGTTACGGCCCATCTTTGCAGTACCACCTGCCGAGTCACCCTCGACGAAGAAAATCTCTGCCTTCGAGCGGTCGCGAGTGGCGCAGTCGGCCAGTTTACCTGGCAGGCCCGAGCCCGACAGCACAGTCTTGCGCTGTACCAGTTCCCTTGCGTGGCGGGCAGCGTGGCGTGCAGTGGCGGCCAAGATAACCTTATCGACAATAGCCTTTGCATCTTTGGGGTGCTCCTCCAAGTAGTGAGTCAGAGCCTGCGAAATTGCACCATCAACGGCTGCGGCAACCTCGTCGTTACCCAGTTTGGTCTTGGTCTGGCCCTCGAACTGGGGCTCGGCAACCTTAACCGACACAACAGCGGTCAAGCCCTCGCGGAAGTCGTCGCCCGAGATGTCAAACTTAATCTTCGACAGCATACCATTCTCCTCGGCATACTTCTTCATCGTGCGGGTCAGAGCCCTACGGAAGCCGGTAAGGTGGGTACCACCCTCTATGGTGTTGATATTGTTCACATACGAGTGAACATTCTCCGAGAAGCTGTCGTTATACTGCATAGCCACCTCTACGGGGGTGCCATTGCGCTCGGTGTCGATATAGATAATATCGTCGATAATCTTCTGGCCACGGCTCTCGTCCAAGTACTCCACAAAGCCCTTCAAACCATTGTCCGAGTAGAAGTGCTCGTGTAGATACTCACCAGCCTCGTCTTTCTCCCTACGGTCGGTCAAATCGAGGTGTACGCCCTTATTCAAGAACGCCAACTCCCTCAGGCGGGCTGCCAAAATCTCGTAGCGGTAAACAGTATGGGTAAAAATCTCGCCATCGGGCTTAAACTGCACAGTAGTACCGGTTTTGTCGGTCTGGCCAATAATCTTCAACTCCGAGGTAGCAGCACCCCTACTGAAAGTCATCTGGTGAATCTTACCATCGCGGCATACGGTAGCAATCAGCTCGGTAGACAGGGCATTCACACACGACACACCTACGCCGTGCAGACCACCCGACACTTTATAAGAGTCTTTGCTAAACTTACCGCCAGCGTGCAGCACTGTAAGTACAACCTCCAAAGCCGACTTGCCCTCCTGCTCGTGCAAATCCACAGGGATACCACGACCATTATCCTCTACGGTAATCGAATTATCCTCGTTGATAGTAACCTTAATGTCGCTGCAATAGCCTGCCAGGGCCTCGTCAATCGAGTTGTCTACAACCTCATAAACAAGGTGGTGCAAACCCCTCTCGCCTATATCGCCAATATACATTGCAGGCCTTTTGCGCACTGCTTCCAGACCTTCGAGCACCTGAATACTTGATGCCGAGTAGCCCTCTTGCTGGGCTGCTACATTCTGCTGTTCGATGTTTTCCATACTTTCTTTATCTGATTTTCTTTTATCGTTTCTTCACTCTGTTTTGTCTTGCGCCGCCGACCTAACCTGCCAGCACTGCGCTCACATTTACCTCCACCACCTTGCCCTTGCCAAAGCGGAAGGTACGGCCCGGCAACTGCTCGATGTTGGCAATATTGTGGGTACTCATAACCACCGAGCACCCTCCCTCGACAATCTTACCAAACAGGGCCATAATCTGGTCGGCTGCCTTGGGGTCCAAATTGCCCGTAGGCTCATCGGCCAAGATAATCTTGGGGCTGTTAATCATAGCTCTGGCAATAACCAGCCTCTGCTGCTCGCCACCCGACAACTCGTGGGGCATCTTGTGTTCCTTATTGCGAAGGCCCACCAATTCGAGCACCTCGTCAATACGCTCGGCAATATCGGCCTCGCTATTCCACCCCGTTGCTCGCATCACAAAGCGCAGATTGTCATAGACATTGCGGTCGTGGAGCAGGCGGTAGTCCTGAAACACGATACCTATCTTGCGACGCAGTTTGTGCACATCCCTTCGGCGCAGGGTACGCAGGTCTACACCCGCAATTCTACCCTCGCCCTCCAACAGCGGCAACTCGGCATAGAGGGTTTTGAGCAGCGAGCTTTTGCCACTACCAACTCGACCGATAAAGTAGACCATTTCGCCCTCGGCCACTTCGAGATTTACCCCCGAAAGCACCTGCTCGGCATTGCGAAACGACACCTTACCCGCCTCGTCATCGGGCTGATACACAGCCACATCTTTTAGCCTTATAACTGCACTCTTTGCCATACGTTTTGGGATGCTCTAAAAACAAACAAAAATAGCAACTTTCTCCGAAAAATCAAAACCCACAAGCCACTATTTTTGCTCAAAAAACCTCACTTTTGCATTTTTTCTTATCTTTGCCCCCACAACAGGTTCCAACTATCCGAAAATTATGTTTTTAGCCGTCATAATATCCATTATCGTTCTATCCGTAGGGACAGAGTGGGTAATCGTGCATAAGTATCTTAAAAACCACTCGCAAAGGGCAAAAAGGCGATACATCACACTGGCCTCACTCTGCATCGCACCCTACTCGTTGTGGCTCGTTGCGGGGCTCATCTGGGATATGTTCTCGACCATTGCAGAAGTTATTAGCAACACTCTTATAACCCTGCTGTTGTTCAACTTCGTTTGGAAGGCTTTGTGGCTCGTGGGCAAGCTCTCCTCTCAAGCCCTCTCTCGTCGTTGGCCCTCGGTTGTAACATTTGCGCTATCGCTACTACTGACCACTCTGGCCGCCTTTGGAGCAACCACAGGGCGCACCACCCTGCGCACCACCCACGTCGAGCTCCACTACCCTAACCTACCCGCCGAGGCCGACGGGCTACGCATAGTTCAGATTGGCGACCTGCACATCGGCCTATCGCCCAGCCGCCACGCCCTGATGCGAAAAGTTGCGCGCGAGGTCTACCACCAACACCCCGACATAGTTATCGACTGCGGCGATATGGTCAATAGTCGCCACACCGAGCTCGACTCGCTCACGATGGATATTCTCGACGACATAAGCGCCCCTCTGGGTGTCTACACCACCACAGGCAACCACGACAACGGCTCCTACATACTCGACACTCTATCGCTGCCCGCAGCCGAGAGCCACCGCCTACTCGTCGAGAAGCAGGCCGCAATGGGGTGGCAGAACATCACCGACCGCCACGTTGCCATACCCATAGGCAGCGACACCATCTACTTGTCGGCCATCGACTACCCTGCCTCGCTACGCAAAGGCTCTCACGGAACAAAGCCCACCGAGGATTACACCGACTTTTTTGCTCCTCTGCCCACCGAGGCGTTCAACATCGTAATCTCTCACACCCCCACCGCTTGGGACAACATACTGGCGGCCACCTCGGCCGAGCTAACCCTCTCGGGCCACGTTCACTCGATGCAGATGCGCCTGCCCGTTGGCAAGCGCGGCTGGTCGCCCGCAGCGCTTGTCTACGACCGTTGGAGCGGCCTTTACTGGCACAATGGTTGCGCCCTACACATCACCGACGGCATTGGCAGTAATCCCAAGGTGCGCATAGGCGTAAGACCCCAAATTGTGGTGATTGAGTTGAAAGTTGAAAATTAGAAGTTGAAAATTGAAAATTTGCGCTATCTTTGTAGCGCTATTGGGCAACAATAGCACACCGACGGGGTTGACCGGTTTTGACAGCAGGGCAAGCAGGTCGGTAAGCACGCCGAGCTTTGTGTGGGGGCTCGTTAATCTCAACGCTCAAACAATTAAATGGCAATAATAGCTACGCACTCGCTGCTTAATTAACCGAGTTAATTGGCTTAATCGTTGCGCCCAAGGCTGGTGCGACGACGAGTACTCCGCCGGGCTCACCCGCTTCTTGTGGCTTGGCATACGGAGTATCATCAATGAGGAGATAGTCGCTCGGAGCGTTCCGACCGAGTGGCGAAATTTTAGGGACTGGGGCCACTGTTTGGTTGTCGTTCACCGGGCAATGGCAGGAGGATTAAGCAACGACTAAGCGTGTAGAAAGCCTTCAGGCTGACTGTTTGGACGGGGGTTCGACTCCCCCCAGCTCCACAAAAAAAGGACATCGAATGATGTCCTTTTTTTGTGGAGCGCTTCGCACATCTTTACATTCCCCCCTAAATCCCCCTTTGACAAAGGGGGACTTCGGAAAAGACTTTCACCCCAAATAACCATCTTACAAGATTATAAAAAAAGAGGACTCGGTCCTCTTTTTTTGTGGAGCAGTTTTCGACCACCCCTCCCGACCTCCCCTTTCGTAGGGGAGGAGCAGTGCGTGAGGACACGCACACAATTTCGACCACCCCTCCCAACCTCCCCTTTCGTAGGGGAGGAGTGTTATAAAAAAGGGGGCATCGAATGATGTCCCCCCTTTTTTGTGGAGCGTGTCGCTCAATCAAATCTCTAAAATTCGGCTACTGCGCGTACATAGTAGTCGTAGTATTTGAGGTCGGTATAGGTATAGCCAATGTTCATACTGACAAACCAGGCGCACAGTCCATCGTCCTCGGTCGATGACCAGTACAATCCACTGCTGTCATATAGTTTGGCACCACACTTTTGGGCGAGTGTGCAGTTTACGACATCGCGCACCGAGTCGTTACGCAGCAATAGTTCCAACTCCTCAATGGCGGGCAGGTACCACTCCTCACCCTTGTCGCGGCACCAAGTAAAGGCGGGATACAAGGCCGCATCGCCTCTTGCCACAACCTTGTCGGTATTGGCCTTGCCGTCGCTCTTATTGGCTGCTCCTACTACAATTTTCTTGTGGCCTTGTTCGGGGACACACCACGTCAGGCGACTCTGGTCGAGGGCCACAATCTTGCCGTGGAGCCCATTGTCCCACACGTCAAAAACAACGCCCTCCTTACCATTCTCGTTATAGTAGTCGCCAACCTTGTACATAGTGCCTAATGTGGCTTGTTTAGTCAATCTTCACCAGCTCGTAGGTGCGCGAGCCGAGGCCAATTTTCTCGGCGTGCTCGATGATGTGGATGCCGTGGCGCGAGTTGATGCGCTCAATGAGTGCAGCAGCGTCGTCGCCTTCGGTCGAGGGGTACTCAAAGACCAAATCAACACAAGCTTGGTCGAGTGCCACAGGGTCGGTCGAGGCTAAGATGCCAATGTCGTTCATCTCGGGGTCGGCAGGGTGAGCATTACAGTCGCAGTCTACCGACAAGTTATTCATCACGTTGATATAGACCATCTTGCCGCCATAGTACTCGTGGATAGACTGTGCAGCTGCGGCCATTGCCTCCAAGAAGTGGTCCTGCTCGGTCTGGCCAATGCCTGCCCACAGTTCCTCTTTGGTGGTAACCTTGCCTGCCGAGTGGATATAGGCCTTACCATTCGACGAGGCCACACCGATAGACTGGTTTTTGAGCACACCGCCAAAGCCTCCCATTGCGTGGCCTTTGAAGTGGGCCAAGTTAATCATCCAGTCGTAGTTGGCAACGTGGTCGCCCACGATATTGAATTTCAGGTGGGTAGTATCCTGAACGGGGATGCGCATCTCGCCAAACTCGTCCATAATGTCGCAGGGTGCAATATCGTAGAAGCCGTGCAGTTTGATAGTGTTCCAGTGCTCCTCGGTGGTGTAACGGGCACCAGGGTAGGCCACATTACACTCGACAATGGTACCCTCGACCTTCTGTACCAGGGGTGCTATAAGGTCGGCCTTCAAGAAGTTGTGGCCACCGCGCTCGCCGGTCGAAATCTTCACAGCCACCTTGCCGTCATAATCAACGCCCAGCGCCTCATAGACCTTCACCAAGCCCTCGGGCGAGATGTCGGTAGTCATATATACCTTTGGCATTGCGAGCTCCTTGGGAGCGCACGAAGCGGCCATCATAGCCACCGCCAAAACAAACAAAATCCTCTTCATAGTCGTTCCTTTGATTTGCTATTAGTGAGCGTGGTTGTGACCTGCGTGGTCGTGGTGGTGATGGTCGTGGCCCTCGTGGTTGTGGTCGCCACCGCACTCGCACTCGCCTGCCTCGCAATCAACGGGCTGGCCATTGATGCTAAGCACCGCAACATCGAGCTTTTTGAGCTCCTCGACGAGCACCTCCACGCTGGTTTTGCGGGGGTCGAACTTAACCTCTACAACTTTGGTGGGTACGTCTACCTCCATATCCTTAACGCCCTTCTTGAAGGGGATTACGTTCAGAATTTTCTTTGCGCAGTTTTCGCAATCGAGGTTGGTAACGAAGGTTACGGTTTCGCTCTTCTTTGCTGCTTTTTTCTGGGCCTGTGCGGGCACTACCGACAGGGCGATAATTGCCAGTGCGAGAAGTCCGATAATCTTTTTCATAGTCGTGTTTGTTGTTTATTTGGTTTTAGTTTGTGAATTAGTACAAGTTGAAGCGTGCGCCAATGTAGAACTTGCGGCCCATCAGGGGACCCCAAACTACCGACGAGTTGAAGTCGGGCGAGAAGGGTGCGTCGGCAGCAATGATTGGATTCTTCTGGAAGAAGTTGGCTATATTCTCACAGCCCACATAGATATCCCACTGGCCTACGCGGTGGCTCACCTGACCGTAGAACATTGGGTAGATGGGCGAATACTCGGCATTGGTAATGTCGCCATCGAGCGAGGGCAGTCGCATAGGGCCATTGAGCTGGGCAGTAAAGTCAAACACCCAACGACGGAACTTGGTGGCATACTGCACATTAACTAACCCCTTGAAGAGGCCCACCAAGGGGCGGTCTACGGTATACCTCTCGCCCTGCCACTCTTTGGTAATCTTCGAGTCGGTGTAGCGGAAGGTGGTGAAGATATCCAATCCCTCGGCAGGGTTCCACTGCACATCGAACTGGTAGTTGTGGGCATACGAAGGCATACTCTTGCCATCGACGCTGTAAATGTGTATGGTACCATCGGCAGTCTCTTGGTCGGCCAGCACCGCATTCATAAAGCGGGTGTGGAAGTAGTCAAAGCTGAGGGTCAAGTCGTTGTAGCCCACCACGCTAAGGCTGTGAGTCAAGCTACCGCCCAGAGTTGCAGCCTTTTCGATTGCATCGGCAGGGGCCAAGTCGTTCACAATCCTACGGTTGGTGCCGAGCATCCAGATATTGTCGGTAAAGGTCATCACCCTGCGCGAGCCCAAACCTGCCGAAGCCCTCAGTACCGTCTCATCGGTCAGGTTGTAGCGCAGGTGCATACGGGGGGTGAGCAGAAACTCACTCTCCGTGGGCACCAATTCGCCTCCCTCGGTCACCCCTCCAGGAATGGTCGAAAGGTCGCCACGAATACCTGCCACCAGCGAAAACTTATCTTTAACAGTATAGGTATATTCGGCAAACACGCCTGGTTCTATCACATCTATATAGCTTTGCAACGGCAGGGCAGCCTGCAACACATCTTCCTCGACGTGGCGCACCCATATCGAGCCACCAGCCACCATTGACGAACGTCCAGAGAAGTAGTGCTGATAGGAGAGGTTGCCCCACACCGATTGCTCCACTCCACTGTAGGTGTTTAGGCCAAAGTAGGAATCCATCGCAAAATTGTCCATATCCATCACAAAGGCCAAGCTCGATCGCTTCTCCTCCTCGTTCTCCTCGTCCCACACGGCTGCGCCAATGGGTTTGCCCACCTTCAAGTAGGCATTGAGCCCCTTGTTGTAAATCTCCGAGCCGTAGAGCTGTTTCTCGCTCACCATCTGGTCGTACCTTTCGGGGGTGTACTCCATCTGGCCACCCACGCGCCCCTCATCGACATACCTCCAACCCCAGCGCCACTGGCTACCATCGGCCGTCTGATACAACCAGCGGTTGGCCACGTTTATCTGCCTTGCTTGGGGCAGGTCGCGGAAGCCGTCGCCATTGTGGTCCATCGATTGGGTGTCGCCCGAAAGGTGAACCAACAGGTTGGTCGTAAGGCTTTTATCCTCCCTCAGTGCAATGGGTACAGCCAAGTTGAGCTCGGGTTTGAGCTCGTTGTCGAAATACAAGTTCAAGAAGAGTTTTTCCTCGTCGGTAGGCTTGCGATACTCGAGGTTAATCTGACCAGTCATAGCCTCGTGGCCTGCCGTAACCGAGGCGATACCCTTCGACACTTGGATAGAGTTGAGCCACATACCTGGGGTGTAGTTCAGTCCGTAGGGCGAGCCTATGCCACGCATAATGGGCCTATTCTCATCGAGGATTTGGGTATACGTACCAGCCAAGCCCAGCATCTTAATCTGGCGGCTGCCGCTCACAGCGTCGCTATAACCTACCGTAACCGATGCCGAGTTCTCGAAGCTCTCGGCCAAGTTGCAGCAAGCCATCTTACACAGGCCCGCAAAGCTAATCATCTCTTGCTTGCCGATGCCGCTCTGCTTGATAAAGTTACCACTCAACTGGCCCTCAATCTGCACCTCGTCGATACTCTGGCCCTCGACAAGTGTGAAGTCAAGCTCGGTAGTCCCCTCGGGCACCTCTACCACCTGGTCGGCATAGCCCAAATAGGTAGCCACCAGTCGGTCGTGCCCCTTGACACGATAGATGGTGTAGGCACCATTGGCGTCGGTAGCGGTACCAATCATAGTACCCTCCCAATAGAGGCTTGCGCCAACGAGGGGCTCGCCCTTCTGGTCGCGCACCACTCCACCAACATTCTGTGCCGAGGCTGCCACGACACCGCCCGCCAGCACCACCATCAAAAGTGTAAAAAATCTCTTCATTTTATACATTTTATAGATAATTCACAAAATAGGTTTTACTACCATTAAAACTAGTACTAACTCTTTGTTCACCACCATCAATCTGCGTATAGACCTCTTGTAAGGGCAATTTATACAAGACTTTATCCTCCACTTCTCTAACGCCATCAAGAGGACAATACACATAACCAGTATTTCAATCAATAACTATCTGTATGCAATATAATAAAGTCTTCGATATGCCTATATTCTCGTTCTGCTACGGCCCAATCATCGGGTAAATCATAGTAGTCTACTATCAAGGTATCCAATTTAGTTTCGAGGTGCATAGTTTTTGAGGTATAATAACTTCCATCTTGCGGCTTGTAGAATCTCAATCTAAATTGATGCTTTACACTCTTATCGCCCACAAAACAGAATGGTATAAAGTTAGACGATTTACCCTCTTCATACTCACCTGCGTAGCCCTTATTGTAACAATGCACATATCCGTTTTTCCAACAATTCAACTCCTTCGATAGCTCCAATTCGGTATTTGTAATCATATCCAACCAACAATAGTACAATTCATTGGGATTGAAATTACCAACTCCATCAACACCCCAAAAGCCACGAATCACACACACATTTCCCTCTTCGTTCTCGCCCCAAAATCTATCGGGGGTTTTATCCTCAAAAAGTGGCATCGAAAATAGGATATCTACCTCCTCATAAACAGGTTTAGTTTCCGGCTCGGGCAGTAAAGACGGCTGATAAACAACATTATCACAACCATCCAATACAAAAACAAAACATATTAACAGAAGTGCAATCAATCTCTTCATTATATCTCTATTTATAGCATTATCCTAAATTAACGCCACAAAAGTAACACTATCTTTTTGCAACTCGGTTGCAAAAACGCCCATACCTATTATTACACCAACAAGAGCCAAAGCGTACCCTTGTCGCTTTGGCTCTTTTGTTGGGTTGTGGGCTTACTACAAGTTCTCCAAGCAGTAGTCGATCATCTTCTGCCTAATCAGTCGGTGACCATAGGGGTACATCGAGTGGTTATCATCGGGGAAGATCATCATATCAATCTGTTTGCCCGCCAAGACAAACTCGTGGGCCATCGAAAATGCATTCTGAACGTGTACGTTATCGTCGGCCGAGCCGTGCATCAGCAGCAGTTTGCCCTTCAAGTTCTTGGCATAGCCAATGGGCGAAGGCTCGTCGTAGCCCTCGGCATTGTTCTGGGGCAGACCATTTACGCGCTCGGTGTAGACCGAGTCGTAGTACCTCCACGAGGTTACGGGGGCAACCGAAATGGCCATCTTGAACACGTCGGCACCCTTCAAAATACAGTTCAGCGACATAAAGCCACCAAAGCTCCAGCCATAGATACCAATGCGCTCGGCATCGACATAGGGCAGAGTGGCCAGATATTTACCAAACGAAATCTGGTCCTCGGTCTCGAGGCGGCCCATAATGCCATAGGTCCTCTTCTTGAACTCGGCACTGCGGAAGCCTGTACCGCGTGGATCGCAGCTAACCACCAAGTAACCCTGCTGCACCAGTGCATCCTCCCAACCAATGCCCCAGCGGTTATTAACCTCCTGCGAGCCCGGGCCGCTATACTGGGTAATCAGTACGGGGTACTTTTTGTTCTCATCGAAGTCGTTGGGCTTTTTGATATAGGCGTTCAGCACGTCGCCACGCTCGGTGGTGAAGGTGAAGAACTCGCGCTCGGGCAGCTCAATCTCTGCAATATACTCTTTCAGCGCTGCATTGTCCTCCAACACAGCCACCAGTTTGCCGTTGCCCTTGTGCAGGGTAACGGTGTTGGGAGTCTGGGCATTAGAGAAGTAGCTGATATAGTAGCGGCAGCCTACACTGGGGCTGATGCTGTAAGTACCTGCCTCGGTCGAGAGGCGTTTTTTGTTCTTGCCACTGAGGTCAATCGAGTAGAACTCTTTGTTGAGTGGCGAGCTCTCGGTCGAGAGGTACCAAATCTTCTTGTCGGTAGCGCAAACCAGCTGAGTAACATTCCACTCGCCCTGGGTAATGGGTTTCAGACCGCCCTTTGAGATTGACGACAGGTAGAGGTGCGACCACCCCTCGCGCTCGGTCTGCACGATGAACCTATCCGAGTCGCTAAGGAAGGTGAGCATACTGCCCGAAATGCCATCGACATAGGTGTCGTTCTGCTCCTCGTAGATAGTCTGCTGACCACCCTGGCCATCGAGCAGCTGCACCCTCAGGTGGTTCTGCAAGCGGTTGATGTGGTAGTAGTAGAGCCTACCATCGGGGGTCCACTCGAAGTAGGGCACATAGATATCCCTCTCCTCGCCCAAGTCTACGTTGGTAGTAGTGCCGTCGGGAATGTTGTAAATATGGAGCGAGATGAACGAGTTCTGCTCGCCGGCCTTGGGATACTTGTACGAGAACTGCTCGGTATAGGGCGAGTTGGTCACAAACTTGGTGAACGAGAACTCCTTAACGTGGCTCTCGTCGCTACGCAGGTAGGCAATCCTCTCTCCGTCGGGGCTCCAACGCAGCAGGTTGCCAATACCCCACTCCTCTTCGTAAACCCAGTCGGGCAGACCGTTGATAATCTTGTTCCACTCGCCATCGAAGGTAATCTGGTAGGTAAACTCCTGCTCCAAGTCGCGGATGTAGATGTTGTTGTCCTTCACAAAGGCCACCTTGTTGCCTGCGGGGGCAAACACTGCATAGCGCACGTCGGCACTCTCATCTACGCTCTTAATCTGGCCCGAAGCGATGTCATAGACCACATACTTCGAGAAGTGCGAGCGGCGATACAGGGGGCGCGAGTCGAGGCGGAACATAATCTTGCTCTCGTCGGCACTGAATGTGTAGTCGGCAACACCACCCTCGATACCTGCGGCACGAGTGTCGCACAGCACCTCGCCGGCATCGCGTTTGTCGTAAGAGTAGCGGCACACAACACCCATTTCGAGAGTGGTATAGTGCTCGCCATCGGCCATTGAGCGAAGGCCGTAGACGCTCTTTTGGCCAAACTTGCCGGCCAAGATATCGTCGTAAGTAAAACGGGGTTGTGCCACACCGGCAGCCACCACAGCCACCAGAGCAACAATTGAGGTTAGTAATTTTTTCATCTCTCTCTTTTTGGTTTTTTATTTATAACTATTCTATTTATCACACGCCTTGAGGCTCATATCCAGACTCTTAATCTGGTGTGTCAGCGCACCCACCGAAATGTAGTCCACACCTGCCTCGGCATAGGCCCTCATAGTGTCGAGCGTAATGCCACCCGACGACTCGGTGCTACAACGACCTGCCACCTTCTCGACAGCCGCCTTGGTCAGCTCGGGCGAGAAGTTGTCGAACATAATGCGGTCCACGCCACCTGCCTCAAAAACAAGGTCGATATCCTCCAACGAGCGCACCTCGCACTCGATAGGTATATTTTTGTCCTTTGCTTTCAGATACTCTTTAACATTGGTAATGGCCTCTACAATGCCGCCCGAAAAGTCGATGTGGTTATCTTTGAGCAGCACCATATCGAACAGACCGATGCGGTGATTTTCGCCACCACCAATCTTCACAGCCATCTTGTCGAGCACCCTCATACCCGGGGTTGTCTTGCGAGTGTCGAGCACCTTGCAGTTGGTACCTTTGAGCACATCGGCATAGATAGCCGTCTGGGTAGCCACGCCGCTCATACGCTGCATAATGTTGAGCACAATGCGCTCGGCCTGCAACAGAGTCTGGGTGCGCCCCTCGACATAGAAGGCCACATCGCCCACCTTCACCCTATCGCCATCGTTTTTGAGCAGTTCGATTTCGATAGTGGGGTCCAACCTGCGGAAAACTTTCACAGCCACCTCTATACCTGCAATGATGCCCTCTTGCTTTACGAGCAGCTTCATACGGCCACGAGCAGTGGCGGGGATGGTCGAGAGTGTGGTGTGGTCGCCATCGCCAATATCTTCGCGAATGGCCAGTTCGATAAGTTCATCTACAAAAGGTATATACTCTGCTTTCATACTACTATTTGGGTAAAACAAAAAAATCCACAAAATTCTGTTCGTCGGCTCTATTTGGCTTTCCGTCGCGCATAGAACCCATTTCAACTCACAAAGTTACTATTTTTATTCGGATTTTTATAATTTTGATAGCCCAAACCAACGACATAAATACAGATTTAGTTATGCTACGCCCAAATTTGAGCAACATCATCGACTCGATGGAGCTGCACCACACCACTTTGCGCACCCTGCGAGGCGTTTCACCAAGGCGTGATCGCTCTGGCCGGCTGCTCTTTAACGCAGGTCGCAAGAGCATAATCTTCTCTGTCGATATCGACGGTGAGCCCCACTGTCTGAAATGCTACACCTCTACACCGACCAATGCCACCGAGTTATTCGCCCTGCTTGGCACCCTCAACTCCGAGCTCCTCTCGGTGCCACGTCTGCTGCCCGAAGAACTATTCGTTGCGGGGCACAACTTCCGAGGGTATATCGACGTAGCATTATATCCCCGCATAGAGGGCCACACGCTCGACTATGCTCTGCGCCGAGCAGCCTTCAACCACAACACCGTCGAGCTCGAACACTTGGCCCACAGTTTTACCCGATTGGCCCTCGACATTCTCTCGTCGTCTTGGCGACACGGCGACCTTAAACCCGAAAACATAATCGTTTGTCCCAACGGGCAGATGCGACTCATCGACCTCGATGCCCTCTACCACCCCACCCTTTCGCCCAGTGGCGAGGTGGGCACGGTGGGATATGTTCACCCCCTGCGAGGCAAGGCCTACGACAGCCACATCGACGACTATTCGATTGCTCTCATCTGCGTAGCGCTCCACGCCTTGGCCATAGAGCCCACCCTGATTGAACAATACCCAAACTGCGAACTGATAATAAACCCCAACGAGGCTATCGAGGGCCGTAGCGGTGCTCTGGCTGCCGTAGTGGAGATGTTCGACACCAACTCGCCCCTACGCACCCTTGCCGCAGCACTGGCCGAACCCAAATACTCGATTGCCTCACTAAACGAACTACTACAACAATGTATAGCGCAAACATCACACGACGCGAAAAAGGAGCAATAGTGTTGCTCATCGACCGCTCAGGCTCGATGGATGAGGAGGTCACCTTTGGAGGCCGCCTGACCACCAAAGCCCAAGCCGTAGCCTTGGTTGCCAACGCCCTCATAGACGAGTTGATAAACAACTGTCAGCGTGGCAGAGGTGTGGGCGACTACTTCGACTTGGCCGTCATTGGCTATGGCGGCGACAAGGCAACCCCATTGTGGGGCAGCGGTTTTAGGCGCATAACCAACGTCTACTCGATGCCCACAACTACCCTGCCCGACCACATCAAGTTCAACCTGCCCGACGGCACCACCACCGAGTGCATCGTCGAGCGACGCTGTTGGGTTGAGCCCACCGCCAAGGGGCGTACACCTATGGGCGATGCCCTGCGCACGACACGCAAGATTGTAGCCGCTTGGTGCAAGCGCAACCCAACGAGTTTTCCGCCACTGGTAATCAACATTACCGATGGCGAGGCGACCGATGCCACCGAAGAGGAACTGCTCGCGCTGGCCGACAAGATAAAGAGCACCGCCACCACCGACGGCAACACCCTACTGTTCAACATACACATAGCCTCGGAGTGGGACAACGTGGGGCCCACGGTTTGGTTTCCCTCGGAGGGCGAGCCGTTGCCCGACAATCGTTTCAGCCGTATGTTGTGGCAGATGTCGAGCCAGCTTCCTGCCATATTCGACCAAACCATCAGTCAGCTCAAAGAGCACCCTTGCCGACCACCCTACCGAGCAATGTACTACAACTGCCCGGCAACCCAGTTGTTTGCCCTGCTGAACATTGGCTCCATAAGCATAGAAAAGATGATATAAGAGATTGATTTTCTCCCCACCCAACCACACACAACCACAATGAAGTATTCGATCGACAACTACATAACCGCCATTGTTGCCGGCAACTTTTGTGGCGAGTTGCAGGGCCTATCGGCACCGCTCGACCACTTAGGCAAGCCCACATTCAGGCTACACCGCGACCACATAACCTTTGTGGTACACAGGGCGGGCGAGCCAAAGTTGCTCACCATACCCTTTGAGGTCAATGGGCCTCAGTTGGCCGAGATTGCCTATCGCACAAGGCAGTCCGAGCGGTTTGGATTTATGGCGGGCAAAAGTTTTGTGCCCGATGGGGTGATTGTGTACGACGACAGCGGAGTGCCCCACTCGCACCACGCACTGGTAGAGCCATATCACACCAATCTGCACAATTTTGTTCGCCAAAACCACTCTTCATCACGCAAGCCCCTACTGCGCAGTGCTATTGAGAGCATTGCCAAGGCCGCAAGGCATATCTACACCTCCGGCCAGAATTTCAGTTTTGCCGGTATTGGCAACATATTTTTCGACTCGCGTGGCAATTTGCACTTGGCAACCTATCCGCTTGGTGAGGCCAACTCGCCCTACTACACCTATCAGATGTTTGCCAGTGCAGCCTTGGCCCTTTATATTGGAGCTTCGGAGATTGAGGCATACAAAATTCTGCACTCGATGACCTACACAAATAGTGAGGTGGTTTTAAGACTGAGGATGGTCACCTCGGCAGCCGAGCACTACGGCATAGGCTCGGTGGCAAGGCTATGCAAACTGATACTCGACAAGTCTACTCCCGAGGCCATTGTAAGTGCCGTAGAGGATATTGCCATCGAGCCTTTCCAGCCTATGCCGTTGCTGCTCAGCCTACTCGAGCCCACCGTAGCAACACAGGTAAACATACTGGCCCCACCGCCACAGCCTGAACCCATAAGGGTTTCGCCTGAGCTGTTCGACGAAGTGTGTCCGCCGAGCGAGATGATTTGTCGCGCCTACCGAGGAGGTTATTGGTACTACATTACGCTCGACAATATGGTCATCCCCACCGAGCGCCCCCTATTGGCCGCCTTTGACTTCTACGAGGGACGTGCCGTAGTGCGCACCGAGCGTGGCTATGGGCTTATAGACAATAGTGGCAAATGGATTATGCACGACAGGTGGAGCGATATGGCTTGGCACGGCAGCGAGAACATTGCCACCGCCTCGGATGATGGCATTTGGCACATCTACAACCGCAGTGGTCAGCAACTCTCGACCATAGGAGCCGAGTGGATGGGCGATGCGGGCGAGGGATTTGTGGTAGGTCGCAGGGGCAGCAAATATGCCTACTACTCGACCTCGGGCAAGCTGTTGGGCGACTTCATCTACGACGAGGCGGGCGCGTTCAACGACGGAGTGGCCCTCGTAGAGCGTCGCGGCAGCCGCTACTACATCGACACCACACTGCACAAGCTCTCGGCCCACGAGCAAGAGAGGGTGCTAAGCCGAAATAAAACAAAATGAATTGGAGTAAAAAGTAAAAAAATAGGCGGTGACTGACTCACCGCCTATTTTTTGTATTACACCAGACCCGAGAAGCCCATAAAGGCCATTGCCAGCATACTGGCCGTAATCAGTGCAATGGGCACTCCGCGCACCCCTTTGGGCACGTCGTTGAGCTCTAACCTCTCGCGCATGCCTGCAAAGATAACCAGTGCCAGCGCAAATCCCAGTGCGGTCGAGGTAGCATAAACCACCGACTCGACCAGTCCAAACTCCTTCTGCACCAGCAGAATGGCAACACCCAGCACAGCACAGTTGGTAGTAATCAGGGGCAGGAAGATACCCAGTGCCTGATAGAGCGAGGGAGAAATCTTCTTCAAGATAATCTCTACCATCTGCACCAGAGCAGCAATCACCAATATAAATACCAGTGTCTGCATATACTCAATACCCAGTGGCACAAGCACATAGTACTGCAACAGGTAAACCACAAGCGAGCTAATGGCCATAACAAACGTAACGGCAGCGCCCATACCCATAGCGGTATCGACCTTGTTGCTCACGCCCAAGAATGGGCAGATACCCAAAAATTGCGACAACACTACGTTGTTCACAAATATAGCGCCTATAACAATTGCAAAAATCTCCATAACTCTACTTCCTCCTACTTGGTTTTAGCGGTTAACTTACGGAACAATATCATCAGATAGCCCAGTACCATAAATGCACCGGGGGCGAGTACAAATATCAGAGCGCCACCACCCTGCCACAGCTCACAGCCAAAAATCTGGCCATTGCCAAGCACCTCGCGCACCATACCAATCAGCGTGAGCGAAATGGTGAAGCCCAAGCCTACACCCAGACCGTCCAGAGCCGATGCCCACACGCCATTCTTCGACGCAAATGCCTCGGCACGGCCCAAGATGATACAGTTCACCACAATCAGCGGAATGAATACACCCAGAGTGTTATAGAGGTCGGGCAGGTAGGCCTGCATAAGCAGTTGCAGTATTGTTACAGCCGATGCTATAACCACAATATAGGCGGGGATGCGAATCTTGTCGGGAATAATACCCTTGATGAGCGAAATGACCACATTCGACAGCACAAGCACAAACAGCGTAGCTGCACCCATACCCATACCATTCAGGGCCGAGGTGGTAGTGGCCAACGTGGGGCACATACCAAGCACCAACACAAAGGTTGGGTTATTCTTGATGATGCCCGAAGTAAGTATATTCAAATTTTTACCCATAACTCTCGTTGCATTTTTACTGATTAACAACTTTCTTGAAGGTTTCGTAAGCAGCCTCTACCGCCTCGACATAGGCCCTCGACGAGATGGTAGCCGCAGTGAGTGCATCGACGCTGCCACCCTCTTTTTTGAGTCCCCATTTAACCTTTGCGCCATTTTTGCCCACCAAGCTCTTGGCCAACACATTGTCGGCCGAGGTCATCTCGCCACCCAAGCCTGGGGTTTCGTTCTGCTCGGCTACGGCAATGCCGCTAATAGTGCCGTCGGGCAGAAAGCCCACCACCAAGCTCACAAGGCCATTGTAGCCATTGTCGGATTTACCCTCAATAACATAGCCCACAGTGCTTGCGCCCTGAATGGCGGTGCGCACCTTGACGCCATCAATCTTGCCGTCGAACATCTGGTTATACTCGGGCACCAAAGCGGTATAGTCAATCACCACCTTGGGTTTGTCGGCCTCCTTTGCCTTCTTGAACGCCTCGTAAGCCAGAGCCACAGCCTCGGCATAGGCCCTCGACGAGATGGTTGCAGCGGTGAGTGCATCCACATCGCCACCGTCTTTCTTTACCGTCATCTTCAACTCCGAGGCCTTTTTGCCCTTGAAGCTCGTAAGCAGCACGTTATCCTCCTCGGCCATATTGCTACCCAAACCGGGAGTTTCGGCCTGTTCGAGCACCGCGATATTTACGATAGTGCCCTCGGTATCAAAACCTACCATCAGTTTAATGTTGCCATTGAAGCCGTTGGGCGAGGTAGACTCGACCGCATAGCCCACAGTCTGGCCACCCAAGGTTGCCTTATAGACACCCCCTTCGGCCTGGGGCTGGTTGTCGAACGTGGGCAACACTGCCTTGAGTGCATCTACGGTCTTTTGTTGTTTAGCCTTTTCGATGGGCTCTTTGGTAACGTCATAGACCAGAGCCACAGCAGCCGATGTCACAAGGCAGATGCCCAGCAACACCAACACCATATTTTTAAGCGAACTCTTCATACTCGTCGGCCTCCTATTTTTTAGATTTAACAACACCAAACCTCTTGGGGCGCACATACTTATCAATCAGAGGCACCACCGAGTTCATAATCAGTATAGCAAACGACATACCCTCGGGGTAGGGGCCCCACAGACGGATGAGCATAGTGATAAAGCCAATGCCCACAGCGTAGATGACCATACCTTTGGTAGTCATAGGCGAGGTAACATAGTCGGTAGCCATAAACACAGCACCCAGCACTGCGCCACCGCTCAGCAGGTGGAACAAGGGGCTCATATAGGCGTCGGGATTAACACCCCACATAATGGTCGAGAAGAGTGCCATAGTGCCCAGCACCACAACGGGAATATGCCAACTGATCACCCTACGCACCAGCAGCCACACAAAGCCCACAAGCAGAGCCACAACCGAAATCTCGCCCAGCGAGCCGTTCTTCATACCGAGGCTCATATCGCCCAGGTCTACACTCTGCATAACCTCGCTAACGGGTACACCGGCTTTGAGCGCCTCCTTAGCCATTGCCAGAGGGGTTGCACCCGATACCGCGCCCACAATCTCGGGGAACGAGGTCATAGCCACAGGGAAGGCAATCAGCAGGAACACACGGCCCACCAGTGCAGGGTTAAACAAGTTTTTGCCCAGACCTCCATAGGTCATCTTGGCAACCACAATAGCCACTGCGCAACCTATTGCCACCAACCCCAGAGGAATGTTGGCGGGCAGGTTGAATGCCAGCAGCACACCTGTAACCACAGCCGAAAGGTTGCCGATGGTCAGAGGGCCTCGCAGCAGGAACTTCTGTACAGCCCACTCAAACACTACGCAGCACACCACCGAAAAGGCCACTACCAGCAGAGCGCGCCAGCCGTGGGCCAAACACGACACCACCAATGCAGGGGCAAGTGCAATGAGCACATCGGCCATCATTCGGCGGGTATCGTTGCTCCCGTGAACGTGGGGAGCAGGCGAAATAACCAATTTTTGACTACTCATAAGTTATATCTTCATTTCTTTTACGTTTCACATCTTTTACTTACCGACCTACTTTTTGGTAGCCCTTGCGCGAATGGCCTTCATAACCTCGCCCTTGCCAATGCGCAGCCAGTCGAGCAGAGGCAGGTAGGCGGGGCAGCTATAAGTACAGCAACCACACTCGATACAGTCGGCAATGTAGTGCTTCTCGGCCTCGTCATACATCTCTTTCTTCGACAGTTTGGCCAGCAGGTAGGGCTCCAAACCCATAGGGCAAGCCTCTACGCACTTGGCGCAACGTATGCAGGTGTCGGGCTTTTGGCGGAGCGACTCGGCCGTAGGGATAAGCAGCACACCCGAGGTACCTTTGGTCACGGGGGCATCGACATTGCTCACCGCGCGGCCCATCATTGGGCCACCTGCCACAACCTTACCCACGCCATCCATACCACCGCAGTAGTCAATAAGCGCACTCATAGGGGTACCAATCCTCACAAGCAGGTTTTTGGGCCTTGCCAGTTTGGGGCCAGTAACTGTAACAACTCTCTCAACCAGAGGTTTATTCTTCATCACAGCCTCATAGACTGCCAGAGCCGTACCCACGTTCTGCACCACTGCACCCACGTCAATAGGCAGGCCACCGCTGGGTACCTGGCGGCCGGTAATGGCGGCAATGAGCTGTTTCTCACCACCCTGGGGGTAGCGCATCTTCAACGGAACAATCTCGATACCGAGGTAGCTGCCAGCCAACACTTGCAGAGCCTTTATGGCATCGGGCTTGTTATTCTCTATACCAACGTATATTTGGTCTACGCCAATGGCCTTTGCCAGCAGTCGTGCACCCGTAAGCAGTTCGCCACCCTTTTCCATCATCACTCGGTAGTCGGCCGTAAGGTAGGGCTCGCACTCTACAGCGTTAATAATCAGACACTCGGCCTTCTTGCCATCGGGGATTGACAATTTGACGTGGGTGGGGAATGTTGCACCGCCCATACCCACGATACCCATCTCGGCTACCTTGGCCACAATCTCTTTGCCCGACAGGGTGATATTCTTAACCAGTGTAGTGCTCAGGTCTACACCCTCAACCCACTCGTCGCCCTCGACTGCAATGGTTACACAAGGTTTCATATTGCCCTGGGCGTCGGCCTTCATATCTACTGCCGTAACAGTACCCGACACCGACGAGTGAATGGCACTCGATACAAAGCCACCTGCCGTAGCAATCACCTGGCCTGCCAGCACCTTGTCGCCCTTGGCTACACAGGCCACTGCGGGGGCTCCGATGTGTTGAGCCAGAGGAATGGTTACCACCTGTGGGATGGGGAAGCGCTCGATGGCCGCCTCCTTGCTATATTGTTTATTGTCCGACGGATGAATACCGCCTATTGGAAATGTCTTCATATACTATTCTTTGTTAGCGGTTTCGTTTGGTTTAACTTCTTCTACTGCTTTGGGGGCCTCGACCTTTACCTCAACCTTTGGAGCCTCGGCTTTGGGAGCACTCTCGGCAGCAGGTTTGCGTACTGGGAAGCCCACCTCTATAATAGCACCAGTGGGGCACTCGGCCACACACTTGCGGCACATCTTACACTTGGTAGAGTCGATATAGGCCAAGTTATTCACCACAGTAATTGCATCGTGGGCACACACCTTGGCACACTTGCCACAGCCGATACAAGCCACCTTGCAGGCCTTGCGAGCCACTGCACCCTTGTCTTTATTGACACACGACACATATATCTTGCGCCCCTTAGGAGCCTTCTTCCTCAACTCGATAATCATCTTGGGGCAAGCCTTCACACAAGCGCCACAAGCTGTACACTTCTCATCATCGACCTCGGGCAGTCCCGTCTCGGGGTTCATCCTAATAGCCCCAAAATCGCATTTGAGCGTACAGTCGCCCAGACCTATACAGCCAAACGAGCAGCCCGTCTGGCCTGCATACAGCGCCGCAGCTACAGCACACGAACCGGCACCATCGTAGGTATTAACCCTGGGGCGATTGGCACACGAGCCCGAGCAACGAACCACAGCCACCTGGGGCTCGCGCTCGGCAGCGGCCTTGCCCAGATAGGTGGCAATCAGTTTCATACACTCGCCACCACCCACAGGGCAGTAGAGTGTCGAGATGTCGTCCTCCTTAACCAGCGCCTCGGCCATAGCACGGCAGCCCGCAAAGCCACAACCACCGCAATTGGCACCAGGCAGTTTCTTCTCCACTTCGTCGATTCGTGCGTCCTCCTCGACGTGAAATTTCTTGGCCACCACATACAGCAGCAGAGCCAGCAGGCCACCCAGCAAGCTCACAACCAAGATTGTAGACACTAAAGTTCCCATAAGTTATCTATTAGTTTTTATTCTTTTTGTTTCAGTTCCTAAAAGTACTCGTTCTTAATCCTGAACACAATAACCCTCTCGAGCCTCTTGCGGAAGAAGTAGAGCACCACATAGTACAGAGCACACACGCCCAGTGCCGACAGGCCCGCAACCAAATCGCCAAGTTTCAACGAGTTGGTAACAAACAGAGCCGCCAGCATCAAGAAGAACGGCACAATGTACGAGTAGACCACAGCCTGTATGCCCATAATCTGCTCGATATAGACCGTAACCTCTTGGCCCACGCTATAAATCTCGGGGTGGTCTACGTATACGGTCACCTTGCGCTGTTGGCTCTCGCTCTGGCCACAGACCTCTTTGGCCTTGCAGCTGCCACAGGCGCTCTCGACAACCATCTCGGCCTCAACCCTCTTCTCCTCGGCCACAATCTCAACAATCTTGGCCTTATGTTCCATTATCTTCGCCATAATCTCTCGCTCGCTATAAGTTTAGAACACGCTATTGGTCGATTTGGGCAGGTCGACATAGCTCCTATCCAGAGGCATAGGCGATACGGCAATGATGGGGCAGAACTGGTTTATCAACTCCAACGAGTCGTAAATCATACCCCTCACTGCATCCACATCGCTCTCCTCAAAGCCTGCATCGATAATCTCGTCCCTATCCTGCCAGCGCTCCAACAGACGGTACAGAATTGCATCAATCACATCGTAGGTGGGCAGCTCGCCATACTTCTCGCCCTGAATCTTCTCCGATGAGGGGGTACGTTGCATAATTGCCTCGGGGATGATGTGGCGCTGGGAGTTGATGTGGCGCGCCAGAGCAAACACATCGCTCTTGTAGAGGTCGCCCAAGATGCTAATCATACCACTGGTGTCGCCATAGAGCGTCAGAGCACCAATAGCCAGCTCGGTCTTGTTGCAGCAGTTAACAGGCACATAGCCCCTCTTATCGCACACGGCCATAAACAGCGCTGTACGTAGGCGCATCTGGAAGTCGCCCTCCAACCTATCCGACTCGGGCTCGCCAATAGATGCCACAATGGTGTCGAGGCTGCTGCGATAGATGTCGCCCAGGGGGATGGTTATAATCTCAATCCCCAGAGCCTCAGCCAATGCCTCTGCATCTTCGGCCGAGTGGTCGGTCGAATAGCGCGAGGGCATCTGCAGGCCCACCACCCTATCGGCACCCAGAGCATCGACCATAAGCACTGCCGCCAGCGACGAGTCAATACCACCGGTCATAACCAAGCAACCCTTGTCGTAGTGATTCTTATCGAAGTAGTCGCGGATGGCCAATTTCAGAGCGCCATACACGTTTGCGGTTTTGTCCTGATAAGGAATTTCGAGTGCCTCATTCTGGGCTGAGGTATCGACAAAGGCAATCTCCTCTACAAAGCTGCCAAGCAGGGCAATAGCCTGCCCCTTGGAGTTGAACGCTGCCGACGAGCCGTCGAACACCACCTCGCAGCTTGCGCCCAAGTGGTTTGCGAATATCACGTTGGCATCGGCCATATACGACTTCTCGGCAAAGAGCGAGTAGCGACGCTCGATGCGCCCCTGCGAGTAGCGGTCGGCCCCCAGCACAATTACGGTATCGGCCTTGCGGTAGGCGGCATCGTCGTAGGCATCGGCACCCACAACCACAGCCACCTTCTCACCAGCGATGGAGATGTACTCGCTGCCACGACCGGGCGACAAGTAGGCACCATCGACATCGGAGGCCAGGTTACGCTTGGTTATGTAGCGCATAACGTGTCGGTTTTTGATATAAGCCGCAGCTGCACGGGTAGAGCCCTCGTGCTGAATGGGCATACCGATTATGACGGCAATATCGTCGCAGAAGGCTGCAATCTCGACCAGCGTCTGCTCAACCTTATCGAGAAAGCCGTAGCGGGCCAGGAGCGAACGTGCAGGAGCACCGCTAATCACCCCCTCGGCAAAGACCACCAGGTCGGCACCCTGCTGTTTAGCCTGTGAGATAGCGTCGATAATCTTGAACTTGTTGTGTTCAAAATCACCCACCGAAACATTTATCTGTGCAATAGCAATTTTCATCTGAGCAAAAAATTTGGATTATCGCCACAAAGATACACTTTTTGAAAATAGGTTATCATCCCTCGCGCGAGAAAAAATATATTTTTTCTTAATTAAGAGCAGAACACACCTTACCCGAAACGAAAAAAACTGTTATATTTGCATTAGCAACAAATCAACTATTTACACACAATGAAAAAACTATTTTCACTATATACCCTACTGGCACTCCTTTCATTTGTGGGGTGCGACAAGAAAGGAGATGACAATATCGACAACATAATCTGCGTAGAGCTGAGCGAAGAAGCAGTAGACATAGACCCCGAAGGCGGTAGTGTAGACGTAACTCTCTATTGCGACCACAAATGGACTCTGGATGGCTTGAGCGACTGGTGTACCCCATCCACAACAAGTGGCACAGCTAACAAAGAGGGACAGACCATTAGCTTCAGTGCAGATGTTGCATACGAAAATCGCACCGCCCTATTCGAGTTCAGATGCGCCCACGAAACCATCGAATTGGTTGTAACACAAGAGGCCACCACCATTGCCCAAAACACAATTATATACACCTCGACAGATGGCAACATCGTAGAGCCTTACAACCCCAAAGACTTTGGTGCAACCATAGTGTCGAACACATACGAGGGTGGTATTGGTATCATAGAATTTGATGCCCCCGTAACCAAAATTGGCAAACAGGCCTTCTATGAGTGCGCAAAGCTCAAAACCATCACTCCTCCTAACAGTGTCACCGAAATTGGAGTGAGTGCATTCGGACACTGCAAATACCTCAAAAACATATCGTTACCCGAAGGACTAACCAGCATAGGGCAAATTTCTTTCGGCAGCTGCATTAGCCTCAAGCAAATAGTCATACCCGACAGCGTAAAGTCAATTGGCGACGATGCCTTCAAAGCGTGCTCGGGCCTGACCGACGTCACTCTGGGTAACGGCACATCCGAGATTGGTTCGGGCACATTCAGCTACTGCATAAAGTTGACCGAAATCACCATTCCACAGGGCGTTGTTTCAATTGGTTACTCGGCATTTGATAGTTGCAAGAGCCTTAAAAACGTAAAGCTACCAAACAGCCTGAAAGAGATTCATAGCAAGGCATTTTATGCGTGCGACAATCTGCAAACCATCAACATTCCCTACGGTGTCGAAGTACTCGGCCCCTCTGCCTTCTACTACTGCGCAAACCTTATGAACATCACCATCCCCAGCACTGTTAGCAGGGTGGGCTCGAAGGCTTTTGGCCATTGCAGAGAGCTTTCAAAGCTAACACTCAAAAATGGTATTAGCGAGATTGGTGACCAAGCATTTTACTGCTGTGCGAACCTCACAAAGATTGATTTGCCCCCAAGTTTGACCACAATAGAGAATAGTGCTTTCTATAGTTGCTCGATGATTGAGAGTCTGACAATCCCCTCAAACGTACAACACATTGGAGCGAGCGCATTTGAGGGCTGCTACAAACTAAAAACCATATATTGCAAACCCTCTACCCCACCCACAAGTGGCGCCACTATGTTTGCCAATATGTACCAAAACGAGACCTCCATACTTGCCAGCTGCCCAATCTATGTTCCCACCGCGAGTGTGGATGACTACAAATCGGCCCAATATTATAATCGGCAAAACGATTTGTACAACTTTGTAAAACGAAATGTGCAAAAATCCAAAATTTTTGCGAGCGTTTGAAGCGACCATTTGAGCGGGAATTAAACGCTTTTCAAATACTATTCAAACGATATTCAAAAGCAAACCGCTGCGACAATTCCATCGCAGCGGTCTTTTTATGCAGCAACCTTTTCGAGTATCTCGTGGCAATTATCCTTTATTTTTCGCGTGTCTCGCTTCCATTCCGACAGCGTAAAACCTTTTTCGTATTGAGGGTAAGGTTTTTCGGGCTTACAGAACACAAAGCGTTTGCAAAGCGGATAAATGTAGCGATAAGTCTTCACAATCAACACATCGAAATCGCCGAGCAAGAACGCCACATTTGCACGCAAATATGCCGATGGCGATGTTGTGTTTGTCAGTATCTGTTCGTGCGTTATTTCGCCCGTTCTGCGGTTACGCAGGAACTTTGTATAATGGAAGCCAAAGTAACGGAAATTCGCCGCTTTATATATCGTTCCGCAGCCCAAACGACCATCTGCAAAACTCTGCACCGCCACACAATCGGGGTCGAGTCTTCGCAGGAGTTTAATCGAGGCTGCTATCAGAACGCTCTCGGCGTTGTGTCCGAGCGTGTCATCAATCCACATTCGGTTGAGTTCACACATCCACGCTTTCGGATTCGGGTGCGTGAATAGTTTTGCTCGCGGATTCTTCATATAGCCGTAAACGGCAACGCCGAGGCAAACATCGGGCTCATCTGCACGAAATATCCCGAAATTGTATTTGCCAAATCCGCCCTCGTTCCACTTATGCGAGTAG
>SUZJ01000004.1 GCA_015059945.1 Rikenellaceae bacterium
ATAGGGCGAAGAAATATTGCGTAACGATGATAAACAGTAATAAATGGTTTTGTCACCAAGAACAAAAAAAGCGCTCAAAATGAGCGCTTTGCGATAAACGATGATAAATCATTTTATCATTGGTATGCAAATTTACTTGCCGATGCAGAATTTGGAGAAGATTTGGCCGAGGATTTCGTTGTTGGTGACCTCGCCAGTGATGGCGCCGATATGGTCGAGAACTTGGCGGATATCCTGCGCAACAAGGTCGGTCGAAAGCCCCATTTGCAATCCCTCATCGGCCCTGCGAAGTGCCTCGCCAGCCCTCAGCAGCGCCTCGTAGTGGCGGCTATTCGATACCACTGTCCCGCCACTCATAATCTGGCTCGTATCAACGCTCTGTCGCAGTGCGGTCACAAGCTCATCAATACCTATGCCCATCTTTGCCGACACGCCAATCCACCCCTCGGGCACGTCAGCTCCATCGCAGAGGTCAACCTTATTCACAACCCTTACAACCTTTTGTCCCTCAGCAATATCGGTCAAAATGTTGTCGTGTCCATTCTCCGACATCACCACCACAATTTGTGCCTCGGCAATGGCCTTGCGGGTGCGCTCGATGCCCATATTCTCAAGTTGGTCGTCGGTCTGGTGTACTCCAGCAGTGTCGATAAAGCGGAACGTAACTCCGTCAATAGTCAGGCACTCTTCGATAGTGTCGCGCGTGGTACCTGCAATGTCGCTCACCATAGCCCTCTCCTCGCCAATTAGGCGGTTTAGCAGCGTACTCTTGCCCACATTGGGCTCACCCACAATGGCTACGGCAATGCCCCTTTTGACCGCATTGCCCACCGCAAATGAGTCTGCAAGGTGCTCCACCTCGCTCTCTATGCGGTGGAGTAGGGCCGTGAGTTGTGTGCGGTCGGCAAACTCAACCTCCTCTTCGCCAAAGTCGAGTTCCAGCTCGAGCAGCGATGCCAGTGTGAGCAGTTCGCCCCTAAGGGTAGCCAAAGCGGCCGAGTAGTTGCCCCTCATCTGGGTGTCGGCCATTGTGAGGGCTGCCTTCGAGTCGGCTGCAATCACATCGGCTACCGCCTCGGCTTGCGACAGGTCCATCTTGCCGCCAATAAAGGCCCTCATCGTAAATTCGCCTGCGGTTGCGCTCCTGGCTCCTGCTTCGATAGCCAAGCGTATAATCTCGCCCACAATATAGGCCGAGCCGTGGCACGAAATCTCCACCATATCGCCACCAGTGTAGCTGTGCGGGGCGCGAAACACCGTAACCAGTACGTCGTCTATGCGCCTTGTGCCGTCGCAGATGTTGCCGTGCATCAGCGTGTAGCCCTTTGCCTGGCTGGCCAGAGTGCCTCGGTCGGCACGAAAGAGCTTGTCGCAAACGGCCAGGGCTTCGGGGCCCTCGATGCGCACAATGGCAATGGCTCCACCCGTGGGTGTGGCGGCGGCTACTATGGTGTCGTTAAGGTGCATAATCTTCGGTGTCGATTACTTAAAGAAAATCTCCAATTTCTGGCCCACGCGGAGCTTCGAGGGATTCTTTATATTATTCCACTTAATGAGCTGTTTTACAGTTACGTTGTACTTCTTGGCAATTATCGACAAATTTTCGCCCGACTTGACAACGTGGGTCTTTGAGTCGATAACGAATGTAGGTATCTCGCCATTCTTAATGGGGCTCATATACTCGGCCAGATAGATGGTATCTTTGCCCATAATTGCGGGCTCGTGGTCGAGGAATTTGCCTACCTCGGTCAGTGGCAGAACAAGCGAGTAGGAGCGTCCCCTGACGGCAGGAATGATGTCTTGTTTGTATTGCGGATTTAGTGCTCGCAGTACGTCTATGGGGGTGCCAATGGTCGAGCTGATCTGTTCGAGGTGCATAATGCGATTTATGCGCAGGGTGTCTACGGCCAACGGTACGGGGGGCTCGATGGGCTTGATGTCGTGCTGCTGGTGATAGGTGTAGGCGTAGGTGGTCGCAATAAATGCGGGCACATAGCCCCTTGTCTCTCTGGGCAGATAGGGGTAGATGTCCCAGAAGGTCTTGCCACCCTCTGCCCTGCGAAGGGCCTTGTTTACATTGCCTGGGCCGCAGTTGTAGGCCGCCAGAGCCAACATCCAGTCGCCATAGGTGTTGTAGAGGTGTTTGAGGAATTTGCAGGCGGCTTTGGTTGATAGTATGGGGTCGAAGCGCTGGTCGATAAACGAGCTCACCTCAAGGCCGTAGCCCTTGCTGGTGCCGTACATAAACTGCCACAGGCCCGAAGCACCCACCCTCGAGCGGGCTTTGGGAATGAGGGCCGACTCGATTACGGGCACCATTCGCAGCTCTATGGGCAGCCCCTGTGTGTCTAACTCGGCCTCGAAGATGGGAAAGTAGTAGAGCGAGCGGCCCAGGGCGTTACTTATGACCTGCTTGTTGCGTGTGGTGTAGGAGATGATATACTGCCTAACTACGTTGTTGTACGAGAGCGGAATGGCCGACCCTATGGCCATAAGCCTATTGACATATACGCTGTCGGGAATATCGCCCGCAGCCACATCTACGCTATCAATCACTGGGGGCTCGCCAATGACCATCTCGCGAGCCATAAAGGCGTGCTTCTCGGCCCAGGCACACAATACCGAGTCCATAGCCAATGGTAGGCTGTCGTTGGGCAGGGTAGTGGGGCGCATTGCCACCGAGTCGGCAACCAAGAGGTTATTCTCCTCAGCATCAACCTCCTCCTCGTCATCGCCATAGAGCTCTTGCTCGGTGGGTGGAGGGGCTACCGAATTGCCTTTTTTGAGGGCTTCGAGTATTGCGTCTTCGTCTTGCGACTGGGCTGCTGCGCCGAGCATAGTTGCCCCAATCAACAGCAGTGTTGTGAGAACTCTTTTCATTTAGAAAGTCATCGAGATATTGAGGCCAATGTTGTTGCTAACACCCTTTGGCCCTGCGGTTTGAGTAATCTGGGGGTGGATTTCCATAGTCAGCTTGTCGCTGATGTCGTAGGCCTGCATATGGGCGTCGATATGCGCATCGGCCACCTGGACAAGGTATACGGCTACGGTACCGATAATGGCCAAGTCGCGGTTACGACGATAGGCGTTCTTAATCGAGCGCAGCGACTCCTCCGAGGTGGTCGGGAATTCGCCCACGGTCGAGTCGTCATCATCGGTCGCCAAGTCATAGGCGGTCTTAAATCGGTCGTAACCCCTTTGGTTCCAGTCAATCACATAGACCATCGAGGCCAGGCCCGCCACCACAATAGGTACCTTCCAGTAGCTACCATTGTATATCTGGCCCGCAGCAGGGCAAACCAACGATAGGGTGGTAGCTTTGCGGATGTGTGAAATTTCATCCGAGGGGAAGTTTACCACGCCATCTACCAGAAATCCCATATACGAGGCCACCGCAGCACCAAAGAAGAGTGTACGATAGCTCTTGTGGTTGAGCATTTTGGTCTGTACGGGTGTGCGTTCGGCCTGAGTAGTGTTGGGGTTAGCCTTCAATGCATCATACTCGGCTTTGTAGCCTTTGTAGAGCTTGTTGTGGTGCAGGCCGCCCCATATGGGCAGACCAATGGCGGCATATTCGAGCGGAATCTTCCAATAGTTCTCTTCGTACAGCTGTGCAAAGCCGGGGATTACGGCACTGGTGGCCGTAACGAGCGAGAACGATAGTGAATCCCTGAACAACCAGTTGTAACGCTCCTTGGGCAACGAGTCGGCCGCCAGAGAGTCTACGGCTGTGGCGGTGCTGTCGCTCAGGGTGGGCAATAGGGCGCTACGCCTTGTGGTGAGCGAATCGATGCGGTGTTGCATTGTGGCCACGGCGGTTGTGTCGTCTTGTGGAGCCAGTTCGCGCGCCACCACCAGCGAGTCGATAAGTCGTGTCAGCTCGGCAGCTTCGAGCGAGTCTTGTTCGGGAGTTCGGACCTCCAACTCAATGCGCTCGCCACGCTTGATGTCGAACCCTCTGGTAAAATCGACAATGGCCACAACCTCTTTCTTCTTGTTCTTGCGGCCCTTTTTCTCCTCTTTCTTCTGGGCCTTTTGAGATACCGCCTCGGTCAGCTGCTGCGCTTCGGCTTGGGTGGCGAGGGTGTCGGCCACAACTGCTTCATTGGCCACACCCTCCTCGGCAATGGCGGCACTTGTGGCCACACCCAGCGAGTCGGCAACCTCTTGGGCCGACAATTTATGTGGAAGCGCGCTAACTGCCAATGCAGCCGCCACAATGGCGAGTATTTTAACTTTCAATAACCTCATTTGCAGGGGTAATGATGTGTGTGTCGCTATTTTACAATCTGTTCGAGTCGGTCGGCCAGTGCGGCAACCTCCTGGTCGCTGGCAAAGCCTACGATAATCTTGCCACTACCGTCGGCCGAGCGTTTGATTTTGATATCCTCGCAGAGTAGGCGCGAGAGCTGCTCCACCACCTTGGTATAAACCTCGGGGAACTCATCGGCCACCTCGGTGGTGTTGGCCTCGGCTGCCTGTTTGTCGGCCAACTTCTTGACCAACTGCTCGGTAGCCCTCACCGACAGCTCCTTCTTGATTACTTTCTTTACAATCTGGGGCTGCTGCTCAACCTCCACACCTGCAATGGCCTTGGCGTGGCCCATAGTTATAAGGTTGGCTTTAAGAGCGGCTTGCACTTCGGGCGAGAGCTGCATCAGTCGCAGATAGTTGGCAATGGTCGAGCGCTTTTTGCCCACCCTCTGAGCAACGGTCTCTTGGGTTACGCCACACTCGTCGATGAGTCTTTGCAGACTGATGGCAATCTCCATAGCATTGAGGTCTTGGCGCTGAATGTTTTCCACCAGAGCCATCTCGTGCAACTCTTTGTCATCGGCCTCACGCACATAGGCGGGGATGGTCTTGCGACCTGCCAGACGAGATGCCCTCCAACGCCTCTCACCGCTGATGATGATATACTTGCCATCGGTCTCGCGGCGAACTGTGATGGGCTGAATAAGGCCCAGTGTGGCAATCGAGTCGGCTAACTCCTCCAGAGCATCGTCGTCGAAGGTGGTACGGGGCTGCTTGGGGTTGGGGATGATAAGCTCGATGTCAAGCTCTTCCATACGGCTCACTGCGGGGAGCTCGTCGATATAGTTTTCGGCTTCGAGAATTGCGCTCAATCCTCGGCCCAGGCCTGTTGTTTTCTTCATTTTTGCCATCTGAATAGTATCTGTTAGTTCGTTTGGTTATCAGTTATAACGTCTTGTCTGCTCTATTTATTTCTTCTTGCGGTTGCGACGCAGGAACTCTTTGGCTAACTCGACATAGCACTTGCTGCCGCTCGACGATGCGTCGTGCAGAATTACGGGCACACCGTGACTGGGGGCCTCGTCGAGCCTTACGCTGCGCACAATGATTGTGTCGTAGGTGAGGTGTTTGAAGTGCTCCTTGACCTCCATAGTCACCTGGTTGGCCAGTCGCGAGCGCGAGTACATAGTCATCAGGAAGCCCTCAATCTCGAGCCCCGTATTGAGCTTGCTCTTGACCATCTTGATAGTGTTGAGCAGTTTGCCAAGGCCCTCCAAAGCGAAGTAGCCACACTGAACGGGAATCAACACCGAGTCGGCAGCCACCAGGGCGTTCACAGTGGTGTAGCCCAGGCTGGGCGAGCAGTCGATGAAGATGTAGTCATACTTTTCGCGCAGAGGGTCGAGCACTTTTTTCAGGCGGAAGTGGCCATCGCTCAGGTTGGCCAACTCGGCATCGGCACCCACAAGGTTGATGCTCGAGGGTAGTATGCTCAACTTCTTTACCTCCTCTGACTGCTGAATAACATTGGCGGCCTCTTGCGAACCAATGATGCACTCGTAGATACCCTCGTTCTGTATGTCGAAGCCCAGTCCCGAAGTGGCATTTGCCTGTGGATCGGCATCCACAAGGAGTATCTTTTTGCCCATAATGGCCAGATTGGCAGCAAGGTTGATTGCTGTTGTTGTCTTACCTACGCCACCTTTCTGATTGGCGAGTGCTACTATTTTACCCATAACATTACTTAATTTTAATTAGCAAAAGTATAGATTTTCTTTGAAACTTTTGCACAATTTCGACAAAAATAGATATATTTGAGGTTGTAAAAAGTGGTTACCGCACCACCCACATTGACGAAATCACTAATTACTAACCAGATATTCAAAAGACTATGGAGAGTTTGAAAGGCAAAAATTTTCTGAAATTGCTCGATTTTACACCCGACCAGATTCGCGAATTTCTCGCTCTGGCTGCACAGTTGAAGGCCGACAAGAAGGCAGGTTGCGAGAAACAGCACCTTGTGGGCAAAAATATAGTTCTTCTCTTTGAGAAGGACTCCACCCGTACACGCTGCTCGTTCGAGGTGGCTGCCCACGACCAGGGCGCACACGTCACCTACCTGGGCCCCAGCGGATCGCAGATGGGCAAGAAAGAGAGTATCGAGGATACCGCACGAGTGCTGGGCCGTATGTTCGACGGCATCGAGTATCGTGGCTATGAGCAGGAGATTGTAGAGAAGTTGGCCAAGTATTCGGGCGTTCCCACTTGGAATGGTCTTACCAACGAATACCACCCAACGCAGATTTTGGCCGACTTTTTGACTATGAGCGAGCATTGCAACAAACCTTTCGAGCAGATGAAGTTCTGTTACCTGGGCGATGCACGCTACAATATGGGTAACTCGCTGATGGTGGGTTGTGCCAAGATGGGTATCGACTTCCGCGCAGCTTGCCCCGCAGGTTACGCACCCGAGCCCTGGCTCGTGGAGGAGTGCCAGAAGATTGCAGCACAGACCGGCGGTAAGGTTACCATTACCCAAGACGTTGCCGAGGCCGTTAAGGATTGCGACTTCCTCTATACCGACGTGTGGGTGTCGATGGGCGAGAGCGACGAGGCTTGGGCCGAGAGGTTGGACGTAATGATGCCCTATCAGGTCAATATGGATGTTATCCGCGCAACCGGCAATCCCGAGGTTAAATTCCTCCACTGCCTGCCCGCATTCCACGACCTGAAAACCCGTGTTGGCCGCGAGGTTTACGAGAAGTTTGGCAAGGCCGAATTGGAGGTTACCGATGAGGTGTTCGAGAGCCGCCATTCGATTGTTTTTGACGAGGCCGAAAACCGTATGCACACTATCAAAGCAGTGATGGTCGCAACTCTCGGAAATTAAAATTATTAGATAGCTTTATATAAACCAAAGGATGAACGACGAAAACAACCTCAGAAATAGCACTCCCGAGGGCGAAATGAGCCCCTCGGAAGAGGCTGTTTTGGAAGCCAATTCGGAGCCTAAATGTGAGCCCCAAATGGACGTCAAAACGAGCCCCGCCAATAATCGAAAATTCCCCTCGTGGGTAGACCTTTTTGCTCTGGTGGGGGTGTTTATTTTGTCGAGCCTGCTGGGTAGTCTGGTGGCACTTGTGGGGTGGGGTGGCGAGCTGCCTCCCCAGGCCACACTGGTCTACTACATTGTGCAGATGTTGCCACCTGTGGTATTCTTGGTGTGGCTACGTCGCAGGGCGGGCCGCAGCGGAGGTATACATCTGGGCCTAAGGCAAATAAGCCTGCCACTACTGCTGTGGGGCGTGGTGTTGCTTGTGGCATCGAGCTTTGTGATTGAGCCTCTGCTAATGCTCTTCCCGACCGAGGGTTACGATGCTGTGACCAATGTGGTCGGTAAGGGTGTTTGGGCTGTGCTGTCGGTGGTTGTTTGCGCCCCTGTGTTGGAAGAGATATTGTTCCGTGGGCTCATTTTCGAGTCGTGCCGAGAGCGTTTCGGAGGTGGCGGGGCAGTGCTTATTTCGGCTCTGCTGTTTGGACTGGTACACGGAGTGCCCGTTCAGATTATCAACGCCTTTGTTGTGGGTATCATTCTGGGTTTTATATACTTACGCACTCGCTCGCTGGTCAATGTAATGTTGCTACACGCTGTCAATAACGGCATTGCCTACCTGACAATGGGACTCGAAGCCGACACTATGCGCGAACTCATCAAGGCCGACTGGTTGTATTGGACAATCTATGCCGTAGCTGCCGTTGTGTTTGTGCTGTCGATGATTAAGGTTGTGGTGGCACTGCGCGACAGCAGAGAATTGGAGTAGGCGCAACCTTGACCAAAGAGTCTAAAAATGGCGGGTGGGCAGATAATAATGCCTGCCCGCTTTGCGTTTTTAACTCTAAAGAGTTATATTTGCGCCCGTAAATGAGAAATTGTAAGAAAAATATATGCGCTCTGATGCTTGTGGCCCTGGTGGCTACGGGCTGCGAGCTGTTGCACCAAGACAGGGTGGTGGCCCGCGTGGGTGATGTTGTACTCCACGAGTCGGCTCTGGCCGAGGCTACCGCAGGGCTTACGGGCGAGGATAGCACCAAGGTGGCCGACAGGTTTGTCGAGCAATGGGTGCGCTCGCAGGTGAAGATTATGGAGGCCGAAAGGGTGCTGGCCTCGTCGCAGGGCGAGATTGATAGGCTCGTAGAGGAGTACCGCACCTCGCTTATGAACAACCGCCTCGACCAACAGTATCTCACGGGGCGTATGGATACGCTCATTACCGATAGTATGGTGCGCCGATATTTCGATAGCCACCGCTCTGACTTTGTGATGGATAGGGCAGTGGTCAAGGGGCGCATTGTACGCCTTCCAGACGACTACCGCCAGTCGGTTAAGCTCTTTAAGCTGATGGGCAGCAAGAGCGATGATAGCCAGCAGGACTTTCTCGACCTTTGTGCCAAGAACAATTTTGAGCTGCATACGTTTGATAGTTGGGTGGATTTCAACGAGTTCTTGTCATACCTGCCCGTCAGGCGCGACAAGAATTACGACTATCTGCTCTCGGGCGACAAGATTAGAGAGATGGCCGATGCCGACAATAAATACTTTATCGAGATAAGCGACGTTATTAAGCAGGGCGCCGATGCTCCCTACGAGCGCGTGGCCGATAGGGTTAGGCGCATACTCTTCAACCAGCGCAGGGCCGAACTTGTGGGATTCTACAACGACAGCCTCTACAATGCAGCTCTGGTGGAGGGGATTATTACTATTGAAAACATTGACTAACAGAGATATATGAAACGAAAATTTTTGATACTCGCAGCGGCTTTGGTGGCTGCTCTTTCGACCGGTGTGGCTCAACAACAGGTGGTTATTGCCGATAAGGTAGTGGCTGTTGTGGGCAACTCGGCAATCCTCTACTCAGACGTTGTCGACTATAGCAAGCAGATTGTGGCACAGCGCCAAGAGCAGGGCTTTACCTCCGACCGCGACCCTATGAGTGAGTCGCTCGAGGGACTGCTGATGCAGAAACTGCTCTATAATCAGGCTCTTATCGACTCGGTAGAGATTAACCTCGACGGCGTGGCTGCCCAGGTTGATGCCAGGGTAGATGCTATGATTTCGAGGGCAGGCTCGATTGGTGCCCTGGAGGCCGAGTATCACAAACCTGTCTACGAGATTAAGGCCGATATGCGCCGCTTGGCCGAGGAGGCTCAGTATGCCCAGGCAATGCAGGGTACCATTATGAACAAGGTTACCATCACCCCGGGCGAGGTAGAGCGCTTCTATCACTCATTGCGTAGCGATATGTTGCCCATTGTACCCGAGCAGTATGTCTATGCCCAGATTACTCGCTTCCCCTCATCGACCACCCAAGCCAAACAGCGCACCCGCGAGAGGTTGCTCGAAATGAGGGAGCGTATCGTGAATGGCTCGCGCTTTGATATGCTGGCCCGTATGTACTCGATGGACCCAGGCTCGGCATTGCAGGGTGGTGAGATGGATTTTGCAACCCTCGATACTTACGAAAAACCCTTTGGCGAGGCGCTCGGCAAACTGCAAGAACCTGGTCAAGTGTCGGGTGTGGTTGAGACCGTCTATGGCTTCCACTTGATTCAACTTATTGAAAAGAAAGGCGAACTCTACAAGTGCCGCCACATATTGCTGCGCCCCTCGTTTACCGACTTTGAGCTGGCCGATGATATTAAATTCCTCGACAGCTTGGCAAACGAGATTAAGGAGCAAAAGATTACCTTCGAGGAGGCAGCCAAGGAGCACTCCGACGACAAGTACTCCAAGCAGAATGGCGGTCTGGTTACCAACCACGAGATGTTGGAGCTCTACGGTGCCAACGACACCAGCTACTCGCGCACCTCGTTCTACAAAGAGGACCTCGGCAGGGACTACAACTTTATGCGTGGTCTGAAGCCTGGCGAATTGTCGCAGCCCTTCCAGAGCCAGGATATGAGGGGTAACACCTTGACCAAAGTGATTAAGCTGATAGAGATTATCCCTGCTCACACTGCTGGATTGGCCAATGACTACCTGCAAATCGAGAACATTGCCCTGCAGGACAAGCAGCAGAGGGAGTTTATGAAGTGGCTCAATAAGAAGATTGAGTCGATGTATGTACGCATCGCTGAGGATATGGACACCAGCGAGTTCGAGAATAAAGCGTGGATTAAATAGTGAAACGAATAGTCAACATATTGACGCTTACGGCACTACTGCTGCTTGGCGTGGGTGGTTCAGAGGCTGTGGCCCATAGTAAACCAAAGGCCCAGAGCCAGCAGAGCGAGCGCAAACCCATTGACATCAAGTCGCGCAGGACAAGGCCTGTACCTGTGGGCGATTCGACGGGTTATGCACTGGTGGGCGATGTGGTGCTGTATCACAATGGCTCGGTTATCACCTGCGACAGCGTGGTCCGTTATAGCGACCGCCAGATGAGCTGCTTTGGCAATGTGATTATCCGCAAGGACGACACGTTTATCTACGGCGACAGGGCCGAGTATAGCCGCGACGAGGGTATGGCCAGGGTTTACTCGCCCCTCATCAAGGTCTACAATGGCGATGCAACGCTCTATACTTACAACCTGCTGTTCAATACGGCCGACAATGTGGGCGAGTTCTATGGCGGTGGCACCTTCACCAACGGCACCAACCTGATGGAGTCGGAGAGGGGCTACTTCTTTGCCGACTTGGACGAGGTGGTGGGCGTAGACAATGTGGAGCTGAAGAACGAAACCTACCAACTCAAGTCCGACTCGGTAAACTATAACTCCGAGAGCGAGGTGGCCCGCTACTTTACCCGCAGTGTTACCTGGAAGGACGACAGTGGCGAGATGCTCAGCTCCGACGAGGGCGAGTATCACAACAAAAACGAGCGCTACATCTTCCGCTCAAATGCCTACATTGTGGGCGAGAAACAGGAGATGTGGGCCGATACGATTGACTATAAGTCGCTGATAGAGTTTATTGAGCTGAAACATAACGGCCAGATTCGCGATGAGGAGCACCAGAGCATCATCTTTGGCAACTATGGCAACCACGATAACAAGAAGGGCGACACCTTCTTGACCGACAACCCCGCCTTTATCAGCTATGGCGATAGCGACGGCGATGGGGTGGGCGATACGGTCTATATGCGCTCCGACTCGATGTATGTCTACCTGATTGACTCGCTGGGCTACTGCACCCTGACTCGGCCCGACTCGGCTACGCTGGCGGCCGAATTGGCTGCAAAGGCCCAACGCATTAGGGACTCGATTGTGGCCGATAGTATGGCCAAGGTTAAGGTGGCTCGCGATGTCTTCTTGGTCGATAGCCTTACGCTGGTGTGCGACTCGCTCGCCACGATTGAGCAGAAAGATAGCCTCACGATGCGCTACTCTGATAGCCTTCAGATGGTAATCAGCCGACTGAAACCCAAGCCACAACAACCGCAGGCCGATTCGCTCGCTACCGACAGTCTGGCTGTCGGGGCACTTACCGACTCGTTGGGTGGCAGACTGGCCGGTAGGGCCGAGGCTGTGGGCAAGATGGGCCGTGTGGAGCAACCTCTGGAGGAGCCCCAACCCGAGGCCGAGGAAAAAGACGACCAGCCCGACCGTATAATGCTTGGACTGAATAATGTGAAGATTTTTAGGGCCGACTTCCAGGGTGTCTGTGACTCGGTGCTGATGTTCTCGGCCGACTCGACCGCACAGCTTCACCGCAACTCGGTTATGTGGAACGAACTGAACCAGATTGTGAGCGAGAGGGCCGACGTCTACACGCGCAACAAAAAGCCCACAAGGGTACTCTTCTCGGAGGGCAAGCCGCTTATGAGCTCCGAGCTCGATACGACACGCTATAACCAGATTGCTGGCAAGACTATCGAGTCGCTGTTCAATGCCGAGGGCGTGATGTACCAGACCAATGTCGACGGCAATGCCCAGACCTATTATTATATGGTAGACGATGCCGACGGGGCGGTTATGGGCTTCTTGGTGGCCGAGAGCTCGGATATTACGTTCTATATCGAGGACAATACGGTGGTGGGCATTATGTATCGCGGCTCGCCAGTGTATACCATCTACCCGATGGACCAAATTCCTGAGGATCAACCCGAGCGTATGCCCAACTTTGTGTGGTATATCGAGCGCAAACCCACTCGCGAGCAGATTGTGGGCGATTGGCACATAAATCCCTCGGAGCGCGAGCGTTATATGAGTATGAAACGCCCCCAATTCCCCATCACCTATGCCATCGAGCGCCACCGCGAGTCGCTTGTGTCGGGTGGCCGCTGGGCCGATAGGACCGACGATATCTCGGATATGGCCAAAGAGTTTATCGAGAAGGTTAAGGAGGAGTAGAATTGAGAATTGAGAATTGAGAATTCAAGTAAGTGCTTGTGAGTCGTTAATTTGACACACGCCCCTGCCCGTTGGGGCACCCCCTCTAACTGAGAGGGGGGATAGAACGAATAAACAAAAAGTCCAACCCTTCGGGGTTGGACTTTTTGTTTGTTGCTGAATTAGTGGGGCAATTACTCCTCGGTCTGCTCTGCCTGCTCGGGCTCCTCGATCGAGAAGTCGGTCATACCTGCGGCAACCAAGATGTTGAACCACTGGGCAACCTTGCGCATATCCGACAGGTGGAAACGCTCGCGGTCGTAGCCGGGGATAACCACGTCAAACACACCGCGTAACTCGGCCTCCGAGGCTTTGTGCGAAACGGTCTGCTCGCCTTTGGTGTGGGCATAGAGGTCGGTAAGTACTTGGTTGAGTGCTACATCCTCGTCGTCGGTGAAGATCGAAATCTCGGCCAACGAGCTCACGCGCGAGTGGGTACCCGAGAAGTTTTTGCGAGCGCCGGTTACGAGCGACTCGGCAATGATACCATTGCGGCTGCTTGCCACATATTTGTAAAGACCGGGCTCGCCCGAAATTGCCAGAATGTCTTGAATTTTCATACTCTCTGTGTTGTTGCTATAAAAAATAGTGTTGTGTTACATTGTTTTTCAAAGCACAAATATAGAGAATAGAAATCAAAAAACGAAAACCGAGTGCTATTTTTGCGCGTTTAGAAATTCACCTCGAAGCGGCAGGCCATCATATTGTAGCCCACGCCAATCTTTGACGAGTCGGCCGCTACGTCGGCAGGGTTGGTCGTTGGTGCGCCAGTTGCGTCGTAGCCCACAATCAGTTTGCCATTGCCGTTGGCGTACTTATTATTCTTGACGTACTGCCAGTTGAGCATAAACTTGATGTTGGGATTGACGTAGTAGTTCACGCCCACGCTCCAAGCATTTGCAGCACCGCCATATACCCCCTGACTATCCAAGTCGAGGCGGTCGAAGCGGCCACACAGCTCAATGTCGCCCCACGAGCGCCCGGGGGTGATGCGCGTAAACTCGGCATCGGAGTAGTCGTAGTTTTGACGGCCACCAAAGAGCAACATTCCCGCTTGAACGTAAGCACCGTAGAAGTGTTTGGTCGAGTTGTTCTCAACCCCCTTTTTGATGTGTACGTTGTCGGCCAAATAGGCAGCCTCCATACGCAAACCGCGCCAGCTACCTGCCAGCTCGGCAGTCATCATCATCTCAAAATCTACATCCTTTATATTGCCTGTATCGAGATACTTCTTGCGGTTGATGTTGGTGGCATTGCGCGACGATATGCGCACCGAGCCCCACTTGCTGGGCGAGTAGTCGGCCTTGGGGGTGCGGTACGAGGCGGCAAAGCCAATGTGGAGTGCTATGTCGTCGAATTTGTAGAGGGGTTGGAGCACAAACTTGCCCGTAAACGAGTGGCCCGTCGAGCGGCCGTAGTCTTTGTTGTTGTCCTCTACATTGGTGCGAGCCTCCTCCCCCTCAATGGGTTGCAGAAATGCGCCTGCGGCCACAAAGATTGCCGGAGCGCTGAACTTGGCCTGCATACCGAGGTGGCGCGAGGGGGCAAAGGCGGTGGCCATAGGTCGCTCGATAAACTGCAAGTAGCGACTTGTGGTGTTGCGCTGCATCGAGAAGCACTCCTTGAAGTTGCCCACCTGCACCTCCAGACCCCTGATGCCATCGTAGCGCATATAGGCATCTTTCAGTTCGAGGGTGCCGTTTGCAAAGTCGAGGTCCAGCTCGCCATACCAATCCTTGCGCAACTGGCCCTTGACGGCAAAGCGTGCGCGACGTATGGAGGCTCCGTTGCCAATCTTGTCAAACCCATCGGGCTCGCCCCAGAATAGGGCTGCATCGGTCTGCACACGCACGTCGAACCACAGGCGGTAATCGACCTCTTTGTTCTGGAACACCAGAAAACCATCTTGCGACTCGGCTTTGAGGGGCACCACGCTCACCTCCAAGCCATACTGATTGATGTCGGTCTGGCGGTTGTTGGTGCCGTTGTGGTGCGATTGTGCGCTTGTAAGGCCTATGTTGGCTGCGCAGGCAAGCGAAATAAGTAGTAGCGTAAAAACTCTTTTCATAAGCGATTGTGTTTTTGGTTTGTGTATGAAAATCGCCTCAAAGAGTGCAAAATGAGTGCCGTAGCGCAACCTTTGGCCAACAAAAAAAGTGCGCACCACCCGAGGGGCAGTGCACACCTTTATATATTTATGTGCTGTGAAAATTTAGAGCATCACCAGGCTCACTGCCATAATGGCCATACCCACAAAGAGGCCCAAAATGGAGGTGTGGCTCTCGCCGTAGTAGTGGGCCGCAGGCAGCAGCTCGTCGAACGAGATGTATATCATAATGCCCGCAACGGCCGCCATTATGCAGTGGAGCACAACGGGGGTGATAAACGGAGTGAGTATCAACCACGCAAGCAGTGCCCCAAGAGGCTCGGCCAAGCCCGACAGCATCGAGTACCACAGCGCCTTGCGACGGCTGCCCGTAGCGTGGTAGACTGGTACCGATACGGCAATACCCTCGGGGATGTTGTGGATAGCCACAGCAATGGCTATGGCCACGCCCGTAGATATGTCGGTATAGGCCGCTGCAAAGGTGGCAATGCCCTCGGGAAAGTTGTGTACGGCAATGCCTATGGCCGTAACCAGACCAACGTGGCGCAGTTTGCGGGTAGAGTGGTGGTGCTGTTGGTTATCAACGCCTTGCATCTCCTCTACGTTGTGCAGCTCGTGGGGGTTTTCGGCCTCGGGAATCAGCTTGTCGATGATGGCTGCGAGGGCCATACCGCCAAAGAACAGACCAATGGCCAGCACCTCAGCCTGGCGGCCCACAATCAGTTCGCTCAGACCTATGCGCGAGCCGTGCAACAGCTCCATAAACGACACATAGACCATCACTCCGGCCGACAAACCGAGCGAAAAACAGAGGAATTTTCGGTTGGTGCGCTTGGCAAAGAAACCTATCACACTGCCAATGCCGGTCGATAGACCTGCAAAAAGTGTGAGCAAAAGAGCAAAAAGTGTGTTATCGTTCATATAATTTTTATTACTTTTGCAAAGATATAGATTTTGTTCGTTAGACGATATACCTTTTATAAAACATTTTTACTATATGAGCCAAAAGAAATTACCCCGCGTAGTGTTGCACGACAAGACTTTCGAGCTGTCGATTCCTTACGCCGAGATTAACGAGGCTATCCAGAAGGTGGCCGACCAGATTAACCACGACTACGCCGACAAAGAGGCCCCCCTGTTCTTGGGCGTACTGAACGGTGCCTTTATGTTTATGGGCGAGCTGATGAAGAAGATCGAGATTCCAAGCGAGATTTCGTTTGTTAAACTCGCCTCTTACAGCGGTATGTCGTCTACCGGCAAGGTGCAGGAGCTTATTGGCCTGTGCAACAACATCAAGGGGCGCCACATCATTATCGTAGAGGACGTTGTCGATACCGGCGAGAGTATGGATCACCTGCTCCGCTCGTTGGAGGGCCACGAGCCCGCCAGCGTGGCTATCGCTACACTGCTCTTCAAGCCCACCAAGTTTACCAAAACCTACGAGGTCAAATATCGTGCTATGGATATTCCCGACGACTTCATTGTGGGCTTCGGTCTTGACTACGACGAACTGGGCCGCAACTTGAAGGATATCTACACTATCGTAAATGAGTAGTAGCAACAAGGGCGTGGTGGCAAGCGAAGATGTGCTGCGTGGTGGCGAACTGCTGCCACTCGTAGAGGATTTTTACACCATTCAGGGCGAGGGCTTCCATAGTGGCAAGCCCGCCTATTTTATACGCTTGGGTGGCTGTGATGTGGGCTGTAAGTGGTGCGATGCCAAGTTTACTTGGGATGCCCGCAAATTTCCTCCCGTAGAGGTTGCCAAGGTGGTCGAGCGCGCTTGCTCGTTTGAGGCGCAGGCCATTGTGATAACCGGTGGCGAGCCACTGCTCTATCCGCTCGAAAATCTCACCGGCCAACTGCACGAGCGAGGGTTGGAGATATTTCTCGAAACGTCGGGCACACACCCCCTGAGTGGCACCTTCGACTGGATATGCCTTTCGCCTAAACGCCAGCGCGGGCCACTGGATGAGATATGCCAGAGGGCTAACGAGCTGAAAGTCATTATCGAGAGCGAGGCCGACTTTGCTTGGGCCGAGGAGTGCGCCGCAAGGGTGGGGAGTGAGTGTCTGCTCTATCTGCAACCCGAGTGGAGCCGCTACGAGCAGATTATTGGCCCGCTGGTCGAGTATGCCAAACACCACCCCAAATGGAATGTGTCGGTACAGGCTCATAAATTTATGCACATTCCGTAGAGTGGGTAGAGATTGTTGATAACAGATAAGAGAGGATGAAGAACTTTTTGAGGAGATATTGGCACTGGGTGCTCGTTACGGTTACGGTTGTCGTGTTGGCATTCGTGGTGGCCGACGTGCCCCCTCATCGCCTTTTGCAAAAGAGGGCCGAGGTGAGGCATCTCGAGCGCGAGATTGCTGCCTATCAGAGCCAGATTACTGCCGATAGCTTGTTCTTGGAGGAGCTCAAAGATGATGCCGAGTTGGAGAAGTTTGCTCGCGAGAAGTTCTATATGCACGCCGAGGGCGAAGAGGTCTATCTGTTTGAGGATTAGTGAGTAACTATGGCAACCGAACTGAAAAATAAGGTGGTCAAGGGGGTGGCTTGGTCTACGGTCGAGAAGGTCTGCTCGGCTCTGCTGCAATTGGCCGTCAGCTTGGTGTTGCTCAATCTGTTGTCGCCCACCGACTATGGCATTATGGCCATTGTGGGTGCCTTCCCATCGATACTTATGCCGCTTGTAGACAGCGGTTTCTCGCAGGCGCTTATTCGCAAAAAAGAGGTCGATGATATCGACTACTCGTCGGTATTCTTTGTGAATATCATTATCGCTCTGGGCTTATATGGGGTGCTGATGGCCTTTACACCTGCCATCGCTCGCTTCTTCGACGTGCTCGAGTTCCGCCAGATAGCCCCTGTGCTCTATCTGCTCATACCCATCAACTCGCTCTCAAATATCCAGAATGCCATCTTGTCGCGCAAGATGGAGTTCAAACACTTGTCGCTATATGTGCTCATAGCCAATGCCGTAGCGAGTGGCGTGGCAATATGGATGGCCATAGAGGGTATGGGCGTGTGGGCGCTTGTGGGGCAGCGACTTGGCGTAGTGATAGTTAAGACCGCCCTGCTGTGGGTGGGCAGCAAGTGGAGGCCAAAGTGGCTCTTCTCGCTCGACCGCATCAGGGGTATGTTCCGCTACGGCTCGCGCATACTGCTGAGCGACCTTATTAGCAACGTCTACTACCAAATCTCAAACCTCTTTATCGGTAAGTTCTACACCAAAGTCGAACTGGGTTACTACGACCGAGGAAATAAGATTAAAGAGATGCCCGTAACTTCGACCATCCAGGCGGTACTGAATGTTACTTTCTCGGCCTTCTCGCGCCAGAAGGATGATAAACCAAAACTTACGCTCAATGCACGTAAGGTCTTTATGCTGTGGGCCTTTGTGATGTTCCCACTGATGGGCGGACTGATTGCCATTGCCGAGGATATGTTCCGCGTACTGCTCACCGATGTATGGCTGCCCGCGGTGCCATATTTACGAATACTGAGCATTGCAGGTCTGCTGGCTCCGCTGTCGGTCATTTCGTTCAACCTTGTGAAGGTGTGCAGCGACGGCAATATGGTCTTTCGCATCGAGTTTATCAAGAAGATGATTGCTACGGCCGTTTTGGCTATTACCATTCCTATTAGCGTAGAGGCTATTGCGTGGGGCCAAGTGGTGATTTTTGTGTCGGATATGGTGGTCAATACTCTGGCGGCCAAGAGGTATCTGCCCGAGTGGCGACTGTGGAGTAGGGTGGTAGACTCTCTGCCCCTGCTGGCTATGACAGCGGTGATGATTGTAGCCATTGGGCTCTTTGGCAGGGCTGTGGCAGGCATTGTGCCTCTGGGATTGGTGCTGGTTCTGAAAATTGTGCTCGGTGCGCTCATTTATGTTGCTCTGGCCCAGCTGCTTCGCATAGATGCTTGGCGCGATATGAAGGAGATAATTATTGGCTACCTACCCAAGCGCAAACGTGCAGAGTAGTAGAGTACGATAGTGAGGATAAAACAGAGGGGCTTGGTCGCTTGACCAGGCCCCTCTGCTTTGTTGGAGGAGTAGTGCTTGGCTACTCGTACACCTTAGCGGTGAGTTTGCCTTCCAGAACGCGCTGGGCATTCATTGCGAGTGCCTCCAACTCGTTCTCGCCGGGTTTAACCCACACTTTGGCCATAGGCTCAATCATCTCTTTGATATAGCTCACTACATTCTTGTCGTAGGCAATACCACCTGTGAGAATGACGGCATCAACCTGACCTTTCAGTACGGCAATCATCGAGCCGATAGCCTTACCAACGCCATAGGCCATAGCATTCGACACCAGTTTGGCTTTTGCATCGCCGGCGTGTACCATAGCCTCCACCTCGCGCATATCGTTAGAGTTAAGGTGGGCCACAACGCCACCCTTGCCGTTAATCATCTTGCTAACCTCGGCCAGAGTGTATTTGCCACTGAAACAGAGTTTTGCAAATGCCAGTGCGGGCATAGTACCAGCCCTCTCGGGCGAGAATGGGCCCTCGCCATCGAGTGCGTTGTTCACGTCCACAACCAAGCCCTTGCGGTGGGCACCAATCGAAATGCCGCCGCCCATATGGGCAACCACCAGGTTCAGCTCCTCATACTCCTTGCCAACGCTCTCGGCATAGAGCCTTGCAACAGCCTTCTGGTTCAGGGCGTGGAAAATCGAAGCCCTCTCCAATTCGGGCAGACCGGTCAGGCGGGCAACATCCTGCAACTCGTCAACCACTACGGGGTCGGCAATGTAGGCCTTTACGCCTGCCAGCTTGGCAATCTCGGCAGCCAACAGAGCACCCAAGTTCGAGGCGTGCTGACCTGCGGGGCGCTCTTTGATATCCTCAATCATCTGTGCATTAACCTCGTAGGTGCCACTGGGAATGGGTTTTAGCAGACCGCCACGGCCAATTACAGCATCGAGATGGGCAATGTCAATGCCGCCCTGCTTAACTGCATCGAGGATAACCTCGCGGCGGAAGTCGAGCTGGTCGATAATGGTTTTGTAGCGGCCAATCTCGTCGCTCGAGTGGCGCAGGGTGGTCGAGAAGAGCTCTTTGTCGTTCTCAAACACAGCTACCTTGGTCGAGGTCGAGCCAGGGTTGATGGTCAAAATCTTATACAGTTTTTCCATAATCCAATCTTAGAGTTCATTTAGGTTAGAGTTATCTTGGGCTATGTCTATTTTGCGCTCAGGCAAGCCAGTGCGATAGAGTAGAGCTTGGTCTTGGTGCTGTCGCCACGCGAGGTGAGCACGCAAGGAGCGGTAGTACCTGCAACCATAGCTGCCAACTCGGCACCACCAAACTTCGAGCAAGCCTTGAAGAATACGTTGCCACTCTCGATGTTGGGGAACAGCAAGCAGTCGGCATCACCTGCAACAGGGCCGCTCAACTTCTTAATCTTCACGCTCTCGGGGTCGATAGCCACGTCGAGTGCCAGGGGGCCGTCAAAGTCGGCCTTACCAAGCTGGCCCCTCTGGCCCATAACTGCCAGCAGAGCTGCCTCGGCTGAGCTGGGCACTTTGGGCAATACCTGCTCGCTGGGAGCAATCAGAGCCACTTTGGGGCGCTCGATACCCAGGGTTTTGGCGGTACTAACCAAGTAGTTTGCAATATCCTTCTTCTGTGCAAACTCGGGCTGGGGAATAACGGCTACGTCGCTAACGGTGAGCAGTTTGTGGTATGCGGGAACCTCCAATACGGTAATGTGGCTCAGAGTCTTTTTGGGAGGCAGCAGACCCCACTCTTTGTTCAGGATACCGCGCATATATTTGTCGGTAGGAACAACGCCCTTCATCAGCACGTCGTACTCGCCGTTGTGAACAGCCTTAACAGCAATCTCTACAGCCTTAACATCGCTCTTCTCGGCAATGATGGTGTACTGGTTCATATCTACACCCTCGGCCTCGCACGATTTCTTAATCTCGTCGGGGTCGCCAACCAGAGTAACCTCGGCAATGCCTGCCTTGATAGCCATATCGGTAGCACCAATCGAGTGGGTGTCCTGACCGTATGCAACAATCATTTTCTTCTTGCCACGCTCCTTGGCTGCGGCAACGATGTCGTCCAAATGTTTAATCATAATGCTTTGTTTGATTTATATTTGTTGTTTTACTAAAATTATCGCTCTATTTGTTCAGTTTGCTAACGATGTTGAAGGTGTCGGTGGCGATAACCAGCTCCTCGTTGGTGCCGATAACCACAACTTTCACCCTCGACTCGGGCTTCGAGAGCACCTTGTCCTGACCTTTCAGACCGGCATTTACGGCCGAGTCGAACTCGATGCCCAAGAACTCCATATCTTTGCAAACATACTCCCTCATCTCGGGGCCGTTCTCGCCAACACCACCGGTGAATACCAGCAGGTCGATGCCACCCATAGCGGCTGCATAGGCACCCACAAACTTCTTAACGCGGTAGAAGTATGCCTCCTCGGCCTCGGCAATAACCTTGTCGCCAGCCTCGGCACCACTGCGGATGTCCCTCATATCGCTGTAAAGACCACCCGACAGGCCCAGTACGCCCGACTCCTTGTTGAGCATATTCCAAATCTCCTCCATCGACTTGCCCTCTTTGTTGTGGATAAAGTTGAGCACACCTGCATCAATCGAGCCACAACGGGTACCCATCATCAGACCATCAACGGGGGTAAGGCCCATCGAAGTATCTACACTCTGGCCATTCTTCACTGCGGTAACCGAGCCACCATTACCAATGTGGCAAGTTACAATCTTCGAGCTCTTGAAGTCCAGACCTGCCAAAATTGCAGCCTGCTCGGCAACGTAGCGGTGGCTGGTGCCGTGGAAGCCGTAGGCCCTCACGCGATACTCGTCGTAGTAGCGGCGAGGAATACCATAGAGGAAAGCCTTGGCGGGCATAGTCTGGTGGAATGCAGTGTCGAAGTTGGCTACCTGGGGAATGTTGGGCAGCAACTCGTTAATGGCATAGATACCCTTCAGGTTGGCGGGAATGTGCAGGGGAGCCAAATCAACGCAGCCCTCTACCATATCGATAACGGCCTTGTCAATCAGTGCGCTCTCTTTGAACTGCTCACCACCGTGAACTACGCGGTGGCCAACAGCATCGAGCTCGTCGAGCGATGCGATTACGCCGTGCTCGGGATTGGTGATAGCCTTGATTATAAGGTCGATACCCACAGTGTGGTCGGGAATATCGGTGGTTACTTTGTAGGGCTCCTTGCCAACGGGTTTGTGGGTCAGTACGCCATTTTCGATACCAATACGCTCAACGAGGCCCTTTGCCAGCAGGCTGTTGCCGTCGTTCTGCATCTCGATTACCTGATACTTAATCGAGCTACTTCCGCAGTTAAGAACAAGTATTACCATTGCTTTGTAGTTTGTGTGTGTTTTTTTGTGATTATTATTTGTTTTGAACTAATTTACTGATATTTGTAGCCCACGCCCTTGATGGTTACGATGTGGTCTTCGCCAATCTTGGTGCGTAGCTTGCGGATGTGAACGTCTATTGTGCGGTCGCCCACAACCACTTCGCTGCCCCACACGGTCGAGTAAATCTCCTCGCGCGAGAACACCTTCTGGGGCTTGGAGTAGAGTAGGGCCAACAGCTGGAACTCCTTGCGGGGCAGTATGAGCTCTTCGCCATTTTTGGTAACCATAAACCTCTCGCGGTCGATAGAGATAGAGTCGTTACCTTCCTCGGGAACAACTGCGGCCGCATCGGCAACGACAGCCTGCTGCACCTCGGCACGTTTGAGTATGGCTTTCAGTCGGCTCACAAGCAGCTTGACCTTCACCGGCTTGGTGATATAGTCGTCGGCACCCACCTCAAAGCCTTCGAGCTGCGACTCATCTTCGGCCCTGGCCGTAAGGAATACGACCATAGTCTTGGCCAACGAGGGTATCTCGCGCAGTCGTCGGCACGTCTCGATACCATCCATCTCGGGCATCATCATATCGAGCAAAATCAGATGGGGCTCGACTTGGGTAGCCACTTCGAGTGCTTCGCGACCATTGGAGGCGGTATAGACCTCAAACTCCTCGCGGCGCAGGTTGTAGCCCACGAATTCGAGAATATCGGGCTCGTCATCAACAAGTAAGATGCGGTAGTTCATTGCTGTCCGTATGGGTTAAAACATAATCATTCCTAAAATCCCCGAAAGGTACAATATTTCTCGGAGATTTCCTACAAAAGTGGGGCTTTATTATTTTATAGGTAAAATTTGGTCGATTTTGGTTGCAAAGTCCAATGGGATGAGTTACTTTTGTGGGTTATATATGCGTACGTGAACAAGTGTGCACGTATATACGCAAAGAGAGAAACGTAAATAAACTATTACGATTATGACTACCGAGAAATTGAATTCTGTTCCAGAGGAACAAGTCGGCACCGCCGAGGATGTGAACAATCTGACTACCCAAGAACCCGTAGCTCCCGCAGCAGAGAGTGCCGAGCCTACCGAGGTTGTCCCTGAGGGCGCACCCGCAGAGAGTGCGCAAGAGAGTGAAGTGGCACCTGCCGAAGAGGCAGAGCCCCAGAGCCTTAACTTTGCCGACGAGGAGGCTGCACTGGCTGCCGAGTCGCCCGAGTTTGAGCTCGAAAATGACGAGATTGAAGAGAATGGCGAAGAGGAGGCCAACCAGAAGGTGGCTCGCTCGTTGGCCGATGTGGCTGCAATGAACAAGAGCCAGTTGGTCGATTATTTCGGCAAACTCATAGAGGAGAAACCTGTGCAGTCGTTGCGCTACGACGTAGAGGCTGTGAAGGTGGCCTTCTACAAACAGCACCGTGCCGAGGTCGAGGCTGCCAAGGCTCAGTTTGTGGCCGAGGGTGGCGCAGCAGAGGAGTTCAAACCTGCCGTAGACAGCGACGAGGTTAGGCTCAAAGAGTACTTTGGTCGCTACCGCGCTATGCGTGGCGAGTGGATGGCCGCTCAGGAGAAAAACAAAGAGGAGAACCTGCGCACAAAGTTGCAGATTATCGAGGAGCTGAAAGAGTTGGTAAACAGTAACGAGACTATGAACCACACCTTCCAGAGCTTCCGCGAGTTGCAGCAGAGGTGGAAAGAGACAGGTGTAGTGCCCCAGGCCAATGTCAAAGAGGTGTGGGAGACCTACAATCTGCACGTAGAGAATTTCTACAACTACATAAAGATTAACAAAGAGTTGCGCGACTTGGACTTGCAGCGCAATTTGGAGGCTAAGGTGGCGCTGTGTGAGGCTGCCGAGGCGCTGGGCGGAGAGAGCTCGGTGGTGGTGGCCTTCCGCAAGTTGCAGGATCTGCACGAGCAGTGGCGCGAGATTGGCCCTGTGGCTGCCGAGCACAAAGAGGCTATCTGGGAGCGCTTCAAAGAGGCTTCGTCGCGCATCAACAAACAGCACCAAGAGTATTTTAGCGGCATCAAAGAGGAGCAGAAGAAAAACCTCGACCTGAAAACCGAGCTGTGCGTAAAGGCCGAGGAGCTCTCGGAGAGGATGCTCACCAGTCGCAAAGAGTGGAACAAGGCTTCGGAGGAGCTGATTGAGATACAGAAGGTATGGAAGACCATTGGCTTTGCCCCCAAGAAAGACAATGCCAAGATTTACGAGCGTTTTAGGGCTGCTTGCGACAAGTTCTTTGAGGTTAAGCGCTCGTTCTACGAGGGCGTAAAGAGCGAGATGGAGCATAATCTGGCGCTGAAAATAGAGATTTGCGAGGCTGCCGAGGCTATTCAGGACAGCGAGCAGTGGAAAAAAACTTCGGATGAGCTGATTGCTTTGCAGAAACGCTGGAAAGAGATTGGCTCGGTTTCGCGCCGCCACTCCGACGCTGTGTGGAAGAGGTTTAGGGCCGCTTGCGACCACTTCTTTGCCCGCAAGAGTGAGCATTTTTCGAGCGTAGATGCCGAGTATGCCAACAACTTGGAGCAGAAAGTTGCTCTGCTCGAAGAGATTGAGGCCTTTGAGCTGGGTGGCGCAGGCTACGAGGCCATCAAGGAGTTCCAGAGCAGGTGGAGCAGCATTGGCTATGTGCCTATCAAAGAGAAAGATGCCTTGCAGAAGAGGTATAAGGCTGCCATTGACCGCCTGTTTGAGCAGTTGCGCAGTGGCGAGAGGGCTCGCGGTGCCGAGCGCTTTCGCAACAAGATTGGCGCAATGAAGGCCGGTGGTGCCGGCAACAAGTTGCGCAACGAGCGCGAGAGGCTCTACAATAAGGTGCGCCAGTTGGAGGCCGACATCGCTACCCTGGAGAACAACATCGGCTTCTTTGCCCACTCTAAGGGTGCAGAGGCTATGATTCGCGAGGTCGAGAACAAGATTGCAAGGGCCAAAGCAGATATGGCCGAAACAATCGAGAAGATTAACATCATCGACCGCCAGCAGCAAGAGGAGCAGCAGTAGGCGGTAGGGTAGCGTAACAAGAACAGAGAGAGAACAATAAATACCAAACAATCATAATTAAAGGGAGAAATAGAGATTATGTTTGAGAAAGAGAATAACAACAAGACCAAATATGTCTTTGTTACGGGTGGCGTAGCCTCGTCGCTGGGTAAGGGTATCATTTCGGCATCGTTGGCCCGCCTGTTGCAGGCAAGGGGCTACACGGTGGCTATTCAGAAGATGGACCCCTACATTAACGTAGACCCCGGTACGCTCAACCCCTACGAGCACGGTGAGTGCTATGTGACCGAGGATGGTGCCGAGACCGACCTCGACTTGGGCCACTACGAGAGGTTTACGGCCATTGCCACCTCGCACGCCAATACTATGACTACGGGCAAGATTTACCAGAGCGTAATCAATGCCGAGCGCAGGGGCGACTTCTTGGGCAAGACAGTGCAGGTTATTCCCCACATCACCGACGAGATTAAACGTCGCATTATGCTGCTCGGCAAGAAGGGCGGCTATGACGTGGTGATTACCGAGATTGGTGGTACGGTGGGCGATATCGAGTCGGCCCCCTACATCGAGGCTGTTAGGCAGTTGCGCTACGAGTATGGCTTTGGCAACACCTTAGCCCTGCACCTTACACTGGTGCCCTATATGCGCGCTTCGGGCGAGCTGAAGACCAAGCCCACGCAGCACTCGGTTAAGCAGCTGTTGGAGTATGGTTTGCAGCCCGATGTACTGGTACTCCGCTCGGAGGAGGATTTGAGCCCTGAGCTGAGGCGCAAGGTGGCTCTGTTCTGTAACGTGTCGCCCAATGCTGTGGTGCAGTCGGTCGATGTGCCTACAATCTACGAGGTGCCACTGATGATGCACGCACAGGGACTCGACAAGGTGGTTTTGGAAAAACTGCACCTGCCCTGCGAGGGTGAGGCCGACCTGACCAACTGGATTGAGTTTGTAGAGAGGATTAAGAACCCCAAAGATACCGTAAACATCGCTCTGGTGGGTAAATACACCGCTCTGCCCGATGCCTATAAGTCAATCTCGGAGTCGTTTATTCACGCAGGCGCTGTTCACCAGGTGAAGGTAAAGGTGACCTACATCAATGCCGAGGAGATAAATGACCAGAACGCTGCCGAGGTGCTTGGCGGTTGGGATGGCATATTGGTTGCCCCAGGCTTTGGCCAGAGGGGTGTGGATGGCAAACTGGCAGCCGTAAGGTACGCCCGCGAGCAGAAGGTGCCCTTTATGGGTATCTGCCTGGGTATGCAGTGTGCCGTTATCGAGTTTGCCCGCAACGTACTGGGCTATGCCGATGCCTGCTCGGCCGAGTGGGAGATGCCCAGCTGGCACAAGGTTATCGACATTATGGAGGAGCAGAAGAATGTGTCGGAGAAGGGTGGTACAATGCGACTGGGCTCGTACCCCTGCCGTGTGAAACGCGACAGCAACCTCTACAAGGCTTATGGTCAGGAGGTTATCTTTGAGCGCCACCGCCACCGCTACGAGTTCAACAGCTCTTTCTTGGAGGAGTTTGAGAAGGCAGGTATGAAAGCTACGGGTATCAACCCCGAAACGGGCTTGGTAGAGGCCGTAGAGGTAGAGGGACACCCCTGGTTTGTGGGCGTTCAGTTCCACCCCGAGTACAAGAGCAATGTTAAGCACCCCCACCCATTGTTTGTGGGCTTTGTGGCTGCCGCTATCGAAAACCGCAAGAAGTAGTAGAGGGTAGACACGGCCCCCGTCCTTCGGGCACCCCTTTAATTTAGAGGGGATTATATTAGGCCTAGCAAGGGCAGTAAGCGATATGAACGTAGTGAGTATCGCCTAAAAGTTTTTGGGCGACTTTTTACAAAAAGGCGCAAGGAAATAACAAAAGGAAACACAAATAACAAAGAAAAGTAAAGAAGAAAAAGAGAATGGACAAAAAGAGTATTATAGGCTTTGTGCTTATAGGTATAATCTTGTTTGGTTATAGCTGGTATCAGGGCGAACAGACCGAGAAGGCGCGTGAAGCCTACTTTGCAGCACAGCGCGAGCAGTTTGTGCTTGACTCGATTGATAGGGCCGAGCACCCCGAAAAGTATCTGGCCGAGGTGGCCGAGCAGATTGCCGACGAGGAGCAGAGGGCTGCCGCAGTAGCAGCAATTCAGGCCGAGCAGCAGGCTCGCAGGGAGCAGTCGATTGCACAGAACTTTGGCCAAGAGCTGGTTGATGCAAGCCACGGAGCCGAGGAGTTCTACACCTTGGAGAATGAGGTGTTGAAGATGACTATCTCGACCAAGGGCGGTAAGATTAGCGATGTGGAGCTGAAAGAGTATCGCAAGTATGCCGACGATGGCAACGGCCCCAATATCAAGATGTTTGACCCCAATAGCGCCAAGTTCGACGTGGGCTTCTACCTGCGCAAGGGCTACAACGAGGCCAAGATTAACACCGAGGGCTACTACTTTACAACCAGCGGCATCGAGAGCCTGACCACCCCCGAGGGCGACAAGGTGCAGAGGTTGGCGATGAGCCTGCCTATGGGCGAGGGTGCAGCGTTGCAGATGGTCTACACACTGCGCCAGGACGACTATATGGTAGACTATGATATCAACTTTGTGGGTATGGGTCAGTGGATGCAGACCGTGCCCTCGTTTGATATCACTTGGAACAACACCAGCTACCAGAACGAGCGTGGCTACCAGAACGAGAATATGTACACCACTCTGTCGTACCTCTTCCCCGACGACCGCAAGGTAGAGAAGTTGGGTATGGCCCAGGTGGGCAAACGTGGCGGTGGCAGTCGCTCGGAGGAGGTGACCACCGAGTTTGAGTGGTTTGCCTTCCAGCAGCAGTTCTTCTCGTCGATACTGATTGCCCCTGAGGTGTTCAGCAATGGCCAGTTGGGATTCGACACCTACAAGCCTGGTACGGGTTATATCAAAGACTACCAAGCAGCTGTGAGTGTGCCATTTGACAAGGCGCAAGAGAACTATAACTTTAAGTTCTACTTTGGCCCCAACAAGTACTCGCTCTTGAAGAGCTACGACCTCGGTTTGGAGAAGGTCGTACAGTTGGGTGGCAGGCTTGTGAGCTGGGTAAACCGCTGGATTGTTATCCCCGTGTTTGACCTGCTGAGTAGGTTTATCAACAGCTACGCGCTGATTATCCTGCTGCTGACAATCTTTATCAAACTGCTCATCTTCCCCTTGACCTACAAGTCGTTTATTTCGAGCGCCAAGATGAGGGCCATACGCCCCGAGATTGCAGCCATTCAGGCCAAGTATCCCAAAGCTCAGACCGACCAAAACGAGATGATGAAGAGCCAGCAGGCTACTATGGAGCTCTATAAGAAATATGGTGTGAGCCCAATGGGTGGCTGTCTACCTATGCTTATCCAGTTCCCTGTGCTAATTGCAATGTTCCGTTTCTTCCCCACGGCTATCGAACTCAGGGGCGAGAGGTTCTTGTGGATGAAAGACCTTTCGACCTACGATAGTGTGCTCAACCTGCCCTTCAACATTCCTTGGTATGGCGACCACGTGAGCCTGATGGCACTGATTATGGCCGTTACGCTGTTCTTCTACAGCAAGCTCACCTACAAAGAGCAGGAGCAGACCACCGCAGCTGCACCCGGTATGGCCGGTATGAAGTTTATGACTCTCTATCTGATGCCCATTATGATGCTTATGTGGATGAACAACTACGCCAGTGGTTTGTGCTACTACTACTTTGTGAGCCAGATACTGACTATGGGCCAGAACTTTGCCTTCCGCTATGGCATCAACGAGGATAGGCTGCGCGCCAAGATGCTGGCTGCTGCCAAGAAGCCCCAGAAGAAGAGCAAGTGGCAACAGCGCTTGGAGGAGGCTCAAAAGCAACAAGAGGCTATGATGAAAGAGCAGCAGAGGAAACAATACCGCTCGAAACACTAATCAAACAAAACGGAGTAGACTAATTGCAGTCTACTCCGTTTTGTTTTGTCCAACGTCGCAAATGCGAGTAAGCGAGGGCAGAGGCTGCTTGCAGACTATGCCGAGCTGGAGCATTTTAGAGCAAGCGTCAGCTTGGTCAAACCGACCTAAGTCATTAAGGGCTTTAAGGTCATTAGGGACCTTAAAGAAAACATATAACTCCTATCACTCATATATCTCCTATTGCTCTTATAGGATATATATGACTAATAGGGCTAATAGGAACTTTAGGTGGGGCTTGGTAAGGTCGTGCAATTCCTTTTACAGACCTCTCCGCCCCTTTGGGGCACCTCCCCTAACTCAGGGGAGGAGTAGTCGTGGATAGTAGGTTGATTGTGGATATCCCCCGCTCCACTACCACTACCACTACCACTACCACTACCACTACCACTACCACTACCACTCTCCCTCTGGGCTCCCCACAACCACTCTCCCCCTGAATTAGGGGGAGTGGTTGCGTAGCAACCGAGGAGGTCTGTTTCTTTAAGGACTTTAAGGTCGTTAGGGACCTTAATAATTCTCAATTTACAACCCCGTAATCTTCTTGATTTCGCTAAGGGTGTTGAGCGCTTCAAGTGGGGTGAGCGAGTTGATGTCGAGGCCCTTGATTTGGTCGCGCACCTGCACCAGTACGGGGTCCTCCAACTGAAACATACTCAGCTGAATACCCATCTGTGGAGCGGTCTTTACGGCTTTTACTTTGGGGCTCGCTTTGGCCGAGCCCTTTTTGCCACTCTGATCGGTGGTGGTTGCGCTACCCTCTACGGCCAGTGCATCGTCGGCGTGTGAGGCTACCAGTACGGCCAGTATCTCGTCGGCACGCTCCACAACCTTGGGTGGCATACCCGCCAGACGGGCCACGTGGATACCAAACGAGTTGTCCGTACCGCCCCTCTGCAACTTGCGCAAGAAGAGTATCGAGCAACCTACCTCCTTTACACTCACATTGTAGTTCTTAACCCTCGGCAGGCTCTCTTCCATCTGGTTTAGTTCGTGGTAGTGGGTGGCAAAGAGGGTTTTGGCCCTTGCCTTGGGGGTGTTGTGCAGATACTCGACCATACTCCACGCAATGGATATGCCGTCATAGGTGCTTGTGCCTCGGCCAATCTCGTCGAGCAATACCAGACTGCGGTCGGTCGCGTTGTTCAGAATGGCAGCACTCTCGAGCATCTCTACCATAAAGGTACTCTCGCCCTGCGAGATATTGTCGCTGGCACCCACGCGGGTAAATATCTTGTCCACAACGCCTATGTGGGCACTCTGGGCGGGCACATACGAGCCAATCTGGGCCATCAGCACTATGAGTGCGGTCTGGCGGAGTAGGGCACTCTTACCCGACATATTGGGGCCCGTAATCATCATTATCTGCTGCTCCTCGTTGTCGAGCCTTATGTCGTTGGGTATGTACTGCTCGCCCACGGGCATAGCCATCTCGATTACGGGGTGTCGGCCCTGACGGATGTCTATAATGGTATCGTCGGCCACCTCGGGGCGGCAGTAACCGCGCTCGGCAGCCGTAGTGGCAAACGAGCAGAGGCAGTCGAGGCGGGCAATAACGGTGGCACTCTTTTGGAGCGATGCGAGCGAGCTGCCAAGGTAGTCGAGCAACTCCTCCCACAGACGTAGCTCAATGGCCAAGATGCGCTCCTCGGCACCCAGCACTTTCTCTTCATACTCTTTTAGCTCGGCTGTGATGTAACGCTCGGCATTGGCCAGAGTCTGCTTCCTTATCCACTCGGCTGGCACCTTGTCTTTGTGGGTGTTGCGCACCTCTATATAGTAGCCAAATACATTGTTGTAACTAACTCTCAGCGAGGGGATACCTGTGCGCTGACTCTCGAACTGCTGTATTTCGTTTATGCGGTCTTTGCCGTGCAGGGCTATGTTACGCAGGTCGTCGAGTTCGAGGTCTACGCCTGTGGCTATGATTCCGCCCTTTTGTATCTGGTTGTTCTGCGGGTCGGGGAATATCCAACGGCCAATCCTATCCCTCTGCTCTTCGAGCGAGTCGAGTGCCTCGGCCACCATAGCCAGCGGAGCATAGTCAGACTGGGTGAGCAGCAACTTCATCTGCTCGATGGCCTGCAACGAGTGGCGCAGGGCCAAGACCTCACGCGGAGTGATGCGACGTGTGGCTATGCGGCCCGCAATGCGCTCCAAATCGCTCATCTGGGCCAGTGTGTCGGTAACGGCCTCGTGTAACGCAGTGTCGGCCAAGAGCTGCCCAACTATGTCGAGTCGGTTGTTCAGCTTTGTCGTGTCCTTGATAGGCATCGTTACCCAGTGGCGCAGTAGCCTTGCTCCCATAGGAGTACGTGTGCGGTCTATGGCATCCACAAAGCCCTGACCCGTGGGGCTGTTAGAGCCCAGCAACTCGAGGTTGCGGATTGTAAAGCGGTCTATCCACACATAGCGGTCGGGGTCGATGCGCTGGATTGAGTGCAGGTGGGCAATGTCTTTATGCTCGGTGTAGTCGAGGTAGTAGAGTATGGCTCCTGCGGCCGTTATGCCTGCACCAAGTCGCTCTATACCAAAGCCTTTGAGCGAGCTAACGCCAAACTGCTTGCAGAGCTTGGTGCGGTTGATCTCTTCGTTGAAAACCCAGTTGTCGATGCGGTACGAGTAGTGCTGACCGCTGACGGCTTGTGCAAACCTCTCTTCGCAACCACGCTGGTAGATAATCTCCTTGGGCCCAAACGAGGCAATCAGCTTGTCGGTATAGCTGTCGTTACCCTCGGCCACAAAGAACTCGCCCGTCGAGAGGTCAAGGAAAGCTATGCCGTTGGTCTTTTCGCTAAAGTGTATGGCGGCCAGAAATATGTTTTCGCGTGCCGAGAGCACATTTTCGTTCATCACCACACCAGGTGTAACCAACTCGACCACACCACGCTTTACGAGCCCCTTGACACTCTTTGGGTCCTCCAACTGCTCGCACACTGCCACCCTGCGACCTGCCCTGACCAGCTTGGGCAGATAGGTGTTTACGGCGTGGAATGGGAAACCCGCCATCTCGATATAGTTGCCCGGGCCGTTGCCCTTGCGAGTGAGGGCAATGCCCAAAATCTGCGCTGCCTCGATGGCATCGGCACCGTAGGTCTCGTAGAAGTCGCCCACGCGGAAGAGTAGTATAGCATCGGGGTGTGTAGCCTTTATGCCGAAATACTGGCCCATCAGTGGGGTCTCTTTGGTCTTTTCTGTCTTTTGTTTAGCCACTGGTCTTGTAAAATGTGCTTTGTGAGTGTGTGAGTGTCGGTTTGGGTGGTGTAGTGTTGTGGCCTTGTTTTAGCCCAAACGGAGGCTGCGCAACCCTACAACCCACAAAGATATGGTTTTTGTTGGGATTTTCAATCCCCGAGCGAGGTTTTTGGGGTGAATAATTTGCAGAAAAAAGTTGTGGAAAATTTGGTGCACCTATAAAAAATAATTACTTTTGTGGGCAAATAGTAAGGGAATATGTCAGCACTGAGAGATATTTGTTTGCAAGTTTGCGCAGCTGCGGATGCGAGGAATGTCCAGCCCAGCCCCACTTGTTTGCTCTCCTTTGCTGTCGTTTTTATGAGGTAACTGCCGCCAGTGGCAAGTTACCTCTTTTTTTATGCACTAACACCAAACCCGTAGTATATGAATTGTCAATCAGAGCATAACATCGTTATATGTGGTGCCAAAGTGTGGACTCCCGAGGGGTTCAGGGTGGCCGATGTAGAGATTTCGGGGGGCAAGGTAGCCCGCATCGAAGAGCATATCACCCCTGCCGAGGGGGCTATGGTAGTAGATGCAATGGGGCGCCACCTGTTGCCCGGTCTGGTCGATATGCACGTTCACCTGCGCGAGCCCGGATATGGTTATAAGGAAACAATAGCCTCGGGCACTGCTGCGGCAGCAAGGGGTGGCTTTACTACGGTGTGCCCTATGCCCAACCTCAATCCCGCACCCGACAGCCCCGAGCACTTGGCCGAGCAGTTGGCCATCATCGAGCGCGATGCTGTGGTGGAGGTGCTGCCCTATGCTACGATTACTAAGGCTCGCAAGGGCGACGAGTGTGTCGATTACGAGGCTCTGGCCGACAAGGTTGCGGGCTTTTCGGACGATGGTACGGGAGTGCAGTCCGAGGAGGTTATGGCCCGCGCTATGGAGCGCATAGCCCCTACGGGTAAGCTGCTGGCGGCTCACTGCGAGGTAGAGAGCCTGCTGAATGGCGGTTATATTCACGATGGCCAGTGGTGCAAGGCCAACGGCCACCGAGGTATCTCGTCAGAGAGCGAGTGGGCCGAGGTTGAGAGAGATGTCCGACTGGCCGAACAGACGGGTTGCAGACTGCATATATGCCACATCTCTACGGCCGAGAGTGTAGAGATTGTACGCCAAGCAAAGGCCAGGGGAGTGAAGGTGACGTGCGAAACTGCACCCCACTACTTGGCTCTGTGCGATGAGGATATGCGCGAGGAGGGGCGCTTCAAGATGAATCCACCGCTGCGCTCACGAGGTGATATGGAGGCCCTGCGTAGGGGCGTTGTAGATGGCACAATCGACGTTATTGCTACCGACCACGCACCCCACTCGGCCGAGGAGAAAGCCAGAGGGTTGGAGAAAAGCGCAATGGGCGTTGTGGGTATCGAAACGTCGCTGGCTGCGGTCTATACCTTTATGGTCGAGGGTGGATTTATAGGGCTCGAAAGACTGGTGGAGATTATGGCCACCAAACCCCGCAAACTGCTCGGCATCGAGGGTGGACTGACGGTTGGCCAGAGGGCCGATGCGGTGCTGGTAGACCTCAATAAAGAGTTCTATGTAGATAGCCGAAAATTTCTGTCTATGGGGCGCAGTACCCCGTTTGAGGGTATGAACTTGCGCGGAGTGGTGTGGCTCACCATTGCGGGTGGCAAGGTGGTCTACAAGAGATAGGCGACAAGAAGAGATAACGAAAGAAAAAACATCATATTAGGTTATATAAGATTTAGGAAATGAAGAACTACACGAAGAAACTTGTGCTTGAAGATGGCCACGAACTCTTTGGCTACGGCTTTGGTGCCGACACCGAGAGGGTGTGCGAGATTGTCTTCAACACCTCGGTTGTGGGCTATCAGGAGATACTCTCCGACCCCTCGTACACCGACCAGATGGTTGTGATGACCTACCCACTGATTGGCAACTATGGCATCACCGACGAGGACTACGAAACCAAATTCCCCTCGATAGGTGCGATGGTGGTGCGCGAGAATAACAACCTGCCCAGCAACTTCCGCTATACCAAGACCTTTGGCGAGGTGCTCGAAGATAACGGCATTCCCGCTATTAGCGGCCTCGACACCCGTATGATTACCCGTATTCTTCGTAAGAGCAGCTCGCAGAGGGCTATTATCACCTCGGTCGATACGACCAAAGAGGAGGCCCTGGCCAAGATTGCTGCCACACCCATAGCTACCGACTTGGTGAGCAGGGTTAGCTGCCGCAAGAGGTGGTTTTCGCGTACTCCTAATCATAAATACGATATTGTGGCTATTGATTGTGGCTTGAAGTATAACATCATCCGTAGCCTTAACGCTTGCGGCTGCAACGTGACGGTGGTGCCCTATACCACCTCGGCCGAGGAGATACTGTCGTTCAATCCCGACGGAGTGTTGGTATCCAACGGCCCGGGTGCTCCCACCGATGTGCCCGAGGTTGTGGCCACTATCGAGGCTCTGAAAGGTCGTGTACCAATGATGGGTATAGGCTTGGGCCACCAGCTGATAGCTCTGGCCTATGGCGCCAAGTGTAGCCGTATGACCCCAGGCCATAGGGGAGGACACCCTGTGAAGGTGCTCGAGAGTGGCAAGATACTGATGACGGCCCAAAATCACAGCTTTGTGGTAGATGGGCAGTCGCTGGCTCAGACCGACCTAACTCTTACCCACGTGAGCCTGCTCGATGGTAGCGTAGAGGGCTTTGAGCACAAGGGCGACAAGGTGCTGTCGGTCGAGTTCCACCCCGAGAGTGCCCCGGGCCCACAGGATGCAGGAGAGCTGTTTGACCAGTTTATAGAGATGATTAAGAAGTAGTACCCCATAAATGCAGAAATAGAATAAGAAAGTTATGCCAAAACGTACAGATATAAAGAAGGTTATGGTTATCGGCTCGGGCCCTATTGTGGTGGGCCAAGCAGCCGAGTTTGACTATGCGGGTACTCAGGCCTGTATTGCTCTGAAAGAGGAGGGCTTTGAGGTGGTGCTCGTAAACTCCAACCCCGCAACCATTATGACCGACACCAACATTGCCGACAAGGTCTATATGGAGCCCCTGACACTCGAATATGTAGCCAAGATTGTGCGCTACGAGAGGCCCGATGCCATTGTGCCGGGCTTGGGCGGTCAGACGGGCCTTAACTTGGCAGTTCAGTTGGCCAAGAAGGGCGTGTTGGAAGAGTGTGGCGTAGAGATTTTGGGTACCTCGTTTGAGAGTATCGAGATGGCCGAGGATAGGGAGCTCTTCAAGGAACTTTGTGAGCGCATTGGCGAGCCAGTGCTGCCCAGCGACGTTGCCAACACTATCGACGAGGCTGCCAAGATTGCTGCCCAGATTGGCTATCCCGTAATTCTCCGCCCCGCCTTTACGCTGGGTGGTACGGGTGGTGGCTTTGCCGACAATGAGCCACAACTGAGAGAGATGATGCGCACAGCGCTGGAACTCTCGCCCGTACACCAGGTGCTGGTCGAGAAGAGCATCAAGGGCTACAAAGAGATTGAGTTTGAGGTGATGAGGGATGCCAACGACACCGCCATTGCCATTTGTAGTATGGAGAACGTAGACCCTGTGGGTGTACATACAGGCGACTCGATTGTGGTGGCTCCCGCTCAGACTCTGACCAATAAGGAGTTCCAACTGCTCAGGGATAGCGCTCTGAGGCTCATCAGAGCACTAAAAATCGAGGGTGGCTGCAATGTGCAGTTTGCGCTCGATCCCCACTCGTTCAAGTACTACCTGATTGAGGTAAACCCAAGGGTGTCGCGCTCGTCGGCTCTGGCCAGCAAGGCGAGTGGCTTCCCCATTGCGAGGGTTAGTGCCAAGATTGCCGTAGGTCTGCACCTCGACGAGATAAAGATTGGTGTCAATCCCGCATCGTTCGAGCCCTCGATTGATTATGTGGTTACCAAGGTAGCCCGCTTCCCATTCGACAAGTTTGCCGATGCATCTAACGAGCTGGGTACACAGATGAAGGCTACGGGCGAGGTTATGAGCATTGGCCGCACAATGGAGGAGAGCTTGTTGAAGGCTATCCGCTCGCTCGAGACGGGCGTGTGCCATATCTACCACAAGAAGTTCGACTCGATGGAGACGGCCGAGATGCTCGACTATATCCAGCGCGGTACCGACGACCGTATCTATGCCATTGCCGAGCTGATGCGTAGGGGAGTGGATGCAGGTATTATCTACAACCGTACCAAGATTGATATGTTCTTCCTCGAGAAGATTAAGCATATAGTTGAGTTTGAGCCGGTGGTTAAGGGAGCACCGCAGAATATAGAGGTGCTGGCCGATGCCAAGCGACTGGGCTTTGGCGACAAGTTTATAGGCCAGTTGTGGGGCATCAGCGAGGCCGATGTGTTCCACCTACGTAAGGCAAACGGCATTATGCCTGTGTATAAGATGATCGACTCGTGTGCAGGCGAGTTCGAGGCCGACGTGCCCTACTTCTACTCGACCTATGAGTGCGAGAACGAGTCGGCGAGGAGCGATAGAAAGAAGATTGTGGTGCTCGGCTCGGGCCCAATTCGTATTGGCCAGGGCGTAGAGTTTGACTACTCGACCGTTCACGCCATTTGGTCTATCCGCAAGGCAGGCTACGAGGCAATTATTATCAACAATAACCCCGAGACCGTTTCGACCGACTATACAACGAGCGATAAACTCTACTTCGAGCCCCTGACCGTAGAGGATGTTATGAACGTACTGGAGTTGGAGCAGCCTATGGGTGTGATTGTGTCGCTGGGTGGCCAGACCGCTATCAACCTGGCCGAGCCTCTGGCAGCACTTGGTGCGCCTATTATTGGTACAGGCATCGAGGCCATTCGCAATGCCGAGGATAGGGGTTGCTTTGAGGCCATTATGACCCGACTGGGTATTCCTCAGCCTATGGCCGAGGCCGTTACCGACATCGAGGCAGGCGTCAGGGCTGCCACCCGCATTGGCTACCCCGTTTTGGTGCGCCCCAGCTATGTGTTGGGCGGTAGGGCTATGCAGATTGTGTCGGACGAGGAGGCTCTGAGGCGCTATCTGCAAACCGCAGTGGAGGTGAATGTAGACCAGCCCGTGTTGGTTGATAAATATATTATGGGTAAGGAGTTGGAGGTAGATGCAGTGTGCGACGGCGTAGACGTGTTTGTGCCTGGCATTATGGAGCACGTCGAGCACACCGGTATCCACTCGGGCGATAGTATAAGCGTCTACCCAACATTCAGCGTGAGCCAAAAGGTCAAAGATACTATTCTTGAGTATACCGTCAAATTGGGCGTAGAGATTGGCATCGTAGGCCTCTATAATATCCAGTTCATAGTCGATGAGAAGGAGGATGTCTATGTAATTGAGGTCAATCCACGCTCTTCGCGTACGGTGCCCTTCTTGTCTAAGTCTACGGGCGTTCAGCTGGCCGATATCGCTACTCAGGTTATGCTGGGCAGATCGCTCAAAGAGCAGGGTATCAATGTGCTGTACCCAACCGAGAAGAAACGCTGGTTTGTAAAGACCCCCGCATTCTCGTTTGCCAAACTGAGGGGTATGGACTCGTACCTGTCGCCCGAGATGAAGTCGACGGGCGAGGCTATCGGCTACGACAAGTCGCTCAATAGGGCACTCTACAAGTCGTTGCAGGCTTCGGGTATGACTGTGGCCAACTATGGTACCATCTTCGTAACCCTGGCGGGCAACGACAAGGAGAAGGCTCTGCCCCTGATACGTCGCTTCTACAATTTGGGCTTCAATATCGAGGCTACACGCGGTACGGCCGACTACTTGCGCAACAATGGCATCCGTACCCGTATGCGCAAGAAACTGAGCGAGGGTAGTACCGAGATTATCGACTCGCTACGTCAGGGCCACGTAAACTATGTGATAAACACAATGTCGCTCAGCAAACAGAGCACCCACCGCGATGGCTACCAAATCCGTAGGGCTGCTGTGGAGAACAATATTACCATCTTCACCTCGCTCGAAACGGTAGAGGTGCTGCTCAATGTGCTCGAAGAGATTACGATGAACGTATCGACCATCGATGCCGAGGATTAGTTATTAACCCCCAGAAAACACCTTACACTGCAAGATGTACAAGAAGAATATATATAAGGTACGCTCCAATAGGGCTCTGTCGGCCAAAACGTGGCTGATGGTCTTGGAGGGCGATACCCAATACCTCACCGCCCCGGGGCAGTTTGTGAATGTGGCCATCGAGGGCAAGTTTTTGCGTAGGCCCATATCGGTATGCGACTACGACCATCAGACCATCACACTGCTCTATGACGTGGTGGGCGAGGGCACAAGGTATATGAGCAGCCTTGGCGAGGGTGCCGAGTTGGACCTGCTGACGGGCTTGGGTAACGGCTTTGATACCGAGGTCGAGTGCCAAAGGCCACTGCTGCTGGGCGGTGGCGTGGGCATTGCCCCTATGCTCAATCTGGCCAAAGTGTTGGCAGGGCAGGGCAAAAGGCCTGTGGTCATTGCAGGTTGTAATACGGCTGCCGATGCTGTTGTGGCCCAGCTGTTTGAGCAGAGTGGGGCCGAGGTGTATGTGGCTACCGTAGACGGCTCGGTGGGCACCCGAGGCTTTGTTACCGACGTCATAAGGGAGCAGGGCATCGAGGGCGACTACTTCTACGCCTGTGGTCCGCTGCCTATGCTCAAGGCGCTGACGGGTGCGATGACCATCGATGGCGAGTTGAGCCTCGACGAGCGTATGGCTTGCGGCTTTGGGGTGTGTATGTGTTGCAGCGTAGAGACCAAGAGCGGTGCCAAGCGCATCTGCAAAGAGGGACCAGTATTTAAGAAGGAGGAACTGATATGGAAGTAACGAATAACAAGAGTGTAGATTTGTCGGTCGAGCTGAGTGGTGTTAGGCTCGACAACCCCGTAGTGCCCGCCAGTGGCTGCTTTGGCTATGGCTATGGTATGAGCGAGTTTTACGACATAAACATATTGGGCTCCATATCGTTCAAGGGTACCACGCGCGAGGCTCGCTATGGCAATCCCCTGCCCAGGGTGGCCGAGTGTTCGGCAGGAATGATTAACGCTGTGGGACTGCAAAACCCGGGCATTGATGCGGTTATTGCCGAGGAGTTGCCCAAAATGAGGGCCGCTTTCCGCAAACCGATTATAGCCAACATTAGCGGCTTTTCGATTGACGAGTACGTAGAGTGCTGCCGCAAGATTGATGCCGAGGAGCAGGTGGCTATTATCGAACTGAATGTGAGCTGCCCCAATGTGCACGGCGGAGGTATGAGCTTTGGCACTTCGGCCGAGTCGGTTGCCGAGGTCGTAAGGGAGGTTAAGAAGGTGGTTACCAAGCCTCTGTATGTAAAACTTACGCCCAATGTTACCGACATTGTGGCCATTGCCAAGGCTGCCGAAGAGGCCGGTGCCGACGGTATCTGCCTGATAAATACAATGTTGGGTATGAGGATTAACACTCGCACCCGCAAACCTGTGATTGCTAACACTATGGGCGGTTTTTCGGGTGCTGCGGTATTCCCAGTGGCCGTAAGGATGGTATATCAGGTGGCTAAGGCTTGCAACATACCCGTAATTGGTTGCGGTGGTGTAGAAACAGCCTCGGATGTGATAGAGATGATGATGGCAGGTGCAACGGCCGTAGAGGTGGGTGCCGCCAACCTGCGCAACCCCTACGCCTGCAAAGAGATTATCGAGGCACTGCCCGCCGAGATGAGTAGGCTGGGCATCGAGCGACTGAGCGATATAATCGGAATTGTAAACAAATAAAAAAACAGATATAGAATAAGTTATGAACGTAAACGCCAAAGATGTAATTATTGCTTGCGACTTTGCCTCGGCAGAGCAGACACTCGCTTTTCTGGACAAATTCGAGGGCGAGAGCCGCAAACCTTTCCTGAAAATAGGTATGGAGCTTTACTATGCCGCAGGTAACGAGATCGTTAGGGAGATTAAACGCAGGGGACACAAGATTTTCCTCGACCTGAAACTGCACGACATCCCCAACACTGTGCGCAAGGCTATGAAAGTGCTCTCGGCTCTGGACGTGGATATGGTAAACGTACACGCAAGCGGCACTATTGAGATGATGAAGGCGGCCAAAGAGGGGCTCACCCGCGAGGATGGCACAAGGCCCCTGCTGATTGCCGTAACCCAACTCACCTCGACCAGCCAGGAGGCTATGCAGAGCCAGTTGCTCATTGGCGCAACCATCAACGACACTATTGCCAAGTATGCCCAGAATACCAAAGAGGCAGGCTTAGATGGCGTGGTCTGCTCACCTCTGGAAGCTGCACTGGTCAAGGAGGCTTGCGGTCAGGAGTTTATGACCATCACCCCAGGCATCCGCTTTGCCGACTCTTCGACCGACGATCAGGTGCGCATTACTACCCCCGAGAAGGCTCGCGCCATTGGTTCGGACTACATTGTGGTGGGTAGGCCCATTACCGCTGCCGATGACCCCGTGGCTGCATATCGTCGCTGCGTGGCAGAGTTCCTGAACGAGTAGTAGTAAATGATTGTGAAATAAGTAAATAAATATAGATAGCTATGACAACCGAGAAGATTATTGCATCGCAACTGCTGAGCATCAAAGCCGTATTTTTGAGCCCCAACGAGCCCTTCACTTGGGCCAGTGGCATCAAGAGCCCAATTTATTGCGACAACCGACTGATTTTGACCGCTCCTGCTGCTCGTAAGGTGGTCGAAAACGCCATTGCACAGAGCGTCAAAGAACACTTCCCCGAGGCCGAGGTGCTGATGGGTACCAGTACCGCAGGTATTGCCCACGCCGCCATCGCTGCCGACATACTGGATATGCCTATGGGCTATGTTCGCGGTAGCGCCAAGGATCACGGCAGGGGTAACCGCATCGAGGGCCGCTTGGAGAAAGGTGCCAAGGTGGTGGTTATCGAGGACCTGATTTCGACCGGTGGTAGCTGTATTGAGGTTGTGGAGGCTCTGCGCGAGGCTGGTGCCGAGGTACTGGGCGTTGTGAGCATCTTCACCTATGGTATGAAGAAGGGCATCGAGCGTTTGGCTGCTGCGGGTGTGGTAAACTACTCGCTCTCAAACTTCGACACCCTCGTAGAGGTGGCTGCCGAGCAGGGCTATATCGCCCCCGCCGACCAAGCAAAGCTGAAACAGTTTATGGCCAACCCCAGCGACGAGAGCTGGATGAACGGATAGTTTAGCTGCGACCAATTAAATCGTTAATAATTAAAACAATATAAACAAACTACTATACACACTATGAGACACTTGATTGACCCCACCGACCTGTCGATGCAGGAGCTTGATGAGATTATAAACCTGGCGCTCGATATTATCGACAACCGCGAGAAATATGCCGACGCTTGCAAGGGCAAAAAACTTGCTACACTCTTCTATGAGCCCAGTACCCGTACAAGGCTCAGCTTTACGGCTGCAATGATGGAGCTTGGCGGTAGTGTATTGGGCTTCTCGGATGCCAAAAATTCGTCGGTGAGCAAGGGCGAGACTTGTGCCGACACCTCGAAGGTTATCAGCTGCTTTGCCGACATTATTGCTATGCGCCACTTCGAGGAGGGTGCCGCTCTGGTTGCAGCAATGAACGCCACCGTGCCCGTAATCAATGCCGGCGACGGCAGCCACAGCCACCCAACGCAGACCCTGACCGACCTGCTCACTATCAAACGCGAGATTGGCAGGTTCGACAATATTACCATAGGTTTCTGTGGCGATTTGCGCTTTGGCCGTACCGTTCACTCGCTCATCAAGGCTATGTCGCGCTACAAAGGTGTGAAGGTGGTACTTATCGCCCCCGACCAGTTGCGCCTGCCCAGCTATATGAAACACGAGGTGTGCGAGATGAACAACATCCCCTATGTAGAGGTATCGTCGATGGAGGAGGTTATGGACCAGTTGGATGTGCTCTATATGACTCGCGTACAGAAGGAGCGCTTCCTCGACGAGGATGAGTTCGATAGGCTCAAAGACAGCTTCATTCTGGACCCCGCGAAGCTCAAAAATGCACGTCCCGAGATGCGCATCCTGCACCCCCTGCCAAGGGTAAACGAGATTACCGTAGAGGTGGATGCCGACCCACGCGCTGCCTACTTCCGCCAGGTCGAGAATGGCAAATTTGTGCGTATGGCCCTTATCCTCAAATTGCTCGAATGGGCCAAGGATGATAGCAAGACCATAGACCTCGTGCCTAAAGATGTCATCCGCAACGAGTACGTTTGCCACAACAAGAGGTGTATCTCTAATATGGAGAACGTAGACTCGCTCTTCCGCCCCGCAACCGACAAGCCCGGCAAGTTCCGCTGTGTATATTGCGAGTCGAAGGCCAAATAGGGCCCCATTGCGAGAGCGATTTTGTTAATAAAATTTTGAAAACTTAGTTTGGCACAAAAGGGAAAAAAGAGTACTTTTGTGGCTCAGGATAATGATAACCGAAAGGATACCCCAAAACAGATGAGGCAACCCCGAAACATATCCGCCATAAGGTTTAGGCGTAGGATAGTGATGGCCGGCACGGAAAAGTGTGCTTGTCAAAGACTCTGGGGGCAGAGTGTGGCCCTTGCAGGGGGTAAAATGCGCCAACCAATTTGTACCAATCAGCCCAAAGTGCGAACATAAGAATAGTTGTGGCCGCCAAGCTAATGTCTTGGCGGCCACTGCTTTTTATTATAGAACAATAATTTGACCACAAACATAAGGGAGAAACAAATAACTTAAAGATATGAAAATAGGCGTTGTAATGGGCTCGACAAGCGACTGGGGCGTTATGTCGGGTGCTACTGCTATTTTGGAGCAGTTTGGTATTGAATACGAGAAAAAAGTGCTCAGCGCACACCGCACTCCTGCACAGTTGGAGGAGTGGGCCAGTGGCGCAAGAGAGCGTGGCGTGGCAGCAATTATTGCCGGTGCAGGTGGCGCAGCCCACTTGGCAGGCGTGGTAGCTGCATTTACCACTCTGCCAGTGATTGGTGTACCCATCAAGTCGAGGTCGCTCGAGGGATTGGATTCGCTGCTGTCGATGGTGCAGATGCCTTCGGGTATTCCAGTTGCAACGGTGGGCATTGATGGTGCCAAGAATGCCGCTCTGCTGGCTATTGCAATGCTGTCGATTACCGACGGCCAGATGATGGCCAAACTTGATGAATTCCGCGCCGAGCAGGCCGAAAAGGTCTTGGAGGCCGAGATTTAGTAACACAAGAGAATAATAATCAAACCGAATAACCCACAAAAAGATAGATGAATACTCACCGTATTTTTGTAGAAAAGAGAGAACCTTATAGGGTAGAGGCCGAGAGTTTGCGTCGCGAGCTGAATGCCAATCTGGGACTTTCGATAGGCTCGTTGCGACTGGTGTGTGTCTACGACCTGTTTGGTTTTAGCGACGAACTGGTCGAGCAGTGCAGCTACCGAGTCTTTGGCGAGCGAGCAACCGACAATGTGAGCCAGCAGATAGATATGGGCGGTATGCCCCACTTGGCTGTCGAGTGCCTGCCAGGTCAGTTTGACCAGAGGGCGGCTTCGGCAGTGGACTGTGTAAAGCTCATCTGCCCCAGTGCCGAGGTGGAGATACGCAGCGCCAAGTTGATGATTTTCGACCAGAGTGTAGGCGAGGCCGAGATGGCCAAGATTGCCCACTACTGCATCAACGCTGTGGAGTCGAGGGAGAAAAACCTCGACGTACTGGCCCCTTCGGAGAGGGCTTCGGCCAAGCCTGTGGAGGTGCTCAGGGGCTTCTGCGAGATAACCGAGGCTGAGGCTGCCGACTACTGCAAGGCTAAGGGGTTGGCGATGAATGGCGACGACCTGATGGAGGTTGTGCGCTACTTCAAGGCCGAGGGTAGGGAGCCCAATGAGACCGAGCTGAGGATTTTGGACACCTACTGGAGCGACCACTGCCGCCACACGACCTTTACGAGCGAGATTACCGACATTGAGGTAGACGACTCGCTGGCGGCCGATGATATTAGGGATGCGGTGCAGCTGTGGAAGAATATCCGCAAAAAGTTGGGTAGGGAGCACAAGAGCCTCTGCCTGATGGACTTGGCTACTATTGGTGCAAGGTATCTGAAGAAACAGGGCCTGCTCGACGACTTGGAGCAGAGTGAAGAGAATAATGCGTGCAGCATATATGTTAATGTCGATGTAGACAGCAAGAACGAGTGCTGGCTGTTGCAGTTCAAGAACGAAACCCATAATCACCCCACCGAGATTGAGCCCTTTGGTGGCGCATCGACCTGCTTGGGTGGTGCTATTAGGGACCCGCTGAGTGGCCGTAGCTACGTTTACCAGGCTATGAGGGTTACGGGTGCGGGTAACATCTACCAGCCAGTGAGCGAAACGATGGAGGGCAAGTTGCCCCAGAGGATTATCTCGCTCAAAGCGGCTGCGGGCTACTCGTCGTATGGCAACCAGATTGGTCTGGCAACCACCCACGTGAGGGAGATTTACCACCCCGACTATGTGGCCAAGCGATTGGAGGTTGGCGCAGTTGTGGGCGCAGTAAAGGCGGCCGACGTTAGGCGCGAGAGGCCTGTGGCTGGCGACGTGATACTGATGTTTGGCGGTCGCACCGGCAGGGACGGCATTGGCGGTGCCACGGGCTCGTCGAAAGAGCACACTACCTCGTCGCTCGAAGAGTGCGGCAGCGAGGTGCAGAAGGGTAACGCCCCCGAGGAGAGAAAGATTGCACGTCTGTTCCGTAGGCCCGAGGTTACGAGGCTTATCAAAAAGTCGAATGACTTTGGTGCAGGCGGTGTGAGCGTGGCCATTGGCGAGCTGACCGATGGTCTGAACATCTACCTCGACAGGGTGCCCACCAAATATAGCGGTCTGAATACTACTGAGTTGGCTATTAGCGAGTCGCAGGAGCGTATGTCGGTGGTTGTAGAGGCCAAAGATAAAGAGGAGTTTATGCGCTACTGCCACGAGGAGAACTTGGAGGTAAATCACGTTGCCGATGTAACCGATAGCGGCAGGATGACAATGTACTATGGTGGCGAGGTGGTAGCCGACCTGAGTCGCGAGTTTATCGACTCGGCAGGTGCTAAACACTATACCGAGGCCACTATTGGCACTATTGAGGATAAGAATCCCTTTGTACGCGAGGTGGAGGGCGAGGGCATCGAGGCCAAGATGAAGTCGATGCTGGCCGATGCCAACGTGACCTCGCAGAAGGGCTTGATAGAGATGTTTGACTCGAGCATTGGTGCATCGACGGTGCTGATGCCCTTTGGTGGCAAAACCCAGAGGACCGAGGCACAAGTGTCGGTGCAGAAACTGCCCGTAGGCAACCACCACACCAATACGGCAAGTATGATGAGCTACGGCTTCAATCCCTATCTGAGCAGTTGGAGCCCCTATCACGGTGCTGCTTATGCAGTGGTGGATGCAGTGGCTAAGGCTGTGGCTGCGGGTGCCGAGTTTGACAAGATGAGGTTCTCGTATCAGGAGTACTTCGAAAAGATGACCTCGCGCAAGGCGTGGGGCAAACCTCTGGCGGCTCTGCTGGGTGCACTGCGTATGCAGGTGGCACTGGGCCTGCCCTCGATTGGTGGCAAGGACTCGATGAGCGGTACTTTTGCCAACATAAGTGTTCCCCCAACGCTGATTGCTTTTGGTGTTGCGGCTGTGGATAGCAGGGTGGTGATTAGCCCCGAGTTCAAGAAGGCAGGTAGCTACATCTACTTGGTGCGCCACACTCCGCTGGCCAACTATATGCCCGACACTGAGCTGTTGAGAGATAACTTTGAGTACATAAGGCACAAGATATTCAGCGGTGCAATCACCTCGGCCTATGCAGTGGGCTTTGGTGGTGTGGCCGAGGCTCTGGCCAAGATGACCTTTGGCAACAATGTGGGTGCTAAGGTAGAGGTGGATGAGGCCGACTTGTTTAATTACAACTACGGCTCGATTGTGATTGAGAGCAGTAGAGAGTTGGATTATCCCCACTTCGAACTGCTGGGCCGCACCTGCAAGTGCGAGTCGCTGTGTGTCAATGGCGTAGAGATGGCCATCGAAGAGCTCTATGAGGCCAATAGACAGAAGTTTACGGCCGTTTATCCCGACCGTAGCGGTGTGGAGGGCAAGGTGGAGAACGCCACCTCGGGCCCCAACAAGAGCAGGTGGCAGGGCGAAAGGGTAGAGCACCCCGTGGTTTACCTGCCCGTATTCCCCGGCACCAACTGCGACTACGATATGGCAAGGGCCTTCGAGAAGGAGGGGGCACAGATTACCACCTCGGTATTCTGCAACCTTACGGCCGAGGATGTCGAGAGGTCTACGGTCAAGATGGCCCAGATGATTGACGAGTGCCACGTGTTGGCCATTAGCGGTGGTTTCTCGCTGGGTGATGAACCCGACGGTAGCGGCAAGTTTATAGCCAGTGTGTTGCAGAACGAGCAGGTGAAGGCTGCTGTGGAGCGTCTGCAAGCAAGGGGTGGACTGATTTTGGGTATCTGCAACGGCTTCCAGGCATTGGTTAAATCGGGCCTGCTGCCTTTTGGCAAGATTGGCGCCCTCACGCCCGAGTCGCCCACGCTGTTCCACAACGATATCAACCGCCACATCTCGCAGATTGTATCGACCAGAGTGGGCTCGGTAGCCTCGCCCTGGTTGGAGGGCTTCGAGTTAGGCGAGTTGCACTCGGTGGCAGCTTCGCACGGCGAGGGTAAGTTTGTGGCAAGTGCCGAGTTGGCTGCTCAATTGAGGGCCAATGGCCAGATTGCTTTCCAGTATGCTGATGCCGAGGGCAATGCCACGATGACTTCGCCCGCCAACCCCAACGGCTCGACCGAGGCTATCGAGGGTATCTGCTCGCCCGACGGCAGGATTTTGGGCAAGATGGGTCACTCGGAGCGCTATGCCGAGGGACTGATGAAGAACATCAGCGGCAATAAGGACCAAAACCTCTTCCGCAATGCGGTGAACTACTTTAGAAATAGATAGAAACAAATATACAAATCAACTAAAAATCAGGTTACTACAATGAAACAATTGGAGATGCTCTATGAGGGCAAGGCAAAACAGGTTTACGCAACTGACGAGGCAGACAAAGTGATTATCCACTACAAGGATGCAGCAACTGCCTTCAACAATATCAAAAAGGCAACCATTGCCAACAAGGGTGTGCTGAACAACGAGATTTCGACCATCATCTTCCACAAACTCAAAGAGGCAGGTATTCCTACCCACTACATCGAGACTCTGAACGAGCGCGACCAGGTTTGCTTGAAGGTGTCGATTGTACCTCTGGAGGTTATCGTGCGCAATGTTATTGCCGGCTCGATGGCCAAACGTCTCGGCATCGAGGAGGGTACCCAGGCCCCCAACACCATCTTTGAGATTTGCTACAAGGATGACGCACTGGGCGATCCACTGATTAACGACCACCACGCTGTGGCTCTGGGCGCTGCTACCTACGAGGAGTTGGCCGAGATTTACGACCTGACGGCTCGTATCAACAAGGTGCTGATCGATATGTTCGCACAGGTTAACATCCGCCTGATAGACTTCAAGATTGAGTTTGGTAAGACCGCCGATGGCAAGATTGTGCTGGCCGACGAGATTAGCCCCGACACCTGCCGCCTGTGGGACGCTTCGACCAACGAGAAGCTCGACAAAGACCGCTTCCGCAGGGATATGGGCAAGGTGATTGAGGCTTATGAGGAGATTAACTCGCGCCTTAACAGCATCAAATAACGATACACCTATTATAATTTATAATAATTACTCTGATGGAGAACTGCTCTAAAATATGTAAGCTCCACAAATTGGGCGAAGAGTGTGGCGTATTTGGCATTTATGGCTCTGACGAGGCGGCCAACATTGCCTACTATGGCCTGCACGCCCTGCAACACCGAGGCCAAGAGGGTTGTGGTATAGTTAGCGCAAGCCAGCAAGGGGGCTTGAGGTATGTCAAAGGCCCAGGACTGGTGAATAATGTAATTAACGAGGAGAACTTGGCAAGGCTCGACGGTACAATCGCTGTGGGCCAAGTGCTCTATACCACTGCTGGTGGTGGCGGAGTGGAGAATATCCAACCCATCGTGTTTCGTCACGGTACGGGCGACTTTGCCATTTCGTACAACGGTAACTTGGTCAATGCTGGCAGGCTGCGTAAGTATCTCGAAGACAAGGGAAGTCTGTTTTTGACCACCTCGGACTGCGAGATTATTGCCAACCTGATAAAGAAAGATGCCGCACAAGCCCATAGGGATAGGATTCACTCGATTATAGAGGCGCTGAATATGATGGAGGGTGCCTTCGCCTTCTTGATTATGACCGAAAATCGCATCTACGCTTGCCGCGACAAGTATGGCTTGAAGCCTCTGTCGCTCGGCAGGTTGAAAGATGGTGCGTGGGTGGTAGCAAGCGAGACTTGTGCCTTTGAGGTTATTGGTGCCGACTTTGTGAGGGATGTCGAACCTGGCGAGATTGTGACTATCGACCACCACGGCCTTAGGACCAACCACTTCTCGGCCTACAAGCACTACAAGATGTGCTCGATGGAGTATATCTATTTTGCCCGCCCCGATAGCGACATTGACGGCTGCAACGTACACGCTTTCAGGAAAGAGAGCGGCAAACTACTCTACAAAGAGTCGCCCGTTGAGGCCGACATTGTAATCGGTGTGCCCGACTCGAGCCTCAGTGCAGCCATTGGCTATGCCGAGGCAAGTGGCATCCCCTACGAGATGGGCTTGGTAAAGAGCAAGTATGTTGCTCGCACCTTCATCCAGCCCTCGCAGGCTATGAGAGAGAAGGGTGTGAGGATGAAACTGTCGGCCGTGAGAAGTATCGTAGGCGGCAAGAGGGTAGTGATGGTAGACGACTCGATTGTGAGGGGTACAACCTCCAAGCGCATCGTCAGACTGCTCAAAGAGGCTGGTGCTACCGAGGTGCACGTCAGGATTGGCTCGCCCGCAATGCACCACCCCTGCTACTATGGTGTGGACACTTCGACATACGAGGAGCTCATATCGGCAAGACTCAATGTCGAGCAGGTGAGGGAGTATATAGGGGCCGACTCGTTGGCCTTCCTCTCGACCGAGTCTCTGATGAAGTCGGGTGGCAGGAGCGAGATGTGTATGGCTTGCTTCGACGGCAACTACCCCACAGACCTCTACCAGACCGACGAGGAGAAGTCGCTCTACAAGCGTTATCAGATAAAAGTTAAATAGGCCACCACAGAGGCCACAAAGAGAGATAAAAGATTAAATGGCAAAGAGTTATGAGGCTTCGGGTGTAAATCTCGAGGCAGGCTACGAGGTTGTAAGCCGAATTAAGAAACACGTTTCATCGACCGTTCGCAGCGGTTCGATGGGCAATATTGGCTCGTTTGGCGGTATGTTCGACTTGGGCTCGCTGGGCTACAAACACCCCGTACTGGTTAGCGGTACCGATGGCGTGGGTACTAAACTGAAAATCGCCTTTGCGATGGACAAACACGACACCATTGGCATTGATGCTGTGGCTATGTGCGTAAACGACGTGCTGGCCCAGGGTGCCGAGCCACTCCTCTTCCTCGACTATGTGGCTGTGGGCAAGAACCACCCCGAGGTGGTCGAGGCCATTGTGGCAGGCGTTGCCGAGGGTTGCCGTCAGGCAGGTTGCGCACTTGTAGGTGGCGAGACTGCCGAGATGCCTGGTATGTATGGCGAGGGCGAGTATGACATCGCAGGCTTTACTGTGGGCGCAGTGGAGAAAGATAGGCTTATCGACTGCTCTAAGGTGGCAGTGGGCGACGTGTTGGTGGCTATCGCATCGAGCGGTGTTCACTCCAACGGATTTAGTCTGGTGCGTAAGGTGGTGAGCGATAATAACCTCGATTTTGGCCAGAAGTATGAGCTCACAGGCGAGCAGACTCTGGGCGAGATGCTGCTGACCCCCACCAAGATTTATATCAAGCAGGTACACAAGGTGTTGGCCGAGGTAGATGTGCACGGCATTGCCCACATTACCGGTGGTGGTTTTGACGAGAACATCCCCCGTATCTTGAAGGAAGGTCAGGGCGTAGAGGTCAAAGAGGGTAGCTGGGAGATACTGCCCGTATTCCGCCTGTTGGAGCAGTATGGTGGTATTCCTCACCGCGAGATGTTCAACATCTTCAATATGGGTGTGGGTATGGTACTGGCCGTCAATGAGGCCGATGCTCAGAGGGTTGTAGAGATTCTGACCGAGTGCGGCGAGAGGGCCAGCGTTATTGGCCGCATCGTCGAGGGCGAGGGCGTAACCATTTTGTAATAAGACCGATTGAGAATGAAAAAGTTAGCCATATTTGCGAGTGGCAATGGTAGCAACTTCGAGGCTCTGGCGGCAGCTTGTACCGAGGGCAGAATTGATGCCGAAGTGGCCTTGTGCGTGTGCGACAAGGCGGGCGCCTATGTGATTGAGAGGGCTACCAAGTATGGGGTAGAGGTGTTGGTTTTCAACCCCAAGGAGTACGGCTCGAAGGCCGAGTATGAGAGACTGGTGGCCGATAGGATGGATACACTGGGCATAGACTTGGTCTGCTTGGCAGGCTATATGCGCATTGTGGGCGACGAACTGCTGGGGCGCTACGGGGGCAAGATTGTGAACATCCATCCCTCGCTGCTGCCCGCATTTGTGGGTGCCCACGCCATACAAGATGCCTTTGACTATGGTGTAAAGGTCTTTGGTGTTACGATTCACTATGTAGACCAAACCTTAGATGGCGGCAAGATTATCTCGCAAGTGGCAGTGCCCTATGAGGGTGGCGATATAGAGGAGTTGGAGGCTATGATTCACAAGGCCGAGCACCGACTCTATGTCGATACGGTAAATAAACTGATAGAATAAGTGAAGAAATAGAAGTAATTAGATATGAGAGCATTAGTTAGTGTTAGCGACAAGAGGGGAGTGGTGGAGTTTGCTACCGCCCTGAAAGAGTTGGGTTGGGAGATTATAGCCACAGGTGGCACTATGACCACCCTGAGGGCTGCTGGGTTGGAGATTACCAACATTAGCGACGTTACGGGCTTCCCCGAAATTTGCGAGGGCCGAGTTAAGACCCTGCACCCCAAAGTGCACGGTGGTCTGTTGGCCCGTAGAGATAGTGCCGACCATATGGCACAGTTGGCCGAGAATGGCATCGAAACTATTGATATGGTGTGCGTAAACCTCTATCCCTTTGAGGCTACCATTGCCAAAGAGGGCGTTACTATGGAGGACGCTGTGGAGAATATCGACATTGGTGGCCCCTCGATGTTGCGCAGTGCCGCAAAGAACTTCGCTTCGGTGAGCGTGGTGTGCGACCCCAACGACTACGAGACTGTGCTGGCCGAGATTAGGGCCGAGGGCAACACCAAGCCAGAAACAAGGCTCAAACTGTCGGCAAAGGCCTACACTCACACCGCTCTCTATGACAGCCACATCGCTACCTATATGCGCAAGGCTGCAGGACTGGATGAAAAGTTGTTCCTCTCGTTTGATGCAATCCAGACCCTGCGCTATGGCGAGAACCCCCACCAGCAGGCCAAGTTCTATCGCTCGAACAACGAGGTGGCCTACTCGGTGGCTTATGCTAAGCAGTTGGGTGGCAAGGAGTTGTCGTATAACAATATTCAGGATGCCAACGCTGCACTGAGCATTGTAAGGGAGTTCGACGAGCCCTTCTGCGTGGGCCTCAAACATATGAACCCCTGTGGCGCTGCTGTGGGCAAAGACCTCAAAGAGGCTTGGGTTAAGGCTTACGAGGCCGACAAGGTGAGCATCTATGGCGGTATTGTGGCTATGAATAGGCCCCTGACTGCCGAGGTTGCTACGCTGATGAAACCCATATTCTTGGAGATTGTTATGGCTCCCGCATTTGAGCCCGAGGCATTGGAGGTACTGGCATCGAAGAAGAATCTGCGACTGCTGGAGGTGAAGATGAATGGCCAGAAAGAGCCTCAGCCCCAGTATGTTGGTGTGGCAGGTGGTCTGCTCGTTCAGGATGCCGATGTGAATTGCCTCGAGGTGGTGGCCGATATGTGCGTAACTGAGCGCAAGCCTTCGGCCGAGGAATTGGTAGATATGAACTTCGGCTGGAGGGTTGTCAAACACGTCAAGTCTAACGCCATTGTTGTCGTTAAAGACGGCGCTACACTGGGCGTGGGCGCAGGTCAGATGAACCGCGTGGGCTCGGCCGAGATTGCTCTCAATCAGGCTAAGGCCGCAGGCGCTACCGAGGGATTGGTGCTCGCTTCGGACGGCTTCTTGCCCTTCGACGACACCGTAGAGTTGGCCTCGAAGTATGGCGTGGTAGCTATCGTTCAGCCCGGTGGCAGCATTAGGGATGAGGATGCCATCAAGAAGGCAAACGAGAAGGGTATCACAATGCTCTTTACGGGTATGCGCCACTTTAAGCATTAGAGAGAAAGAACAATAGATAACTATATGAAAAATAAACGAGTACTTGTTGTGGGTAGCGGTGGTAGGTGCCACGCGATTGTGGATGCCTTGAGCCGCTCGCCACAGGTAGAGAAGATATATTGCGCACCTGGCAATGCGGGTATTGCAGCCCAGGCCGAGTGTGTGGCCATTGGGGTTACCGATGTGGAGGCTCTGGTGGCCTTTGCGAAGGAGCACCAGATTGATATGACCGTAGTAGGCCCCGAGGCTGCGCTGGCTGTAGGTATCGTAAACCGTTTCGAGGAGTGTGGCTTGAAAGCCTTTGGCCCCACCAAAGAGGCTGCCCAGATTGAGAGTAGCAAGGAGTTTGCTAAGAGGTTGATGGCTAAGTATGGTATTCCGACGGCTGGCTATGAGGCTTTTGATAGCTACGAGGCTGCGTGGGAGTATGTAAAGGGGCGACCTCTGCCAGCGGTAATCAAGTACGACGGCCTGGCCGCAGGTAAGGGCGTTGTGGTGGCCGAGAGCTACGACCAAGCCAATGAGGCTCTGCGAGATATGCTGCTCGACGAGAGCTTTGGCAAAGGCAGGGTAGTGGTAGAGGATTTTCTCGACGGCCCCGAGTTCTCGTTTATGTGCGTAGTGTCGGGCCAGAGGGTGTATCCACTGGCTATGGCCCAAGACCACAAGCGCGCCTACGATGGCGACAAGGGCCCTAATACGGGAGGTATGGGTGCCTATTCGCCAGTACCCTTTGTAACCGAAGAAGTTGAGCGTGTGGCACTTGAAGAGATTATGAAACCTACGGCTGCGGCATTGGTGGCCGAGGGCGTACCCTTCTGCGGAGTGCTCTATGGCGGCCTTATACTGACCACCGATGGCCCCAAGGTGATTGAGTTCAATGCCCGATTTGGCGACCCCGAGACCGAGGTGGTACTGCCCCGACTCGAAAGCGACATATACGAGCTGTTTGACGCCGCCATTGAGGGGCGCGAACACCAGACTAAGTGGAGCGACAAGGCCTACTTGGGCGTAGTGATGGCATCGAAGGGCTACCCGGGTAGCTATGCCAAAGGCGCAGTGATAGGTGTCTTGGATAAGGTTGAGTCGCACATATATCATATGGGCACAGGACGCAATGCCGAGGGCAAGTTGGTAACTGCCGGCGGTAGGGTACTTATGGTTGTGGGTAGCGGTGCTACTCTGGCCGAGGCCCACGCTAAGGCTATGGCCGATGTGGCAAGGGTAGAGTGCACAGAGCTCTTTTGCCGTAGCGATATTGGACATAAAGTATTGGATTAACTAAAACGATTTATATAGTATGATTATCAGCGGAACAGAGCTTGCAAAAGAGATAAAGCAAGATGTTGCAAAGCGAGTGGCCGAATACAAGGTTGAGTATGGTCGCGAGCCCCACTTGGTGGTGATTTTGGTGGGCGAAAATCCCGCCAGCGTGTCCTATGTTACGGGCAAGGCCAAAGACTCGGCCGAGGTGGGCTTTAAGAATACCACCATCCGCAAGCCCGACACCATCAGCGAGGCCGAACTGATTGAGTTGATTGGCCAACTGAACGAGGATAGGTCGGTAGACGGCATTTTGGTACAACTTCCACTACCCAAGCACATTAGCGAGGAGAAGGTGATTGAGGCTATCAACAAAGAGAAAGATGTAGACGGCTTTCACCCCCTGAATGTGGCCTCGCTGTGGCAAAAGTTGCCTTGCCTGCTGCCCTGCACCCCAAAGGGTATCATAAAACTGCTTGACAAGGCGGGTGTGGAGATTGCAGGCAAGAAGGCCGTAGTGATTGGCCGTAGCAACATTGTGGGTCTGCCCGTAGCCAAGTTGCTGCTTGACCGCAATGCTACCGTTACCATTGCCCACAGCCGTACTCAGAACTTGGCCGAGGTTACTCGCCAGGCCGATATTTTGGTTGTGGCCATTGGTAGGGCCAAGTTCGTTACGGCCGATATGGTGGGCGAGGGCGCTGCTGTGATTGACGTGGGCGTGAACCGCGACCCCGAGAGCGGCAAACTGTGTGGCGACGTGGACTTTGAGGCTTGCAAAGACAAGGCTTCGGTCATTACCCCCGTACCTGGTGGCGTAGGCCCTATGACCAGGGCTTGCCTGATGGAGAATACAATAGAGTGTTACCTTAACAATATCAAAAAGTAGGATATATATGATTGAGAGATATGGGCGCGAGGTTATGCGCCAAGTTTGGACCGAGGAGAATAAGTTTAATGCCTATCTGAAAGTAGAGCTGTTGGCAGCCGAGGCTTGGTGCGAGTTGGGCGTGGTGCCCCGCGAGGATGTAGAGAAACTCAATGCCAAGGCTACCTTCAACATCGACCGCATCAAAGAGATCGAGTTGCAGACTCGCCACGACATCGTGGCCTTCACCCGTGCAGTGAGCGAGTCGCTGGGCGAGGAGCGCAAGTGGGTACACTATGGACTGACAAGTACCGACGTGGTAGATACCGCCAATGGCTATCTGTTCAGCCAAGCCAACAAGATTCTGGCCGAGGACTTGGCAAAGTTCAAAGAGGTGCTGCGCAAGCAGGCTATTAAATATAAGTACACCCCCTGCATTGGTCGTACTCACGGTATCCACGCCGACATCACCTCGTTTGGCCTCAAATGGGTGCTCTGGTATGAGGAGATGAGGCGCAACATCGAGCGCTTTGAGGCTGCTGCGCGTGGCGTAGAGGTGGGCAAGATTAGCGGTGCTGTGGGCAACTTTGCAAACATTCCCCCATTTGTGCAAGACTTTGTGTGCGAGAAGCTTGGTATCGACAGCGCAAACGTATCGACTCAGGTTATCCAGCGCGACCGCCACGCCTACTATATGGCCACCCTGGCCGTTATTGGTGCCAGCTTGGAGCAGATGGCAATGGAGGTGAGGAGCTTGCAGCGTACCGAGGTACACGAGGTCGAGGAGGCCTTTGGTAAGGGCCAGAAGGGTTCGAGCGCAATGCCCCACAAACGCAACCCCATCAGTAGTGAGAATATCTGTGGCTGTGCAAGGGTACTGAGGGGTTATATGGCTACCGCCTATGAGAATGTGGCTCTGTGGCACGAGAGAGATATCTCGCACTCGGCAACCGAGCGTATCATTATGCCCGATGCAACCATCCTGCTGGACTATATGCTCAACCGTATGATGGGCATCTTGGAGAACTTGGTGGTATTCGACGAGCAGATGAAGGCCAACATCTACCGCACCAATGGCGTAATCTTTGCCCAGAGGGTTATGAACGCCCTGATTGACAAGGGCTTTGCAAGGGAGAAAGCCTACGACACCGTACAGCCCGTAGCTATGAAGGCTATGAGCATCGGCGCAAGCTATCAGGAGCTACTCAAAGAGGAGCCTACGGTTATGGCTACTCTGACTGCCGAGGAGCTCGATGGCTGTTTCACGCTCGAATACTATATGAAAAACGTAGACTATATTTACAAACGCAATAAAATTGAGGAGGAGTAGAGAGAGGTTATGTCAGAAAGATTAGTAGTTATAGGCTCGCAATGGGGCGACGAGGGCAAAGGTAAGATTACCGACTATTTTGCCTGCAAGGCCGATATGGTAGTGCGCTACCAGGGTGGCAACAACGCAGGCCACACAGTGGTATTCGACGGCCACAAGTACTCGTTGCAGAGCATCCCTTCGGGTATTTTCAACCCCAAGACTGTGAATGTAATGGCCAACGGTATGGTGGTAAACCCCGTATCGGTGTTGGCCGAGTTGGAGAAGCTCCACGCACAAGGCATCACCGACTATCAGCTCTACATCTCCGACCGAGCAGCCGTAGTGATGCCCTACCACGCAGCCCTCGACGGAGCTTACGAGGCTCTGAAGGGCGGTGCGCAGATTGGTACCACCAAGAAGGGCATCGGTCCCGCTTATGCCGACAAGTATAGCCGCATAGGTATCCGTATGGGCGACCTGCTGGACAAAGAGTACTTTGCCGAGCGCCTGGCTGCCGCTGTGGAGATTAAGAATATGGAGCTGAAGATGCTGGGGCTCGAAACCTTTGAGTTTGAGGCGCTCTACAACCAGTATATGGAGATTGCCGAGAAGATTGGCCCAATGATTTGCGATACATCGGCACTGATTAACGAGGCTCTGGAGAGCGACAAGAAGGTGCTCTTTGAGGGCGCACAAGGTATGATGCTTTGTATCGACCACGGCACCTATCCCTATGTTACCTCGTCTACTCCCTCATCGGCAAGTGTGCCTGTGGGTGCAGGCGTGTCGCCCAAGTGGATTGATAATGTGCTGGGCGTAGCCAAAGCATACTGCACAAGGGTGGGCGAGGGCCCATTCCCCACCGAGCTGTTCGACAGCAGGGCCGAGGAGATTAGAGAGCGTGGCCACGAGTACGGCACCGTTACCGGCCGTCCCCGCAGGGTGGGTTGGTTCGATGCTGTGGTTGCGCGCTACACTGCCAAACTGGCCGGCATCGACAACTGGGCTCTGATGCTGTTCGACGTGCTGTCGGGCCTCGACAAGGTGTGCATCTGCACCGGCTACGAGTGCGACGGCAAGATTATCAACAATCCCCCTGCAACCATCAGCCAGCTGGCTCGTTGCAAGCCTGTGTTGATTGAGTTGGAGGGTTGGAAAGAGGATATCTCTGACGTTAAAGAGTTTGACCAGCTGCCCGAGGCCGCTAAGGCTTATGTGCGCAAGGTCGAGGAAGTTACGGGTGTGAAGGTAGGCATCATTTCGGTTGGTGCCGACCGTAGCAAGACCATTATTATCGATGAGAAGTTGAAGAATTTTTAATACCTTATAATACTATGTCGTTTATTGAAGAGAAAATTGCACAAGAGGGTATGACCTTTGACGATGTGTTGCTCATTCCTGCATACTCGGAGGTAACCCCCAATATGGTTTCGGTAGAGAGCCGCTTTTCGCGTAACATCCGACTCAACATTCCCATCGTGTCGGCTGCTATGGATACCGTAACCGAGGCCGATATGGCTATCGCTATTGCCCGTCAGGGCGGTATCGGCGTGGTACACAAGAATATGTCTATTGCTGCTCAGGCTGCTCAGGTGCGCAAGGTTAAACGTGCCGAGAGTGGTATGATTTACGACCCTGTGACCATCTCGAAAGAGGAGAACGTGGGCGATGCTCTGCGACTGATGAAGGAGAACCACATTGGCGGTATCCCCGTAGTGGATGGCGAGCGCAGGTTGCTCGGTATCGTAACTAACCGCGACCTGAGGTTCCAAACCGATATGAGCTTGAAGATCGAGAAGGTGATGACCTGCGAAAATCTGGTTACCACCACCAATCCCGACCTGGCAGAGGCTTCGCAGATTCTGTTGCAGCACAAAATCGAGAAATTGCCCGTTGTAGACCAAGACAACAAGCTGGTGGGCCTGATTACCTATCGCGATATTACCAAGATTCAGGACTATCCAAACGCTTGTAAGGACGACAAGGGTAGGCTGCGCGTAGCAGCAGGTGTGGGCGTAACGAGCGACACCCTCAAACGTGTAGAGGCTCTGGTCGAGGCCGGTGTAGATGCAGTGGTTATCGACACCGCTCACGGCCACTCGGCCAATGTGACCAACACTCTGAAGGCCGTTAAGGCTGCCTTCCCCCAGATTGATGTGCTGGTAGGCAACATTGCTACTGCCGAGGCTGCCGAGTATCTGATTAAGGCAGGTGCTGACGGCATTAAGGTAGGTATTGGCCCTGGCTCGATTTGCACTACCCGTATCGTTGCTGGCGTGGGCGTACCCCAGTTGAGCGCCATTTTCAACGCTGCCAAAGTGGCTCACCAGTACGGTGTTCCTGTGATTGCCGATGGTGGTCTGCGCTACTCGGGCGACGTAGTGAAAGCTCTGGCTGCAGGTGGCGACTCGGTGATGATGGGCTCGATGCTGGCAGGTGTAGAGGAGTCGCCAGGCGAAACCATCATCTACAACGGCCGTAAGTTCAAGGCCTATCGCGGTATGGGCTCGATTGAGGCAATGCAGGCCGGCTCGAAAGACCGCTACTTCCAGTCGGAGCAGTGCGACTCAAGCAAGTTTGTACCCGAGGGTATTGTGGCGAGGGTTCCCTACAAAGGTACACTGAGCGAAACCATCTACCAGCTCATTGGCGGTCTGCGCTCGGGTATGGGCTACTGCGGTGCCAAAGACATTGATGCTCTGCACGAGGCCAAATTTGTGCGCATCACCTCGGCTGCTGTGGTTGAGAACCACCCCCACGATGTAACCATCACCAAGGAGGCCCCCAACTACACTCGCGGCGAGTAAGATAAATTGAAGGTTAGTTAAATAATTATAATATAGAGATTTATGAAACAGGATATGATTGTAATTCTCGACCTTGGCAGCCATCACAATACGGTGCTTGCCAGGGCCATCCGCGCACTGGGCGTGTATAGCGAGATTTATCCCCACGACATCAAGGCTGCCGGGCTGAAAGCACTACCCAATGTCAAGGGTGTGATTATCAACGGTGGCGAGAATAATGTAATCGACGGAGTAGAGATTGACGTTCTGCCCGAGATTTACGAGTTGGGGCTGCCCGTTATGGCCGCAGGTCACGACAAGGCTCTGTGCGAGGTTAAGCTCGACGCCTTTGCCGATGACGAGGAGGCTATCAAACAGGCCGTAAAGGGCTTTGTGTTCGACACTTGCAAGGCCGAGGCCAACTGGAATATGACCAACTTTGTGAACGACCAAGTGGAGCTTGTACGTCAGCAGGTTGGCGACAAGAAGGTGCTGCTGGCGCTGTCGGGCGGTGTTGATTCGTCGGTGGTTGCGGCACTGCTGCTCAAAGCCATTGGCAACAACTTGGTTTGCGTACACGTCAATCACGGCCTTATGCGTAAGGGCGAGAGCGAGGCAGTTGTGGAGGTCTTTGGCAAACAGCTCAATGCCAACCTTGTGTATGTCGATGCAACCGAGCGCTTCCTGACCAAATTGGAGGGCGTAGAGGACCCCGAGCAGAAACGCAAAATCATTGGTGGCGAGTTTATTAGGGTATTCGAGGAGGAGGCCCGCAAGCTCGACGGCATCGACTTCTTGGGCCAGGGTACTATCTATCCCGACATCGTAGAGAGTGGCACCAAAACCGCCAAGATGGTCAAGTCGCACCACAACGTGGGTGGTCTGCCCGAGGATATGAAGTTTGGCTTGGTTGAGCCTCTGAAACAGCTCTTCAAGGACGAGGTGAGGGCTTGCGGTGTCGAGCTCGGCTTACCCTACGAGATGGTCTACCGTCAGCCATTCCCTGGCCCAGGCCTGGGTGTAAGGTGCTTGGGCGCCATCACTCGCGACAGGTTGGAGGCCGTCAGGGAGAGCGACGCCATCCTGAGGGAGGAGTTTGCTCTGGCAGGCTTGGACAAGAAAGTTTGGCAGTACTTTACCATTGTGCCCGACTTCAAGTCGGTGGGCGTGAGGAACAACGCACGTTCGTACGACTGGCCCGTTATCATCCGCGCGGTGAATACTATCGATGCAATGACCGCTTCAATCGAGCATATCGACTGGGCTATCTTGGACAAGATTACCAAGAGGATTTTGGACGAGGTGCCTAATGTGAACCGCGTTTGCTACGATATGTCGCCTAAGCCATCGGCCACTATTGAGTGGGAGTAAAAGCGAATATAGGCTGATAAGAAAACGCCCTCTGCTACAATGCGGAGGGCGTTTTCTTTAATATTTAACATCTGTTAAAAACAAACCGGCGGCGGGGGCGGAAGAGGAAGAACGCGAGAGGTCGCGCGAGGCTACAATGTCGGCAAACTCGGCAGGCGTAAGTTTACCCCTGCCAACATCGACCAGCGTGCCCACAACTGCCCTGACCATATTGCGCAAAAAGCGGTTGGCACGGAAGATGAAAACAACCATTCCACACTCAATCTGCACCCATTCGGCCCTATAAATGTGGCAAATGTTGGTGGTATTGTTGCTGCCCAGTTTGGCAAACGAGGTAAAATCTTCGGTCGCCAGCAGCACTCGGGCTGCCTCGTTCATTGCATCGATGTCGAGTGGGGTAGTAATCTGCCAAGCACTCTCGCGCGAGAATGGGTCTTTGTGGGTCTGGATATAGTAGCGATACTCGCGCTCAACGGCATCGAAGCGGGCGTGGGCACTGTCGCTCACGGGGTAGATACTTCGGCAAGCAATATCACCAGGCAGAATGGCGTTCAGGTGGTAGGCCAGTTTGCTGGTATCGGCAATGGGGGCGGCACAGTCGAAGTGGGCCACATAGAAGGCTGCGTGGACACCCGTATCGGTACGCCCTGCACCCACAATCTCAATCTGCTCGTGCATAAGGGTCGAGAGGGCCTCCTCGATGGTCTGCTGCACCGAGCGAGCATTGGGCTGGCGCTGCCAACCACAGTAGGCCGTACCTTTGTAGGAGAGTTGTATGAAGTATCTCATAAATATCGTTTTGTTTTGACAAATATACGAAAATAATCGCTATTTTTGTACGATAATGTATAAAATGCCCAAAGAATGAAAGTTGCAATTATTGGCTACGGAAAAATGGGCCACGAGATTGAGCGAGTGCTCATAGAGCGTGGCCACAGTGTAGTGCTCACAATAGACATCAACAATGCCGACCAGATGATGGTGGCCGACACTCTGCGCAAGGCCGATGTGGCCATAGAGTTTACCTCGCCCGCAACCGCCTACTGCAACATTGTGCGTTGCATCGAGGCAGGTGTGCCCGTATTGAGTGGCTCGACCGGGTGGACCGCTCGCAAGGGTGAGGTGGATGAGTTGTGCCGCCAGAAGGGTGGGCGATTCTTCTACTCGTCTAACTACTCGCTGGGCGTAAATGTAATGTTCCGCCTAAACAGGTGGCTGGCCAAGGTGATGGCTACGCTGCCACAGTATAACGTAAAAATCGAAGAGACTCACCACATCCACAAGCTCGATGCCCCCAGTGGTACTGCCGCCACGCTGGCCGACGAGATGTGCCAGGCGAGCGGTGGTAAACTGCGTGTGCCCCACAACGAGATTATCTCGTACCGCGAGGGCGAGGTGCCAGGCATCCACACTATCACCTACGACTCGGACGAGGACACTCTAACGGTGAGCCACAGCGCCAAGTCGCGCCGAGGGCTGGCTCTGGGTGCAGTGTTGGCAGCCGAGTGGCTTGTGGCTCAGAGCGAGGCGGGAGTATACTCGATGGACGATTTTTTGGCTATTTAACAATCATACTTTCGGATAGTAATGAAAAAGATTTTCTCAAACAAGTGGGTTAAGTTTGCCCTTGTTGCCGCTATATATGTATTGTGGTTTGTGGTTTGGACCAAGAGCCTGTGGATGCTCCTTGGTCTGCCCATCATCTTCGACATCTACATCACCAAGTTCTTGGCCCGACTGGTCAAGTGGGACAAGCACGAGGAGCGCAAGCGCAACAACAAGACCTATCGCGAGGTGTGGAGCTGGATTGATGCCATTGTATTTGCGCTGGTGTTTGCTACGCTTATCAACACCTACTTCTTCCAGATGTACACCATCCCCACCTCGTCGATGGAAAAGACCCTGCTGGTGGGCGACTACCTCTATGTGAGCAAGGCTACATACGGCCCACGCTTGCCCCAAACTCCACTGTCGCTGCCTCTGATGCACAACACAACTCCTTGGGGTACAAAGTCCTACTCCGAGGCCGTAAAGATGCCCTACAAACGCTTGGCTGGTAGGCGAGGAGTCGAGCGCGGCGATATTGTGGTATTCAACTTCCCTGCCGGCGACACCGTTGCACTCGAAAGGCTCAACGAAACCTACTACGACATTGTGCGCAGCTTCGAGAGCAACTATGGCCCTGTGCGTGGCCGCGAGCTGATGCAGAAGCAGTACACCATACTCTCGCGCCCCGTGGACAAGAGGGAGCACTATGTAAAACGCTGCGTAGCAGTGGCTGGCGACACGCTCCAAATTGTGGCATCGCAACTATTCGTCAATGGCCAGCCCACAAATTACAGCACCGAGCAACAGTATATCTACTTTGTGCAGACCACCTCGCCCATTGGTCAGAGGGTGTTCGACCGCTTGGGCATTGCCAAAGATGACATTCACTACTCGGCCAGCAGCGGCCTCTATGCAATGCCACTTACCGAGGCAAATGTAGAGGTGCTAAGGGGAATGAGCAATGTGGTGTCGGTAACCAAGAACGAGACCACCGAGAGCTATCTGGCCATTTTCCCCAACAACGAGCACTTCGGCTGGACCGAGGACTTCTTTGGCCCCCTGTGGGTACCCCAGAAAGGGGCGACGGTTGCCCTTACGACAGACAACCTACCTCTGTATGAGCGCATTATCAAGAACTACGAGGGTAACGACCTGAGGGTAGATGGTGATACCATATATATCAACGGCAAGCCCGCCACAGAGTATACATTCCAGATGGACTACTACTTTATGATGGGCGACAATCGCCACTGCTCGGCCGACTCGCGCTACTGGGGCTTTGTGCCCGAGGACCACATTGTGGGTACCCCCTCGTTTGTATGGCTCTCGATGGACAAGTACAAACCCTTCCCATCTAATATACGTTGGAGCCGTATGTTCAAAAATCACAAGTAAACCGACACTCAGTGGAGCCACAAAAGGATACATACCAGACCATAGTGGGCCAGAGCGAGGCCACCATTAGGGAGCGCAGCAGCAAGTTTCTGTCGCTTGCCTATCACGTTACCTCGGCCGACCAAGTAAAGGAGATTATGGACGGGCTGCGCAAGAAGCACTACGACGCAACCCACCATTGCTACGCCTATCGCTTGGGTCCTCAGGGTGAGGAGTGGCGTGCCAACGATGACGGCGAACCCTCCGGTACTGCGGGTAAACCTATCTTGGGCCAACTGCTCTCGCGAGATATAACGGATATATTAGTAGTGGTAATCAGGTGGTTTGGTGGTACCAAACTGGGCGTGGCAGGACTAATCGAAACCTATCGCGAATCGACAGCAGCTGTGCTCGACGTGTGCAAAATAGAGGAGCGCACCGTTGACCGCATCTACACCATTCGCTACCCGTTTGAGAGTATGGACGGGGTTATGAGGGCCGTTAAAGCCGTAGGGCCAAAGATTGTGGAGCAGACGTTTGACAATATGTGCTCGATGAAGTTGGCCATAAGGCTCTCGCTGGCCGACCAACTCTATGGCCGACTCGAAAAGGTCGAAGGAATAAGTTTTGAAGATGAAACAGCAGAAGAATAACACCATATACATCAAAGGCGCCAGGGTACACAACCTCAAAAACATTGAGTTGGAGATACCCCACGGCGAGTTGGTGGTGGTGACGGGACTCTCGGGCTCGGGCAAATCAACCCTCGCCTTCGACACTATTTTTGCCGAGGGACAGAGGCGCTATGTCGAGAGCCTATCGACCTACGCACGCCAATTTCTGGGGCGTGTAGAGAAGCCCGATGTCGATATTATTAAGGGTATTGCCCCGGCGATTGCTATTGAGCAGAAGGTGAATACCCGCAATCCGCGCTCGACCGTAGGCACTACGACCGAGATTTACGACTACTTGAAATTGCTCTTTGCCCGCATAGGCCGCACCTATTCGCCAGTGTCGGGTAGGGAGGTTGTGCGCCACAGTGTAGATGACGTTGTGGAGTACATCTGCTCGCTCGCCGAGGGCACGAGGGTAGTGCTCACTGCCCCAATGGCGTTGGCCGAGGGACAGGGACTGCTCGAGAAGGTTACACTGCTGATGGGTGAGGGTGTGCAGCGCTTTATGTACCAGGGCGAGGTGATGTTGGCCGAAGAGTTTGTCCCCTTGCTGGGCGACAGCACTACGGCCGAGGATGTGTGCGTAGTGGTAGACCGCTTTAAGGCTTCGGCCGACGAGGAGGCCCAGAGCCGTATGCGCGACTCGGTGGCAAGGGCCTTTGAGATTGGCGCAGGCGAGTGCAGAGTTGTGGAGCAGAATGGCGAGGAGACCAAGTTCTCTACCCGTTTTGAGGCCGATGGAATGACCTTTGAGGAGCCAACCGAACACCTCTTTTCGTTCAACAACCCCATTGGTGCCTGCCCCAAGTGTGAGGGCTACGGCAAGGTGGTGGGCATAGACGAAAACCTGGTGGTGCCCGACAAAAATAAGACAATCTATGAGAACGCAATAGCCTGCTGGCGAGGTGCTACGATGAGTTGGTGGCGCGACCAACTGGTGCAAAATGCCCACAAGTTCGACTTCCCCATTCACGAGCCCTACTACAAACTGACGGCAGCACAGAAAAAACTCCTCTGGACTGGTAATAGTTACTTTCACGGCCTAAACGAGTTTTTTGCGATGCTCGAAAAGGAGCGTTACAAGATTCAATATAGGGTTATGCTCTCGCGCTTTACGGGCAAAACACTGTGTCCCGAGTGTGAGGGTGCAAGACTGCGCAAAGAGGCTCTGTGTGTGAAGGTTGGCGGAGTGAACATTGCCGAGCTGGTGGCTATGCCCATCGACAAGGTGATTGAGTTTTTCGACTCATTGGAGCTGACCGCCACCGAGCAGAAAAAGAGCGAACGACTGCTGACCGAGATACGCACCCGATTGCGCTATGTGGCCGAGGTGGGCTTGGGCTACCTTACCCTCGACAGGCTTTCGTCTACACTGTCGGGCGGTGAGAGCCAGCGCATAAACCTTTCGACATCGTTGGGTAGCAACCTTACGGGCTCGCTCTACATTCTCGACGAGCCGAGTATTGGCTTACACCCACGCGACACAAACCGACTGATTGGCGTTCTGAAGCAGTTGCGCGATATGGGCAACACAGTCATTGTGGTCGAGCACGAGGAGGAGGTCATCAGGGCAGCCGACCGAGTGATTGACATAGGCCCCGAGGCTGGTGTGAATGGTGGCGAGGTAGTCTTTAATGGCACACTGGGCGAGATTAAAAAGGCAAAGCGCAGTCTTACGGCCGATTACCTTATGGGGCGCAAGAGGGTAGAGATGCCCAAGAGCCACCGTGGGTGGAGCAACTATATAGAGATTAAGGGAGCAAGGGAGAATAACCTCAAAGGTGTGGATGTAAAGATTCCTCTGGGGGTTATGACCTGCGTGACGGGTGTGAGCGGCAGTGGCAAGTCATCGCTTGTGGAGGGTATTTTGTACCCCGCACTGCGCAGACACATATACGAGGCTGGCAACAAGCCGGGCGGTTACGAGTCGCTGGGTGGCGATCTGGGGCTTATTCGCTCGGTCGAGATGGTAGACCAGAGCCCCATTGGCAAGTCGATGCGCTCAAACCCAGTGACCTATACCAAAGCCTATAACGACATACGCCAACTATTTGCTACACAGCCCTATGCGGTACACAACGGCATTGGCCAATCGCACTTTTCGTTCAATAGGCCCGGTGGCCGCTGCGAGGAGTGTCAGGGCGAGGGCGTAATAAGGGTAGAGATGCAGTTTATGGCCGATGTGGAGCTCAAATGCGAGCACTGCGGTGGCAAACGCTTCAACGAAGAGGTGTTGGAGGTGCGCTACAAGGGCAAGTCGATTTACGACGTGTTGGAGATGAACGTAGACGATGCGGTGGAGTTCTTTGGTCAGGATAACGACCCTGTAAATCAGCGTATAGTATCTGCTTTGGGCACTCTGCAAGAGGTTGGCTTGGGATACATCAAGTTGGGCCAATCGACCTCTACGCTGTCGGGTGGCGAAATTCAGCGCGTCAAGTTGGCCTCGTTCCTGATGCAGGAGGGCACCGTAGATGGCACCCTGTTCATTTTCGACGAGCCCACAACGGGTCTGCACTTCCACGACATCAACAAGCTGCTTAAAGCATTCGATGCACTGCTCAGGCGCGGCCATACGATTGTGGTCATCGAGCACAATATGGACGTGATAAAGTGTGCCGATTGGATTATAGATCTTGGCCCCGAGGCCGGTGATGGCGGTGGAGAGGTGGTCTTTGAGGGCACGCCCGAACAAATTATGTCAGCCCCACAGAGCTATACAGGTAAGTACTTGGCAATGAGGAATAAAGTGGAATAAAACACAATGAGAGTGAAACGCGAAGAGTTCTATACATACACACTGCCCAACGGCATCAGGTGCATCCTTAAACAGGTGCGCAGCGCTGTGTGCTACTGCTCGATGACAATCGGGGCAGGTAGTCGCGATGAACAAGTGGGCGAACAAGGCATTGCCCACTTGGTCGAGCACACTCTGTTCAAAGGCACCACCAAGCGCAAGGCCTATCAGGTGAATTGCCGATTGGAGAACTTGGGTGGCGAGATTAACGCCTTCACTACCAAAGAGGAGACCGTTGTTCACGCTACGGTATTGAAGGGCGACTTCGGCAAGGCAGTTGAACTCATTGGCGACATCATTTTCCACTCCACATTCCCCGAGGCCGAGTTGGAGAAGGAGAAGGCCGTAATCTACGACGAGATAAATATGTATAAAGATTCGCCCGACGAGCGAATTTATGACGAGTTTGAGGACCTGCTCTTTGCGGGTTCCGAGTTGGGCCACAACATCTTAGGGCGCAAGCAGGGGCTCGCCAAGCTGCACTCGGCCGACCTGCACCGCTTTATGGAGCGCAACTACACCACCGACCGAATGGTCTTTGCAGCCATTGGCAACATCTCACCCCGAGCCTTCGTGGCCGCCGTCGAGCGCTACTTTGGCACGATTGAGCCCTCGACCAAGAGGGTGGGGCGCACGGTGCCCGCGGTGGTTGAGCCCTTCCACAAGGAGGTAAACCGCTCGATGCATCAGGTGCGCTCGGTTATGGGCACCCGAGCCTACGCACTCGACGACAAGAGGCGTGTGGCACTCGTACTGCTGACCAACCTGCTCGGTGGCCCCTCGGCTGCATCGAGGCTCAATGTGGCTCTGCGCGAGCGTAATGCCCTGACTTACTGTGTCGAAACCATATACACTCCGTTGAGCGACTGTGGTATGTGGACACTTTTCTTCTCGTGCGAGAAGGACAAGTTGGAGCAGTGCAGGGCCATAATTCGTGCCGAGCTGGACAAGATTATGACCACTCCGCTCACCAAGCGACAGCTGTCGGTGGCCAAGAAGCAGTTTGTAGGCCAGTTTGCCATTTCGGCCGAGAACAACGAGGCCTATATGCTGGGCGTAGGCAAGAGCTATCTGGTCTTTGGCTCGGTAGATAGCGTGGATGAGGTATACCGCCAGATTGACCAAATTGGGCCACAGGACATTATGGATGTGGCTCGCGACCTGTTCGGCTCGCTATCGTCGCTGACTTACAAATAAGATTGATATACAAACGGTTATATGAACGAAGAACTCGAAAGATACATACGCAACCTCTCATCGGCCGAGGACCCTCTGCTGGCCGAGCTCGACTCGGAGAGCAATCTGCGCGTGGTGCAGCACAAGATGGTGTCGGGCCACGTTCAGGGCAAGTTTCTGACTATGCTGACCGAGATGATTAGGCCCAAGCGAGTGCTCGAGATTGGCACTTTCACGGGCTATTCCACGCTGTGCTTTGCCGCAGGTATGCCTGCCGACGGCATTATCGACACCATCGAGATTGAGGACGAGTTGGAGAGTATTCAGAACGAGTTTTTTGGCCGCTCGCCCCACGGAAGCAAAATTCGCCGCCACATTGGGTCGGCACTCGACATTGTGCCCACACTGGGGGAGAGTTACGACTTGGTGTTTATTGATGGCGACAAGAGGGAGTACCCCGAATACTATAAGATGCTGATGGATGGTGGGTTGTTGCACTCGGGTAGCTATATATTGGCCGACAATATATTGTGGTACGGCAAAGTTACGGCCGAGGCCCTGAAAAGCTCAGACCGCCAAACGCGAGGCATCTTGGAGTTCAACCAGATGGTCCACGACGACCCCCGAGTAGAGAACGTAATCGTTCCCCTGCGCGACGGCATAAACCTGATAAAGGTTTTATAAGCGATTTTGTGTGTTAGTACTCTACCTTGTCGGTCTTTTGTTCCCAGAGGCGGAAGGCTTCGAGGCCCTCGGCACGCATAAGCGGCAGCGAGGGTACGGTACGCTCGGTGGGGGCAAGCGGTATCTGGTCGTAGATAAACGCATCGTCAAACCCAATGGCCGCAGCGTCGGTACGGGTGTTGGCGTAGTAAATTTTGCCTATGCCGGCCCAATAAATGGCGCTCAGGCACATAGGGCAGGGCTCGCACGAGGAGTAAATCTCGCAGCCACTAAGGTCGAAAGTGCCCTCGGCTGCGCAGGCCGCACGAATGGCACTAACCTCGGCGTGGGCCGTAGGATCGTTGTTGATAGTCACGCTGTTAGAGCCCGTAGCTATCACCTCGCCATTGCGCACAATGACTGCTCCAAAGGGGCCACCGCCACGCTCGACACTCTGCTTCGACAGCTCGATGGCCATACGCATAAATTTGTTCTCGTTCATATAGCACAAAAGTTGTTTCTCGGTTGTGTTGTTTTACAAAAATGGGGGTATCGGCCGCCCACTCGGTACAAATATAACGAAAATTTCTTACCTTTGGTACTACAAAAAGAGTACAAAACTATGGATATCGCATCGATTATCGGCACAGTGGCCGCCGTAACAATGATTTTGGGCTACATTCCGCAGACTATCAAGACCATACGCACGCGCAAGACCGACGATATTGCTCTGGGCTCGTTTGTGCTTATGGCGGTGGGTGCGGGCTGCTTTTTTGTACAGGGCATCCTGACGGGCAATGTTCCTCTGGCCATCGCCAACGGACTTACGGCCACTATGAGCACCATAATTTTTGCCATAAAGATGGCCAACGACCACCGCGCACGCCGAAAATAGACCGAAAGAGTGGGGCAGAGGGCGAAGATTTTGGCCCCAAACGATACGTTGTATCAAATAAATTGCTAACTTTGCATTGATGACATATAACCAAAAATCTAATTCATAAACAATTATGGCAAGTTTAAGGGATATTAAGAAAGAGATTGACTATGTAGTAAACGAGGTTGTATACGATTGCTACTTGTCGCTGGGCTTCCACTCGGACAAACAGAGCGAGATTATCGCCGTAATGCAGGGTGCAGTTGATATGCGTAACGACTTGATCGAGTTGGTGAACAACCCAGCCGAGAAACACAACCCCTCGTTGGTGCGCAAACACTACGCCTATGTACGCCAGCAGCTGGTCGAGAAATCGGAGGAGCTGTGGGGCCAACTGAGCGAGATTTGCAAGTTTGAGTAGTCGCTCGCCACACAATCTGATAACAAAAACGGCAACCTCACACCGAGGTTGCCGTTTTTCTTTGGCGTAGTATTAAAAAGGGAGACCCGAAGCCTCCCTTTTTCTGGTGTGTTTACTCGAAGTCGTAACCCACGATGTAGTAGGCGTAGTTGCTCCAATAATCGGCAGTTTTGTATGATTCCTCACTACCAGCAGGCACATAAATCATGCGCTCCGAAGCATTCTTGAAAAATACATAGCCGTCTAATGATGGTGGCGTTGTGGCTTTGCAATATACACTTGCAAGGCTCTCACAATAATCGAATGCACCATCTCCAATCGAAGTAACACTGTCGGGAATGGTTACACTCGCAAGGCTCGTACAATCACCGAATGCATAATCTCCAATCGAAGTAACACTGTCGGAAATGGTGTATTCTGTAACTCCTGCGGGGGCAAAAGAGTTCAACACTCCATCAATAATCAAACACCTACCATCGCTCGAAGCAAACTTACCATTGAACTCCGCAAGGCTCATACTCCCAGCGAATACACCATCTCCAATCGAAGTAACACTGTCGGGAATGGTTATCGTAAGACTCGAACAACCATAGAATGCATAATCCCCAATCTCAGTAACACCATCGGGAATGGTTACACTCGCGAGGCTCGAACAATGATTGAATGCCCAACCTCCAATCGAAGTAACACCATTTCCAATGCTGACACTCGCAAGGCTCTCACTCCCAGCGAATGCATAATCTCCAATCTCAGTAACACCATCGGGAATGGTCACACTCGCAAGGCGCGAACAAGAATAGAATGCCCAATCTCCAATCGAAGTAACACTATCGGGAATGGTGATGCCTGCAAGGCTCGAACAATAATAGAATGCATAATCTCCAATCGAAGTGACATCGCCATCGAATGTAATAATACCAACACCATTCTCGTAGGTGTTGGAAACAATGTTTGCACCGAAAGCGGTAGTATCATAAGGTTCCACAACTTCTCCGTAGGTCGAGGTGTACCAAATCTCGTTGGCGGGAGCGTTGGCGGGAGGGGTGGGTGTGTCCTCTTCTTCCCCGCCGCCTATCCAATTTAGTTCAAGAGAGCCATCATAGACTACGTGGTGTACCTCTCCATTTTCCAATGTGACGGTTACATCTATTGCATTTTCACTTATTGTTACGAATGCATCGATAATTTCCATACTTGTTTGGTCATTATCCGTAAAAACTCTATACACACTTTCATCCAAAAGGATTGTACTAGCATCTGCACTATAAGTGCCGATTGGAGCTACCGATGTATCTTCGGTTGCGGTTGGAATTATGACTAATCCGTAGAGTTGGCTATTATATGACACCCACACCTCCTTATCAAGATGAAATTCCTTATCAGAAAGGGCAATTAAACACATTTCTCCTACCCAATAACCCGCAATATCGACTGCGGTAACCTCTACCATTCTCTCGACTGCACCTTCCGACAGCGGAATCTTGATGGTTGTGCCATCTGCGAGAGTGAAGTAGGCGTACCCCTCGTCCCAAGTGACGCTCTGGAAGAGGCTGTCGCCATCCGCACCATCCTTGCCGTCTTGGCCGTCGGAGCCATTGGCACCATCCGCGCCATCTTTACCATCCTCGCCGTCGGCACCATCTTTGCCGTCCTCGCCGGTGGCTTTGCCCAACTCTTTCCAAGTTGCACCATTGTCGTAGGAAATCCACCAATAGCCCTCGCGGATTTCGAGCTGAGGAGTGATGCCATCCTTACCATCGGCACCATTCTCGCCATCTTTGCCGTCGCTACCATCTGCACCATCCTTACCATCGGTACCATTTGCGCCATCCTCACCGTCTTTACCATCGGTACCTACGGCCTTGATTTTGTTGCCACTCTCGTCGAGCAGCCACTCGCCATCGAGGGTCCAATAGTAAACATTGTCGCTATCCTTGGCAACGCCAATCTGGGGAGTATAGCCATCCTTGCCATCTTTACCATCGGCGCCATTTGCACCATCTTGGCCGTCGGCACCATTGGCGCCATCCTTGCCATCGTTGCCGTGGTAGATGGTGATAGGCTCCGACTTGGAGAAGGTAATGGTGTAGCCCACAACCTTGTCGCCCTGTTTAATGGGGGCAATAGAGGTAATGGTGTCGTTGTTCTGCAAAGCCGACACAAGGGTTTGAAGTGCCTCGATGTTGGTGTTCATCTTCTCGCAAGCCTCCTCCAAATCCTCCAAACGACCATCCAAGTCGTCATAGAGGTCTTCGAGTTCGTCGATAGCATCCCAAATGCGGCTGTCGTCGAATTGTGTACAGCCCCAAAATAGCATCGTCAGCGATGCCACAAGCAATAATAAGAGTTTCTTCATCGTGTATAAGTTTTGGTTTGTTAAAGTGTTGCTTGCCAAAACCATACAACTCCAATATGGCGAAAAGTAAAAACAAAAAGAAAGTGTGGAGCTGATTTGTTTATCTTTCGGAGGTTCTGGAATACCTTGCACAAATAAACATACCCCACACTCGTATCGAGAGTATAGGGTATGAAACACCCCAAATACTATGCAATACGGAGTGACGAGTGTGATGCTTCCCTTGTGCAATGAAATTTTCCAGATTTCCGAAAGGGATGAAACAAATACACTTTCATCAACAAATATGTCCGCCACAAGGGCACTCAGGCCCCTAAGGCACCACAAATATAAGTAAAAAAATAACGACCTGCACATCGCAAGTCGTTATTTTATAGCAATCAAGCCGATATTTCGCCACTAATAGGCAGGTGAGGGCTGGATGGTGCGGTTGATGCAGACCACTCGGTGGGCCAAGCTGCGCACAGCCGCCTCGTCGTGCGACACCATTACGATAGTTATACGCTTGTTAAGCTCGGTCAGCAGCTCATAGAGCTCGCCCTCGAACTTGGGGTCGATAAAGTTTGCGGGCTCATCGAGCACAAGCACCTTGGGCTCCGAGATAATGGCTCGTCCCAGCAGGGCACGCTGCAACTCGCCACCCGACAGTTCGCCAATAGCCTTATCGATAAGTGTATAGATGCCGAGCAGTCGAGCCACTTCGGCCACCTTTGCCTTATCCTCAGCACTATAACGCCCCCACGCGTGCCCCTTATCGCCCTGCAAGCCACTCAAAATTAGCTCACCGACCGAAATAGGGAAGGCCCGGTCAAAATTGTTCATCTGGGGCATATAGCCAATAGCTGCCCTGTCGGCCACCTCGGGAGCGAACTCAATTCGACCACAATAGGGCACAAGCCCCAGTATGGCCTTTACAAGGGTGCTCTTGCCGCCACCATTGGGGCCCACAATAGCCACAAATTCGCCCTCACTGAGCGACAAATTAACCCATTCGAGCGCCGTCTTACCGTCGTAAGTTACCGACAAATTCTCTATCCTAATTAACTCGTTCTGCTCCATAGTCGGGTGTTAATAAAGTGTTTGCAATCCTATCCACCTCTGCCAATACATCACTACTTAACGGATTGATTTCCAAGAGTTCAACCCCAAGTACCTCTGCCACTGGTTTAACAACATCAATAGGGTATTCCGATTGATAAATAAGGTGCTTGATTTTAGAGTTGTCAACATCCACAGTCAGCTTAGCCAAAGTAGTTGGGGTGGGGGCCTTACCCTCTTGCTCAACACTTATTTGCTCCAAGCCGTAGTCGCGCGCAAAATAGGTGAGGGCTGGGTGGTAAATCAAGAAGGCCTCGCCACGATGAGGCTCAAAAAGCTCCAAATAATGCTCGTGGGCGGCCTTTATCCTGCCCATAAGCTGTTCAAAATTAGCCTTGTAGCGCACAGAGTCGGGATGCGTGGAGCAAATTGCATTGCCTATATTACCCACTACCTTCTCCAACTCGACAAGCGATAGCCATATATGAGGATCTACTCCGTGATTGTGTTCGCTGCCAACTTTATGATTATGAGCACATTCTCCTTCTATCAACTCAGCATCCCTGCCGGTATTAACAATGTTAATATCTCGCTCTGCAAGCCTTTGAGCAATAGTATTCTCAAAATCGAGCGTACCCACAAAGAACACAAATTCCGATTCCTCGATGTTGATAAGCTGACTTGGAGTAGGGGAGTAATTTTCTGGTGTAGAGCCGCTTGGCAATAATGCAACCACCTTGTAATCATTGTTCACAATAGCCTCCACAAGCCCTTGAAGTGGAGGAATGGAAACCGTAATTACCTTTTCACCCACCTTTGAAGATGCACACCCTGCAATAAATACCACCAATAGGGTAGTAATAAATATATGTATAATGTGTCGAAATTTCATATTCGCGTTTTAATTACAACACAAATTTAACAATAATTCACAAAATCACTACACATAACATAAATTACATATGTAAATTGTGCAATTTATTGTAAATATGTAAAATAGGACCACTGGTTTACATTTGTAATTACAATTGTAAAGTAGTGGAGGGCGACTTGTCGATAGCAAATACACTCCAGCAGAGCAATCTCCTTCGCTCCAACTGTAACGATTGGGAGTTTGAAAAACTTATATATATTTGCATTCGTGTACGATTTAACGTGCGTACGTGCGCGAAAATGTACAAGTGCATAGCACTTGCGTAGAGTCCGAGAGTGATATCCGATCCTTGCTTGATATTAGAACAAGAGGGCGGAAGAGTTATAACACGCCTTACACTTAAATCCCCCCCCTGCATGCAGTTTACATAATGTATATATTTTGCAAATGGTGTTAAAGCGAGTAACATATTAATATATAGAGATTTATTGTACCGCAATTGCATTATCTGCGAGAGAACTCCTCAAATGTGCCGTCAGGAAAGCATACAATCAGCTTTGAGGTTGGCGTATTTTTCGTCATTACGGGCGGCGCTTCACTCTTTGTATCATTATTAGAATTCGGGGCTGGAGCACAGTCTCCATTCTGAGGCAACGAAGAAATCTCTGTTAAGGAGGCTTTCTCCGGCGAAGTCGCCTCGGCCGGGGATGGTATGGACATCATATTGACGGGCGAGGTAATGGGTTCGCCTTTGCCGGTAAGAAGCCACCGAAGGTTGTATTGAGGCAAATTCTCAGCAATTTTTACAATAAAGTCAAAGCTGGGTTTGTTGCGCTCAGCTAAAATGTGAGATATTGATGCCGGATTGACGCCCAGCAGTTCGGCAAAGCGAATGTTCGTCAATCCCTCATTTGTAATAATGTACTGCAGTCTTGTTTTCATAATAATTCCAATGCATTACAAATGTAAATAAAATAATTTTAATATGCAATAGCTGTGTTTTGTAAATCAAATCCACGATGATTACCCCCCCCTTAAAACAAAGCAAAAACTCCCCGTAATTCAACAAAACAAATGCTTTAATTAAAGTATGCTATTTTGCTGATTATGCAATACTTAGCTCTGGCAGTGTATATGTTAATAGGCTAAATCATACCAATTTGCAACTATGGCATGTATTATCTAATTCTTTACTTTATATAAAAATGTACAAACATCTGGTTTTGTAACACTTACAACTTAATAATTAAAATATTGAACAAATAATTTTGGCGGCAACTAAGGCAAATTGTGCTGACATAAATGCGGGCTCAAAAAAAAGAGTGGGGCACTCCCCCACTCTTTCGATATCAGATAAATCTATTACGCAGATTTTACAACTTTACCTTCTCGGCAATAGCCACAAACTGCTCGGGCGTGAGTTGCAGCTTTGGTTTACGGAAGTCAACATCGGCCTCGCTCTTGATTGGAATAAGGTGGATGTGTGCGTGAGGAACTTCGAGTCCCAACACTACAACGGCCACTCTACTACACTCGATATTTGCTTTGAGCGATGCTGCAACCTTCTTGGCAAACTGCATCAAACCACCCAACTCTTCATCTTCGAGGTCGAAAATATAGTCCTGTTCGCGCTTAGGAATAACCAATGTGTGCCCTTCGGCCATAGGATTTATATCCAGAAATGCAAAATAATTCTCATCCTCTGCCACCTTGTAGCAAGGAATTTCACCATTGACAATTTTTGTAAAAATGGTAGCCATAATATATACTCTTTTTGTTTATTTACAATCGATCTACTTTGTCGATACCCTTAATCTTTAGCAGGTTATCCTTCAGTGCAGCCAAACTCTCGGCATCGGAAACATACAAGCTAATCTTTCCGTCGAAAATGCCATCATGGCTCTGAATCTGCAACTCTCGGATGTTAATATTTCGCTCGATAGTAATCACTTGCACCAGGTCGCGCAAGATACCAACCCTATCAATGCCTCGCAATTGTAATTCGGCCAAATAAGACTCGGCCTTGTAGCTCGACCACTTGATATTGCTCACCAAGTTTTGCCCCTGCTGCGAGCCAAGGCTTATAAGCTCCTCACAATCAGTTTTGTGCACAATAATTGCGCCCGAGCGAGGATCGCGATATCCAGTTATGTTGTCACCAGGAATGGGGTTGCAACACTCGGCAATAATAAATTTCTGAGCCTCCGAATCATCGCCAACATCCTGTTTGCGAACCACCAGATCCTTGGGCTTATTATTACCCGACAGCTCAAATGTCCAGAACTTCAACATCTTATTCTTGGAGTTCTGGCGCAACACCTTATCGACATCGTTCAGGTTGATAATCTCCGAGCCGAGTTTGCTATAAAATTCGTCCTTATTGGTACAATCGTAGGCGGGTAGCAGCTTACGGAACAGCCTTGCGCTGGGGGTAATGCCAAACTCGCGCATACGTCGTTCAAAGGTTGAGATACCACGCTCTATATTGTTCTGCCTTACTCGTTTGAGATAGCTAATAATGGCCTGCTTGGCCTTCATTGTGCCAACGTGATCGAGCCACTCGATTGTCGGGTGTGCTGTCTCGGCCGTAAGAATTTGTATTTGGTCGCCACTCTTCAACTTGGTATATATCGACTCTATCTTGTGGTTGATTTTGGCACCAATGGCCGTATTACCTACGTTGGTATGTATATCGTAAGCGAAGTCGAGGGCCGTAGCACCAACGGGCAACTTGCGTGCCTCGCCCTTAGGAGTAAAGACCACAATCTCTGTCATATAGAGCGTCATCTTTACATTCTCCAAGAAGTCGGCCGCATTGCCTGCGGGCTGACTCAGGGCATTGCGCACATCGCGCAGCCACCTATCATACTCATCTTCGGCCTCTTGCTGCTGTTTATACTTCCAGTGGGCTGCCAGACCTCGCTCGGCGATATCCTCCATTCTCTCCGAACGGATTTGTACCTCAGTCCACACTCCATCGGGCCTCATAAGCGTAGCGTGCAGAGCCTCGTAACCATTGGCCTTAGGGAAGCTCACCCAATCTCTAATTCGATCAGGCTTAGGCGAATAAATATCGGTCAGTAGTGAATAGATATGCCAACACTGCGACTTTTCGGGCACAATGTCGGTGGGCTTAAATACGATACGGATGGCAAACAGGTCGTAAACCTCCTCAAATGGGATTTTCTTACGCTGCATCTTCGACCACACCGAAAATACGGTCTTTACCCTACCCGATACTGTAAACTCGATGCCAGCCTCGGTCAGTTTTTCCCTAATTGGTGCTATAAACTTCTCTATGAATACATTACGTTCCTCGGCAGTGGCCTGCATCTTTGCCTCAATAGCTGCATACTCCTCGGGGTACATATATTTGAGCGACAGGTCTTCCAGTTCGGTCTTAATCGAATATAGACCCAATCGGTAGGCCAATGGCGCAAACAAGTACATCGTTTCGCTGGTAATCTTCAGCTGCTTGTTGCGAGGCATCGAGCCGAGGGTGCGCATATTGTGCAATCGGTCGGCCAACTTGATGAGTATCACCCTAATATCATCCGACAGCGTGAGCAATACTTTACGGAATGTCTCGGCCTGAGCCGAGGCATCATCCGACAGCGCAGCCGACACTTTCGTAAGGCCATCGACCATCGAGGCGATCTTGGGGCCGAACAGATTTTCCATATCGGCCACAGTATAGCTTGTATCCTCGACCACATCGTGCAGCAGTGCCGCAGCCGTAGACTTGGCACCCAGGCCAATCTCATCGACCACAATCTTTGCCACCGACAGCGGATGTAGGATATAAGGCTCGCCCGAACGACGCCTTACGCCCTTGTGTGCCTCCTTTGCCAAAAAGAAGGCCTTGATAATCATATCCCAGTCAGATTCGTTCTTGCAAATCTTGTCGCAAGAGGCCAACAACTCGTTATACAGTTGTTCAATAATCTGTTCATCTTCTGGCGTATAACCTGCCATAGGACAATGTATTAGAGAGTTTAACTTAACCTTGGTTTCTTTGGTTGGTAAGCTCGCCCCGCCTATTCACACTCCCAAGCGGGGCGGCCTACTCTACTATCGTGTTGTCACCTCCTTGGTGGCGTTTGTGGTCCAACTATTTCTGGGCTTTCAGAGCCTCGCGCACTTTGGCCTCAATCTCGGCTGCAAGAGCCTCGTTGTTGAGCAGCAACTCTTTGGTTGCATCGCGGCCCTGAGCCAGCTTGCTATCGTTGTACGAATACCACGAGCCACTCTTCTTAATCACGCCCAGGTCTGCACCCAAGTCAAGTATCTCGCCAATCTTCGAGATACCCTCGCCATACATAATGTCAAACTCGGCCTTGCGGAATGGAGGTGCCACCTTGTTTTTAACCACTTTAACCTTGGTGCGGGTACCCAGCATCTCATCGCCATCCTTAATAACCGAGGTCTTGCGGATGTCGATACGCACGCTGGCATAGAATTTCAGTGCGTTACCACCAGTAGTGGTCTCGGGATTGCCGTAAATTACACCAATCTTGTCACGCAACTGGTTGATGAAGATACAAACGGTCTTGGTCTTGCTAATTGCGGCGGTCAACTTCCTCAGCGCCTGCGACATAAGCCTTGCCTGCAAGCCCATTTTCGAGTCGCCCATCTCGCCCTCGATCTCGGCCTTGGGAGTCAGTGCTGCCACCGAGTCGATAACGATAATGTCGATTGCGCTCGAACGAATAAGCGTTTCGGCAATCTCCAATGCCTGCTCGCCACTGTCGGGCTGCGAAACCAACAGGTTGTCAACATCCACACCCAGCTTGGTAGCATAAAAGCTATCAAATGCGTGCTCGGCATCGATAAACGCTGCAATTCCACCTGCCTTTTGAGCCTCGGCAATAGCGTGGATTGCCAGGGTGGTCTTACCCGACGACTCGGGGCCATAAATCTCAATCACACGACCTTTGGGATAGCCACCCACGCCAAGTGCATTGTCAAGGGTAATCGAGCCCGAAGGGATAACTGCCACAGGTTCAATGCTCTCGCTGTTCATACGCATAATAGAGCCTTTGCCAAAATCTTTCTCAATCTTGTCGAGCACTGCGCTCAACACTTTCTGTTTGTCGGGATTAACCGCAACTTTCTCTGCCATAATCTTTTTCCTTTCTTTTTTTATTTATTATTTCTCTTTCATTCGCTTATTTGTTGTACTCGCCCCACCACTGGGCAATCTGCTGCCAATGGTCAGCGGTCTTTACCTTGTCGAAGATGTGGATAATCTTGCCCTGCTCGTCGATGATGAAGGTTGTGCGCACAATGCCCATATACTTGCGGCCATACATACTCTTCTCCTTCCACACGTCGTAGGCCGTGGCCACGCTCTTGTCGGTATCGGCCACCAGCGTAAAGTTCAGCTCGTGCTTGGCGCAGAAATTCTGGTGCGATTTAACACTGTCGGGGCTCACGCCCACAATCTCAAATCCCATCTCGGCCAACGCCTTCTTGCCATCCCTCAAACTCTTGGCTTCCAACGTACAACCCGATGTATTATCCTTGGGATAGAAATACAAAATTACCTTGCGGCCAATATAGTCGGCCAACCTTACGGGCTCGTTATTTTGCGACACAGCCTCGAACAATGGGGCCTGCTCTCCTACTTTAAGCATAATTCAATAGAGGTTAAGTACAATCAAAGGGTAAATCTTCGTAAAATTACAAAAAAAATCGCAACCATCAATACGACAATTGCGATTTTTTAGGGTATTTATACCTATTTATTATATATGGGTAGCTATTTAGCCGTTACGATGCGCTCGATATCCTCTACCGTCTGGGCAAACGACCTATCGGTCTCCATCAGATTGGCCACCGCCTTGCAAGCGTGGAGCACCGTAGCGTGGTTTTTGCCACCAATGGCCGCACCAATTGCCGACAGCGACGACTTGGTGTGCTGCTTGCAGAGGTACATCGCAATCTGCCTTGCCTGAGCAATATCCCTTGTGCGCTTGGGCGAGTCGAAGGCCACCTCGTCGATGTCGAGCTGCTCGCACACAATCTTGCGCACCTGCTCAATTGTAATCTCCTTGGGGCAAATCTTCACATACATCTTCAACACCTCTTTGGCCAACGATATGGTAATCTTGCGGTTAAGGAATGCCGAATTGGCAACCAGGGCCGACAAGGCCCCCTCTATCTCGCGAATGTTGGCGTTGATATTCTCGGCAAAGTAAGCCACCACCTCATCGGGAATTTGTGCACCCAACCTCTCGGCCTTATTGCGAATAATCTTCACTTTGGTCTGATAGTCGGGCTGAGTAAGCTCGGCAGCCAAACCCCACTTGAAACGGGTCAGCAGACGATCGTTGATGTCGCTCAACTCCGAGGGGCGCTTATCCGAAGTGAGGATAAGCTGCTTGCCGGTCAAGTGAAGGTGGTTGAATATGTTGAAAAATGCGTTCTGAGTACTGCTCTTGTTACCCGACAGCTCCTGAATGTCGTCGATAATCAGCACATCTACCATCTGATAGAAGTTGATAAAGTCGTTGGGCTCTTTGTTCAGCACAGCCGTAGTGTACTGGGCCTGAAACTTGTTCATCGACACATAGAGCACCTGCAACTCGGGGTGACGCTGCTTAATCTCCATACCGATAGCCTGAGCCAGGTGGGTTTTGCCCAAGCCCGAATCGCCAAATATATAGAGCGGGTTGTAGGCAGTCTTGCCGGGTTCGATAGCCACAGCCAAGCCCACACTCCTAACGAGTCGGTTGCACTCGCCCTCTACAAAAGTCTCAAAAGTGTAGTTTGGATTGAGCTGCGAGTCGATTACCAGCTTTTTGATGCCGGGAATTATGAAAGGATTTTTTATCTTTGCAGTATCGCTCTGAGCTACGGCTTGGGCCATTGGCGTTGTATTTGCTTCGGTGGGGGTATAACCCTGCGGAGCACTATAACCGGCCTGAGGCACCGAGTAGCGCAGACGAGTTTTGTCACCAAAGAGTTCGTAGATGATAGGACGGAGCGAAGGGATGTAGTTGTGCTCAATGTGGTAGACACACTCCTCGCTTGGCAACCTCAGACGCAGAGTCTGGCCGTCAAAACCGATGGGGACAATGGGCTGAAACCACTTAACAAACTCTTCATCAGAGGTTTGCTTTTTGATTCGGGCCAAGCAGTCCTGCCATACATCGCTATATGTTGCCAAGTTTTGTATCATTTACTAATGGATGGGTGGGTTTTAATTCCGATTTCCGATTACAAAATTGTGCATAATTTTGTTAAAAAAAATACGTTTTGCTGTTGCAAATAAAAATAAAAATACTATGCCTTTTTTATTGCCCGAGCCAACCCCCTTTTTAACACTCTGGGAGTGAGATTTAGCATTTTTTTACTATCTTTGCATATCAAAAAATTGAATTGAAAATAAAAAACAATATAAGGTAAACTTATAATTAACGTAACTAATTATGGAACAGTACATTCTCGACAGAGCACAGAAATGGCTCGACGGAAATTATGACGAACAGACAAAAGAGCAGGTTAGGAATTTGATGGCCAACGACCCCAAAGAGCTCTCGGAAAGTTTCTACCAAGACCTCGAATTTGGTACTGGTGGTCTGCGTGGCATTTTGGGCGTAGGCACAAATCGTATGAATATATATACAGTAGGTATGGCTACTCAGGGCTTGGCCAACTATCTCAAAAAATGCTTTGAGGGCCAGGAGATTAAGGTTGCCGTAAGCCACGACTGCCGCAATTTCAGCCGCGAGTTTGCCGAGCGCACTGCCGACATTTTCGCCTCGAACGGCTTTAAGGTATACCTCTTCGAGTCGCTCCGCCCCACCCCCGAGTTGAGCTTTGCCATTCGCGAGTTGGGCTGCAAGAGCGGTGTTATGGTTACCGCCTCGCACAACCCTCGCGAGTACAACGGCTACAAGGCCTACTGGGAGGATGGCTCGCAGGTTATCGCCCCCCACGACAAGAACATCATCGACGAGGTAAACAAAATCACCTCGGTCGACCAGATTATCAGCGGTCTTAACCCCGAGAATATCACCATCATTGGCGAGGAGTTCGACAAGATTTACCTCGACAGGGTTAAATCGCTTTCGCTTTCGCCCGAGGCTGTTAAGCAGTTCAGCGATATGAAGATTGTCTACACCCCCATCCACGGTTGCGGCCACAAACTCGTTCCCGCCTCGCTGCGCAACTACGGCTTTACCGACATCACTCCCGTAGCCGAGCAGATGGTTATCGACGGCAACTTCCCCACCGTTGAGTCGCCCAACCCCGAGGAGCGTACCACAATGCGTATGGCCATCGAGCTGGGCCAGAAGATTGGTGCCGAGATTGTTATGGCTACCGACCCCGATAGCGACCGCATTGGTATTGCAGTTCCCGACGAGGAGGGCAACTTTGTGCTGCTCAATGGCAACCAGACCTGCGTACTGCTCACCTACTATATGTGCCGCCGTTGGAAAGAGAACGGTATGCTCGACGGCAAGCAGTACATCGTCAAAACCATCGTAACTTCGGAGATGATGGCCGACGTAGCCAAGAGCTTTGGTGTTGAGTACTTCGACTGCCTGACCGGTTTCAAGAATATCGCCAAGGTTATCCGCGCCGAGGAGGCCAAGGGTAAAGTTTACATTGGCGGTGGCGAGGAGAGCTTCGGTTTCTTGGCCGGCTCGTTCCTGAGGGACAAAGATGGCGTGTCGGCCTGCTCGCTGGCTGCCGAGGCTGCTGCTTGGGCCAAGAGCATTGGCACTTCGCTCTACGGACTTATCAAAGAGCTCTATGTCGAGTATGGTTTCTACAAAGAGGGCCTCGTGTCGGTTGTTCGCAAGGGCCAAGAGGGTGCTGCCGAGATTAAGCAAATGATGGTCGACTACCGCAACAATCCTCCCAAGAGCATCTGCGGCTCGGATATCGTAACCATCAAGGATTACCAGTCGAGCTTGGCGTTGGATGTCAAGAGTGGCACCACCACCCCTATCGACATCGACAAGAGCAACGTGCTGCAGTACCTGACTGCCGACGGCACCATCCTCTCTATTCGCCCCAGCGGTACCGAGCCCAAGATTAAGTACTACTTTGGCGTGAAGGAGCCTCTGGCTTCGCTGGCCGACTACGACAAAGTATCGGCCGCTCTGGATGCCAAGATCGAGCAGATGAAAGAGGAGCTCCACTTGGCATAGGCTATCACACCTATATTATATATATGTTAGTAAGGCGGGCACCACTTAGTGCTCGCCTTACTTATTTTACCACATCACCACCCCACTCTCTCTACATATCTGGCCAAAAGAAAAGGCCCCCTCGCACAAACCGAGGGAGCCCATTCTTGGGGTTTGGTAACTATTAGCTACCAAAGTTGTCATACATAATGTTCTCGGGAGGTACGCCCAAGTTGTCGAGCATATTTACCACAGCCGAAATCATCATTGGAGGACCGCACAAGTAGTACTCGATATCCTCGGGTGCGGGGTGATCCTTCAAGTAGTTGTTGTAGATTACATTGTGGATAAAGCCAATGTATGCAGGATCCCAATTGTCGTCTGGCCTGGGGTCGCTAAGACCAATGGCAAACTTAAAGTTGGGGAAGTCCTTAGCAAACTGCTCAAACTGCTCCTGATAGAAGATCTCCTGCTTCGAGCGAGCACCATACCAGAACGAGATGGGCAGGTCGCTCTTAACGGTCTTGAACAGGTGGAAGATGTGCGAACGCATAGGCGCCATACCTGCACCACCACCGATAAACATCTTCTCGTTAGGAGTATCCTTGATGAAGAACTCGCCATAGGGGCCCGAAATGGTAACCTTGTCGCCGGGCTTGCGCGAGAAGATATATGCCGAGCAGATACCAGTTGGTACATTCATAAAGCCACCGGTTGCCCTATCAAAGGGAGGAGTAGCAATACGCACGTTCAGCATAATAATGTCATCCTCGGCAGGCTGGTTAGCCATCGAGTAAGCACGGAAGGTAGGCTCGGGGTTCTTGGCCACGATATCCCACATTTTGAACTTGGTCCAGTCGGCGTGGAAGCGCTCGTCGATGTCCATATCCGAGAACTTAATCTCGTCATACTGAGGGACATCAATCTGAATGTAACCACCGCTCTTGAATTTAAGCCTCTCGCCCTCGGGCAATTTAACCACAAACTCTTTCATAAAGGTCGATACGCTGCGGCACGAAACCACCTCGCACTCCATCTTCTTCACGCCCAGTACGCTCTCGGGGATGCGGATGTCGAGGTCGCCTTTGACCTTAACTTGGCAACCCAAGCGCCAGTGCTCTTTCTGCTGTTTGCGGGTAAAGAAGCCCACCTCGGTTGGCAAAATCTCGCCACCACCGTCGAGCACCTGTACTTTACACATACCGCAACTACCCTGTCCACCGCAAGCCGATGGAAGGAAAATCTTCTCCTGTGCCAAAGTGGTCAGCAGCGAGTTGCCACTTGCCACTTTGAGGCTCTTCTGGCCATCGTTGATGTTAATCGTAACCTCGCCCGAGCTGGTCAGCTTTGCTTTGGCAACCAACAGCAGGGCCACCAGCAGCAACAGCGCCACGAGGAAGACTACGACTGCAACTAAAATTGTTGTATTCATCTCTCTTACTATTTTTGCTTAAAATTCTACATCTGGAAGCCCGAGAAAATCATAAACGCCATACCCAGCAGACCAGTGATAATAAAGGCCAAACCGGGACCACGCAGACCCTTGGGTACGTTGGAGTAGCTGAGCCTCTCGCGGATGGCGGCCATCACCAGGATGGCAATCCACCAACCAAAGCCCGAACCAAAGCCGAATACTGCGGCCTCGCCTACGGTAGCAAAGTTACGCTGCTGCATAAACAGAGCGCCACCCATAATTGCACAGTTTACCGCAATCAGAGGCAGGAAGATACCCAGCGAGTTATAGAGCGAGGGCGAGAATTTCTCTACCACCATCTCCAACAACTGAACAAATGCTGCAATCACAGCAATAAAGAGAATAAAGCTCAAAAAGCTCAGGTCAACCTCGGCCAGCGAAGGCGAAATCCACTTGAGAGCACCTGCTTTGAGCACGTAGTTTTCGAGCAAATAGTTGAGGGGCACAGTCATAAGCATTACGAAGGTAACGGCCAAACCCAAACCATTTGCAGTCTTCACGCTCTTCGATACGGCAATGTACGAACACATACCGAAGAAGAACGAGAATACCATATTGTCTATAAAGGTAGACTGAATAAATAGTTTCAAAAGTTCCATATTCTATGCTCCTCCATTATTTTTCTTGTAAATCTTTGTTGTAGCTGCGGTGTACCCAGATGATGATACCTACAATAATAAGTGCTGCAGGTGGGAACAACATCAGACCATTGTTTACATAGCCGGCCTCGTAGAAGCACTCGGGAATAATCTGGTAGCCAAACAGGGTACCATTACCCAGCAACTCCCTGAAGAAGCCGATAATCACCAGCACTGCACCATAGCCCAAGCCGTTGCCGATACCATCGAGCAACGAAAGCAGAGGTTTGTTCGACAGCGCGAAGGCCTCTACACGGCCCATAATGATACAGTTGGTAATAATCAGACCTACATATACCGACAACTGTTTGCTCACGTCGTAGACATAAGCCTTCAGTACATCATTTACAAGGGTTACGAGTGTAGCGATAACCACCAGCTGCACAATGATACGAATCCTATCGGGAATAGTGTTGCGCAACAACGAGAGAATCAGGTTCGAGAATGCGCACACTGCCACAACCGAAAGACCCATAACAAATGCTGGTTTAAGCTGGGTTGTAACTGCCAATGCCGAGCAGATACCCAGAATCTGAACCAGAACAGGGTTATTCTTTGCCAACGGATTAGTCAGCGATTGAAATGTTTTGTTTTTCATAGCCTTACTCTGCATTTTCGGTTAATACTACATCTTCGGTTGCAGTGGCGGCCGCGGTACGAGCCTTCATAAAGGCGTCGTAGTAGCCGATGCAATCCTTAATCATATTCTCCAAACCCTCCGAGGTTTTGGTGCCACCTGTTACGGCATCTACCGAGTGAGGTGCGCCCTGTGCGCCACCCTTAACAACCTCGATACCAACCAACTGGTTACCCTCGTAGATAGTCTGGCCTACAAACTGAGCCTGGAATTTGGCAGTTGCAATCTCGGCACCCAAACCAGGAGTCTCGCCTGCGTGGTCAAAGATTGCGCCCTTGATTGTATTCATATCGGCCTCCAGAGCTACATAGCCCCAGATGTCGTCCCACAGACCCTTACCTGTTAGAGGGAATACAACCTCGCCACTCTCTTTGTTCTCAAAAACGGGATACTCGCCTGCTGCAAAGCTTGCGGGCAGGTCGAAAAGCATTTGCAGAGGAGCAACCTCGGTCTCAATCTTTTCGCCCTGAGCGTTAACAACATAAGCCTCGATATACTGGTCATACGAGCCTTTGTCCAAACCGAGCGAAGCCACAATAGCGTCTTTTTTCTCGTTCAGCACGTTAGCATCCTGCCTCTCTTTGAGCGAGAGCGAGGTGAAAGCCAACAGTACGGCTACGATAATTACCATAACGGCCGAATAGAAAACGATGTAGGCGTTGCTATCTTTGCCGCCCAAAAATTTCTTCTTACTCATAATTCTATCCTCCTATTGGTTAAGCGTTAACGGTTTTTGCAACCTTTGCAGCCCTTTTGTTGCGGCGTTTTATGTTAGCCTGAACAACATAGTGGTCAACAACGGGAGCAAGTGCATTCATAAAGATAATTGCGAGCATCATACCCTCGGGGTAACCAGGGTTGAACACGCGCACCAAGATAGCCAGAGCACCAATCATAAAGCCTACGATGCACTTACCGCAGTTGGTCTGTGCCGAGGTTACGGGGTCGGTAGCCATAAATACTGCACCAAATGCAAAGCCACCCAGCAAGAGGTGTTTCCAAGCGGGCAGAGCCATATACATCTCGGTAGCGGTCTGAGGCTCAGCGGGAGCCAGCAGGTTGAACAAACCACCCATTACCAGGCCACCCACAAATACGCTCAGCATAGTGCGCCAGCTTGCGGTGCCGGTAGCAATCAGCACAAATGCGCCCAGCAGGATGCACAATTTCGAGGTCTCACCAATACAGCCGGGGATGGTACCGATAAATGCGTCGAGCATCGACACATCGGTAACGCCATTGTTGGCCAACTCACCCAGAGGGGTTGCACCGGTGCGAGCGTCGGTAAACCATACAGCCTCGCCCGAGATACTCGAAGTGTAGGCAAAGAAGATAAACAGACGAGCCAGCAGTGCGGGGTTAAAGATGTTCATACCGGTACCACCAAAGATCTCCTTACCGATAATAACTGCAAAAGCGGTAGCCAATGCGGTCATCCACAGAGGAGTACCAATAGGTACGATAAGAGCAATCAGAATACCCGACACGAAGAAGCCCTCGTTGACCTCCTCTTTACGAATCTGTGCAAAGAAGCACTCGATACCCAAACCTACGATGTAGATTACCAAAATCGAGGGCAGCATCTGCCAGAAACCATACCAGAAGTTCTGCCAGATAGTAAAGTCGGCGCCACCAATCCTCTGGAAACCAATGTTCCACATACCAAACAGAATGGTAGGTATGAGGGCGATGATTACCATAAACATAGTGCGCTTCATATCGTTACAGTCACGAACGTGCGAACCTTTTTTGGTTACGTCGGTAGGCACATAGAAGAAGGTCTCCATGGCCTCGTAGAACGAGTGCAGCCACGAGAGTTTGCCGCCCTCCGAGAAGGTGGGAGCAAACTTGTCAAGCAATCGTTTTGGAAGGGGTTTATTGTTAGTCTGTTTCATACGCTTACATCTCCTTAATCATCAGGTTAATACCATCACGAACCAGAGCCTGCAACTCCATCTTCGAGGGATCAACGAACTCACACAGAGCCACATCCTCCTCTACGATTTCGTAGATACCGAGGTTCTCCATCTTCTCAATATCACCAGCCAAGATGGCCTTGAAGAGATACATAGGATAGATATCCATAGGCAGATATTTCTCGTACAAGCCTGTCACCACAAAGGGGCGAACGCCACCATTCAGACCAGTCGACAAGTTGTAGCGCTTCTTGGGCATCAGCCACGAGAAGTAGGTGCGCGAAACCGAGAATTTGTGCAGACGGGGTGCCAACCAACCGATCAGCTCCAACTCGCCACCCTCGGGGATAACGGTAATCTGCGACGAGTAATAGCCGAGCGAGTCGCCTGCGGCAGCTTTCTTACCGGTCAGCACATTACCCTCGATGATGCGGAATTTGGCACCATTCGACTGGGGTTTGATGCGTGCGGGCAACAAAACGTCGCTCACCTGTGCACCAACCAAGCACTTAATGTACTGAGGAGCAACCACCTGCGAACCGGTAGCGGCATAGGTCTTGGTCATATTGACCCTACCCTCGGTAAAGAGGCGACCGATGATAGCCACGTTCTGGATAGCTACGGTCCACACCACCTCGCCCTTGTTGATAGGGTTGATGTGGTGGATCTGCACACCCACGTTACCTGCGGGGTGAGCACCCTCAAAGTAGTGTTTCTCAACACCATTGATACCCTCCAAGATGCTCTTCTCACCTGCTTTCAGGCCCAGATTAACATTCTGGCAGAGTTTTTTCAGTGCATCAAAACCAGCCTGCAAAGCCTCCATATCGTCTTTCAGGGCGATATTCATATCGGGGGCCAAGGGTGCCGAGTCAAAGCCCGACACAAAGATAGCTTTTGGCTTGTCGGCAGCGTTGGCAATAATGCCATAGGGGCGCTGAACGATCATAGGCCACAAGCCACTCGACTGCAATGCGGCAGTCACCTCCTCCGACGAAGCCTTTGCCAGATTGACATTAAAGGGTTTGTAAGTTTGTTCTGCATCGGCAGCCACCTCAATAGCCAGAAGTTTGCGCTTCTCGCCACGACGGATTGCCGAAACGGTACCGCTGACGGGCGACGAGAAGATTACCTCGGGATGAGCCTTGTCGTAGAACAGTGCATCACCTGCCATAACCTTATCACCCTCAGCCACCAACAATTTGGGCACGACACCCTCGAAGCCGAGTGGAGAAACTGCATAGCGCTCACCCAAAGGGAGTTCTACAACCTGCTTCTCAGCCTCACCTACGAGCTTAATGTCGAGACCTTTCTTTAATTTAATGACTTTCGACATAGTCTGTGAAGATAATTTTTTGGTTTGTTAAAAGAATTTATAGTTGATTGTTAGTAATTCTGCTTAAAATTATGTCCAATAATCGCACAAAGATAACCATATTTTATAAATAGGTAAAATAAATTGTTAATTATTTCACACCTTTTTTACTCCGACAGAAAATTTATATCTTTGTGGCAGTAGAGCCACACAATGGAACAATTTGTAGACATACACACCCACCACCACCCCTCGCCCGACACCCTCAGTCTGAGCAACTACCGCCTGGGGGTTGATATTGCGATGCCTTGTGCACCATTCTCGGCCGGCATACATCCTTGGGATGCCAACAAGATTGCGGACTGCGAAGATGCGCTAAACGTGTTGGAACGGATTGATTGTGTGGCTATTGGCGAGATTGGGCTCGACTTTGCGTGTAGCGTAGACCGCACCCTGCAACAGACTCTTTTCGAGCGCCAGTTGGCCATCGCCAGCCGTCGCAACCTGCCCATAATCATCCACAACGTCAAGGCCACAGCCGAGGTGCTGGCCACACTTGCCCTCTACCCCATTCCTGCGGTTATTTTCCACGGGTTCATAGGCTCGAAAGAGCTGCTTGGGCAGATTGTCGCACGAGGTTTTTACGTGTCGTTTGGTTTTGGAGCCCTCCGCTCGCCACGCACCATCGAGGCCCTTGTGGCTTGTCCCGCCACCGCCCTACTGCTCGAAAGCGACACCACCGGCGAGCCCATACTGGCCCTCTACAACGAGGTAGCCAGACTGCGCCAAACATCCCACCAACAACTTGCAACAGAGACATATAGCAATTACACAAAGATATTCAACAAATGAGCTGGACAGAGCGTACAGAACTGCTTTTAGGCGAGCAGAAATTAAACATCCTGCGCAACGCCCACGTTTTGGTCGTAGGGCTTGGCGGTGTAGGCGCCTACGCTGCCGAGATGATTGCCCGTGCGGGCGTGGGACATATGACCATTGCCGATGCCGATACGGTGGGCGAAACCAACATCAATCGCCAACTGCTGGCGCTCCACTCAACCATTGGCCGACACAAGAGCGAAGTCATGGCCGAGCGCCTTAGGGATATCAACCCAGAGATTGATTTACAGATAGTTACCGACTATATTCGCGACGAAAAAACCTACACCTTGCTTGATGCTACCCACTACGACTACGTGGTAGACTGCATCGACACCCTCTCACCAAAAGTCAACCTGATTGCGGGGGCTATTGAGCGCAATATCCCTCTGGTTAGCTCGATGGGTGCAGGAGCCAAGACTGACCCCACATTGGTCGAAATCAAGGATATAGGCAAGACACACCACTGCCCATTGGCTCATATGTTGCGCAAAAGGCTGCACAAAGTTGGCATCCGCAGCGGCTTTTATGCCGTTTTTTCGCCCGAGCCCGTCAGAGAGGGAGCGATGATTTTGGCCGAGGAGACCAACAAAAAGTCCAACGTAGGCACCATTTCCTACATTCCGGCGGTCTTTGGATGCGCCTGTGCAAGCGTTGTAATTCGCGACCTACTGGGCGAAATGTAGACTTAAAGTAAACAATTATATCAAAAGAGCTAAACTACTACTAATATGAAGATTGTATTTCTCGACGAATACTCGCTCGGAGGTGCCGACCTGAGCGCAATCAAAGCACTGGGCAACTATGTTGGTTACCACGAAACTCGCCCCGAAGAGGTGGTTGAGCGCTGCGCTGATGCCGAGGTGGTGATTGTAAACAAAGTGGTACTGGGCGAAAAGGAGATGGCCGCCCTCCCAGCACTACGCCTTATCTGCGTATCGGCTACGGGTGTCAATAATATAGATTTGGAGGCTGCAAAACGCCACAATATCGAGGTGAAAAATGCCGTCGGATACTCTACACACACCGTGGCAGAGGCCACTCTGGGTAGCATTTTAGCTCTACAAAGGCAAGTTTTGTACTACGACCGCTATGTCAAAGATGGTCGCTACTCGGCATCGGGCCGTTTTGTCAATTTCGACCGCCCAACCCACCGCCTTTACGGCAAAAAATGGGGTATCATAGGACTTGGCAACATTGGTCGCAAAGTTGCCGACTTGGCCACCGCCTTTGGTTGCGAGGTGGCCTACTACTCAACATCGGGCGTTGCCCGCCAAGAGAACTACGAGCGCAAGGAGCTGAACGACCTGCTCGCTTGGGCCGACATCATCTCCGTTCACTGCCCACTTAACTCCACAACCAACAATCTTATAGACAAAGAGCAAGTTGCACTAATGAAGCGCAACGCACTGATTGTCAATGTGGCTCGTGGTGGCATTGTGAACGAACAAGCCATTGCCGATGCACTCGACCAGGGGTTGATTGCTGGTGCCGCTTTCGACGTCTACCCCACCGAGCCTATGCCGCTCACATCGCCCCTGTTGAAAGTCAAAAACGCCGACAAATTGCTCCTCTCGCCCCACAATGGTTGGTCGGCAATGGAGTCAATAGCAGACCTGGTGGAGTGCGTCGTCACCAACATAAAAAACTATATTTCAAAGGATTAGTTAAACATATAGGAACAGATATTCCTAAAACCTCTCAGCAGCTCTTCGGCACTCATTCGTTTTTTGCCCGAGAGCTGCAGCTCTTTTATAGAGATATAGCCGTCGGCACAAGCCACTTTGATGTAGCGTTTGTCATCCGACACAACCTCACCTGCCGAGCGCACATTGTCGCTGGGCTCAAACGATGCGTCAAAAATCTTAACCGTAAGAGTATCAGTCAGCGATGCCCACGCAGCAGGATAAGGCGACAGGCCTCGCACCTGATTTATAATCTCCTCGCCAGAGCGGCCAAAATCAATGTGGCAGTCCTCCTTGAAAATCTTTGGAGCGGGTTTCAACTCGCCACACTCGACCTCGCTCTGTTCGATTGGTTGAGCCTCTCCTGCGGCCAACTTTGCGACAGTTTCGAGCACCAAATCGGTGCCAACATTCATCAGTTTATCGTGCAGAGTACCAACATTATCAGCGGGCTCAATATCAACCTTTACTTGACCAATGATAGCCCCCTCGTCAATCTGTGGATTGAGTAGGAAAGTGGTAACACCAGTAACTGTTTCGCCATTCATAATTGCGCGGTTAATGGGCGCAGCGCCCCTATACTGTGGCAGCAGCGAGGCATGCAGGTTGAAGGTGCCCATCTTTGGGGCGCTCCAAATAATCTCGGGCAGCATCCTGAAAGCGATAACAATACCCAGGTCGGCATCGAGGGCTCGGAAAGCCTCTACAAACTCTTCATCGCGCAGCTTTACGGGTTGCAAAATAGGCAGACCAGCCTCTACAGCATAGCGCTTTACGGCACTCTCGTTTACCTTCAACCCCCTACCCGATGGTTTGTCGGGCGTGGTAACAACGGCCACAACATTATAGCCTCCCTCGACCAGGGCCCTAAGTGGGGCAACCGCAAAATCGGGTGTGCCCATATATACAATGCGCAAATCTTTGGCTGATTTCATATCCGAAACGATTATTTATTTGTTCGACTTTCGCCCCACAAGGCTCTGCACTTTTGCCTTGGCCTTATTGAACTGCACAACGTACCAGTCGGTATTGAACAGGTTTGAGTCGTTGGTAGCTATATATGTGAGGTACAATGCAATAGGTAGTAGTATTATGGCCGAGAACCACATACCAAAGGCGGCATCCCAAGTGCCCTCTTTGGCCATCTTCTCGCCCGCAATACTAATGATATAGTAGACCACAAAGAACAGCACCGACACCACAACGGGCATTGCCAAACCACCCTTGCGTATGATGGCTCCCAATGGCGCACCAATCAGGAAGAAGATGATTACCGACAGCGGCAACGACACTTTGCGGTGCCACTCAACCTGCGAGCGGTAGAGGTTATTCAGTGCGCTCTTGGCCGAATCTTCGTTGCGGTTGAGCGAGTTACGCGACTGGCGAGCGGTCGATTTGGCCTTTTGGATAATATCGCGCTTGGTACGTGTGTCCCTATTTTTCAGTAGCGCCATCAGGTCAGCCTCACTCTTGTACGAGTAATCAACCTCCACAGTATCAAACAGTCCCCACACGCTCTGGTCGCGCACCAAGAGGTGGTTTTTCAGCAGTGGCTCGTACGAACGTGCCGAGCCTCGGTCGGCCTCTACGCGCAACGAGTCTATATCGACCTGCAACTCCGATACGTTTTTGGTCTGGTGGTTGTTGAACAGGTTCATATCTGTTCGCGCAAAGTCAAAGCCCTCGATTTCCAGAGCACCATTCTGCACCTTGAAGATTTGGTGACGTATGGCATTCTCGGTGTTCCACTTATAGTTGCGCGTAGTTTCGTAGGTCTGGCCATTGTAGAGCTTAACCATCAGAAACTTCTTATCATCAGACATATAGATATAGCCCGAGTCGGCCACAGTGGTGGTCATATTACCATTTTTGTCGCGTGTGTCGTAGATGAGAATGTCTGTCAGCAGTTGCGTCTTGGGGTCTTGGTGACCGACGCGTATGTTCATATCGTCAATGCCGTTGAAGAAGATACCATCCTTAAACTCCATACTCTCCTTCTGCTGGCGAATGTCGTATATAATCGCCATCATCTTCTTGTTGGAGTACGGCACCAAGTCATTGACCACAAAGAAACTGGCCACTGCCACTATGCCCACAACAGCAATCAGTGGTCTGAAAATAGTCAGCAGCGACATACCTGCCGACTTCATTGCCAACAGTTCGTTGTGCTCGCCCAGGTTACCCATAGTCATAATGGCCGCAAAGAGCGTAGCCAGCGGAATACCCAGTGGCATCATATTGGCCGTAGCATAGAATAGCAGCTCGATAATAACGCTGAAACTCAAACCCTTACCCACAAGCTCGTCGATATAACGCCACACAAAGTTCATCATCAGGATAAACATCACGATGAAGAACGAGAGCACCATTGGGCCCAAGAAGGCTTTGAGTGTAAATTTGTGTATTGTTTTCACTTGCTTTGCGGCAGTTTGGTGGGTTAAACGTGGCTTTTTCTGCGCTGTGCGCCTCTAAGCGATGGCAAAGTTAGCAGTTTTACAATAAAAAGCGTCAAAGTGAGCAAAATTATTGTGGTTGCCCCTACGGGGAAGTCCATTTTGTAGGCCACCCAGATGCCCACAACATTGCCCACAGCCGCCAGAACCGACGACCAGAGGGCTATCTGCGAGTAGCTCTTTGTGAGCGTCCCCACGATGGTTGGCGGAATAGTTAGCAGCGATATGAGCAGTACAATGCCCACCACGCGTATCGACAGCACAATAACCACCGCCGTCATAACGGTCATAAAGGCCAGTATTGCATCGGCCCTCACACCCTGACTCTTGGCGTACTCGCGGTCAAATGCGGCATAGATTATGGGCCTGCGCCAAAGCAACATAACCACAATCAACACTACAACTACCACAGCCAAAGATATTATTCCCCAGCGTGTTACGGTAAGTATATCGCCAAATAGAAAACTCATCAGATTGGGCGCATAACCGGGCGTTGCAAAGATAAAGAGCGTACCGATGGCCATACCCAAGCTCCACACGATACCTATGGCCGAATCTTCGCGTATGCGACCCTTGGCACCTGCCCACTCTACGCCCAACGCCGAGAGTACCGCAAAAATCATCGCTCCGCCAATTGGATTGACCCCGTAGTGATAGGCTATGCCTATACCGCCAAACGAGGCATGGGTAATACCGCCACTCAGAAAGACCATCCTGCGCGAAACCACATAGGTACCCACAATTCCGCAGGCTATGCCCGACAGAATTGCTGCCCAAAGAGCCCCCCTCAGGAAGCCATATGTAGCTACTGCACTGAAAAAATCCATCTCTTCGTGGCCTATTGTTTATAAAATAGTGTGCAAATGTACTCAAAAGTCGCAAAAAAATCATACTTTCGCACCAAATATGTAGCGTTAAAAATGAAAGTAAGTTTTCACACTCTGGGCTGTAAGCTCAACTTTTCCGAAACATCTACTCTTGCTCGCGAGTTTGCCGCAGGGGGATATGAGCGTACCGACAAGGTTGCCGAGGCCGATGTGTGTGTCATCAATAGTTGTTCCGTAACCGAGCACGCCGACAAAAAGTGCCGCAACCTGATACGCCGACTTCACAAACTAAACCCCGCAGCAATTATTGCCGTTACGGGTTGCTATGCCCAATTGAAGCCTGCCGAGATTGCAGCCATCGATGGTGTAGACATCGTACTGAGCAACAACGACAAAGGCGACCTTTTCCGCAAGGTTACCGAGCTGGGCAAAAAAGGTGTGCGCCAAGAGGTTACAAGCTGTACTACCGAGGAGCTGACAAGGTTTTTTGCCGCCTTCTCGTCGGGCGACCGCACTCGTGCTTTCTTGAAGGTCCAAGATGGGTGCGACTACTGTTGCAGCTATTGCACCATTCACAATGCGCGTGGCAGCAGCCGCAATATGCCCATTGCCGACCTGGTAAAAGAGGCCGAGCAGATTGCCGCCGAGGGCCATACCGAGATTGTGATTACGGGCGTAAATACGGGCGACTTTGGCCGCACTACGGGCGAGAGTTTTGCCGACCTGCTGAGGGCATTGGACAAGGTCGAAGGCATTGAGCGTTATCGCATTTCGTCTATCGAGCCCAACCTGCTGACCGACGAGATTATAGACATCTGCGCTCGCTCGCCCAAGTTCCAGCCCCACTTCCACATCCCCATCCAGAGCGGTTGCGACCGCATACTTGCCCAGATGCGACGCAGGTACAATACAGCTACGTTTGCCCAACGCATTGAGGCTGTGCGCAAGGCTATGCCCGATGCTTTTATAGGCATCGACGTTATTGTGGGCTTCCCAGGCGAGAGCGATGAGGAGTTCCAGACCACCTACGATTTTTTGGAGAGCATTGCCCCTGCATACCTGCACGTTTTCCCCTTCTCGGCCAGGGCCAACACCCCCGCTTGGAGTATGCCCAACAAGGTGCAAGACTCGGTCAAGACGGCCCGTGCAGCCCGACTGGATGAGTTGTGCCACCGCCTGCATCGCGCTTTCTATCAGAAGTATGTGGGCACCGAGGCCACCGTATTGTTCGAGAGCACCCTCAAGGGCGGCTGGATGATGGGCTATACCGAAAACTATATAAAGGTAAAAATGCCCTACGACCGAAACTGCATCAACAAGACTATGCGCGTGGTGCTGACCGAGGTCGATGAACAAAATGAGGAGATGTTGGCAAAAGCGATTATTTAGGCTATCTTTGTAGAAAATATACAGATTGGTATGAGAACTATACGTAAAAGAATATCGTGGGGTTTTATAGCCCTTTCGTGTGTGTTGGTTGGATCGGGCATTATCAACTTGGCCGAGATGGGTAGGTTGCGTAGCGACACCAGTGCGGTGATTGACGCAGCCACACTTACGACCGACTATGCCAGCGATATGCTCAACGCCCTGCAAAAGCAGAATAGTGCTGTGTTGGCTATGGTTATTCTCAACGAGCCCGAGCCCACACAAAAGTACCACGACGGCGTGTACGAGTTCAACTCGGCACTGCTTAAAGCCAACGAGGCGGGCATCAACACCAAGTCGGTGGGGCGTATCTACGAAGCCAACGACAACTACCACCAGATTGTCGAGCTCCACTCGCCCAACAACACCGAGATTGCCGACCGCAACTGGTTTATGACCTCATACTTAGAGGCTTACTACGCCCTCGATAGCGCAGTTAAGCACTATATGACCTCGCCCAGCACCTCCATTTCGGCCCGCACAGCCAACTTGGAGCAGGACGTCTACCGCACCATTACCCCCAGTATCATTACACTTATGGTGGCTCTGGTGGTGGTGCTTATGCTCTACTTCTTTATCGACACCTACTACCTGCGCCCCGTAAAGCGCATTGGCAAGGGACTCGACAACTATGTAGCTACAGGTGCCCCCTACCAAGTAAAGATTGAGGATAAGAGCGAGCTAAGCACACTGAATAACAATATAATAGAGCTCACAAGCCGTATCAAAAAACAACAATAAAGCCCCCCGAAACGTAAAGAGTTGTGGAAGAGAGAAGAGATATAAGGCTGCAAATAGTCTTTAAGTATATAGGAATGGTGTTGCTGTTCGACTCGGTATTTATGCTGCTGTCGGCACTCATATCCTATTTCAATGGCATCGACGAGGGCTTTGCCCCCTTGCTGCTGTCGTTTATCTTCACAGCCGTAATTGGTGGCTTTCCGCTGATATTTGTGGGCAAGAGCGACCGACTGAGCTCGAAGGAGAGCTACGCCATTGTGATTGGCGGTTGGTTGGCATCGTGTATTGTGGGTATGTTCCCCTACCTGCTGTGGGGTGGCGAGTTTAGCGTCATAAACGCTTGGTTTGAGAGCGTTTCGGGCTTCACCACCACAGGTGCATCTATTCTCAACAACGTAGAGGCTCTGCCCAAGGGGTTGCTCTTTTGGCGCAGTTCTACCCACTGGATTGGTGGTATTGGCGTAGTGATGTTTGCACTGGTTATTATGCCTATGATTGGCCGCAGCCGTATGGTGGTGTCCAACCTCGAAATATCGTCGATGGCCAAGGAGAACTACCACTACCGCTCGTCGAAGATTATGCGCATCCTGCTGGGTGTCTACTTGGGTATGACCATTGCCAACACCATTGCGCTGAAAATTGCTGGTATGGGTTGGTTTGATGCCGTAAACCACGCACTATCGACCATTTCGACGGGTGGTTTTAGTACCCGCAATGCAAGCATCGGAGCCTACAATAGCCTGACTATCGAGCTAATAACCATATTCTTTATGTTTGCCAGTAGCCTACACTACGGCATCATCTATGCAACCATCATTGGCGGCAAGAACAATGTGTTCCGTACCGAGAATAGCAAGTTCTACATCAAGGCTACGCTGCTGATGTGTATCATTGTGTCGCTGTCGCTGTGGGCCAACCACACCTACGGCTCGCTGGGCGAGGCTCTGCGCCACGGCGTGTTCCAGGTGGTAACCATTGTTTCGACCACAGGTTTTGCTACGGCCGACACCAACATTTGGCCCTCGCTGGCAGTGTGTGTGCTCATCTACCTCTCGTTGCAGGGCGGTATGGCGGGCTCGACCAGTGGTGGTTTAAAGAGCGACAGGGTACTGGTTGCGGGCAAACTTATTCGCGCCCGCATAACCCAACAACGCCACCCCAACTCGATAGTGCGCATCAAGAGCAACGGCTCGGTACAAGATGCCAGCATAGCCAACTTTGCGGTGCTGTATATAGTAATCTACGGCTGTATTGTGCTGGGTGGCACGCTCATAAATGCCGCCTGCGGATTGGACACCACTACGGCATTTACCGCCTCGGTGGCCTCGACGGGCAACATTGGCCCTGGCTTTGGCGAGGTAGGCTCAATGAGCAACTTCTCGGCAATGCCCGTTGTGGTCAAGATTGTCTGCACACTGCAGATGCTCTTGGGCCGTCTTGAGATTTTTGGACTTTTGCAATTCTTCTTGATGAAATGGTGGAGATAGTACGACGCATAGGACTAATACTTGTGGCCACACTGGTAACGATTACCGGGCTGTGGGCCCAAACGGGCAACTCGTTCACCGAGCGACAGTTGCGCCAGCTCAACCTGCGCAGCGAGCGCGTGGCTGCCCAGATTGCCCAGACCGAGCAACTGCACGCTGCCGAGCCCAACGACTCGTTAGCCGTAGTGCTACACGAACTGCGCCGCCAGGCACAGACCATTGCCCAGACTATCGCGCGACTCGAGGCCAAGCAACAAGAGGCTTTGACCGAAGCCACTGCGCCCACCGAAACCGAGGAGCAGCAACAAGAGGTGGATGAACTGGTTGAGCGATTGGCCAATCCGTTCAAATTTGCGATGATGCGCTATGCGATTATCGAGCGCGAGATTGTGGCCGAGTTCGACACCTACCGCAACCTCTACGACACCGCCCGCCTGAGCCTTACCACCTACGACGAGGCCACCTGCTTGGCCGATGCCAAGAGTGCCCGCAGTGCCTACAACAAGGCCATCGAAGGGCTACTGGCCTCTGCCACAGTGATTGCCGATCGTAGCGACCACCTCTTTACGAGCAAGTCAGACATCCTGAAACGCTTTGCCGACTCGCTCTCGATGGCCGACGACAAGGCATACTTTATCGAGCAGGGCAACAGCATCGAGGCCAGCCTGATGGAGGAGCTGAGGGGCAAATGCACCGACCCCGACGTAGCAATGTACCCCTACCGCAAGGCAGCGCTGATGAACCTCGAAGTAAAGATTACCCGCCGCTTGTGGGGCGCTCATAAGGCCGACTCGCTCGTTACGCTTATGGCCCAAATTGTTCCGAGCGAGGCACTTTTTGCTCCGCTCGACAAGCCCAAGTGGGCCGAGGCCAAGTATGGCGAGGTGGCCATACACAAACAGAATAAGTATAGCGGTGTGGGCAACATCCCCCGCATCAAGCCCCCCTCGCAGGGCGAGGTCTACTCCTATGTGCTGGGCAACTACGCCTCGCTGCCCTCGATTAACACCTTCCGCAAGGCAGCCCCCCTCTATACCGAGCGTAGGGCCGACGGCCGCACCTACGTTTATGCTGGACTCTACCCCACCGCCAAGAGTGCCCAGCAGGGGCTCGAGACGCTACGCAAGGCGGGCTTCAAACAGCCAACGCTGGTAATGTGGCAAAACGGACTCAGGCGCGACGACTTTGTCGACCGCTCGGCACAGGCCACAGCTCCCAAGGCGGCAATGTTCCGCATAGAGATTAGGGGTGCCAACTATGGCCTGAGCGAGGCTGCGAGCGCGGTTATTAAGGAACAGGCGCCACGCAAGGAATTGTCGAAGTTCACTACCGAGGTGGGTGCCATTGTTTATACACTTGGTATCTTCACCAAGGAGGCCGAGGCCGATGCGCTTGCCAAAGCCATTGGCGCAGCCGATAGCACCATCAGCGTGAGAGTAGTGAAGATTTGAGTTGAAAGTTGAGGCAAATGCGAGTAAGCGAGAGCAGAGATTGCTTGCAAGCTATGCCGAGCAGGAGCATTTTAGAACAAGCGTCAGCTTGGTCAATTGTAAGTTACTTAAAGCCCTTAATGTCTTTGTTACTCTTATATCTCCTACAAACAAAATAAAACGTCGAGCAGCCCTACACTGCCCGACGTTATTTTCTTATGTGTCGCTATAATCTCGATTAGTCCAGGATTGCCTCGGTTGCCTCCAACAGGCCCTCGTACATTGTGGGGTGCGAGTGAACGGTCTGGGCAATCTGGCGAGCGGTGATGCCGAGTTGTTTGGCCAGCGTGGGCTCGCCAAGCATCTCGGTTACGCTACCGCCAATAATGTGTGCGCCAAGCAGTTTCTCGCTCTCGGCATCATAGACAAGTTTCACAAAGCCATCCCTATCACCTGCGGCAGTAGCCTTGCCCGAAGCCATAAACTGGTACTTACCAACCTTCACTTGGTAGCCCTGCTCGATGGCCTGCTTCTCGGTCAAGCCCACCATTGCCACCTCGGGGGTGGTGTAGACACACGAGGGAATGGTCGAGTAGTCAATGGGCGCAGGGGTGTGGCCACAGATAGCCTCTACACACACCGTAGCCTCGGCCGAAGCAACGTGGGCAAGTGCGGGGGTGGCAATGATGTCGCCAACGGCATAGATGCCCTCTACATTGGTGCGGAAGTACTGGTCTACCACAATCTTATCGCGCTCGATGGCCACGCCGAGCTCTTCGAGGCCCAGGCCCTCGATGTTAGACTTAACACCTACGGCCGACAGCACAACCTCGGCATTGAGGGTTTCGACTCCCTTCTTACCCTCGACGTCTACCTCGCAGCCATTCTCGCCTACCCTAACGGCCTTAACGCCAGTCGAGGTCATAACCGTCACTTTCATCTTGCGGAACGAGCGCTCCAAAGTGCGGCTAACCTCCTCATCGGCCAGTGGCAGCATATTGGGCAGGTACTCCACAACAGTAACCTTAACGCCCAGAGCAGCATATACCCACGCAAACTCGCAGCCAATAGCACCCGAGCCCACAATAATCATACTCTCGGGCAACTCGCTCAGTGTCAGTGCCTCCTTCGACGAGATAATCCTCTTGCCATCGACGGGCATAATAGGAATCTCCCTTGGGCGCGAACCAGTGGCCAGAATGATGTGGTCGGCCTCGACGCACTCTACCGCCCCGTCGGCTGCGGTAACCTCTACAACGCCTTTGGCAGCAATGCGACCGCTACCGATGAGCACATCTACGCCGGCTTTCTTGAACAAGAAGTCCACACCCTTGTTCATCTGTGCGGCTACGGCCCTACTGCGGGCAACAATCTTGTCGAGCGAGGGGCGCACGGTGCCCTCGAACTCTATGCCATACTGGTCGGCTGCGGTAATGTAGTGGTAGACCTGTGCACTCTTGAGCATAGCTTTGGTGGGGATGCAGCCCCAGTTAAGGCAAACACCACCCAGCTCGGCACGCTCTACTACGGCAACGCTTTTGCCCTTCTTGACAGCTTTGAGTGCGGCAACGTGACCAGCAGGGCCACTACCAATGACTACGATATCGTATTTTTTCATCTCTCTATGTGTGTATTAAGGTTTTTTAGGTATCTGTTCACAAACTCTTATTTAACCACCCTGAGCACCTCGCCATTGTCGGCAGCGATGGCGCGCAAGAATTTCTCGCTATAACCGGGCTGGTCGGGGAATGCGGGCTGTTTGGGGCTGTGACCGTTATTGAGGAAAGTGCCATCCTCGGCCTGCTTCTTGATGTTGCCGTCGATGTACTTAACCATCAGATAGTCATCCAGCTCGCTCCACTTCTGCCACAGAGCCTGAGCGTTATCGACCGACCACTTGGTGGCCAATTTCTTCATCTTATCGGTCTTTTTGTTCGACAACTGCTCGTCTTGTGCCAGAATCTCAACCAACATTTTGTTCTCCCACTCGTCAATCACTTTGCGCACCTCGGCACCAATGTAGTCGTAGCGCAGATAGGCAAACTGGGCGATACGGTTGGTCACCCAGAACATCGACTTGTCGCTGTAAGTCAAGATGTCGGCAGTCTGCTCGCTCAGACACTCGGGCACCTCGGTCGAGCCGCAGTAGATAGGAGTCAGGGGCGAAGTTGCGGCATCGTCGGTACCAAACCAGATAACGCCACCCACGGGATCGGGCAAGTTCTGGCGAGCCTGTGCCACAAACCAGAAGCCGGTCTGCTGGGTTGCGATAGCCCTCTCATTAACGTACTCAACGCCATCTACCTCAAAGCCCATAGGCCTCCAACGGTAGGGGCATTTGCTGCCACCTGCACCAATGTCGGTAGTCATATCCATAACGGTACCCTCGTAGTGGTCGCGCATCATATCGAATACATCTTTGGGCGAGAGCTTGCGGTTGGGCTTAACCCACAGAGGCATAGGATTGTTGGGGTTGTGGCCCAGAGCGTAGTCCTCATACTGCTCCATACCGTCGGCATACTGGCGGAAGAAGGCCCATACCCTCGCCTCGCAGCCACGCATAGCGCTGAAATCCAGAGGAGCATAGGCGTTGCAGAAGCTGAAATCTTTGTCCTCGCCGCTGAAATAGCCCTGCTCGCGTGCAAACGAGATTACATCGGGGGCATAGAGGCAGTTCTCGGGGTCATCGAGGGGGAAGGTCGAGATTCGGGCCTGGTTGGCGTGGGCCGAGATGTAACCATCGGGCACACGACGTGCAACCCACACGATACCCTTGTTGTTGGGGCCTTTGCCAATGAGCTCCATAATCCACACCTCGTTCTTGTCGGCAATGCTGAACGACTCGCCACTCGAAGCGTAGCCGTGGGTATTGGCCAGCTCAACGATGCAGTCGATAGCCTCGCGTGCGGTTTTGCACCTCTGCAAGGTGATGTAGATGAGCGAGCCGTAATCGATACCACCCTTGGGGTCTTCGAGCTCGTGACGGCCGCCAAAGGTGGTCTCGCCAATGATGAGCTGATACTCGTTCATATTACCAATGGTCGAGTAGGTCTGTGCCACCTGTGGAATCTCGCCCAAGTAGCGGCTGGTGTCCCACTCGTATACCTTCATCAGCGCGCCTGCTTTGTACTTGGCTGCTGCGTTGTGGTAGAGTGCTCCGTAGAGTTGGTGTGAGTCGGCTGCGTAGGAGACCATATTGCTGCCGTCGGTCGATGCGCCACGAGTTACTATCAGGTTGGTGCAGGCCAGTGCGCTACCCCAAGCCAAAACTGCGGCAAGTGCTGTTGCAAAGAGTCGTTTATTCATTATTATTTTGGATTAAAAATTTAGTTTCGCCTACCAATTCAACAAAAATACAAATTTATCGCTAAATTTGCCAAACAAACCACACCAAAAATGTCTATCACATCGCAAATTAAATATCTGCACGAGAGTCTGCCCAGCGAGGTAAGGCTCGTGGCTGTGTCGAAATTCCACCCCATCGAGGCTCTTCGTGAGGCCTACGATGCGGGCCAGCGCATATTTGGCGAGAGCCGCCCACAAGAGATGACCACCAAACAGGCTGCCCTGCCAGCCGATATCGAGTGGCATATGATTGGCCACTTGCAGACCAACAAGGTGAAGATGATTGCCCCCTATGTGGCGCTTATTCACTCGGTCGATAGCGAGCGCCTTGTGGCCGAGATTGACCGCTGTGCCGCCCGCGTAGGGCGTGTGATTGACATCTTGTTCGAGGTACACTTGGCTGCCGAGGAGAGCAAGAGTGGCTGGAACGAGGCCGAACTGAGGGTGTTTATCGACTCGGGGGCCCTGGTCCACTACCCCAACGTGCGACTGCGCGGACTGATGACCATTGGCACTCTGACCGATGATATTGAGCTAAATAAGAGCGAGTTTTGTGCTCTCAGGGATTTGTATACCGAGTTACGCCCCCGCTTTGGCGAGGCTTTTGACACGCTGTCGATGGGTATGACCTCCGACTACCGCGAGGCCATCGAGTGTGGTAGCAATATGGTGCGCATCGGCTCGATGATTTTTGGCGAAAGGGTTTATTAAACGTCGACCGACAACCGTCAACCGTCGACCGACCTAAGGCTATTATTAAAGCCCTTAAAGAAACAACAAAGGCGAGCGGACACTACCCCACTCGCCTTTGTCTATTCAATGTCGTTTGACGTTTGACACTATTTCACCCTCAGGCGTTGGCCAATGCGTATGGGGGTGCTGCTCTTGATACCATTCAAGCGACAGATTGCACCCACCGAAGTGCCATACTTGGCCGCAATCTTCGACAGGTTGTCGCCACTCTTGACCTTATAGTAAATTGCGTCATTTACGGTCGGCTTGGGCTTCTTGGCCACATCTTCGAGCGCCTCTACAATCTCTTCCGAACTGAGCGGATTACCATCCTTGTCGGTAAATACTCCATCCACATCGTCGTACTCTTCCAGCGCCTCGGTCATCTTCGACGACACATTGAAGTATCCCCTTTCGAGAACGTAGGTGTGGTATTTCAGCTCGCCCGTCGAGAAGTCGATAATCCTCTCGGGGTCGAAGGTCAGGTCGGCATACCTAACCTCAAAGTGCAGGTGGGGGCCGCTACTACGCCCCGAATTGCCACCAAAGCCAATCACTTGGCCCGCCTTGACGTAGTCGTTCACCGACACATTCAGCTTGCATAGGTGGCCATAGTAGGTTTCGAGGCCGTTTGGGTGGCGCAGGATGACCAGATAGCCATAACCGCCCGAGTTGTAACGTGCATAGCGCACCTTGCCCTCGAAGGCTGCAAATATGGGCTCGCCCGTAGGCAGACCGATGTCTATACCCTTGTGCATACCCCTGCGGCGAGGGCCATAGCGCGACGACACTCGGCCCAGTACGGGGATGTGGAAGTCGCCCAGCTTGTCGATGAGTTGTATCTCCATACTCTCAGGCAAGTCGCCCAGACTCACATCGCGGTAGGCAAAGACCTCGTTGGTACGCCAATGGTCGCGAAAGACCTCTTGGTCGGCACGGCTCTCGTAGTCGGGATAGTAGTACTCCCAAGTATTGTTGGTATAGGTAATGATAAAGACGTTGGGCTCGGCTGTGGCAACGGTATCGATAGGCACTGCGGGCAGGTCTTCGTAGTGGTAGACCTTAGACCTCTGGCCATAGGCCTCCGCTTGCGACCACACGACCGCAAAGAGCACAATCATCAACTTAAAGCAAAACTTCACTCTCACTACCCTACTATTCTTCATTCTCAAACATTTCGGCAGCCTGACACAGTGCCTCATAGAACTCCTCGCCAAAACGCCTTATCAGTGGCTCGCGCATAGCCTTATAGAGCTTTACACCCTCGCGTTTGCCGCAGTCGAAGGCACACTTGCAGATGTTCCAGCGGTGGATATTCAGCCCATAATCGCCCGTTGCAAAGTGCTTAACCCTGATGGGATAGAGGTGGCACGAGATGGGTTTCAGAAAGCTACACTTACCCTCGCGGTAGGCTCGCTCGATGGCGCAGAAGGTAATGCCATTCTCCTTGAACGAGTAGGCACACTCGGCCCCGTCAATCAGTGGTGTAGTATAGTCGCCATCGACATCCACCACCATAAAGCCCTGGCTCTCCACAGCCTCGATGCCCTCGGCAGTCATATAGGGTTTATAGTTTGGGTACTCGTTTTCCAACTCATCAACCTCCTCAATCTCCAATGGAGCGCCCGAGTCACCCTCTACGCAGCACTCGCCCTTGCAGACCGCCAAGTCGCAGCAGAACTGCTCGGTAAGCAGGTCGGAGGCAATGATTTTGCCGTCAATCTCTATCATCGAAGGCCTAATTGTCATAATGTATTGTCGATTATCAGGTTCAACACCTCGGTCATAGTCATCCCCGCAGCCTTTATCTGCTTGGGCACAATACTACCTGCGCTCATACCCGGAATGGCGTTAATCTCAATCATATAGGGCTCGCCCTCGGGGGTAACGATAAAGTCCACTCGGGCCAAACCCCTGCAACGGCAGGCCTTATAGGCGGCCTCAGCATAGTCTTGCAGTGTGGTGGTCAGCTCGGGCGAAATCTGCGCAGGGGTAATCTCGTCGCTCATACCTGCGGTGTACTTGGCCTCGTAGTCGAAGAACTCGTTTTTGGCCACCACCTCGGTAACGGGAAAGCGGTAGAACTGCTCCTCGGTAGCCATCACTCCACAAGCGAACTCGCGACCAGCAATGAACTCCTCGACCAACACCTCGTCGCTCTCCTCAAAGGCGGCCATAATTGCGGGCAGCACCTCCTCGGCGCTCTTAACCTTCGTAACGCCACAGCTACTGCCACTTGCGTTGGGCTTAACAAACAAGGGCAGGCCCAGCTCGGCCACAATCATATCGGGGGCAATCCAATCCTCGGCCCCTATGAGCATACCCTTGGCCAGATTAACTCCCGTATGAGCCACCGCCCTCTTGGTCGAAATCTTGTCGAAAGTAATCACCGACGAGGTCATATCGCACGACGAGAAGGGCACACCCATCATCTCCAAGTAGCCCTGTATATGGCCATCCTCGCCAGGGGTGCCGTGAATCATCACAAAGGCGTAGTCAAAGACTACCTTCTGGTCCTCGACCGTAAGCGAAAAGTCGTTCAGATCGACGCCATACTCTTTGCCCTCGTTGCGGTAGGTAAAGTTGCGGTGATGAACGTCTATCAGCCACACATTATACCTCTGGTGGTCAAAGGCTTCGGCCACCTGTGCTGCACTGCCCAAGGCAATCTCGCGCTCCGACGAGTTGCCACCTGCCAGCAGTGCTATATTCAGTTTTGTGTTCTCCATTGTTAAACTATTATTTCTCTACTACTATGGGTTGTAATAATCTTTGTGACGGAAGGCCAGAATCTCGTCTATCATCGTGAGCCACTGACCGGCCTCCTCATTGTCGGGCGCAAGTCGCAGCACCTCGCCAAAGTGGTTCATTGCCGCCCCGAAATCGCTACGGGCATAGGCCTCTTTGCCTGCCGCAAGGGCCTGTTCTACGCTATTTTGTTCCATATAAAGTTTGTGTTTTTCGATATACTCTGCCACTCGTGGGGGTACCTCATCCTGCCACGCTTCGCCACTGCCAATCAGCTCTCTCACCCGAGTAGACGACACGCTCATCTTAGGTGCCCCGTCAAGCATCACAAAGGGCTCGCCGAAGTGGTCATCCTCTCCTCGTGGGTAAATCAGTATCTTATTCTCGGTCATCAGCCTCTTGCCCTCGCGCCACGTGTGGATAGTAGCTGCCACATCGCCACCTCCCAGCAGAGCAAACTCCTCATCTGGATAACGCTCGCGCAGGGTGTCGATAGTATTTACCGTATACGAAGGTCTTGGCAGCGAGAACTCTACGTCGCACACCTCCACACCCTCAAACTCCTCTACCGCAAGCCTTGCCATAGCCAGACGGTGCTCTTCGGGGGCCAGCTGGCTGCTCTGCTTATGCGGATTCTGGGGCGAGACCACCAGCCACACCTTGTCGGCCAGTCCCTGCTCCACTACGTAGCGAGCCACGCTTATATGCCCCTTGTGTATGGGGTTGAACGAGCCAAAGTAGAGAGCAATCATACCGAGGGAGAATTGAGAATTGAAAATGGTCAGTTGTGGTATTAGTCGGCCAAGAAAGTGGTTACTATCTGTTCGACCTCGGCAACTGCCGCATCCAAGTTGTCATTCACTACGGTCTTGTCGAACTGGGGCGCATAGCTTAGCTCCTCGGCAGCCTTAGCAACACGCTGTTCAATCTTCTCGGGCGAGTCGGTAGCTCGGCCCACCAGCCTATTGCGCAGCTCGTCAATCGAGGGAGGCATAACAAAAATCGACAGTGCCTGGTCGCCAAAAATGCTCTTGAGCCTTACGCCACCCTTCACATCCACATCGAACAGAATGGTGTGGCCCTGAGCCCAGATGCGCTCCAGTTCGCTCTTCAGGGTGCCATACTTGGTACCAGCATAGACCTCTTCCCACTCCACAAAGCTATCCTCGGCAATGGCCCTATCGAACTCCTCTGCCGAGAGGAAATAGTAGTCGTGGCCGTGTTGCTCAACCCCGCGAGGGGCACGCGAAGTGGCCGAAATCGAAAACTCCAACCCTGGGATGGTCTGCATAATGCGACGCACGATTGTGGTCTTGCCCGAGCCCGAAGGGGCCGAGAATATAATCAGTTTGCCCATAGTGCCTACAATATATTGAGTACCTGCTCTTTAATCTTTTCGAGCTCGTCTTTCATCTTCACTACCAATATCTGCATCTCCGAGTCGTTGGCCTTAGAGCCCATAGTGTTAATCTCGCGCCCCATCTCTTGTGCCACAAAGCCCAACTTACGGCCCACGCCATCCTCCTCGGCTGCCACCTGGCGGAAGTAGTCGCAGTGTTTATCCAGACGCACCTTCTCCTCGGTAATGTCCAACTTCTCGATATAGAAAATCATCTCCTGTTCGAGTCGGTTGGCATCATAGGCCACGCCACACTGGTTCATATGGTCTACAATGCGCTGTTTGATAACCTCGGTACGGCGCTGCTCAAATGGAATAACAGCCTGTTTGTAGCCCTGAATGAGGTCTACCCTATGGAGCAGGTCGGCAATCAGTATCTCGCCCTCGTGCTGACGGAAGGCATCGTGGCGGGCCAAAGCCTCATCGACAGCCTGCATCAAGACAGCCAACTCCTCGTCGCTAACAGCCTCGACCTCGGTAGCCACAACCTCGGGTATACGCATAATCGAGCTGAGCACCTGAGCCTGCACGTGTTCGCCACAGCCCAAGCCCGAAGCGGCAGCCAGCCCCATCAGTTCGGCCGAGTAACTGCGGAAAAGTTCCTTGTTGATATTGAGTGCACTCTCTTTGGTGGCGGTATTCTCGACCGTAACGAAGATATCACACTTGCCACGCCCGAGCACCTTGGCAGCACGATTGCGAATCTCAAACTCGGCCTGGCGATAGCGCGCGGGCATCTTGACCGACAAATCGAGCTGTTTGCCATTGAGCGAGCGTGTCTCTACGCAGATTTTGCGTCCTGAAATAGTGATTTCGGCCTTACCGAAACCTGTCATTGATTTTACCATCCGTGATAAGTATTTATTTCAACCTACAAAGATAAACTATTTTTTCTACACAATGAAATATGAAATAATAAACAAATAGTTTGTTTTACTCTGAAATAAAATGTATATTTGCGGATGACAAATTATGATTTGTAAGAATTTCACAAAACAATACTAACACATTAACCTAAAAACACAATGGTAAAACACAATTTCAACGCAGGACCTTCGGTATTGCCCGAGGTAGTAATCAAAAAAGCTGCAGAGGCAGTTTTGGATTTCAATGGTAGCGGTTTGTCGATACTGTCGATTTCGCACCGTACAAAAGAGTTTGACGCTGTAATGGACGAGGCCAAAGCTCTGTTCCGTGAGCTGTTGGAGATTCCCGACAACTACCAGATTTTCTTTGTTGGTGGTGGCGCAAGCACTCAGTTCTTCCAGATTCCTTACAACTTCTTGGGCACCAAAGCTGCTTATGTAAACACCGGCGTTTGGACCAAAAAGGCTATCAAAGAGGCTAAACTCTTTGGCGAGGTAGAGGTTATCGCCAGCGGCGAGGAGAGCAACTTCTCGGCTATTCCAAAGGGCTACACCATCCCTACCGATTGTGACTATCTCTACACCTGTATGAACAACACCATCTACGGTACCGAGAACCACATCGACATCGACTCGCCCATTCCTCACATCTGCGATATGAGCTCGGACATCCTGAGCCACCCCGTTGACGTGTCGAAATATGCTATCATCTATGGTGGCGCACAGAAGAACTTGGCTCCCGCAGGTGTAACCTTCGTTATCATCCGCGACGATATGTTGGAGAAGGTTGTTCGCCAGGTACCCAGTATGGTTAATCCCAAAACCCACGTAGACAACAACTCGATGTTCAATACTCCTCCCGTATTCCCCATCTACGTACTGATGGAGACCTTGCGCTGGATGAAGAGCATCGGTGGTATGAAAGAGATGTACCGTCGCAACTGCGAGAAGGCCGAGCTGCTCTACAACGAGATCGACCGCAACAAACTCTTCCGTGGTACCGCTGCTAAGGAAGACCGCTCGAGGATGAACATCTGCTTCGTTATGAACCCCGAGTACGAGGAGTTGGCAGGCGAGTTTATGGAGTTTGCTAAGGCTCGTGGTATGGTCGGCATCAAGGGCCACCGCTTGGTTGGTGGTTTCCGCGCCAGCTGCTACAACGCTCTGCCCGTAGAGAGCGTGAAGGCTCTGGTTGAGTGTATGCAGGAGTTTGAGAAGCTGCACGCTTAATAGGCCTACTGACCAAAAACGAGTAGATAAATTGACTTTATACCTATAACTATATATAGAAGTCCACAGCCTACACTATGCCCACAATCGTTTCACATATATATGAGGAACCTGTCAAGCATAAGGTTGTGGACTTCTATGCCTTAATAGAACCTATGAAAGTATTAGTTGCAACCGAAAAACCCTTCGCAAAGAAAGCCGTTGACGCTATTCGCGAAGTAGTAGAGGGCGCAGGTTATGAGCTGGCCCTGTTGGAGAAATATACCGATAAGGCAGAGCTATTGGCTGCCGTTAAGGATGCCGATGCGCTGATTGTACGCAGCGACAAGGTTACGGCCGAGGTTATTGCTGCTGCCGAGCAGTTGAAGATTGTAGTAAGGGCCGGTGCTGGCTACGACAACGTAGATTGCGCTGCTGCAACCGAGAGGGGTATTGTGGTTATGAACACCCCTGGTCAGAATGCTAACGCTGTTGCCGAGTTGGCTCTGGGCCTGATGATTTATATGTCGCGCAACACCTTCAAACCCGGTACTGGTAAGGAGTTGAGCGGCAAAAAGCTGGGTATCCACGGCTTTGGCGCCATTGGCCAGATTGTAGGCCGTTATGGTAAGGCTCTGGGTATGGACGTATACGCTCTGTCGCCCTCGATTACCGACGAGAGCATCTTTGAGCAGAACGGTGCCAAGAGAGTTGCTACCGCCGAGGAGCTCTACTCTACCTGCGACTACATCTCGCTGCACATCCCCGCCAAGCCCCAGAACATCAAGTTCGTAGGCAAAGCTCTGTTGGAGAGCATGCCCAAGGGCGCTATTCTCGTAAACACCGCCCGCAAGGAGGTCGTAAACGAGGAGGAGTTGGCCGAGGTATTTGCCGTAAGGGAGGACCTGAAATATGCTACCGACATTGCTGCTGCATCGCAGGCCGAGCTGAACGAGAAGTTTGGCAATAGGGTTTTCGCTACACCCAAGAAACAGGGTGCCGAGACTGCCGAGGCTAACTACAACGCTGCCAAAGCTGCCGCAAGTCAGATTGTTGACTTCTTCGTAAACGGCAACCGCAAATTCCAGGTGAACAAATAGACACTAAACGTACACACAGCACACAATAAAGCTATGGTAAAGATTAAAGCATTTTGTGGTGTACGTCCACCACAGGCATTGGCAGCCGAGGTTGCATCGCGCCCCTATGACGTGCTCAACTCGGTAGAGGCTAAGGCCGAGGCAGGCGAGAAGAGTCTGCTGCACATCATCAAGCCCGAGATTGACTTTGACCCCATTATCGACGAGCACGACGAGGCTGTATATGCCAAAGCTGTCGAGAACTACAAGGGTTGGAAGGCCAACAAGTGGCTCGTGAAGGAGGAGAAAGAGTGCTACTACATCTACGCCCAGACTATGAACGGCAAGAGGCAGTATGGTCTGGTTGCTTGCTGCCACTTTGAGGACTACCTGGAGGGGCGCATCAAAAAGCACGAGCTCACCAGGGCCGACAAAGAGGAGGATAGGATGAAACACGTAAGGGCACAGAGCGCTAACTTAGAGCCCGTATTCTTCGCCTACCCCGAGAGGGCCGATATGAACGCCATTGTAGACCGCATCATCGCTGGCGAGCCCCAATATGACTTTGTGAGCGAGGATGGCGTAGGCCACACCTTGTGGCTGATTGATGGCGACGAGGATATCAAGAACATTACCGCCATCTTTGAGCAGATACCCGCTCTGTATGTTGCCGACGGCCACCACCGTACCGCAGCAGCCGCAAGGGTTGGCGAGGAGAGGATGAAAGCCAATCCTAATCACACCGGCGAGGAGGAGTACTGCTACTTCTTGGCAGTTATCTTCCCCGGCGAGCAGCTCAACATCATCGACTACAACCGCGTGGTTAAGGACCTGAACGGACTGAGCAAAGAGGAGTTCCTGGCAGCCGTAGCCGAGGACTTTGTGGTAGAGGAGAAGGGCACAGATATCTACAAGCCCAATGCTCTGCACAACTTTGGCCTCTATCTCGACGGCAAGTGGTACTCGATGACCGCCAAAGAGGGCACTTACGACGACAGCGACCCAATCGGCGTATTGGACGTAACTGTATTGTCGAACTTGGTACTGGACAAGGTACTGGGCATCAAAGATCTGCGTAGGGACAAACGCATCGACTTTGTGGGCGGTATCCGCGGTCTGGGCGAGTTGCAGAAGAGGGTTGATAGTGGCGAGATGAAGGTTGCCTTTGCGCTCTATCCCGTATCGATGCAGCAGCTCATCGACATTGCCGACAGCGGCAACATTATGCCTCCCAAGACCACTTGGTTTGAGCCCAAACTCAGGAGCGGTGTGGTAATCCACGAGTTTTAGAGAGAGAACTGTATTGCACAAGTACAGAGAGAGATATTTTACGAAAAAACAAACCAAAAACTAACCATTTTTAATACAAAAAGTATGGCAAAGATTAAGGGAACAATCGTTGTTGATACCGAGCGCTGCAAAGGCTGCGAGGTATGTGTTGCCTCTTGCCCCTGCGACGTGTTGGCCCTCTCGCCCAGCGTCAATGGCAAAGGCTACCACTATGCCCATATGGCTAACCCCGATAGTTGTACAGGCTGCGCAAGCTGTGCAATTATTTGCCCCGACACTTGTATCACAGTTTACAGACAAAAATTCGAGTAGCTATGGGAGAGATTAAACTGATGAAAGGCAACGAGGTAATTGCAGAAGCTGCAATCCGTTGCGGAGCCGATGGCTATTTCGGCTACCCTATTACCCCCCAGAGCGAGGTAATGGAGACACTGATGGAGCGTCAGCCTTGGTTGACCACAGGTATGGTGGTCGTACAGGCCGAGAGCGAGGTTTCGTCGATCAATATGGTTTATGGTGGCGCATCGTGCGGCAAGAGGGTTATGACCTCGTCGTCGAGCCCCGGTATTAGCCTTATGTGCGAGGGTTTGACCTATCTGGCAGGTGCCGAGCTGCCCTGTGTGGTAGTGAACGTAACCAGGGGTGGCCCAGGTCTGGGTACCATTCAGCCCGCACAGAGCGACTATTTCCAGGCAGTTAAGGGCGGTGGCCACGGCGACTACAAGACTATCGTGTTGGCACCCGCATCGGTACAGGAGATGCACGACTTTGTGTTTGACGCATTTGACCTGGCATTTAAGTATCGCAACCCAGTGATGATTCTCTCGGATGGCGTTATCGGCCAGATGATGGAAAAGGTAGAGCTGGCAGAGCAGAGGCCAAGGTGGACCGACGAGGAGATTAGGCAGATGCACAGCAGCTGGGCTTGCACAGGCAAGACCGCTGACCGCGAGGCCAACATCATCACCTCGTTGGAGCTGGACCCCTATGCTCAGGAGAGCTTCAACTACAAGATTTTTGAGAAATACGCACGTTGCGAGGCCGAGGAGGTACGCTACGAGGAGTATATGTGCGAGGATGCCGACTATCTGATTGTAGCCTTCGGCTCGTCGGCCCGTATCTGCAAAGAGACTATCTCGATTGCTCGCCAGAACGGTTACAAGGTGGGCCTTATCCGCCCCATCACCCTGTGGCCCTTCCCCAGTAAGAAGATTGCCGAGGTGGCAGCAAAAACCAAAGGCGTATTGGTTGCCGAGTTGAATATGGGACAGATGGTAGAGGATGTAAGGCTGGCAGTAAACGGCGCAGTGGCCGTAGAGCACTATGGTCGCACAGGTGGCGCAGTCTATACCCCCGACCAAGTCTATGAGGCATTGTTGAACAAAATTATTAAAAAGTAACGCACTATGGCAGAATATATCGTAGAGAAAACCAAAGAGAATTTGGTTTATTCAAAAACCCCAGTGCTCACCGACAAGGTTATGCACTACTGCCCAGGTTGTAGCCACGGTACTATCCACAAACTCATCGCAGAGGTTATCGACGAGATGGGTATTCAGGAGAAAACCATTGGCGTTTCGCCCGTAGGCTGCTCGGTATTTGCATACAACTATCTGCACATCGACTGGATTCAGGCTGCCCACGGTAGGGCTGCTGCTGTGGCTACCGCTGCACACAGGCTCTATCCCGACAAGGTGGTGTTCACCTATCAGGGCGATGGCGACTTGGCTGCTATCGGTACCGCCGAGAGTATCCACGTCTGCAACCGTGGCGAGAGCATCGCAGTATTCTATGTAAACAACGCTATCTATGGTATGACAGGTGGTCAGATGTCGCCCAACACCCTCATAGGTATGAAGACCGCTACCTGCCCCTACGGTCGTGACCCTCAGTTGCACGGCTACCCCTACAAGGTTGCTGACTTTGTATGCCAGTTGCCCGGTGTTTGCTACGTTACACGCCAGAGCGTTCACACCCCCGCAGCAGTGCGCAAGGCCAAAAAGGCTATCCGCAAGGCTTTGGAGAACTCGATGGCCAAGAAAGGTTTGTCATTCGTAGAGTTTGTTGCTACCTGCAACAGCGGTTGGAAGATGAGCCCCGTAGCTGCTAACCAGTGGATGGAGGAGAACTTGGTGAAAGAGTATCCTCTGGGAGATATCAAAAACGAATAACCCTCACACCGTAAATACGTTACAGAGATATGAAACAGGAATTGATTATTGCAGGTTTCGGAGGACAGGGCGTTCTCTCGACCGGTAAAATTTTGGCCTACTCGGGTATGTTGCAGGGTTACGAGGTTAGCTGGCTGCCCAGCTATGGCCCCGAGATGCGTGGTGGTACCGCCAACGTAACTGTGGTAGTGAGCGACAAACCCGTCAGCTCGCCTATCGTGCAGACTTGCGACACCGTTATTGTGCTCAACCAGCAGAGCTTGGACAAGTTTGAGCAGAGTGTGCGCCCCGGTGGTAACCTCATCTACGATACCAATGGTATCACTCACCACCCCACCCGTAAGGACATCAACATCTATACCATCAACGCCACCGAAGAGTGTGCCAAGATGGGTAACTCACGCCTCTTCAACACAATGATTTTGGGTGGCTACCTGAAAGTGTGCCCCATTGTGGATATGGAGTATGTAAAGGTGGGTTTGAAGAAATCTCTGCCCGAGCGTGCTTGGAAAACCCTCCCCGCAAATGAGGAGGCTATCCGTCACGGCGGCGAGATTATCGAGCTCGTGCACAAAGCCGAGTAATTCATCAGGCGCAAAGGAGTAAGAATTACCAGACCTTTGACCCTTAAAACTTCAAAAGGAGAGGGGGCACACCACTGACGGTGAGCCCCCTTGTTTTCTTTTGGTCTAACGTCGCAAATGCGAGTAAGCGAGGGCAGAGGCTGCTTGCAGACTATGCCGAGCAGGGCATTTTAGAGCAAGCGTCAGCTTGCTCAAACCGACCTAAGTCATTATTACAGACCTCTCCGCCCCTTTGGGGCACCTCCCCTAACTTAGGGGAGGAGTAGTCGTGGATAGTAGGTTGATTGTGGATATCCCCCGCTCCACTACCACTCTCCCTCTGGGCTCCCCACAACCACACTCCCCCTGAGTTAGGGGGAGTGGTTGCGTAGCAACCGAGGAGGTCTATTTCTTTAAGGGCCTTAGGGATTTCCCCCTCTAAGTTAGAGGGGGGGCGTGTGTCTGACTTAGGTCGGTTAGACGTTGGACAAAAAAACAAAGGACCCACCCTCGAAAGAGCGAGTCCCTTTGCTTTTTGGTCGAAACCGACCTAAAATAATTTTGAATTACTTAAACTCCACCAGTGCTTTGCCGGTCATCTCGGCAGGTTGGGCAAGGCCCATAAGTTTGAGCACCGTAGGAGCCACGTCGGCCAGCACACCATTCTCTACGCTCGCTACCCTATCCGACACTACCACAATGGGCACGGGGTTGAGCGAGTGGGCCGTATTGGGCGAGCCATCCTCGTTTACAGCGTTGTCGGCGTTGCCGTGGTCGGCAATCATCACCACCTCATAGCCATTGGCTACTGCGGTGGTAACCACGTCATTAACGCACTTGTCTACGGTCTTTACGGCCTTGTAGATAGCATCCCACACGCCCGTGTGACCAACCATATCGCCATTGGCAAAGTTCAGAGCAATGAAGTCGTACTTTTGCTTTTTGAGCTCCTCGACCAGCTTTTCGGCCACCTCGGGTGCGCTCATTTCGGGCTGCAAGTCGTAGGTAGCAACCTTGGGCGAGGGCACCAAGATACGGCTTTCGCCCTCAAACTCGGCCTCCCTACCGCCATTGAGGAAGAAGGTAACGTGGGCATACTTTTCGGTCTCGGCAATGCGCAACTGGCTCAGTCCCAGCGACGACACATACTCGCCAATGGTATTGTTTACGTTCTCCTTGTCGAACAGAATGTGCAGTCCCTCGAACTTGGCATCATAGGGGGTCATACAGCAGTAGTACAGGGGCAGGGTGTGCATACCCTCCTCGGGCATATCCTGCTGGGTGAGAACTATGGTGAGCTCCTTGGCCCTGTCGTTGCGGAAGTTGAAGAAGATGACCATATCGCCCTCCTCGATGAGGCCAATGGGCTGGTCGTTCTGGTCTACGGCCACGATGGGTTTGATAAACTCGTCGGTAATGCCCTCGGCATAGCTCTCTGCCACGGCCTCTACCATATTGGTCGCGTGCTTGCCCACGCCCTTTACAATCTGGTCATAGGCCACCTTAACCCTCTCCCAGCGTTTGTCGCGGTCCATAGCATAGTAGCGACCGATGATAGATGCAATGTGTCCACCGCTCTGAGCCAAGTGTGCCTCCAAAGCCTCGATGAAACCTTTACCGCTCTGGGGGTCGGTGTCGCGACCATCCATAAAGCAGTGTACGTAGGCTCTATCGGCAATGCCATACTCTTTGGCAATATCGAAGAGCTTGTGCAGGTGCGACTGCTGGCTGTGCACACCGCCATCGCTCACAAGGCCCATAAAGTGTACCTTTTTGCCCTCTTTTACGGCATACTCAAATGCTGCCTTCACCTCGGCATTTTCCAGAATGGAGTTGTCCCTGCAAGCGCGGTTAATCTTCACCAAGTCTTGGTAGACCACCCTACCTGCGCCAATGTTGAGGTGTCCCACCTCCGAGTTACCCATCTGACCTTCGGGCAGGCCTACGTTTTCGCCATCGGTGCGCAGCTCGGCATTGGGATAGCGCTCTGTGAGCGAGTTGATAAACTCGGGCTGTGCGGTATAAATAACGTCTGATTTGGTGTGGTTGCCTTTGCCCCAACCATCCAGTATCATCAATAGAACTTTCTGCTGTGCCATATCTTTTGTGTATTATAAATCTTGTTGGTTTATCAATAATTTTATTCGGTCGAGTGGCCTACCCTACTGCAACTTGGCCAATATCATCTCCTCGGCAGCTGCAATAGCTTTTTCGAGTCCCTCGGGGTTTTTGCCACCTGCGGTAGCATAGAAGGGCTGACCGCCACCACCACCCTGCATCAGCTTGGCAGCCTCGCGCACAATCTCGCCAGCCTTAACACCCTTTGCCACCAGAGCATCTCCCACGGCTACGGCCAACATAGGTTTGCCACCCTCGCGGCTACCCAGTACGATAGCCACCTCGGGGTGCTGAGTGCGCAGAGCATATACGGCATCCTTGACGGTGTCTACGGGCATATCAATCACCTTGCTGAGCACCTTCACATTGCCCGCTGCAATAACATTGCCAAGAGTCTCAGCCAACTGGCGAGCCCTCTGGGTACGGAAGCCCTCAATCTCTTTGCGCAACTCGGCATTGTCGTCCATCATCTTCTTGACGGCCTGCAACACTACGGGCGAGCCGAGCTGTTTCTGCAACTCTTTCATAGCCTCCTCCAACTTGTAGTAGGCGTTCTCGACCACGCCACCAGCGATAGCCTCTATACGCCTTACGCCAGCCGAAATAGCGCTCTCAGCCACAATCTTGAACATACCAATCTGGCCCGTAGCGCCCACGTGGGTACCACCGCACAACTCCACCGACTCGCCAAAGCGTACCATCCTCACCTTGTCGCCATACTTTTCGCCAAAGAGCATCATAGCACCTGCTGCCTGAGCCTCCTCGATGGTAGCCTCGCGATTCTCCTCCAGGGGGTAGTCGGCCCTAATCATACGGTTCACCTCACACTCAACCAGTCGCAACTCCTCGTCACTAACCTTCTGGAAGTGCGAGAAGTCAAAACGCAGATAGTCGGGACATACGAGCGAGCCCTTCTGCTCGACGTGGCTGCCCAGCACCTGGCGCAGAGCCTTGTGCATCAAGTGGGTAACCGAGTGGTGGCGAGCCGAAGCAAGCCTATCCTCCTCGTTCACTACGGCCTTGAAGGTAGCCTCTACATTCTCGGGCAACTCGGCCACAACGTGTATTGGCAGACCATTCTCCTTGATGGTGTCTACCACCCTGATGGTTTTGCCCTCGGCCTCGATAGTACCATTGTCGCCCACCTGACCACCGCTATTGGCGTAGAATGGGGTTTGGTCAAACACGAGCTGATAGAGGGTTTTGCCCTTGGTAGTAACCTTGCGGTAGCGAACAATCTTCACATCGGCGGTGAGGGTGTCGTAGCCCACAAACTCGGTCGAAGCGCCAGCCACCAACTCTACCCAGTCGTCGTTCTCCACAGCTGCAGCATTGCGCGAGCGGGCCTTCTGAGCCTGCAACTCAACCTCAAAGGCCTCCAAGTCTACGGTCATACCGTTCTCTTTAGCAATCAGCTCGGTCAGGTCGATGGGGAATCCGTAGGTGTCGTAGAGCGTAAATGCCGACTTGCCGTCGATGGTGCTCTTGCCCGCAGCACGACTCTTGCTCATCACACCCTCCAAGAGGTTGATACCCGTAGCCAGAGTTTTCAGAAATGCGGTCTCCTCCTCGCAGATAACGCTGGTGATAAGAGTCTGCTGGGCCTTCAGCTCGGGGAACTGACCACCCATCTGCTCTACCAGACCGGGCACAAGCTTGCAGATAAAGGGCTCGTTGAAACCCAAGTAGGTGTAGCCGTAACGCACTGCACGACGCAAGATGCGACGTATAACATAGCCTGCCTTAACATTGCTTGGCAGCTGACCATCGGCAATCGAGAACGAGATGGTGCGCAAGTGGTCGGCAATAACCCTCATAGCAATATCGGCCTTCTCGTCGTCGCCATAGCGCTTACCTGCCAGAGCTGCAATCTCGCTGATGCGAGTCTGGAATACGTCGGTATCGTAGTTGCTCTGCTTGTTTTGGAGCACCATACACAGACGCTCAAAGCCCATACCGGTATCGATGTGTTTGTGGGGCAGAGGTTCGAGCGAGCCATTGGCCTTGCGGTTGAACTGCATAAACACCAGATTCCAAATCTCAATCACCAAGTGGTGGCCCATATTTACCATTTCGCGGCCCGACTTGGCTGCACGCTCCTCGTCGCTACGCAGGTCGAAGTGTATCTCGCTGCAAGGGCCGCAGGGGCCAGTCTCGCCCATCTCCCAGAAGTTGTCGTGCTTGTTGCCCAAGATGATGTGGTCCTCGGGCAGATACTGCTTCCAGTAGTCAAATGCCTCTTGGTCCATAGGCACACCATCCTCGGGGGCACCCTCAAATACGGTAGCGTAGAGCCTCTCTTTGGGCATCTTGTAGACCTCGGTCAGCAGCTCCCAAGCCCAGTCGATAGCCTCTTTCTTGAAGTAGTCGCCAAACGACCAGTTGCCCAGCATCTCGAACATAGTGTGGTGATAGGTATCGTGGCCCACCTCTTCGAGGTCGTTGTGCTTACCCGACACACGCAGACACTTTTGGGTATCGGCTGCGCGGTTGTACTTGGCTGTGGTGTTGCCCAGAATGATATCCTTAAACTGGTTCATACCAGCGTTGGTAAACATAAGCGTTGGGTCGTTCTTTACGACCATAGGGGCCGAGGGCACAATGGTGTGTCCCTTCGATGCAAAGAATTCGAGAAACTTTGCCCTGATTTCGTTCGATGTCATCATAATTTGTCTTGTTCTATATACTAATTCTTAATTAAACTCGTTTTTCAAGCGGTTGCAAATTTACACATTTTACTATAATTTTGTCCCCCGTAGAGCCGTTTTTTAACCAAAATGTAACATAACTGCCCCAAATGACCAAAAAAGAGTACAAATTCAACCCTACGACACTCGCCTACGAGCCCGTCAGACGTCCCGAACGCTTGGGGCGCTACCTGCTTGTAAGACGTCTGTTGCTCTTTTTTATTGCTGCTGCGGTGGTCAATATAGTCTACTCGTACGAGTACTATTCGCCCAAGACCCGAGCCATCGAGCGCACCACTCGCGAGGTAGCCCACCAGTACGACATACTCTCGGCCAAAGTGGGCAACTTGGGCTCCAAGGTGGCCGAACTGCGCCAGAGGGATAACGACGTCTACCGCCCTCTGTTTGGTGCCGACACGCTCTCGCTTGCGGGCATCTATACCCCCTTTGGCGAGGGCTTCTACGGCCAGTTTGCCGAAGATTACCAGAGCCCTGCCCGAGATTTGTGGCTCTCGCTCGACGAGCAGACCCGCCTACTCTACCGCCAGAGCATTTCGCTCGACGACTTGCAGGTGCTCTCGAAGGACAAGGAGAAGATGGCAGCCTCGATTCCCGCCATTTGGCCTATCAACAAGAAGGACCTCAAAGGCCCCATTGGTGCCTATGGCCGTAGGTTGCACCCCATCTATAAGCGCTACATTATGCACAAGGGCATAGACTTTGGAGGTCGCAAGGGCAACCCCATCTACGCCACTGGCAACGGCAAGGTGGTACACTCCGAAAAGGGCTTGCGCCGCAAGGGCTACGGTCAAATGTTGGTAATCGACCACGGCTTTGGCTATAAAACCCGCTATGCCCACCTGAGCGAGCGCCTGGTTAAGGTTGGCCAAGAGGTCAAGCGTGGCGAATTGATTGGCTATATGGGCTCTACGGGTGGCTCTACGGGCCCTCACCTGCACTACGAGGTTATCTATATGGGCAACAACGTCGATCCCATCAACTACTTCCGCCGCGATATGAGCGAAGAGGAGTTTGAGCGCATAATCGAGTCGGCCAAGGCTACCACCTTCGAAACCCTCGATAGCAATAACGAGAGCCTCACACAAGAGTAACACAGCACACAACATAACAGACTATGGGCAAACGATTTACACAATATCCACCGAGCATCAGTCGCAGCAGCCGCATTTGGGCCGCTGTGCGTTGCCTGCTGGGTAATGTTGCGGTATTTGCCCTTATGCTTGCGGGCTTCTACCTGCTCTTTACCCTGTTCGACACCCCCGAGCAGCACCGCTTGCGTGGCCAGAACGACGAGTTGGAGGCCGAGTTTGCACGCCTTGAGATGCGCTACGACACTGTTGAGCAGGTGCTCGACAACGTAATCGAGAGGGACAAGAACGTATTTCGCATACTATTCGAGTCCGAGCCCTACGACTTCGACGACAGTGCCTCCGAGCAGCGCTGGGACAACTACGACCGCCTGAGCCAGATGAGCGAGAGCGAGTTGTACCGCGAGCTGAACGAGCGTATGAGTGGTTTGGAGCGCAACGAGCACCACTTGGCCCGCCTCTTCGAGCGCATAGGTGCCGCCTCTGACAGCCTCGGTAGCAAGGCCAACAACATACCCGCCATTCAGCCCGTACTGAACAAAGAGCTCACCCTGCTGACGGCCCCCTATGGTATGCTGATACACCCGTTCTACAAAAGCCTTGTGGCCCATCAGGGCGTTGACTACACCGTACCTACGGGCTCACGCGTGTTTGCCACAGCCGACGGCACAGTCAAGGAGGTCAAGACTCGCAAGACCACCTCGGGCCGAACAATCATCATCAACCACGGTGGGGGCTACGAAACCCAGTACAGCCACCTGAGCCGTATTGATGTAAAGAAGGGCCAGAAGGTGCGCCGAGGCGACATTATAGGCCTTACGGGCAATAGTGGCTTGTCGCTCTCGCCCCACTTGCACTACGAAGTGAGGTTCAACGGTATGAGGGTAGACCCCATCCACTACTTCTTTATGGAGCTCACGCCCCACGACTACCAGCGTATCATCAAGATTTCGCAGAGTGGTATGCAGTCGTTCGATTAGACCAACTTAACAGACTATGAAACAGAATAATATCCAATTCAGCACCGACCGCCAGAGTGCCACCGAGGGCGAGGTTATCAACGTCAGTTGGGACTGCGGAGTGCCCGACAGCGTAGCCCTCAAAGTTGAAAATGGCTACCGCACCTACATACTCCAACTGGCCGATAGTGGCAGCCGAGCCCTTATGGTCGAGAAGTCAAAGGGCAAGATGACCTTGACACTCACTCGCGCCTGCGGAGTTCACAAAGATAGCAAGACCATAGCCGTAAAGGTCAAGAACCTCAAAGTCGTAAAGGCTCGCCCTGCCCGCAGCCACTCAACCCGTAGTAATGGCGGTCGTTCTATCCCCTCGCCCAGCCAGTTGTGGCAGCGCATCAAAGAGGGCACAAGGGCGTTCATCGGGCGCATCAAGTACGCTTGGCAGGTTATGCCCCCAAAGACCAAGCGCATCTACCGCATAGTACTCATAGTGTTGGCTGTGCTGTATATCAGCTCCATTGGTCAAAGCCGAGGATATAGGGCCGGCTACGAGCAGGCCATCAAAGACCAGCAGACCATCGAGCAGCGCTACAACCATCCCGCCCCGGGTGGCTTCGAGAGCCCTGCCCCCGCACAGCAACAGCCCGACAGCCCAACAAACAGCATCTAAACACAGCCTTACGTATGACAAGCGAGATTTACTTGGCAGGAGGGTGCTTTTGGGGCACCCAACACTATATTCGCCAGATTCGTGGCGTGGTGGCCACATCGGCGGGCTACGCCAATGGCCACATCGACAATCCCACCTACGAAGAGGTCTACACCGACACTACGGGCTTTGCCGAGTGCGTGAGAGTTGAGTACAACCCCTCGGAGTTGGGGCTCGAAACACTCGTCAGGCTCTACTTCGACTCTATCGACCCCACCTCGCTGAACAAGCAGGGCGGCGATTGTGGCACACGCTATCGCACAGGCATTTACTACACCTCCGAGGCCGACCTGCCCACCCTGCGCAAGGTCTATGACGAGGTAGCCCAAAGCGTAGGAGCCCCCTTGGCAGTAGAGCTCACCCGCCTGGTAAACTTCTACCCTGCCGAGGAGTACCACCAAGACTATCTGATTAAAAACCCACTGGGCTACTGCCATATCCCTGCGGCACTGATTGACTACGCTCGCAAGGCCAACAAATAAGCCACTCTCTAACTAACAAGCTATGAAATTCAGCATCCGCGAGTCGTTTGGCCAGTTGAGCCGCTTTGAGTGGTGGCTGTGGATAGTGTCGCTGGTGGTGGTTGTAGGCTCATTTTTGCTCACCCCCTCGCCCGACTACCTTACGCTCACAACCTCGGTCATAGGCGTTACGGCCCTCATTTTCATTGCCAAAGGTATGTTGCTGGGCCAAGTGCTCACCATCATATTTTCGTGCTTCTATGGGGTTGTGTCGTTCCTCTATGCCTACTATGGCGAGGTGCTCACCTATGTTGGTATGACTGCCCCGATGGCGGTTGTGGCACTGGTGTCGTGGGCCCGCCACCCCTATAAGGAGAGTGCTGAGGTAGAGGTTGCCCGCATTACGGGCCGCCAGGTGGCTTGGCTTACGGTGTTTACGGTGGCCGTTACGATGCTTTTCTACTTCATACTCCTAGCCTTGGGCACAGCCAATCTGGTGGTAAGTACCATATCGGTAACAACGAGTTTTGTGGCCGTTGCGCTCACCTACCTACGCAGCCCTTGGTACGCTCTGGGTTATGCTGCTAATGATGTGGTGCTGATAGTATTGTGGATTATGGCCTCGATAGATAATCCCAGCTATGTGCCAATGATATTCTGCTTTGTAATGTTCTTAGCCAACGACATCTACGGCTTTGTCAATTGGCGCCGTATGGCACACAGGCAGAGAATTGAGAATTGAGGCAAATGCGAGTAAGCGAGAGCAGAGATTGCTTGCAAGCTATGCCGAGCAGGAGCATTTTAGAGCAAGCGTCAGCTTGGTCAATTGAGAATTATTTAAGGGCCTTAATGACCTTAAAGTCTATTGTCAAATAAAAACTCTCCCGAGGTTTCGGGAGAGTTTTTATTATCAATCGAGTGTCATCTCATCTATCAGGTAGCCTGCGCCACCAATCTTGTCTATCACAAACAGCACGTAGCGAATATCTACCGAGATGTTGCGACAGATGTCGGCATCGTAGTCGAGGTCGCTCATTGTACTGAGCCAGGTGCGGTCGAAGTTGATACCGAGCAGTTGGCCCTTGCTGTTCAGAATGGGGCTACCGCTGTTGCCACCCGTAGTGTGGTTCTTGGCCAAGAACGCCACGGGCAGAGTCAGCTTGCCATCTCGCTCAATGCCCCAACGACCATAGTCCTTCGAGGCGTAGATGTCGCGCAAGCTCTGGGGGATGTCGTAGTCGTAAATCTCTGGGTTGTCCTTCTCGATAATGCCGTCGATGGTGGTATAGGGCAGGTGATAAACGCCATCGGCAGCCTGATAGCCTGCCACCGAGCCGTAGGCCACACGCAGCGTGAGGTTGGCATCTGGATAGAAGGTGCGGTTGCTCTGGTGGGCCATCTGACCACGCATATATACATTGTAGAGCTCGGTAATCTCGCGATTGAGGCTGGTGTAGTGGGGTGCAATCATCGTGCGAGCCACCTCATCAAATGCCTTGCGCAGCAGCACCGCGGGGTCCTCATCGAAGTTGCCCCCCTCGGCCACTACCGCTGCAAAACTCTCTTTCGATGCCAGAGCCGACTGACCAAAGAGCCACTCGACCAGAGCCTCCTCCGAGCCACACTCGTTCAGCTTGGCGGTGTACCACTGGGGCACAAACTCGGGGGCCACATTGTGGTTAAAGTCCTTGAACATCTCCACAGCAACGGCCTTGTCAATTGCGGGCGAGTAGTCTTTGTAGTTGGCTTCCGAGAGCTTGTCCACACGACCTGCAAAGCCCACAAGCTCAATGGCATAGACAGCCTCATTGAAGTAGTCACGTGCCACTGCATAGGGTAGCAGAGCGCTGTATTTGTCGTGCAACTTGCGGGTTATTCCCTCATATTCGCTACCTGCGGCCCACTGCTCAAACTCGGCCTCATAGGCGAGCTTTTTCTCCACAGTTTTACGCCTTGCAAGGCCCAAACTCTCGCCCTGCCACTTCTTCCAAGCGTTGGCAATCGAGGCGTGCTTAGAGGCGTACATAATGCGCACTGCGGGGTCGGCCTCTTGGGCTGCGGTAATGATGTCGAGTCGCTTGGTGCGCAGACGTATCTTTGCGGGGTTTGAGTGGTTGAGCGTGTAGTCTACAAAGTCGCTCGTAACATACTCGCGAGTAGTACCGGGGAAGCCGTAAACGAAGGTAAAATCACCCTCCTCGGCACCCTTGGTCGAGATTGTGAAGTGGCGCTTGGGGGTGTAGGGCACGTTGTCTTTCGCGTAGTCGGCGGGCTGATTGTCCTTGTCGGCATAGATGCGGAATACCGAGAAGTCGCCCGTATGACGTGGCCACATCCAGTTGTCGGTGTCGCCACCAAACTTGCCAATGCTCGAAGGGGGAGCAGCCACCAGTCGAACATCGCGATAGACCTGATATACAAACAGATAGTACTTGTTGTTGTAGTAGAGGCTCTCGATGGCTGTCGAGTACTTGCCACCCTCGGCTGCTGCGGTGCGGATATCCTCGGGCTTGGCACCTGCGGCAATCTGGTCGGTCACATCCTCCATCCTCACCAAGAACGATACGGTCAGTCCGGGGTTGGGCAACTCCTCGGCCCTATTCATAGCCCAGAAGCCGTTGGTCAGGTAGTCGTGCTCTACGCTGCTGTGGCTCTGTATCTGGCCGTAGCCGCAGTGGTGGTTGGTGAGCAGCAGTCCCTCGGCCGACACAAGCTCGCCCGTGCAGCCACGCCCAAAGAGCACAATGGCATCTTTCAGAGCGGCTTGATTGACACTGTAAATATCCTCGGCCGTAAGTTCAAAACCCTTGGCTCGCATATCATCAATGCGCTCGCCAATCAGGCAGGGCAGCCACATACCCTCATCGGCAATGGCCATCGACAACGCTGCACATAGTGCAACAGCTGTGGTCAGTAGTTTCTTCATAGTCAATTGGTTTTATTAGTTACGTTAAATAAATTCTTTAAGTCTTACGTAGAGCATCTGCACGGGCAGTCCCATCACATTGTAGAACGACCCTTCGATGCCCTCAATAGCCACATAGCCTATCCACTCCTGTATGCCGTATGCACCCGCCTTGTCGTAGGGGCGGTAGGTATCGAGGTAGTAGGCCACCTCATCGGGCTCGATGGTGCGGAACCTCACACGCGATGAACACGAAAAGCTCTCACACCCATCGGTCGTGCGCAGCGTAACACCCGTAATGACCGTATGCTCGGCACCCGACAGCAGTCCCAACATACGCTCGGCATCGGCTCGGTCGGTGGGTTTGCCAAGTATCTCACCTCCTGCCACAACCACCGTATCGGCCGTTATGAGCACATCGCCAGTGGTCAGCACATCGGCATAGGCATCGCTTTTGAGCCGCGACAGATACTCGGCCACCTGCTCCACTGCCAGTTCGGGGGGATATACCTCCTCGGCCTCGCGGCCATCGACCACCTCAAACTCCAATCCGCAATCCCTCATCAGCTGACTGCGACGTGGCGACTTGCTTGCCAACAGCAACCTGCGGCCTTTTAGCTTATCTTTCAGCAACATAGGCCCAACTTATCGAATATCAAAGTTCAACAACTCCTCGCCCTCCAACGAGGCCCTCAACACGTCGCCCTTCTTCACGGGCCCGACGCCCGAAGGGGTACCCGTATAAATAAGGTCACCCATTTTCAGAGTCATAAAGCGCGACACATAGCTGATAATCTTATCGACCGAGTGTATCATCAGCCTCGGCTCGCCCACTTGGCGCACTTGATCGTTGATGGTCATCTCAAATCGCAACTCCTCTATCCTCTTGCCCAGCTCGGTCAGCGACAAGAAGCGTGGCGAAATGGCTGCCGAGTGGTCAAACCCCTTTGCCATCTCCCAAGGCAACCCTGCGGCCATAGCCTTGCGCTGCAAGTCGCGAGCGGTAAAGTCAATACCCAGCCCTACCTCATCGTAGTAGCGGTGTGCAAAGCGCTCTTCGATACACTTACCTACGCGGTTAATCTTCACCACCAGCTCGGTTTCGTAGTCCACCTGCTCCGAGAACTTGGGGATATAGAAGGCATCGTTGTTGCGCAACAATGCGGTGTCGGGTTTCAGGAAAAATATGGGCTCTTGGGTGGGTTCGCCATTGTCGAACTCCTTTATGTGGTCTACGTAGTTGCGCCCTATACATATAATCTTCATAACTCTACTCGGTTTTCTTCAACAAATCCACCATACGACGTGCGAACCTGTCCGACACGCCTGCACCGCCAACCACCTCGGCCAGAGCAGCATAGTCGGCCTTCATCTGCTGGTGCTTGGCACCGCCCTCGACAATGGCTGTGAGCTCTTGCGAGGCGTTTTCGACAGTCATATCGTGCTGAATGAGCTCCCTCACAACGGTACGCTGCATAATGATGTTTACCAGCGAAATCCACTTAATCTTCACAAAGGCCCTTGCCACCCTGTACGAGAACTCATCCATACGGTAGCATACCACCTCGGGGGTGCCTATGAGGGCTGTTTCCAACGTAGCCGTACCCGAGCAGACCACCGCCGCAGCACTATAACGCAACAGCCCGTAGGTCTGGTCGGTCACCCTCTTTATTCCACTACCTTTTAGGTACTTATCATATAGCTCGTCATCGAGCCACGACACTCCTGCCACCACAAACTCCCACTGGGGCATACTCTGCGCCAGAGCCACCATAAAGGGCAGATTTTTCTTTATCTCGTTCTTGCGACTACCCGCCAACAGAGCCACCAGCGGCTTGTTGCCCAAACCATTTGCCCTGCGGAATTGCTCCTCGCTCTCCACCTCGGCCAGAGTCTGGGTTATCGAGTCCATAATGGGGTTACCCTCGTAGATAGCCTCGATGCCCTTGCCGCGGAAGTATTCAATCTCAAAGGGGAAGATTATGAACAGCTTGTCTACCCACCTGCGTATGCGCTCCACGCGGTGCTCCTTCCAGGCCCACACCTTGGGCGAGATGTAGTAAAAAGTCTTTATACCCTTTTGGTGGGCATACTTGGCCATCTTGAAGTTAAACCCGGGGTAGTCAATCAGTATCAACACGTCGGGCCCAAAGGCATCGACATCGCGCTGACACTCACCCAGTTGATTGAATATCGTGCGCAGGTGTTTGAGCACATCCGACACCCCAAAGAACGAGGTCTGGCGGTAGTGTTTGGCCAGATTGTCCTTGCCGCCCACCTCGGCCATACGGTCGCCACCCCAAAAGCGGAATTGCGCCTCGGGGTCGGCCTTCTGGATGCCCTTCATCAAGTTCGAGCCGTGCAAATCGCCACTCGCCTCGCCTGCAATCAAATAGTATCTCATTGAGGAATTGAGAATTGAGAATTGAGAATTGAGAATTGAAAATTGAAAATTGAGAATTACCTTTTACTCTTCCAACAGGTCGGGGCGCAGGGCTCGTGTACGCTCGTAGGCTTGTTCCTCGCGCCACGCCTCAATCTTGGCAAAGTTACCACTCAGCAGCACCTCGGGCACCTTCCAGCCGTTAAACTCGGCAGGGCGGGTGTAGATAGGCGGTGCCAACAGATTGTCTTGGAACGAATCGGTCAGGGCCGACTCCTCATCGCCAATAGCCCCAGGCAGTAGCCTAACCACACTATCGGCAATAATGGCAGCAGCCAGCTCGCCACCCGTAAGCACATAGTCGCCCACCGAAATCTCGCGAGTAATCAGGTGCTCGCGGATACGGTAGTCAATGCCTTTGTAGTGGCCACACAGAATGATTATGTTGCCCAGTGTTGAGAGCCTGTTGGCCTCTTGCTGATTGTAGGTAATGCCATCGGGCGAGGTGAAGATAATCTCGTCGTAATGGCGTTCGCTCTTGAGCTTTTCGATAAGGCGATAGACGGGCTCAATCATCATAACCATACCCGCCTCGCCACCAAAGGGGTAGTCATCCACTTGGCCGTGTTTCGAGAGGGTGTAATCCCTAATGTTGTGTACCACTATCTCGGCCAGCCCCTTCTCCTGCGCACGTCGCAGTATAGACTGGTTGAGGGGCGAGGTCAAAAGCTCGGGCACAACGGTCAAAATATCTATTCTCATAACATCTATCGTTACAATGTTTTACTCTTCGTAGGGTTTGTTAAATCCGCCATTTATCACCTCGGTAATAAAGGGGTTGCTGCCAGCCTCTTGGGCAATGGTTGTTTCGCCACCGTGGCCACACAGCACCCTCACTCCGCCACCCAGGGGCAGCAGTTTGTTCACAATGCTATCCATTAGCTGGTCGTAGTCGCCACCAGGCAGGTCGCTACGGCCAATACTGCCTGCAAAGAGGGTATCGCCGGCAACCACTACCCCACTCTGGTCGAAGTACAAACAGATGCCACCGGGCGAGTGCCCAGGGGTGTGGATAACCTCGGCCGTAGTCTGACCAAACGAGATGCTCTTCTGCTCGGCCAAGTCTATGTCGGCTTTGAGCCCCGTCATATTAAAGCCAAACATTGCGCCATACGAGGCCATCTGCTCAATTACGGCCAAGTCGGCACTATGTAGTGCCAGCGGAATCTGGTAGTGCTCCTGCACCCAAGCTACGCCTGCAACGTGGTCGGGGTGTGCGTGGGTACAAACGGCCATAACGGGTTTGAGATTGTGCTCGCCAATAAAACCAGCCAACTTTTGCTGCTCGGCAGGGGTCGAACAACCTGCATCAATAATAATAGCCTCGGCCGTTTCGTCCCAAATGACGTAGGTATTCTCGCCAAAGCTGTTGAATATAAATTTTGCGCTCTTAATCATAGCGGGTAAACGTGTAGTTCTACAAAAGTGCTATTTTACTACAAAAGTAGGCATTTTTTCGAGAAAATTACTATCTTTGTTTTATTATTATGGACTAATATAGCACAACACAAACGATATGGCAAGAAACCGACACCCCCGCATCGAGGGGCTACACATAACCTCGCTGGCAGCCGAGGGCAACGCAATGGGCAAGTGGAACGAGATTGTGGTCTTTGTACCTATGACCGTACCAGGCGATGTTGTGAATGTGCAGATACGCACCAAGCGCCGCCGCTATATGGAGGGCTACGTAACCGAGTATCTCGAACTTTCGCCCCTGCGCACCACCCCATTCTGCGCCCACTTTGGCGTATGCGGTGGTTGCAAGTGGCAAAACCTGCCCTACGCCGAGCAGCTCGCCTTCAAGCAGCAGCAAGTGGCCGACCAACTCACCCGCATAGGTCATCTCGAACTGCCAGCCATCAGTCCCATCCTTGGCTCGGCAAAGACCGACCACTACCGCAACAAGTTGGAGTTCACCTTTGCTCCACGTCGTTGGAAAACCTACGAGGAAGTGGCCCGAGGCGAGGAAATTACCGACACCCCTGCACTCGGATTCCACATTCCGGGTATGTTCGACAAGATTCTCGACATCGACTGCTGCCACCTGCAACCCGAGCCCTCGAACGAGATTCGCAACTCGCTGCGCCAGTTCTGCATCAGCGAGGGGCTTGAGTCCTACGACATTCGCCAGCATAGCGGCCTTATGCGCAACGTCATTATCCGCACCGCCTCGACGGGTCAGATTATGGTCATTGTGGTATTTGCCTACGAGGATAGCGAGAGCATCGACAAGGTTATGGGCTTCCTCAAAGAGCGTTTCCCTCAGGTGAGCTCGCTGATTTATATGATTAACGACAAGCTGAACGACTCGCTGGGCGACCGCGAGCCCATTGTCTACGCAGGTGCCGACCACATCGTAGAGCAGATGGAGGGGTTGAAGTTCAAGGTGGGCCCCAAGTCGTTCTACCAGACCAACTCCGATCAGGCCTACGAGCTCTACAAGGTGGCTCGCGAGTTTGCCGACCTGACGGGTAACGAGGTGGTTTATGACCTCTACACAGGTACGGGCACCATTGCCAACTTTGTGGCAGCCAAGGCGGCCAAAGTGGTTGGTGTCGAGTATGTCGAGGAGGCTATCGAGGATGCCAAAGTAAACTCGGCTATCAACGGCATAACCAACACCACCTTCTACGCCGGCGATATGAAGGATGTTATGAACGACCAGTTTGTCGAGGAAAATGGTCGTCCCGATGTAATCATCCTCGATCCACCTCGCGCAGGTGTTCACGAAGACGTCATTGCCACCATTCTGCGAGCCGCACCCGAGCGCATTGTCTACGTCAGCTGCAACCCCGCAACTCAGGCCCGCGACCTGGCACTGATGGATGCGCAGTACAAGATTGTGGCCGTACAGCCTGTGGATATGTTCCCCCACACCCACCACGTCGAAAATGTAGTAAAACTTATAAAACGATGAAGAAGATTTTTATGTTAGTGGCTCTACTGAGCCTGTCGCTTGGCACGATGAGTGCACAGCTCACCATTCTGAACGAAGCACCCCAGACCGATGCAGTCTATCGTCTACCCCTCGACAAGGGTGCTATTGTAGCCGTAAACGACCTTTCGCCCCTGGCCTACGGCATTGCCCAGCACCACAATAGCGCCGACTTCTGCGCTTGGGAGTTTACCACCTCCAAGCCTTCGGCCGTTTGCGCTGCTCGCGCAGGTGAGGTCTACTTTGCTGGCGACAACAGGGTTGTTGTGCTCCACGACGACGGCACCTATGCCGAGTACACCCGCCTCGACGAGATTTGTGTAACTGCAGGCGACAAGGTAGGTCGTGGCGACCAGTTGGCCCAAGCCTCGCTGCGCAAGATTTCGGGCAAGTGGCAGGTGCGTATGGCGGTCTACTACCACATCGCCAACCCCAACTATGGCAAAGAGGTGTTGGGTGGTCAGTACCAGACTGTTATGCACTACATCAACCCCATCTTCAGCTCGAAGGGCAAGTGCAAGGTGATGCTCATCGACGGTAACTCCTACACCGTCAGGGCTCGTACTTGGTGCTGGCCCTGGGAGTAGGCCACAAGGCTCACCAACACATCGTAAATAATAGAGTAACAACAGAGAACGATTTAGAATTATGGAAAGAGAGATGAAATTGGCATATCGCCACTACGACTCTATAGACCTTATGCCCGCCGATGAGCGCGAGCTGGTCGAGGCAGCCCAACAGGCCTGCCAGAGTGCCATTGCCACCTACTCGAACTTCCGAGTGGGCGCTGCAGCCAGGTTGCAGAGTGGTCGCATCGTTACGGGCAGCAACATCGAGAGCGAGGTCTACCCCGCAGGCTTGTGTGCCGAGCGAACACTGCTCTACCACCACCAAGCCACCACCCCCGAGGATAAAATCGTAGCTCTGGCTATCGCCTCGGTGCCCAGCCTGAGGGAGTGCTACCCTTGTGGCCAGTGCCGTCAGGTGTTGCACGATGTAGAGAAGCGTCAGGGTGCCGACTACCGAGTAATTATGAGTGGTGGCGGCTCGGCCAGCGTTGTTGAACGCGCAGGTGACCTGCTGCCCTTCACCTTCTCACTCTAAACCACAACAAACCCAAACCGCAACTTTTTTATGTTCACAAAACACGACATACTCTACGAAGACAACCACATCATTGCCGTAAACAAACACTCGGGCGACTTGGTGCAGTCCGACACTGAGGGCACACCCGGCCTGGAAGACGAGATTAAGGCCTTCATAAAGGTCAGGGACCAGAAGCCCGGCGATGTTTTTCTGGGCGTAGTTCACCGCATCGACCGCCCCGTAAGCGGCGTAGTGCTCTTTGCCAAGACCAGCAAGGCTCTGGTGAGGCTCAACGAGATGGTGCGCGACCGCAAGATAGACAAACGCTACTGGGCCATCTGCGAGGAGGCTCCCGAGGAGTTGGAAGGCACGCTGGTACACTACATCACCCGCGACGGCAAGACCAACAAGGCCACAGCCTACAACTCGCAGAAGGGCGATGCCAAACGTGCCGAGTTGCGCTATAAGATGCTGGGGGGCAGCAAGAACTATAAACTGCTGGAGATTGAGCTCATTACGGGCCGCCACCACCAAATTCGCTGCCAGTTGTCGAAGGTGGGTTGCCCGATTAAGGGCGACCTGAAGTATGGTGCCAAGCGCAGCAACCAGGGCGGTGGCATATCGCTCCACTCGCGTAGTGTCGAATTCCTGCACCCCGTAAGGAAAGAGCCCGTGAGGATTACGGCCCCCGTGCCTGTGGGCGACTCTCTGTGGCAATTCTTCGAGGAGTCGCAAGAGTAAAGGGAGAATTGAAAATTGAAAATTGAAAATTGGCAGACCCTCTCGGCCTACGGCCACTCCCCCTACCTTAGGGGGAGAGTCATCTGCACTCACAACAACTCCCCCTTTTGAGTAAGAGGGAACGTAAAAAAACCCCTCCCCTAAGTTAGGGGAGGTGCTGCGGAGCAGCGGAGGGGTCTGTTAGTCGTTAGTCGTTGGACGTTAGACGTTAGACAAAAAAATTTCACCCCCGTGCAACTATTTGGCGCTCATTTGCGTCAATAGTATAAAACATACCCATAACACCTACTGCCTATGAAACGAGGATTAAAGAACGCTCTATTGGGTCTGCTGGGCTTCTCGGCAGCACCTATGCTCACCGCTTGCTATGGCGTCGAGCCCGACATTCCCGACCAGTACTGGGACCGCACATTCAAGGGACAAGTAACTGACACACTGGGCAATCCGCTCAAAGGGATACAGGTATATGTAAGCCAAGGCGACTATTGGTGCGCCCCAGATGGTGTGCCCGAAATGGACAGTTCAATCGAGCCTACCCTGACCGACGAGAGGGGCAACTTTGAGATTTACATCCACACCTCTGATGGCAACGCCAGATTTGTGGCTGCCGACATTGACGGCCTCGACAATGGCCACTACAAACACGCCGAAGAGTCAGTAATCGACTTCGACGGCACCCTGGAGATGCTCCCCGTAGAGGTTGTAGAGTAGCCCAATCTTTTCCACACATACGAAAAGCCCAACACCTATGGCAACAAAACCTAACAAAATAGGACTGCGCAAGCGCCTTGCCCTGAATCTCTATTCGGGCATACGCTCCGACTTGGAGAAGGAGCACCCCCTGAGGGAGATTTTCTGGGAGTGCACGCTGCGCTGTAACCTCAATTGCGTTCACTGCGGTAGCGACTGCCGTAGCAGCTCGGCCACGCCCGATATGCCTGCCGAAGATTTCCTGCGAGCCATCGACCAGGTTACGCCCCACGTCGATCCCCACTTGGTGATGATTGTCATCACGGGTGGCGAGGCGCTGTGTCGCAAAGACCTCGAATCAGTCGGGCGCGAGCTCTATAAGCGCGGCTACCCTTGGGGCTTGGTCACCAACGGAATGTTGCTCACAAGGGAGCGTATGCGCTCGCTTGTAGCTGCGGGTATGCGCTCTATCACCCTCTCTATCGACGGCTTCGAGGAGCAGCACAACGCCATACGTCGCCACCCACAGAGCTGGCGCAATGCCGAGCGCGCGCTGGAGGTTATGACCACCACCGAAGGCATTGTCTATGACGTGGTTACCTGCGTAGGGCCCCACAATATCGACTCGATGCCCGCCTTCCGCCAGTGGCTCATCGATAAGGGCTGTAAGGCTTGGCGCCTCTTTACGATATTTCCCGTTGGCAGGGCTGCCGAGAACGACGCACTGCAACTCTCGCCCGAGCAGTACCGCAGCCTGATGGAGTTTATCATCGAAACTCGCAAACAGGGGCAAATCAAGTGCAACTACGCTTGCGAGGGCTTCTTGGGCGACTATGAGTCCGAGGTTAGGGATAACTTCTTTGGCTGTATGGCCGGCGTGAGCATTGCGGGAGTGAAGATTGACGGCTCTATTAGCGGTTGTACGAGCATACGCGCAGGCTTCGACCAAGGCAATATATATAAGGATAACCTGTGGGAGGTGTGGCAGAATGGCTTTGGCGAGTTCCGCGACCGCAGCTGGGCCCGCAAGGGCGAGTGTGCCAACTGCAAGGTGTGGAAATTCTGCAAGGGCAACGGTATGCACCTCTACGACGACGACCACAACCTGCTCCACTGCAACTATAACAAGCTGTGTAGATAACGCCACCACAAACAAAAAGGCTCTCGTAAAACCGAGGGCCTTTTTGTTTTTTAGTTCTTGAAAATCTCTTTGAGGAATTGGCCGGTATAGCTACTCTCTACTTGGGCCACCTCTTCGGGCGTACCCTCGGCAACCACCTGGCCTCCCGCAGCACCACCCTCGGGGCCCATATCAATTATCCAGTCGGCGCACTTGATGACATCGAGGTTATGCTCAATAATCACCACGCTATTGCCCCTATCGACCAGTTTATTGAACACACCCAGCAGTTGGCGAATGTCCTCAAAGTGAAGGCCCGTAGTGGGCTCGTCGAAGATATACAGGGTGCGCCCCGTATCGCGTTTGGCAAGCTCCGAGGCGAGTTTGATGCGCTGGCTCTCGCCACCCGACAGTGTGGTACAGCTTTGGCCCAACTTCAAGTAGCCAAGTCCCACATCCTGAATGGCTTTGAGTTTAATATAGATATTAGGCACACTCTCGAAGAACTCAACAGCTTGGTTTATGGTCATCGACAGTACCTCATCTATATTTTTGCCTTTATACTTAACCTCCAACGTCTGGCGGTTGTAGCGGTGTCCGCCACAAGCCTTACAGGTTACGTAGACGTCGGGCAGGAAGTTCATCTCTATTGTCTGCACACCTGCGCCCTTGCACTCCTCGCAGCGACCGCCCTTCACATTGAACGAGAAGCGGCTCGCACCAAATCCCCTCACCTGAGCATCGGGAGTCTTTTCGAATAGCTTGCGTATGTCGCCAAATACGTTTGAGTAGGTTGCAGGATTGCTGCGTGGCGAGCGACCAATGGGGCTCTGGTCCACAACCACCACCTTGTCTATGCCCTCGATGCCCTCCACCGCCTCGCAGGGCAACATCTGGTCAAACGAGCGGTAGAACTTGCGCGAAAGGTAGGGGCGCAGGGTTTCGTTCACAAGCGACGACTTGCCGCTACCGCTCACACCCGTAACGCACACCATAACACCCAGGGGCAGCGACACCGTAACGTCTTTGAGGTTGTTACCCCTTGCTCCTCTGATAGTTATAGCCCCACCATTGCTCTGTCGTCTTTGGGCAGGTACCTCTATGCTCTTGCGACCGCTCAGGTAGTCGGCCGTCAGCGAGCCCTCGGCCGAGGCAACCGCCTCGTAGTCGCCCTGGGCCACCACATAGCCACCCTTACGGCCCGCCAGTGGGCCCATATCAACTATCCAGTCGGCTGCGCGCATCATCTCCTCGTCGTGCTCAACGACAATGACACTATTGCCCTCATCTCTGAGGTTTTCGAGCGAGCGAATAAGTTTGCGGTTATCTCTCTGGTGCAGGCCAATGCTGGGCTCGTCGAGGATGTATAGCACATTCACCAGTTTTGAGCCCACCTGGGTTGCCAGCCTGATGCGCTGGCTTTCGCCACCCGAAAGGCTCTTAGATGCACGGCTCAGCGACAAGTAGCCCAAGCCGACGTCGCACAAGAAGCCCAGTCGGTCGCCAATCTCTTTGAGTATCTCGTGGGCAATAGCCCTCTCTTTGCTATTCATCTGGTCGGGCACGGTGGCAATCCACTCCCTCATCTGCTCGATGCTCATATCGGCCACCTCGGCAATGTTCTTGCCCGCAATGCGGAAGTAGAGGGCATCCTCTTTGAGCCTTGTGCCGTGACAAACCCTACACGGAGCGTGTTCGACAAACTGGCCGAGCCACTTGGCACCCGTACCTCGCCCACCCTCTTCGTCGTGGCGCTCAATATAGCCGCTCACACCATTCCACGAGGCCATCTGCACCCCGTGCGCTCCGTAGAGCTTGTGCAGGTCTACCGCCACGGGCTCGCTGTCGCCATAGAGCACTGCGGCCAGAGCCTCGTCCGAGAGCGACCCTATGGGGTCATCAATCGTAAAGCCATACCTACGCCCAATGCCCGACATAACCGATTGGAACCACTTGTTGTTCAGCTTGGCCAGTGGAGCAATGGCCCCCTGAGCAATAGACATATTGCGGTCGGGCAGCATCTTATCCATATCGAACTGAGCCTCCTCGCCCAGACCTCCACAATGTGGGCAAGCACCCTGAGGCGAGTTGAACGAAAAGGTATGTGGAGCGGGCTCATCGAACGACAGGCCCGTAGTGGGGCACATCAGGTGTCGGCTGAAATAGCGTGCCGCATCGCCCGAATAGTCATAGACCAGTATAGTACCCTTGCCCTGCTTCATAGCATCTTTGAGGCTCTTGGTCAGTCGCTCGGCACCGCTCTCGCCCACAATCAGCCTATCGACAACCAGTTCGATAGTGTGGGCCTTGTAGCGGTCGAGTTTCATTCCCGAGGTCATCTCCATCACCTCGCCATCAATGCGGGCATAGATAAAGCCACGCTTCAAGAAACCCTCGAAGAGCTCTCTGTAATGGCCCTTGCGCCCCTTGACAACGGGTGCCAGCAGAGCAATCTTGTGGCCCGCGTAGTGTTGGTTTATGAGGCTGATGATTTGGTCATCGGTGTAGTGTACCATCTCCTCGCCCGTAGCAGGCGAAATGGCCCTCGAAGCACGCGCATAGAGCAGTCGCAGGAAGTCGTTTATCTCGGTGACGGTGCCCACCGTCGAGCGTGGATTCTTGTTGGTGGTCTTTTGCTCGATAGCCACAACGGGGCTCAAACCCTCAATCTTATCGACATCGGGCCTCTCCATAGCCCCCATAAACTGGCGGGCATAGGCCGAGAGTGTCTCCATATAGCGGCGCTGTCCCTCGGCATAGATGGTGTCGAACGCAAGCGACGACTTGCCACTACCCGACAAGCCCGTAACAACTACCAAGCTGTTGCGGGGAATTTCGAGGTCGATATTTTTGAGGTTATTGACCCTTGCACCTATGATTGATATGGTATCTTTTGTATTCACTCTACTTCAATGTAAATTTGTCGGCATCGGCCCACGCAGGAAACCTCTGTCGATAGTTGTGTAGTCGCTCGATGTTCAGCTCGGCAAACACCGCTCCCTCGCCCTCGCCTGCATCGGCCAGGCAGGCTCCGCGATAGTCCCAAGCAGCCGAGTGGCCATTGAACAGCGTTCCGTCGGCATCGCTGCCCACGCGGTTTACGCCCACTGCATAGGCCGAGTTCTCGATAGCCCTGGCAGGTAGCAGCGCATCCCACGCCCTAACCCTACTTGCAGCCCACGAAGCGCAATAGAGCAGCACATCGACCTCGCCGGGCAAGTAGCTCCACACAGGGAAGCGCATATCGTAGCAGACCAAGGGCATAATCTTTGCCCCACGCCACTCGACCACAATACGCTCTGCACCGGGCGAAAAGTGGTTGTGCTCGCCCGCAAAGGTAAAGAGATGGCGTTTGTCGTAGCAGAGCAGTTGGCCGTCGGGCAGAGCAACATACATTCGGTTGTAAATCTTGCCCTTAACCGCTGTGGCCACACTACCCACCACCGCCATATCGTAGCGCTCGGCCGTGCGGCTCATCCATTGGGCCACCTCGCCCCCTTCGGGCTCGGCCACACTACCCGAATCGACCGCATAGCCCGTAGCAAACATCTCGGGCAGCAGCGCCAAGTCTACCCCCTCAAAGGTGTCAAACAGCTCTTCGAGTCGGGCCATATTAGCGGCAGGGTTTTTCCAGCGGATATCTATTTGGCAGAGTGCTATTTTCATCGGGCGGGCAAATTTGTGCAAAGAAAATATATTTCTGCAAAAATAGGATTTTATCGTGAGAAAATCGCTACTTTTGCGCAAAATTAAAGCCAGAATTGAATTACTATGCTTACAGCAGGCGAATACCACACCCTCAGGGTAAACCGAATATCCGAACACGGAGTATACCTCATAGATGACGAGCAGACCGAAATTCTGCTCCCCAACCGCTACGTTTCGCTCGCCGACCGAGTGGGTAATCTGGCCGAGGTGTTTGTATATTACGACTCCGAGAACCGACTCATCGCCACTCGCGAGAAGCCATTGGCCATTGTGGGAGAGGTGGCAGTATTGAAGGTTGTAGACCGCAATGCTCACGGCCTTTTTCTCGACTGGGGCATTACGGCCAAAGACCTCTTTCTGCCCAACCGCAATGTGCCCTTCGAGGCCGAGGTGGGGCGTAGCTATCCCGTAGTTCTCTACCGCGACCAGATGACCGGCCGAGTAGTAGCCACCACCAAGCTCAACGCCTATGTATCGAACAGCGAGATTACTGTGCGCCCCAAGGAGCAGGTTGATATATTGGTAGTTAGGCGTATGGAGAAGGGCTACCGAGTGGTCATCAACAACCGCCACTGGGGTATGATTTACGACAATCAGATTTTCAGTCCCGTAGCCGTAGGCGACAAGCTGGTGGGCTACGTTCACCGCATCAGCGACGAGGGACGCATTGACATTATGCTCCAACAAGAGGGGCGCGACCAGACCGACAGCGCATCGACCAAACTGCTCGACCTGATGAGCAAAAATGGTGGCTCGCTGCCCATTGGCGACAAGTCCTCGCCCGAGGAGATTGCAGCCCTGTGCGGACTGAGCAAAAAGAACTTCAAGCGTGCCGCAGGTGCCCTCTACAAAGAGCGCAAGGTGCGTATCGACGACAACAGCATAACACTCATATAAACACCACTCTATCAAGCCCCACTATGAAGCCACAAACAGCCGAGAGAGTTTCGCAGCGCGACGCATCGGACAACTATGTCTTTCAGCGCTCGTTGCTGGCCTATCACTATGCCGCTTCGCAGGTGAGTGGCCGTGTATTGGAGATTGGTACGGGTAGCGGCTACGGCATTGAGATTATTGCCCCCACAGCGGCCCACTTTCTGACTATCGACAAGCATAGGCCCGATGAGAGTCTGCTCACAGCCCAGAGCAACGTCGAGTTTAGGCAGCAGACCGTACCCCCTCTGGCAGGTATTGCCTCGGAGAGCCTCGACTATGTAATCTCGTTCCAAGTGATTGAGCACATAAAGCAAGACGATGCCTTTGTGGCCGAGGTGAGCAGGGTGTTGCGCAAGGGGGGCAAGTTTATCGTATCGACCCCCAATGCCCCAATGTCACTCACTCGCAACCCTTGGCACGTAAGGGAGTACACCGCCCAGCAGTTTGACCGGTTGCTCGCGGGCCACTTCGAGAGCGTAGAGCAGTTGGGCGTGGCCGGCAACGACAAGGTGTGGGAGTACTACGAGAAAAACCGCCAAGGCGTAGAGCGCATAGCCCGTTGGGATATATTCGATTTCCAGCACCGCCTACCCCGCTGGATGTTGCAGATACCCTACGACCTGCTCAACCGCCTAAATAGGCGCAAGCTGCTGAGCCAAAACACCGAGCTTACGACGGGCATAACAATGGCCGACTATGCAGTAGTGCCCGTTACAGAGAGGTGCTTCGACCTGCTATATGTAGCCACAAAATAACAACAAAAGCCCCACCGAAGAGGGGCTTTTTATCATTAAGGACTCTAAGGACTCTAAGGACTTTAAGGACCTTAATGAATTGTGTTATAACAAGCTAACTCTCCCATTCCTCTACGACCACAACATCCACCTCCCAATATGGGGCAGCGCAGCCTTGCAACAAGCGCAGGGTTATGGCATCGTCGATGGTCGAATTGACCACATCCCACACAAAGGTCTGCACCGAGCCGTAGATGCTGTTAACCCTTTGGGCAAAGCAGCCGTAGAAGTCGCTCTGCTGCTGGTCGGTGAGCCCCTTGGGCAGTACCTCCTTCTTTACCAGTTCGTCATAAGGGAATAGGTGGCGCATATTGGTGGCATCAGCTTTGATGTCGGCCACAATAGCTGCCACAACCACCACCTCTACACTGTCGCCCACCATAGGCATCTCTATAAACTCGACATACGAGGGGTACTGCTCTTCCAGAATGTCGGTCACCTCGTTGGCAAATACGGCAAACTCCATATCGGTCAGGCTCCTCAGGTAGACCATATCGCGCCATTGGCGCAGCATCTCGCGAGCCTCTTTGCGCTGCTTCTCGTCCCACCCCTTGCGGCCACACGAGGGCACCACAACTCCAATAGAAAAGATAAATGCGGTAAGGCCCAGAGCCACCGCTACGGTTTTGATAAATCTCTGCATAGTGTTTTTTGTTTTTGATTTAGTTGCTAAAAAGAGAACTTAACGCGCCCAGAAAACACAAACATTGAGCCAAACGGAACAGAGGGTATTGATATTTAGGCAACAAATTGTTACCTTTGCTATGATAATCACCACTACACACCCCCGCGCACTATGAACTACGATGTATTCATCAGCTACCGACGCAAAGATGCAGCCGAGTATGCCCGACAGATACAACTCAAACTCGAGAACTACGGCTATACCGTATTCCTCGACCACGATGAGCTCAAAGACGGCCGTTTCGACCAGCGCATAATCGATGCCATTGAGGGGTCGAAGGTCTTTATTGCCCTGCTCACCCCCCTCTATATGTCGCGCTGTGCCGATGCCGAGGACTGGGTGCGCAAAGAGATTGAGTGTGCCGTAAAGAACAATCTGCACATTGTGCCCGTCAATATCGACCGCCAGTTTGGCGACTTCCCTGCCGACTGTCCTGCCTCGTTGCGCACACACATCGGGCAGCACCAATACTCGGAGATTTTCACGGGTCAGCACTTTACGACCACCATGAACGACCTGAACGAAAACCGCCTAAAACCCTATCTGGGTAGCGGCAGTGCACGCCCCTCGGCTCTGGGCGCCATTGTGCGCATAAGGCCCGATATGGATTGCCGAATGATGAAGTTTGGCGAAGAGGTGGCCTTGTTGCAGGGTGGAGCATACAACATTGTGCGACTGATGAAGGGCAAGCACCCACTCGATTTTGTGAGCCTCGACTGCCCCGCCGACCACATCGAGAAGGTCTATGTCGTAGAGGACAACCAGAGTGAGGATTTCTTTGAGGTAGAGCTCGCCCCTATCAAGGCCAAGCGCCTGAAAGCCATTGAGGATGAGAAGCGTCGCCAGCGCGAAGAGGCCGAGCGCATCAAGCGCGAAAAAGAGGAGGCCAAACGCAGAGAAGCTGAACGCATAGAAGCCGAGCGCAGGGCCAAAGCCGAGGCCGAGCGCAAGGCCAAAGAGGAGGCCGAGCGCGCCGAGCGTGAGCGCATTGCCAAAGCCGAAGCCGAGAAGAAAGAGCGCGAACACGAATGGAATGTGAGCAAAGAGAAGAGTCGTGTGACAAAACTACTCGACGAGGGCAAAGGGCGCGATGGCATCTACACCGTGGGCGACTACTACGACCGCAATGGTGTGAAAGGAGTGGTAATATATGTCCAAGACGGAAAGGGCAATGGCACTGAGTATGGCTCATGTGGTGTAATTCTCAGCCTCACCGAGAGCGAAGCTCAGTGGGCCGTAGACCGCAACTTTGGCTCGATACTGCGCAAAGACAACCCAAGCAACTCGTTGGTAAGTCAGAACAGGGGTAACTGGTCAATGTACAACGGAATTGAGAGCAGCAATGCAAGGGCCTTTATGTCGTTTGATAGATGGCAGGAGCGATTCCCAGCATTCAGCAAAGCCTTCTTGGGCAATACTAATGAATATTTTTGGTACCTGCCGAGCGAGAAATGCCTAAGCCAGTGCATCAAACCAAATGCCTATAAAATAAATAGAACTCTCAAAGCGATTGCAGAAAAGTCAGCCACAAAAGTTCAACCGATTGGTGGTCGCTATGACTATGGCCACGTTCTCAGTGATATTGGTGCACCAACATATTGGAGCTGTAACGAGTACAATAGTACAAATGCAATCTGTGTAAATATGGGACCTTACGGGGGTAAAAATGAAAATGATGCCAAGATAAGAACCCATAAAGTTAGGGCCGTTAGAGGTTTTAGCGTACAGCGCACCGCCACCGAAAAGGCTAACGAGCAGCGCTGGCGTCAGTTGGGTATAACCCCCAAACAGTTAACCCGCACAATGAATGGGGAGGATTTATGGCAGCATATTCTTGATATAAGTAAAGGATGATTTTGACATCTGCCTCGCAAGCATACAAGACGGGATGCAACAATGTGTGTTGCATCCCGTTTCTCTTACACTCCGACACTCCCCCTCTAAGTTAGAGGGGGTGCCCGTCAGGGCGGGGGCGTGTGTCCGACTTAGGTCGGTTTGACGCTTGTCGTTAGACGTTAGACAATGCGTTAAGCGTGCTCGGCCACCCAGTTGGTAAGCTCGATATAGTCGGCAACCGACAAGGCCTCGGCTCGCAGGCCAAAGAACCTATGCTCGGCACCGCCAAAGTCGCCAAAGGCAGCCTTCAGAGGGGTTTTCAGCATTTTCCTGCGCTGGCTGAACGATGCCTTTACGACCTTTACAAACAGAGCCTCATCGCAGCCAAGCTCCTTCACTCCGTTGCGCTTCATCCTCACCACCGCGCTCTTGACCTTTGGCGGAGGATTAAAGACATTCTCGTGGACCGTAAAGAGGTACTCGATATCGTACCAAGCCTGCATCAACACGCTCAGTATGCCATAGTCGCGGTTACCCGCAGGCGAAGCTATGCGCAGAGCCACCTCACGCTGCACCATACCCACTACCTCGGGGATTAAATCCTTATAGTCCAACACCTTGAAGAATATCTGCGAGGAGATATTGTAGGGGAAGTTGCCAATGATTTTCAGCCCCTCGGGGAACATTTCGGCCAGAGGCAAGTTCAGAAAGTCGCCAAAGATAAGGCGTGGGGTAAACTGGGGGTAGTGGCGGTGGAGATACTCTACACTCTCGCGATCCACCTCGGCACCCCAAGTCTGTATATCATCCCTTTGCAGCAGGAACTGGGTAAGCACGCCCGTACCACAGCCCACCTCCAACACATTACCCTCGGGGCTCATAGCCTCGGCAATGCGTCGGGCCACGCTCATATCAGTCAGAAAGTGTTGTCCGAGGGCCTTTTTGGGCCTCACATAGTTTGGGTCGTGCGAGGCTGCCGAGGGTGCCCCACCCTGTCGGCCCTTACCTTTATTATTATATCGTTTTGTTGCCAATGTTGAATTATTTATGGTGATTTGCGCCCACAAAAATACCCATAAAATTGAGAATTGAGAATTGAGAATTGATATTTCTTGGAATAAATGGTTAATTTTGTGGCGATATGTGGGTTAACTAACTCTTTTTTGGTTGCAAGAATGAATATCAAATCACTTGTGCTTGGAATACTACTGGCCGCATTTGCCTGTACGGCCTGCGAGCAGGGCACCCACGATGATATCACACCCGATGACAACAAAGAGAATGTCAATCCCGACAACCAAGAGGGCAAGTACAAACTCCTCTACACCACTACCGACGGAGCAGTACTCATCCCCCACACCACCGAGCCCGAGGCCTTTGGCGCAACACTCATCTCAAACACCTACGAGAACGGCATAGGTACCCTGATGTTCGACAACGTCATTACCACTATTGGCGTCAATGCGTTTGCCGGTTGCAAAACCCTAGCGAGCATAACCATACCCAACACCGTCACCGCGATTGGCAAATATGCCTTCTCGGGCTGCTCGGGCCTTACGACTCTGACCATTCCCGAGAGTGTAACCTCAATAGGCAACAATGCCCTGTTTGGCTGTGGAGGCGAGCTCGTTATCAATAGCACAATCATAGATGCCGACTACGACACCTCGCAATATCCGGCCAACAAGTGGCTCAATGGCACCAAATTCACCACCATAGTAGTTGGCGACAACATAACAAAAATAGGCAACAACGCATTCTACAAATACCTGCCCTTTACCGACATATCCCTACCAAATGGTCTGACCTCCATTGGCGACTACTCATTCGGCGGTTGCCAACAACTTGCCGACATCACTATCCCCGAGGCAGTTACAACCATTGGGGCAGAGGCCTTCGCAGATTGTGAAAAATTCACCTCCATCACCATCCCTGCTGGTGTAACCTCAATAGGGCAACGAGCATTCGTGGGATGTAGCGGAGAGTTGAACATCAACGGCAAGGTTGTAGAAAAGGACTGCTCGTACGATGGAGTCTCCACAGCAAATTGGCTCTCGGGCTCGAGGTTTACGACCATCACAATCGGCCACAATGTTACACGACTTGGCAACTACCTATTCAACGAGTACCAATACTTGACGCACATCAACCTTCCTGACAGCCTCACAACCATTGGGCAAGGCGCATTTAAGCACTGCTCCGCCCTTACATCTATTACCATACCCGACAGCGTAACCGAAATTGGAGCCGAGGCATTCTACAACTGCTATAAGATTAAAAGCATCACTATTCCAAGTGGAGTCACATCTATTAGCGACCTCACTTTTTTTGCAAATACAGGCCTAACGAGCATTACCATTCCGGATAATGTAACCACCATTGGCAAAGAAGCATTTAAGGGATGTTCGATACTTACAAGCATCACCTTACCCGACAGCATAACCACCATAGGTGAGGGGGCCTTTTATGACTGTCAAGCACTAACCAACCTATCCATCCCAAAGAGTGTGGACACCATTTGTGCTGAGGCATTTAGCCACTGTTTGAGTCTAACAAACATCACTATTCCCGACAATGTAACCACCATCTGCGAGAGTGCTTTTCACTTATGTCAGGGACTGACGGACATCACACTTTCGGATGGGGTAACATTTATTGGTTTGGGGGCATTTGCCAGTTGTACGAGCCTGAGGAGCATAACCATACCCAACAGCGTAACGTCAATAGAAACATTTGCGTTCGCATACTGCGGCTTACTTGCAGAGATATATTGCAAACCCACCACACCGCCCGAAGCCACACGCCAGCATAAATACGCCCCCTGGGGTGCATTCGACTGTAATGCCGAAGGGCTCAAGATATATGTCCCCACCGAAAGCGTAGAGGCCTACAAGAGTGCCGAACATTGGAGCGACTATGCCGCCGCCATAGTGGGCTACGACTTTGAGTAGCAACAGGGCTGTGGATTTTTCTATCAATCCTATAGGAGTAATAAGAGCAATAGGAGTTATAGGAGTTATACGATTCCTTAAAGACCTTAAACGACCACTCCTCCCCTAAGTTAGGGGAGGTGCCCGAAGGGCGGAGGGGTCTGTCTGACGTTTGACCAAGCTGATGCTTGCTCTAAAATGCTCCTGCTCGGCATAGTCTGCAAGCAGCCTCTGCCCTCGCTTACTCGCATTTGCGACGCTCGACGTTAGACGTTAGACAAAAAAAACTCAAATAGCGGAGGGATTTTTGTACGAAACGAGAAGGCGAGTCCGCAGCATAGTAGACCTATGTGAGGAACTCGCCTATCGAAGTGCGGTGCAAAAAGCACCCGATATTTGCGTTTTTTAGTTGCCTTGCTCGCAGAGGAATTTGATACGTACCAAGCGTACCTCCTCTTCGGTGTAGTCGCCACCAAGCTCCTCCATAGCCTCATCAAGGCTGTCGCTCTCGGCATCCTCCTTGAAGTAGAGGTAGATATCTTCGGCCTTATCCTCGTCGATGGCCTGATTGATGTAGTAGTCGATGTTGAGCTTAGTACCCGAGTAGACAATCGACTCAATCTCGCTGAGCAGTTCGCCAAACTCCAAGTGCTTGGCCCCGGCAATATCCTCGAAGTCCATCTTGCGGTCGATGCTCTGGATGATAAATACCTTGTTGGTACTCTTATTCACCACGCTCTTAACGACCATATCCTGCGGGCGGATAATCTCCTTCTCCTCGACATACTTTTTGATAAGCTCCACAAATGGTTGGCCGAACTTTTTGGCCTTGCCCGCACCCACACCGCTGATGTTTTGCAACTCCTCGATGGTTATGGGGTACTGGACCGACATATCCTCCAACGAGGGGTCTTGGAACACCACAAATGGGGGCAGATCGTGACGTTTGGCCACCTGACGGCGCAGGTCTTTGAGCATTGCAAAGAGCTCTTCGTCGGCCACCGCACCCTTGGAGCCCATAGCTGCCACAGCCTCATCCTCGGGCATCTCTTCGTAGTTGTGGTCGAGGGTTACGGTCAGCGAGTAGGGCTTGTCGAGGTACTGCTCGCCCTTGGGACTGAGTGCCAACAGACCATAGTTTTCGATATTTTTGTCAATGAGTCCTTCGATGAGTCCCTTGCGTATGACGGCACCCCAGAACTTGTCGTCCTTGTCGGCACCCTTACCAAACCACTCGCTCTTGTTGTGGCCATAGGACTTCATCAGGGCGTTATTCTTGCCCATCAGCAGGGCCACCAGATAGTCAATCTTGAACTTGGGACCAATGCTTTCGAGCACTTCGAGCACGGTAGTCATAGCCTCGCGAGCCTGAATACGTGGTTTGGGGTTGAGGCAGTTGTCGCAAGCGCCACAATCATCCACCTCGAACTCCTCGCCAAAGTAGTGCAGCAGCGACTTGCGTCGGCAAATCGAGCTCTCGGCATACGACACTGTTTCGAGCAACAGCAGTTTGCCAATCTCCTGCTCGGCCACAGGCTTGCCCTGCATAAACTTCTCGAGCTTCTGGATGTCCTTATAACTATAAAAGGTAATACACCTACCCTCGCCACCATCGCGACCGGCACGGCCCGTTTCCTGATAGTAGCCCTCGAGGCTCTTGGGAATATCGTAGTGGATGACGTAGCGCACGTCGGGTTTGTCGATACCCATACCAAAAGCAATGGTGGCCACAATAACATCGGCCTGCTCCATCAAGAAGGCGTCTTGGTTGTTGGCCCTTGTGGCGGCATCCATACCTGCGTGGTAGGGCAACGCCTTGATGCCGTTGGCCACCAACAGTTCGGCCAACTCCTCTACCTTTTTGCGACTGAGGCAGTAGATAATGCCGCTTTTGCCCTCGTTTTGCTTGATGTAGCGAATTATGTCACGATTGACATCCCTCTTGGGGCGGATTTCGTAGTAGAGGTTGGGCCTATTGAACGACGACTTAAAGACTTTGGCATCCATCATACCGAGATTTTTCTGGATGTCGAGCTGTACTTTGGGAGTAGCCGTAGCCGTAAGAGCAATAATGGGCGCCGAACCAATCTCGTTCACTATGGGGCGTATGCGACGATACTCGGGGCGGAAGTCGTGTCCCCACTCCGAGATGCAGTGTGCCTCGTCGATGGCGAAGAATGAGATTTTAATCTTGCGCAGGAACGACACATTCTCCTCTTTGGTGAGCGACTCGGGTGCAAAATAGAGCAACTTGGTCTTGCCCGCCAACACATCGCTCTTCACTTGGGCAATAGCTGCCTTGTTGAGCGACGAATTGAGGAAGTGTGCCACGCCCTCCTCCATACTGAATGTGCGCATAGCATCAACCTGGTTTTTCATCAGCGCAATCAGGGGCGAGATAATGATAGCCACACCCTCCATCATCAGCGCGGGCAGCTGGTAGCAAAGGCTTTTGCCACCGCCCGTAGGCATCAATACAAAGGTATTGCCGCCATCGAGAACATTCTCAATTACTGCCTGTTGGTTACCCTTGAACGATGAAAATCCAAAATACTCTTTCAGCTTGCTATGTAGCAGCTTTTCTCTGTCAATTTTGTCCATTTCTCGGCTAAAGTTCACAATTAACTTCACTAAGATACGTTTTTTTTCCGAAAGTTGCTAACTTTGCCTAAAATTTTTCAAAAAAAATGAGACTTTACACATCCGACCTGGTCAAAAAATACAAGAGTCGCACCGTAGTAAACCACGTCAGCATAGAGGTTGAACAGGGCGAAATCGTAGGCCTTTTGGGGCCCAATGGTGCCGGCAAGACTACCACCTTTTATATGATTGTAGGCCTTGTCAAGCCCAACGACGGTCACACCTTCCTCGAGGAGGATGGAGTAGTTACGGAGATTACCAAACTACCCGTCTACAAACGTGCCCAGATGGGCCTGGGCTATCTGCCCCAGGAGGCATCGGTATTCCGCCAGCTAACGGTCGAGGAGAACTTGAAGGCTGTATTGGAGATGACGGGCTACTCGAAGGAGTACCAAAGGGAGCGTGTAGAGAGCCTTATCGAGGAGTTCCGCCTGCAGAAGGTGCGCCACAACAAGGGTATACAGCTCTCGGGTGGCGAGCGCAGGCGTACCGAGATTGCTCGCGCTGTGGCCATCAACCCCAAGTTCATCCTGCTCGACGAGCCCTTTGCGGGTGTAGACCCCATTGCGGTTGAGGACATCCAGAGCATTGTCCGCACACTGAAGGACAAGAACATCGGCGTAATCATCACCGACCACAACGTACACGAAACGCTGGCCATTACAGACCGCACCTACCTGCTTTTCGAGGGCAAAGTGCTCAAATCGGGTAGTGCCGAAGATCTTGCCGCCGACGAAGAGGTAAGGCGAGTTTACCTGGGCCAGGATTTCACACTCAACCGATAGGCAAAAAGGCAAAAATTTGGATTGAGGATTTGTGATATTCAAATTTATTCGTACATTTGCGGGCTAATTTTAGGCACTTATGATAGGCACAGAGCAATTTGTAATACCTTTCAAGGGTTATAAAGTCGGAGTACACGAGTTTGAGTTTGCCTTGAATGATGAGTTTTTGGAGGCCATTGGCGACGAGGAACTCATTGGTGTAGATGCAGTTGCAAAGGTTACGCTGACCAAGGCCGCAAGTATGCTCACCTTCGACGTGGAGATTGCTGGTACGGTTAGTGTCGAGTGCGACAGGTGCTTAGACGAGCTGGCTCTGCCGGTAGAGATTAGCGACAGGCTCTATGTTAAGTTTAGCGAAGATGAGTTGGACTTCGATGGCGAAGTGATGTGGCTCAACCCTGCCGACAGCCAGATTGATTTGGCCGACTACATCTACGAGACATTGCTACTGGCACTACCCTACCAAAGGGTACACGAGAGCATAGAGGAGTGCAATCAGGAGATGATTGCCAAGTTCCAGATTGTTTCGCAAGAGGAGTTTGACCAGATAGCCGAACCCCAGAGCAATAGTCTCGGCGAGGGCGAAATGGCCGACAAGCTCGCTGCGCTAAAACAGCAGATGGAGGCACAAGAGTAAGGGCCATAGGGCTTAACAAATTGATAACGAAGAGAATTAAAATACAAAACTTATAAAAAACTTACAATTATGGCACATCCTAAACACAAGGTTTCGTCGACCAGAAGAGACAAACGCAGAACTCACTACACAGCTGCCGTTCCTACCGTTGCAGTATGCTCGAACTGCGGTTCGCCCGTTCAGTACCACCGAGTATGCCCCGAGTGCGGTTTCTACCGTGGCAAACTGGCTATCGAGAAGAAAGCTGAGTAGTTAATTCTACGACTAAACCCACCAAAGAAGCACAATGCGTAATCTGCGCATAGGTATCGACGCAATGGGTGGCGACTACGCCCCCGAAGCCGTAATCAAAGGCGTTGTAGAGGCAGTGCCTCTGCTTGACGAGGGCTCGCAGGTAGTACTCTTTGGCGACAAAGCGCGTATCGAAGAGCTGCTCAGGGCCGAGGGTTACGAGGGAGGTCAGATAGAGATTGTGGCAACCACCGAGGTTATCACAATGCACGACCACCCCGCCAAGGCTTTCCAGACCAAGGCCGATTCGAGTATTCGAGTAGGTTTTGAGCATCTGGCAAATGGCAAGATTGACGGCTTTGCGAGCGCAGGTTCAACGGGTGCAATGATGGCCGGAGCACTCTTCACCGTAGGAGTTGCAAAAGGCGTAATAAGGCCTGCAATCTCGGCTGCAATAGCCAATGTGAGAGGCGGTTACACCCTCTTGCTTGATGTAGGACTTAATGTAGACTGCAAGCCCGAGGTGTTGGCACAGTACGCACTTATGGGCAGCCTCTACGCCAAAAAGATTTGGGGGCTTGAGAGTCCCAAGGTCGGCCTCCTCAATATTGGCGAGGAGGAGAGCAAGGGCAACGCTGCAAGCAAAGCCGCATACCAGATGATTGCACAGATGGAGGGCGTTAATTTCGTTGGCAACATCGAGGGTAACGACTACTTCACAGGCAAGGCCGATGTAATCGTGTGCGACGGCTTTATGGGCAACGTACTGCTGAAGATGTCGGAGAGTCTGCGCTACATCGCAAAGGCACGTCAGATTGACGACGACTTTCTTGCTCGCCTGAACTACGAGATTAAGGGTGGCACACCTGCACTGGGTGTCAACGGCGTAGTGATGGTTGGCCACGGCAGCTCGACAGTCTATGCACTGCGCAATATGGTCAAAGAGACCGAGCTGTGTATCAAGGCGGGTTACGCGGAGGATATCCGCAAGGCTTTTGCGCCAGAGGAGTAACAATACTGGCAGCAAAGGCACATTTGGTTCCATAGTTCAACGGATAGAACGACAGTTTCCTAAACTGTAAATCTGGGTTCGATTCCCGGTGGGACTACAAGAAAAAAGCAGAGGCGCACCATAAAAGTGCGCCTCTGCTTTTTTATCGCAACGACTCTACCCTACTCTTTGGGAGTCTTGGGCAGAGTGCGACTAAGCATCAGCGAGCCCAGCAGAGCCGAAATAACAGTACCACACAAAATACCCAATTTGGCACTATCAAGCATCGCTGCACCCTCGGCACCCATAGGCGAGTACGACAGGTCGGCAATGAACATCGACACCGTAAAGCCAATACCGCAGAGCATACACACGCTTGCAAAAATCTTCCAGTTTCCGCCGGTGGGCATCGTAGCAATCTTGGTCTTGATAGCAATCCACGAGAAGCTCAACACTCCCACAAATTTACCCAATACCAAGCCAGCCATAACAGCCAGACTTACGCCCGAGAAGAGGTCGCCCACCTGCATACCGCCCAGGTATACACCTGCGTTCACAAAGGCAAACAGGGGCAAAATGATGTAGTTGATAAACTCCCTCAGGTCATCCTCCAAGTGCTGCAAGGGGCTCACCAAGTGGTCTGCGGCCGACTCCACACTCTTCAAGGTCTGAATTTGGTCGTTGGTCAGCACCACCACTTTGGCCTTCTTGTCGGGAATTTCAATCTCGGGGAACTCACCTATATTCCTACGTATGCGCTCGATGTAGTAGTGGGTACCGCGATTGAGGGTTGCGGGGATGCAGAAAGCGGCAATAACGCCCGAAATGGTGGCGTGAATACCCGAATTGAGCATCGTAAACCACAGCAGCACACCTACTATTAAATAGAACGCCTTACTCCTCACATCGAAGCGGTTGGCGATTACCATTACCAAAATGCAAACCAGAGCTGCGAGCATAAAGCCCCAACTAATCTCCGAGGTGTAGCACAGTGCGATAACCAAGATACCGCCCAAGTCATCGGCCACGGCCAGAGTGGTCAAAAAGACTTTCAAACCGATGGGCACCCTCTTGCCAAACATCGACAGCACGCCCAACGAGAAAGCAATATCGGTAGCCATAGGAATAGCCATACCTCTCTGCATTAGCTCGTTATCGGGGCAAACCAACATAAACACAAGCACAGGCACCAACATACCACCGCAAGCGCCAATTATGGGTAGGATGGCCTTCTTGATCGACGAAAGCTCGCCCACCAACACCTCGCGCTTAATCTCCAAGCCCACCGACAGGAAGAAGATGGCCATCAGGAAATCATTGACCAGAGTGAGCAGGGTGAAAGGGTGACCGTTGTGGCTAAAAAAGTTAAAATCGCCAAACGACAACGAGATGGTCTTGTTGCACAGACCAAAGTACCAATCTTTCAGGGGCGAGTTGGCGCAGATAAGTGCCAACACCGTAGCCGCTATGAGCCAAAAGCTGGCCGAAGTGTACTTTTTGAGCAGACTCTGAAATGTGTAGTTTTTTACATTCATAATCCTTTACTTTATATTAAATTACTAACCTAAATTCGCGTTTGCACAAAAAACGCTGCGAAGGTAGCAACTTTTTCGGCTCGTTGTTCCCAAAACGGACACTATTTTCGCCTTGCAAGTGATTTTGTTAAGATTTTAGAAAACTTAACATTACCTCTACAAATCGGCCCCAGAATATAATACAAGCGAGGTATTCCACACTACACGACCAAAAACTGACCGATGTGCAGAACACCTCGCAAGGTTGTTATTGTGGTGCGGGGAGCTTTGCGCCCCTACCCTCGTTTAGAACTTAACCAGCAGACCAACGCCGGCAACCTCCTGCATCTGCAAGCAGGCGTGGGCCGAGCCGTCGGGCTGAGGAATCTTGATATTGTCGTCGTAGATAGCGTGGAAGTTGAAGTTGGCCGAGAGCCACTTGTTGATTTTCAGGTCAAAGCGCACGGTCCAATCAACATCCACATTCTGAGGATTGTGCAAGAAGTTGGAGAAAAGGTTCAGACGGGTGTAGCCCGACAAGTCGCCATAAATCTTGCCCTTAGCCTCAATCTTCACGTTACCACCAAACTCGTGGCGTGTAGAGCTGTCGGTAAGGCCATAGATGGGGCGCAACTCCTCTACCTTCACCAGCGTACCCTTCCAAGTGGCGGGCGAGGCATCTACTGTGAGCCAGCTTTGGGGATTCCACTTAACGCCCAAACCGCCTGTGAAATAGGCAGGTGCAAGCAGGTCGGAGGTCAGTTTGTAGCCACCATCATCGAGCTTAACGCCATAGTCAAAACCATCGGCAAACTGGGTTTGGAAGGTAAAGCCACCCGAAATATAGAGGCTCTCTACAACCTTCTGACCATACGACGACGAGAAGTAAATCTTGTCGTTGGTCTTGCGTGTGCCGTTGCTCTCGGTGCGGTTAAGACCATAGGCCAACTCCAAGCGATTTTGCCACAGCGAGTTGTTCTTTTTGTAGTCGATCGAGTAGTTAAATTGGAAGTCGGCTGCCACACTTGGGTCACCACCGGCTGCCCAGTTGGTCAGTGTCATCTGCGAACCAGTAATGCCTGCCGAACCACCCATAGTCAAGGGCGAGGGCTCCTGCTCTTGAGCCGAAAGTGCCACACAAGCAACCAGTGCAGCCACCGAAAGTAGAAGTTTTTTCATCTCTCTTTTGTACTTAAATAAAAAGTTTATGTTTTTAGTGATTTTGTTTTGTCATTCAACCGATTAGGCATAGGCGTCGTAGCGGCCGTCATCGTCGGGCATATCGTCGTCATCCATAGCCTCGACTACGGGCAGATAGTACTGCTCAATCTCGGCAGCGAAGTCGGTCAGTCGGCCCGCCTTGTAGATGGCCACCACCTGACGCATCATATCCTGCGAGCCGAGGCGTGCAGCACTGAGGGCGCAGTTGTCGGCAAAATCTTGGCTATAACCCTTTATCTCCTCGGCAACAACCATCTCGTACATTCTCCCATAGCAATCGGCCGAGCCAAGTATTGCACCTTTGGCGTAGTACGAGATGGCCCGTGCCAAATCCTCCTCAAAGCCGCAGGTAGCATCGTAGTAGGCATCGCCCAGGAAAAGTGCAGCCTCGCCACACCCCCTCGCCAAAGCGTTCGCCATCTCGAACTTTATAGCCTCGTGTACCTCGGCCTTTTGGGCTTCATCTTCGAGCTCGTCGTAATTAGGTGCCAACAAAGCTGCATAGAGGTAGGTGGCAAAACCGTCTTGCGACTCGGCGCTGAGTTGGTCCAACTCTTTCATATAGGCATCGTAGTCGGCAAAATTGCCCTCGGCCGTAAAACCACCACTGCGGGCCAGAGCCAAGTCTATCGCAGACTCGCCCACCCCCTCGGCATAGGCCTTTTCGAGCCAGGGTAACGACTCGGCATAGTTGCCCTGTATCTGATAGACAACACCCAAGAGGTAGTAGAAGTTGGGGTTGTCGCTCTTCTCGACGAGCGCTTTGAGCATAGTGAGAGCCTTGTCTGTATCGACCTCAAAGCCGTGATGGCCGTATATAAGCTTACGCAGATAGACAAAAGCGGCAAACTCGTTCTCTTTTTCGAGTGCTTCGAGCAGGAACTGCTTGCCCTTTGTGCGGTCTACCATACCGAAGTCGCCATTGTACCACATAAGCGATATAGCCACCGTAGCATCGACCACGCCCTCTGCCTTGGCCTGCATAAAGAGCACTGCGGCCCTATCCACCGAGTCGGACTCGGGGCGCACACAATAGAGATAACGGCCCAACTTGTAACACGCCTCGGCATTACCCTCTGCGGCCTGCTGTTCGAGCTGTTGCACCTGCTCATCGGTCAGGTGGAACATATTACTTGACAATGCAAACTTTCTCATAGCCTACTAAGATTTTGATTAACACTTGCTAATACCACAAAGATATAGAAAACTATCGGCAGATACAAAGCGTATTGTTGTTTTTTCTCATTTTTTATAGGTATCTTTGCGGTGTGGAAGGCGTGGGGGTTTCGTCGCTGCCTCCCCAAGAGGGAGGGAGAGGAAAGTCCGAGCAACACAGAGCACCGTGCTTCTTAACGGGAAGTTGTCGGCAACGGCAAGGTTAAAGGTAACAGAAAATAACCGCCCATCGCAAGAGGGGTAAGGGTGAAAAGGCGGGGTAAGAGCCCACCGCTCGGGCAGCAATGTCGCGGGGACAGTACCACCAACGGGTTGCAAGCTCAAGTATATCGGCAGTATGTAGGGTTGCTCGCCCGATGCCGAGGGGTAGAGTGCTAACGTAGCTTGCGTGAGAGCGCAATGCATAGATGAATGACGAAGGCTGCTCTCCGAAGGGCGGTTGTGCGCAATCGACCAACAGAGGCCAAGCAGTACAGAACTCGGCTTACACCCCACACCAACCACTTTTTTGAATTAAAAATTGAGAATGGAGAATTGAGAATTATTGGTGAGCAATAGAAAAATCCATAACTCCCATAATTTTTATTTCAATTTCAAATCGACGTTAGACGCTTATTTATGGATTTCCACATCAACATAGAGGAGTACAACTACGACCTGCCCGACGAGCGAATTGCCAAATTTCCGCTCCCCGAGCGCGACCACTCAAACCTACTCATCTGGCGCAGTGGGCAGATAACCCAACGCCACTTTTACGACCTGCCCGACCAGTTGCCCGAGGGGGCTCTGCTGGTGTTTAACAACACCAAAGTCTTTCGTGCCAGGCTAATTATGCACAAGCCCAGTGGCGCACGTTTGGAGATCTTCTGCTTGGAGCCCCACGCCCCTGCCGACTACGAGAACGCCTTTGCCGTAAAGGGCGAGTGTCAGTGGCGCTGTCTGGTGGGTGGACTCAAAAAGTGGAAAGAGGGCCCGCTGGTCATCGACTTCGAGATGGGCGGTGCAGAGTGCCACTTGGAGGCCCACCGAGGCGAGCAGGTAGGCAAGGCCCACGTGATTACCTTCCGTTGGAACGTCGATGCCACCTTTGGCCAAATAATCGAGCACTTGGGGCGCATACCCATTCCACCATACTTGAATCGCGAGAGTCAGGAGATTGACAACACTCGCTACCAGACGGTCTACTCGCGCGTAGAGGGCAGTGTGGCGGCACCTACTGCGGGCCTACACTTTACGCCCCGACTGATTGAGGAGTTGCACAGCCGAGGCATCCAGAGCGAAGAGGTAACGCTCCACGTAGGCGCAGGTACCTTCCTGCCCGTAAAGGAGAGCGATGCCACGTTGCACACTATGCACACCGAGCACTTTGAGGTGTCGGTGGCTACGTTGCGCAACCTCAGGGCCCACTTGGGGCGCATCATTTCGGTAGGCACCACCAGCACCCGCACCATCGAGTCGCTTGTGGCTCTGGGTTGGAGGGTTATGCAGGGTGGCTCGCCCGACGCCCAAAGGGTTGTAGGCCAGTGGGAGATTTACGACATACCTACCGAGGTAGGTAGCGACCAACTACTTGGTGCGCTCATCGGGTGGATGGAGCAAAACGGGACCAGCACCCTCAAAGCGGCCACGCAGATAATGATTACCCCCCACTACCGCTTCCGCATAATTGCGGGCTTGGTGACCAACTTTCACCAGCCCAAGAGTACCCTATTGCTGCTCATTTCGGCCATTGTGGGCGATGAGTGGCACACCATCTACCGCTATGCTATGGACAACGGCTTCCGCTTCCTCTCCTACGGCGACAGTTCACTACTGATGATAAACCAAGATTAACCGCCACACTCAATTCTCAATTCGTACATCTCGCTTATGGCAGCTCGTTTTTTGCCCACCTCGGCCAAAGAGGTTGAAGCCCTCGGTTGGGACTACATAGATGTTATTCTGTTCAGTGGCGATGCCTACATCGACCACCCCTCGTTTGGTGTGGCGGTGATTGGCCGCATACTCGAATCGGAGGGCTACCGAGTGGCCATAGTGCCCCAGCCAAACTGGCGCGACGACCTGCGAGATTTCAAAAAGTTAGGGGCTCCGAGGTTGTTCTTTGGCGTGTCGGCAGGCTCGATGGACTCGATGGTAAACCACTACACCGCTGCCAAGCGACTGCGCCACGACGACGCCTACACCCCGGGCGGTCAGTATGGATTCCGCCCCGACTATGCCGTTACGACCTACACACGCATACTCAAAGAGCTCTACCCCCACACGCCCGTAATCATTGGCGGCATTGAGGCCTCGTTGCGTAGGCTCACCCACTACGACTATTGGAGCGACAGGCTAAAACCCTCGGTGCTGATAGAGAGCGGTGCCGACCTGTTGATGTATGGTATGGGCGACAAGAGCATCATAGAGGTAGCAAGGGCTCTGCACAATGGCTACAATGCCAAGCTGTTGCGCAAGTTACGCCAAGTGGCTTTTGTGGCCGATGGCGACTATGTGGCAGGGCTACCTGCCGACCAGACCATAAGGCTCAACTCGTATGAGCAGTGCTGCACCAGTGGCAAGGCCTTTGGCGACAACTTTGTGAAGATGGAGGTCGAGAGCAACCGTATGGAGCAGAACAAATACTTGGTAGAGCCTACGGGCGAGAGGTTTGTGGTCATAAACCCTCCGCACGCACAGATGACTACCGACGAGCTTGACCACAGCTTCGACCTGCCCTACTCGCGCCTACCCCACCCCCGCTATAAAGGCAAGACCATACCCGCCTACGAGATGATTAAGCACTCGGTAAACATCCACCGAGGGTGCTTTGGAGGTTGCTCGTTCTGTACCATATCGGCCCATCAAGGCAAGTTTGTCACATCGCGCAGCGAGCGCAGCATATTGGCCGAGATTGAGAAGGTAAAGCAGTTGCCCGACTTCAAGGGCTACCTGAGCGACGTTGGAGGCCCCTCGGCCGATATGTATCGCCTTGGGGGTAAGAATACCGAGCTGTGCAAAAAGTGCACAAGGCCCTCGTGCCTTACGCCCCGCGTGTGCCCCAATCTTAATCGCAACCTAACGCCCCTACTCGACCTCTACCGCAAAGTTAGGGAGGTTAAGGGCATCAAGAAGGCCTTTATTGGCAGTGGCATACGCTACGACATACCCGACGATGGCGGCCGCTATATGCGCGAGGTGATTGTAAACCACACCTCGGGCCGACTGAAAGTAGCCCCCGAGCACACCGAGCCCCACGTGCTGAAATTGATGCGTAAACCTATGTGGGAAGAGTTCGAGAAGTTGCACCGCTTCTTTGGCCAAGTGTGCAGAGAGAATGGTCTGCGCTACCAGCTGATACCCTACTTTATCTCGTCGCACCCCGGGTGCACCGAGGAGGATATGAAAAAGTTATCAACAAAGACTCGCTCGCTGGGACTGATGACCGACCAAGTGCAAGACCTCACTCCTACGCCTATGACGCTGTCGTCGGTGATGTTTTACACGGGCCACAACCCCTATACGGGCGAAAAACTCTATGTTGCTAACAGCTACGAGGCCAAGTGTCAACAAAAAAGTTACTTTTTTAAGGGGCGCAAGACTTCGCCAACCCGCAAAAAGTAATTACCTTTGGGGGCTGGAATAACCACAGTACCCAAAAACCAGAAACCGCACATACCGCTATGGCAGAATACAACAATAACAGCAATCGCAGCAGGGCCAACAACCGCAACGCCTACAACAATATGGTGGGCGAAGAGCAGGGATACGTACAACCACAGGCACTCGACCTCGAAGAGGCTGTGCTGGGTGCGTTGATGCTCGAAAAAGACGGCATCATAACCGTACAGGAGTACCTGTCGGCCGACTCGTTTTACAGCGACGCCCACAAGACCGTCTACAAGGCTATCGAAGAGTTGGCATCGGAGTTAAAGCCCATCGACCTACTGACCGTAACCGAAAAGCTCAAACAGCAGCGCAAACTCAAAGAGGTAGGCGGAGCACAGTTCTTGGCCAAGCTGACACAAAAGGTGGCATCGGGCTCGAACCTCGAATTCCACTCGACCATTGTGGCCCAAAAGTATGTGCAGAGGGAGCTTATCAGGGCCTCACGCGACATTCTGAACCGCTCGTACGACGAGAGCGAGGACTTGGCCGACCTGCTGAACTTTGCCGAGCAGGAGATTTTCAAGGTGGCCGAGGGGCACATCTCTAAGGATGTACAGAACTCGCAGAGCGTGGTGCGCAAAACCCTCGACCTGATTTCGGATGCTGTAAAGAAGGGTGGCAAGATTAACGGTGTGCCCACGGGCTTTACCAAGCTCGACGAGATGACTCTGGGTTGGCAGCCCTCGGATATGATTATCATCGCTGCACGTCCCTCGATGGGTAAGACCGCCTTTGTGCTATCTATGGCACGCAACATTGTGGTCGATGAGGGCAAGCCCGTAGCCTTTTTCTCGTTGGAGATGAGCGCCACGCAGTTGATGATGCGTCTGCTGGTGGCCGAGTCGCAGCTCAACAGCAAAGATGTGCGTAGCGGTAGGCTCACCACCGAGCAGTGGAACCACTTGGAGCTCTCGGCCAAGCCACTCACCGAGGCCCCACTATTTATCGACGACACCCCCGCACTGCCCGTGTCGGAATTCCGCTCAAAGGTGCGCAAACTCAAAGCACAGCACGACATACAGCTGGTAATCATCGACTACTTGCAGCTGATGACCGGCCCCAAAGATACCAAGGGCAATCGTGAGCAGGAGGTGGCCTACATTTCGCGCACGCTGAAAGCTATTGCCAAAGAGCTCAACATACCCATCATTGCTCTGTCGCAGCTCAACCGCTCGGTCGAGTCGCAGGGTGGCAGCAAACGCCCCCAGTTGTCTAACCTCCGCGAGTCGGGTGCAATCGAGCAGGATGCCGATATTGTAGCCTTTATCCATAGGCCCGAGTACTACGGTCTGAAACAGCTCGAAGATGGCACCTCGACCGAAAATCTGGCCGAGATTATTGTGGCCAAGCACCGTAACGGCGAGGTGGACACTATAAAGATGAAATTCCGCAAAGAGTTTGCCCAGTTCAGCGACTTCGATCCGCTGGACAGCTCGGCACTTTCGGGCGACAGAGAGTATGGCAGTGCGCTCGACGGTGGCGACCCATTTGGTGGTGGCTCGTTTGGTGGCGGAGGAGGTTTTGACGGCAGTGGCTTCGAGAGTGCAATGCCCCCAGTAGCCTCGGCCCCCGATGGCTCGCAGGCTCGTGGCAGCGCCCAAAAGACCTACGACGATGCTCCATTCTAACGACAACTGTAAACTGAAAACTGATAACTGAAAACTGATAACTACAAAAAATGTTTACGAGGATATACACAAGTGCGCTGGTAGGTATTGATGCTATGACCGTAGAGGTAGAGGCAAACGTAACTCCGGGTATAGGTATGTTCCTCGTAGGCCTGCCCGACAACGCTGTCAGGGAGAGCCAAGAGCGCATACGCTCGGCCTTCGACAACTGCGGACTGAGGATGGTGGGCAAAAAGGTTGTCGTAAACTTGGCACCTGCCGACCTAAAAAAAGAGGGCTCGGCACTTGACCTGCCCATAGCAATAGCCATACTGGCCGCAACCGACCAGATACAGACCACCCATACCGACCACTACATAATTGCGGGCGAATTGTCGCTCGACGGCTCGGTTAAGCCCATAAAGGGAGCTCTGCCCATAGCCATTGGTGCCAAGCAAAAGGGATTTAAGGGGGTGATACTCCCACAGGCCAATGCCGAGGAGGCTGCTGTGGTGGAGGGAGTGGATGTCATAGGCGTAGCAACGCTACGTCAGGCGGTAGACTTTCTGTGCGACAACGAGCCCATTGAGCCCACCCGAGTAGAGATAGGGCAACTATTTGAGCAGAGGGCCAATCGCTATGCCGAGGACTTTGCCGACGTAAAGGGACAAGCCTATGTGAAGCGCGCATTGGAGGTGGCAGCTGCGGGCGGACACAATATAATAATGATTGGCTCGCCAGGCTCGGGCAAGACTATGCTCGCAAGGCGTATGCCTACGATTATGCCCCCGTTGACACTCGATGAGGCTCTCGAAACGACCAAAATACACTCGGTAGCGGGCAAGTTGGGCACCGAAAAGGGGCTACTTACCCGTAGGCCATTCCGCTCGCCCCACCACTTGGCTTCGGCTGTGGCTATGGTAGGCGGAGGTCAAAATCCCCAACCTGGCGAAATATCACTCTCGCACAACGGCATACTATTCCTCGACGAGCTGCCCGAATTTGGCAGGTCGATATTGGAGGTTATGCGTCAGCCCTTGGAGGACAAAACAGTGACCGTTGCGAGGGCTAAATACAGCGTCGATTACCCCGCAAACTTTATGCTGGTGGCATCGATGAACCCCTGCCCCTGTGGCTACTACAACCACCCCACCAAGGAGTGTAGTTGTTCGCGCTATGCTGTGGACAAATATATGAGCAAAATTTCGGGCCCACTGCTCGACCGCATAGATATACAGATAGAGGTAACCCCCGTGGAGTACAACGAGATGACCGACTCGAAGCCCGAAGAGCCCAGTAGCGCAATACGCGAGCGAGTGGTGGCAGCACGTGCTGTGCAGAGCCGACGTTTCGAGGGGATTGAGGGTGTCTTTACCAACGCTATGATGAATAGCGCAATGATAGCCGAGTTCTGTCCGCTCGACGAGCAGTGTGTGGCTATGTTGGGCCGAGCAATGGAGCGTCTGTCGCTCTCGGCCCGAGCCTACGACCGCATCGTAAAGGTTGCCCGCACAATTGCCGACTTGGCAGGCTCGGAGCAGATTACAACAGCCCACATTGCCGAGGCCATAGGTTATCGCAATCTCGACCGCAACACGTGGGGCAACAAATAAAACTGCCACAACACTTTGGCAACCCCTACAAACCCAACCACCACACATCCCCACACACTCTATGGCCAAGCGACCTACCATTGCCCCTATTCTGAAGATTTTGCCACTGGTGGTGGCGGGTATCTTGGTGGGCGAATGGCTCGACACAGAGGCGTGGCAGAGTGCGCTGTCGGCAGCCATTTGCGTAGCGTGTGCAGTGGTGTGGAGGCGCAAAAGAGTGGCAAATGCATATATGGCCTTGGCAGTGGTGCTCGTGGCGATGACCTCTACCACCCTACGCCAAACCCCAACAGACCTCACATACGACAAGCCGATAACTACCACTGCAACCATCACATCGGTACCCGTAGAGCAAGGGCGTTGGCGAGTGTGTGATGCTACGATAGTGTCAGGTGGGCAAAAGTATAAGGTGTCGTTACGCACCGACACCGCACTGGTGGCCCCCATATTGGGCCAGCGTGGAGAGTTGAATACAATGGTGCGAGAGCTACCAGCCAATAGTTACGGCAGGCTGATGAGCCGACGGGGTTACTCGGCCTTTTGCTACACCTACCGCTCGGGCGACTGGACCCCCACCGAACAGACCTCCTCGCCCGCAATATGGGCCAAGAGGTGTCAGCAACGGTTGGCAGGGCGAATAGACCTATTGGGACTGAGCAACGACCAAGCCTCCGTAGTAAAAGCAATGGCTCTGGGATGGCGCAGCCAAATGGACAGCGAGCTGAAAGAGGCTTATTCGCGCTCGGGATGTGCCCATCTGTTGGCCATATCGGGCCTACACGTGGGCATAGTGGCTATGTTGGTATGGGCTCTGCTGTGGTTTATGCCCATAGTGGGGCGCAAGGGCCACGTTTGGCGCAGCTGGCTGACAATGGCAGTGATGGTGATTTATGCGGTGGTAACGAGTATGTCGCCATCGGTTTTGAGGGCTACGCTTATGTTCTGCTCGGCACAGATAGGGCTCTCGATGGGTAGCACCCGCTCGTCGGTAGCAGCACTCTGCACGGCACTCAGCCTGATGTTGCTCATAAGGCCCAACAACCTCTTCGACATCAGTTTTCAGCTGTCGGCAGTGGCTGTGGTGGGAATACTGGCTGTCTACAAAACGCTACGCAGCAAACTTATGACCAGTAGTGTCCCACTGAACGCAATGGTGGCGACCATACTGATTGGCCTATGCTCGATGATTGCCACACTGCCACTTGTGGCCCACACGTTTGGCATAGTGGGAGTGGCAGGAGTAGCGTCAAACCCTGTGGTGATACTCTCGGCCAACATCTTGGTACTCGGCACATTGGGCTGGTCGATACTACCCATCGAGCCACTAAGAGGCATAGTGAGTTGGGTGATTGGTAATGTAGCCCATATACAGAACAAATTTGTAGCGGCAATAAGCGCTATCGAGCATTTGAAGATAGAGGTAACACTCTCGAGCGAAGTAGTGGTTAGTTGCTACGTTTTAATAATTGGTACCATAGCTTGGTGGTGTTTCGGCAAAGATAGAACAAAATGGATAGCACTGAACTTTGCATATTGACCTCGCCACAGGTGAGAGAGGCCATTGAGGCCAACATAGAGCGCGACCCGAGCACTATTGCGCTCGACAAGCGCTTGGCACACCCCCGCGAGGTGGCTACGCAGGTCAAGTATCTGCAACGTGCCCGTCGCAAGTTGCCCTCGTACTACGCAGCCCGAGCCATACTGCCCTCGCTGGCCTTTGAGCAGTCGAGCAGCGAGGAGTGTGCAGCCCACAAGCAATATGGCGGTAAGTTGGCCATTGACCTTACCTGCGGACTGGGGGTAGACACCCTCTATCTGGCCAAGCGTTTCGAGCGAGTGGTATCAATCGAGCGCAACCCCACTCTGGCAGCCATTACGCGCCACAACTTGGCTCTGCTGGGGGCCACAAATGTAGAGGTCATCTGTGGCTCGGCCGAGGAGTTTCTGAGTGGTAGCGACTTTGGAGTGGCCGACCTCATATACATAGACCCCGACCGCCGAGGAGCCGAGGGCAAAAAGATGGTCTGCTTGGAGGAGTGCTCGCCCAATGTGGCCGAGCTGTGGGACACACTAACCCAACGGGCACAAAGGGTGGTCATAAAACTATCGCCAATGTTCGACCTGAGGGCTGCACTGGTAGCCTTTGGTCAAGAGGGGGTAGACGTAGAGGTGGTGTCGCTCGGTGGCGAGTGCAAAGAGGTAGTGGTAGATTGGTCGGCCGAGAGGGCCAAGGCTCAGGCCGAGCCAATGTTTCGCGCCACGGCATTGGGCGGTGGTGGAGGCACCTTTGAGGCCAAGGCCAACCGACAGCCACTGAGCCCTTTGGTGGGTTTCGAGGGGCGAGGGTATCGCTACTTGGTGGTGCCCGACGCATCGCTGCGCAAGGCGGGGCTGGTGAGCGAGTGGTGCCACAGCCGAGGGCTTGACCCGTGGGGGCCCTATGGCTTTGCGACCGAGGAGCCCCAAATCACTATGGGCCGAGTGTACGAGATTGAGGCCACACTGCCCTACCGCCCCAAACAGCTAAAACCGCTGGTGGGTAAGAAGATAGAGCTCATACGCCACTCGTTTCCGCTCTCCTCGGCAGCCATTTGCAAGGCTCTGGGCACTCGCGAGGGAGGTGGCGACCGCTGGGCCTTTGGCGAGGTGGAGCACGAGTTGTGGGCGTTCAAATTGAAAGTTGAAAATTGAAAATTGAGAATTTTGGTGCACCTTCGGTGCGAGTATTTATAAATTTTTGTGTCGCAGACACACCCTAATTTTCCATTTTCCATTTTCCATTTTCAATTCGTCGTTAGACGTTAGACGTTAGACAAAACAAAAAAATATGGGAAACTTTAAGGAAGATATTGCAAACGTAGAGGCATTGGTGTTTGATGTAGACGGTGTTTTCACCGACGGAGGCATCACTCCCCTGCCCGATGGCGATTTTCTGCGCCAGTACTATGCCAAAGATGGCTATGCAGTGGCCTATGCCGTAAAGCAGGGCTTGAAGATTTTTATCATCAGCGGTGGCCGAGGGGCTATGCTCGAAAGGCGCTTCCGCTATCTGAAAGTTACCGAGTCGCACATCGACGTGAGCGACAAGATTGGGTGCCTGAGGGACATCATAGCCCGTCACGGTCTGGATGCCGAGCGAGTGCTCTTTATGGGCGACGACATACCCGACTTGGAGTGTATGAGGGCCGTAGGGCTGCCCGTAGCCCCTGCCGATGCAGCGTGGGAGTGTATCGATGCCTCGCGCTATGTGTCGGAGTTTGCGGGTGGTCGTGGCTGCGTGAGGGACATCATCGAGCAGGTACTGCGTGCCCGAGGGCTCTGGGCCAAAGACTCGGAGGGGGTAACGTGTAGCAAAGACGCACCCTCGGCATAGAGCAAAAAAATAGACCTGCAAGCTGATTGCAGGTCTTTTTTTGCGTCGGTTGTATTTTACCCTACTACCAGAGTTTAGCGGGGTATTTGCCCTCGCGGATGAGAGCGCGAATTTTGGCCTCTACATCGGGTTTGTCCTCTTTGTAGGTAACGCCAAACCACTGAGCATCGCAAGTCAGCACACGCATCGAGGCCTTGCCATTGTTGATGAGGTTATTGACTGCCAGAGGGATGAAGAACTCGCTCTTGGGGTTAGCCATATTAGCCTCGTCGGCCAAGAACTCCTTGAACAGACGCTCGCTGTGAGCAAAGTAGTCGGGAGTAAAGCCAAACATATTCATCGACACGGTTGCATCCTCGGCAATCACTTTCTGCTCGCCATTCTCTTCGTAGATAACGGTGCCATTCGCCAGGCGTTTGATGCCCAGACGCTCGGCCATACCGGTCAGGTTACCCTCGGCATCGACTACGCACTCGCCACGCGATACGCTACCAAAGTCGCTCAGGGTGTTGTAGAGCTTGTAGCCTACCATACAGTATTTGCCCTCGCTACCCTCGCCCAGGCTGGTCAGATAGTCGGCCATAGTCTTGAAGGCGTCGAAGCCATAGAAGTCGTCGGCATTGATAACAGCAAAGGGCTCGTTGATAGCGGTTGCGCCCATCATTACAGCGTGGTTGGTACCCCAGGGTTTAACGCGACCTTCGGGAACAGCAAAGCCCTCGGGCAGTTTGTCGAGCTCTTGGAACACGAAATCGACGTCAATCTTGCCACCAAAGCGCGAAGCGGGGAAAGCAGCCTTGAACGACTCGGCAAAGGTGCCACGGATAACGAACACCACCTTGCCGAAACCTGCACGTGCTGCATCGTAAATCGAGTAGTCCAGAATAGCCTCGCCACAGGGGCCTACGCCGTCCATCTGTTTGAGCGAGCCATAGCGCGAAGCCATACCTGCTGCCAAAACGAGAAGAGTTGGTTTTTTCATAGTTTTGTGATTTTTTTTGTGAGTTTATTGTTATTTTATTGGTTATCAGTTCTGGTCCATTAAACACATCTTTCAATTGACAGCGCAAAAGTACTGCTTATAATTCAAAAATCATAATTAACAATTCAAAATTCCACTGGGAATTTGTACCTTTGTATGTTATTTACGGAAAAAGTGTAACCCCATAACGCAAAATTGCACATCACAAATGAGTAACGGCAACATTAGATACTTTCTGAAAAACCTGCGTCGTCGCCACCGCCTGAGTATGACCGACAGCGAGGGGCGCGAGGTGTGGTACTACCACCAGGCAACGCCCTTGCGATTGGCAGGCATAGGCTTGGTATGTGTGGCTGTGGTGTTTGTGGCCTCGCTGCTTGTGGCTGCCTACACCAAGGTGCTGGACATTGTGCCCGGCTACGACGGCATCCAGTCGCGCCAGACGATGATAGAGAACATCATACGCCTCGACTCGTTAGAGCGCGAGTTGGCCTATATGACCGTCTATATCGACAACGTGGCCCAGATTATGGAGGGCAAGGGCCCCGTAATCCGTAGCCTCAAACCCCAAGACCAAGACAAGATTACCTCGGAGAAAGAGGTTGTGGCCCCCTCGTCGCTCGACTCGCTGCTGAGGGAGCAGTTGGAGGGCAGCGGTCGCTATGGGCTCAACAAAAAGGGCCAGACCGACAAGGCCAAGCTGAGCAATGCCGAGATTTTGCGCCCCGTGGAGGGTAGCGTGGTAGAGCCTTTCTCGCCCACCGATGGTCGCTTTGGTGTGGTGGTGAGTGTCGAGAACATTCAGCAGGTGGCTGCCATTCAGGATGGCACGGTGGTGCTCTGCATCTGGGAGCCCGACGGCTACACTATGCAAATCCAACACTCGGCCAACTTTCTGAGCATCTATCGTGGCTTAGGTCAGGCTCACAAAGAGGTGGGCAGCCGAGTGAAGGGTGGTCAGGCCATTGGCGCCACTTGGAACGAGGAGACTGCTGCCGGTAACGCCACCAACATAGAAGTAGAACTGTGGTACGATGGCACCGCCATTGACCCCGAAAAGTATATCATCTTTTAAGCATAGTTAGTTATGTCCCAAGTGCCCAAACAACGCTTGGCCCTTATGGGCTCGACAGGCTCTATTGGCCGTCAGACACTCGATATAGTACGCAACCGCCCCGACGAGTTTGAGGTTACGACACTCACCGCTGCACGTAGTTGGGAACTGCTTGTAGAACAGGCCAAAGAGTTCCAACCCGATAGCGTAGTGATTGCCGACAAGAGCCTCTATGCCAATGTAAAAGAGGCCCTCGCGGGCGAGCCTATAAAGGTATTTGCGGGCGATGAGGCGCTCTCGCAGGTGGTTACGGGTAGCGAGGTAGATACGGTCGTAAATGCCCTGGTGGGCTATGCAGGTATGCTGCCCTCGCTGTCGGCCGTAAGGGCTGGTAAACGCCTTGCTCTTGCCAACAAAGAGAGCCTTGTGGTGGCGGGCGAACTGATTATGGCCGAGGCTGCCAAACGCAACGTACCCATACTGCCCATCGACTCGGAGCACTCGGCAATCTTCCAGTGCCTGGCTGGCGAGGTTAGCCCCGCGAGGCGAGTGATTATCACCGCCAGTGGTGGTCCCTTCCTGCGCACCCCTGCCGAACAGTTGGCGGGTGTAACGGTCGAGCAGGCTCTCAGGCACCCCAACTGGTCAATGGGAGCCAAGATTACTATCGACTCTTCGACGCTGGTAAACAAGGGCTTTGAGGTGATTGAGGCCAAGTGGTTGTTTGGCTTGCAACCCGACCAGATTGACGTGCTTGTTCACCCCCAGTCGATAGTCCACTCGATGGTCGAGTTCGACGACGGAGCCATCAAGGCCCAACTGGGTACCCCCGATATGCACCTGCCCATTCAGTATGCCCTGCGCTTTCCCGACCGAGGCGACTGCGGTGGCCAGAGGTTGGACTTTTTGCAGAACCCTACCCTCACCTTCGAGGCTGTTGATGACGTGCGCTTCCCAATGCTGGGCGTGGCCTACGACTGCTTGCGCCGAGGGGGTAATAGCTGCTGCGTGATGAACGGAGCCAACGAGATTGCGGTGGCATCTTTTTTGGGTGGACAGATAAAATATATCGACATTGCAGACGTTATACAACAGACGCTCACAAGAGTGCCCTTTGTCGCCCACCCCACCGTAGACGACTATGCGGCCTCTAACCTCGCCTCGCGAGCCATTGCAGCCGAGATTGTAGCCAAGCTGAGGCGATAACAACAGAGAGTATAACAAACCTCACAAAATACTGATTTTTAGCAAGAGATAATGGACATCGTAATAAAGATACTTCAATTCATCCTGAGCTTCACGCTGCTGGTGCTGGTGCACGAGTTTGGCCACTACTTTTTTGGCCGTCTGTTTGGCGTGAGGGTCGAGCAGTTCCGCATATTCTTTGGCCGTGCGCTGGTCAAGTGGCACTGGGGCGAGACCGAGTTTGGCATCGGCTGGATACCCTTTGGCGGTTATGCTAAGCTGGCAGGTATGGTCGATGAGAGTATGGACACCGAGCAGCTCAAAAGCGAGCCACAGCCTTGGGAGTTCCGCACCAAGCCCGCTTGGCAGAGGTTGCTGATTATGCTGGGCGGTGTGATGATGAACGCCATATTGGCCTTTGCTATCTATGTGGGTATCAGCCTCAAGTGGGGCGATACCTACATCTCTAACAAAGATATGCAGTATGGCTATGTCTTTAACGACTATGGCCACAATTTGGGTTTCTGCAATGGCGACAAGATTATCTCGATTGGTGGCAAGGAGATAGATGACTTTGCAAAGATTCTGACCACACTGGCTATCGAGAGCGACAAGACCACAGTGGTCGAGCGCGATGGGCAAATGGTGGCAATAGAGATACCCGTTCAGTCGGTTATGGAGTTTGTCGAGCAGACCGACTTTATCAGCCCCCGAGTACCCTTCAAGATTGCGGGGTTGGTAGAGGGCTTTGGTGCTGCCGAGGCGGGATTGCAGGTGGGCGACAGATTGGTGTCGTTCAATGGCACCCCCACCACTTGGTTTGATGAGTATACCCCTCTGTTAGAAGCCAATGCGGGCCAACGAGTGGTACTGGGCTACGAGCGCGGTGGCGAGAGTGGCGAGGTAGAGGTGGCCGTTTCGCCCGAGGGCAAGATTGGCGTGGGAGTAGCCTCGGCCGAGTATATCCCCGTGCGCACCCGCAACTACAACCTGTGGCAAGCCATACCTCGTGGCTTTGAGCGCGTGGGCGAAGAGATGAGCGACTACTGGAAGCAGCTGAAAATGATTGTCCAGCCCAAGACCGAGATGTACAAGGCTCTGGGAGGCCCCATTTCGATTGGTCAGATATTTCCGAATGAGTGGAATTGGGAGTACTTCTGGCGCGTTACGGCCCTGCTGTCGGTCATACTGGCCATTATGAACGTGCTGCCCATACCTGCCCTCGATGGTGGCCACGTCTTGTTCTTGCTGATTGAGGTAATCACGGGGCGCAAGCCGAGCGACAAGGTGCTGATGGTGGCCCAAATGATTGGTATGGCACTGCTCTTTGCGCTTATGTTCTACGCCACCTGGAACGACATCGCAAGGCTGTTCACACGATAGACACACAAACAAAAGGCTCGGGCATTGCTCGGGCCTTTTTTATATCATTTTCTATACTAAAATTTCAGATAGAAATCCCTCGTCAGAGCCACATACTCGGCCGTATAGCCACCCTTGCCGTCGTAGATTGTGAGCCTGCTCTGCTCGGTGGGCTCGGCCTTGCGCCCAAACTCCAAGAGCACCCTTATTGGGGCCGAGGTGGGCTTTGAGCAGACATCGCACCTACGCACCAAAAACAGCCCCACACGAGCCGCAGCGAGGGTAATATCGGCCAGAGCATCGGCAGGCAGCACCACGCTCAGCACCCCCCCATCGGTCAGCAGTCGCTCGGCCGAGCGGGCCAACTGGTCAAACGACAACGAGTCGGTATGTCGGGCCATAGTGCGAGCCCCATCGGGTGAGCGCAACGAGTCGACAAAGTATGGGGGATTGGAGACAATGTGGTCAAACCTCTCGGCACTCTCAAACTCCTGCACAGCCCCCTGCACAAGGCTCAACCGCTCGGCCCAAGGCGAGGCCCCAAAGTTGGCCTTAGCCTCCTCGGCACTCTGGCTATCAATCTCTACGGCCACAATCTCGGCACCCCACCCTTCGGTACGTTGGGCAGCCATCAGTGCCACCACACCCGTACCCGTACCTATGTCGAGCACCCTGCGGTCGGTACTCCTCAGTTGTGCCCACGCCCCAAGCAGCACACCATCGGTACCGACCTTCATAGCCGACCTCTGTTGCACCACCGCAAAGCGCTTGAACCTAAAATCGTTAGACATAGAGAGGGAGTTGAGAATTGAGAATTGAGAATTGAGAATTGAGAATTTTGGTGCACCTTCGGTGCGAGTATTTATAAATTTCTGTGTCGCAGACACACCATAATTTTCCATTTTCCATTTTCAATTTTCAATTCGTCGTTAGACGTTAGACGTTAGACGTCAAACCTGCATTTATCCCCACGCCAAAGAGGGCGTAGTCGTACTTCACGGGGTCATCGGGGCAGAACGTGCGCAGTCGCTCGGTAACCTCGGCCACTGCACGCCAGTCGCTCTGCTTGCGCTCCAACAGCCCCAACTGGCGAGCCACATTGCCACTATGCACATCCAGTGGCAGGTAGAGGGCCGACATAGGTATTCTCTTCCACAAGCCAAAATCAACCCCTCGGCCATCGCGCCTGACCATCCAGCGCAGGTACATATTGAGCCTCTTGCAAGCAGCCCCCTTAGCAATCGACGAGAGGTGTTTCTCGCTCCTTGCGGGGTGGTCGAAGTCAAAGAACAGAGCCCTGAACGAGGCCAGCACCCGAGTCATATCCTCGGTACGCTCCCACTCGCCCTGAAACCACTCGCCCAACGAGCCATACTCGGCACAAATGCGCCTCAGGGCCCTAACGAAGCACTCCAAGTCGGTGCCGTTGAAGGTGCGGTGAACATAGCCCGAAAGCCCCTTCAGCTCGTTCTCCGAGGCCCCCACCACAAATTCGTAGGGCCTGCCGTCGAGGTAGTCCATCATTCGGTTGGCACTCTTGACAATAGCCTTGCGGTTACCCCAAGCTATGGTAGCCGCCAGAAAGCCGCTAATCTCCTTATCGAGCGGATTAGCAAACGAGTGGGGAATAGATATTGGATCGGGCTCGATAAAATCGACCGAGTTGTAGCGGTCGTGCAACTCTTCGAGCAGGTTGTATAGTTCGTCGTGGGTGTAGTTCAATGTCGTAAGTGGGTAAAGATGTGTATATTACAATTCAATCTGGCCGTCGGTTATTGTCACCTTGCGGTCGCTCATCTGGGCCAGTCCCTCGTCGTGGGTAACCACCACTACGGTAATGCCCAACTTATCCCTCAGCTCAAAGAACAGGCGGTGAATTTCGCCACGATTGTAGCTGTCGAGGTTGCCCGAAGGCTCATCGGCCAGCAGCAGCTTGGGCTCGTTGATAAGCGCGCGAGCAATGGCCACACGCTGTTGCTCGCCACCTGACAATTGGGCAGGCTTGTGGGTAGTTCGCTCTGCAAGGCCCACCAGCGAGAGCAGTTCGAGCGCCTTGGCCTCGACCTCTTTGCGGTCGCGCCCCGCAATCATAGCGGGCAGGCATACATTCTCGAGGGCCGTAAACTCGGGCAGCAGGTAGTGCATCTGGAACACAAAGCCGATGCGCTGGTTGCGGAAGTCGGCAGCTTGGTCGCTATCGAGCCCACTGAGCTCTACTCCGTCTACCACCACCCTACCCTGGTCGAACGACGAGAGGGCTCCCACAACGTGCAGCAGTGTAGTTTTGCCCGCACCGCTGGGGCCCACAATGGCCACCACCTCGCCCTCGGCAATGGTGAGCGACACGCCACGCAACACCTCCAACTGGTCGTAGTGTTTGTGCAGGTCGCTAATCTCTATTATGTTTCTGTTGCTCATAGCAGTTGATGTGTTTTTTCGTACAGTTTGATGACTTGTCGGGCAGGGGCAGTGTCGTGAACGCGCAGTATTGCCGCACCACCATCCAAGCAGGCCCAGTGGAGTGCCGTAGTGGCCTCCAAGACCTCTTCGGGCGTACTACCCAGTGTCTTGTAAATAAAACTCTTGCGCGATATGCCGGCCAACACGGGCAGTCCCAATGCGGCCACCTCGCCCAAGCGCCCAAGGAGTTCAAAGTTCTGCTCTATGGTCTTAGCAAACCCAAAGCCCGGGTCCAAAATGACCTCGCTCACCCCTCGGCCCTGCAACCACTCGGCCCTGCGGCACAGGTAGTCCACAACCTCGCGCACCACATCGTCGTAGTCGGTCAGCCGAGCCATAGTTTGGGGCGTACCTCGGGTGTGCATTGCCACCATAGGGGCTCCGTAGTGGGCCACAACCTCTACCAATCGAGGGTCAGCCTCGCCTGCGGTTATATCGTTGATTATCACATTGTCGTACTTGGTCAGCACACTCTCGGCCACCGAAGCCCTGAAAGTATCTATCGAGAGCGTAACATCGGGGGCAACCTTGCGACACATCTCCACGCCCTGCATCACTCGCCTACACTCCTCGCTCTCGGCCACCTCGGCAGCACCTGGGCGCGTCGAGTAGCCACCAATATCAATGATGTCGGCACCCTCGGCCACCATCTGGGCTACACGCTGGGCAATAGCCTCGTCGCTCTCGGCTCGGCTGGCCGAATAGAACGAGTCGGGCGTTACGTTCAGTATCGCCATCACTTTGCGGTATGGTGCTGTGTATGCCATAAGTAGTGATTACATTCTACGAATAAGTTGGTCAATCTCGGCAGCTTGCACTCGCAAAGACTCTACCCCATCGGCAACTACCGTGCGGTCGGCCCTACGGCTCATCTCGCTGGGCTGCATCTGGTTACGCATACGGGCCTCAATCTGCTCGCGCCCTACTCCATCGCGCCCCATAGCCCTCTGAATACGCACTTCGAGCGGTGCATCTACCACCACCGACAAGTCGTAGTGGCCCACAAGTGGCGAGGTAAACAGCAGAGCGCTTTCGAGTATCACGTAAGGTCCCGTCTGACTCTCGGCCCACTCCTCAAAGTCGGCCACCACACGCGGATGCACAGCCTCGTTAAGTCGGCCCAGCAACTGCTTGTCGCCAAAGGCTCGCGAGGCGATATGTGCCCTATTGAGCACCCCATTGGCATAGGCCTCGGGGCCAAAAATCCCTATCACATCGGTAACAATCTGCGGATGGCTGTTCATAAGCTCCTTGGCCCTCTGGTCGCTATCGTAGACCTTCGCACCCGAGAGCTCCGCCAAGAGCCCACAAAAGGTGCTCTTGCCACTGCCAATACCGCCCGTTACCGCTACGCGTTTCATCTTGCAGACGTGTGTTTAGTTCATCTCCACAAATGGGTAGTTGCCCACCGACACGAGTTTCAGGTCGGAGAACTGGCCCGTAATGGCCCTCTGCAACGACTCGGGGCTGACCTGGTAGGTACCCTCAAACGCATCGACCTGCACCAGCTCAACGTCGCTATATTTGAGTTTAACCTTTTTGTGTCTGAAATAGCGTGCCGACACAATGTTGTGGCCCGTACCCTCGACAACGCACTCTACGCGGTGGCGGTGGTCGCCAATAGTAACCGTAATGGGCACCTTGGCAGTGTAGGTGTACTGCAACTTGGTAACATACCACAGCACCACCGCAAGTCCCAGCATAATCAAAAAGGCCGATGTGATGCGGCTACCCAGATTGACACGCAGCCACTCCTGAACACTCTGATAGATTTTGGATATTTTGTTCATAGCTAAATTATTACTCTCTACAACTGTTTCAGTGCCAAGCGAATAAGCTCCTCGACCTCGGCCGTAGGATGTTCTTTGACCACACGTTTGAGCACCTTCTCCGAGGCAGCCTTGCCAAAGCCCAGCATACCGAGTGCTTGCAGAGCCTCTTGGTAAGCCTCGCTATTGGCAGCCGCAGTAGCAGCCATACTGCCTGGCTCGCCCATAGGTACAGCCGCCGCAGCAACCTTATCGCGCAGGTCTACGATAATCTTCTGGGCCGTCTTGAGCCCCAAGCCCTTGACATTTTTGAGCAACACAGCATTCTCCGAAGAGATGATGTTGGCCAGCTCGCTGGGCGAGTAGGTCGAAAGTATCACTCTGGCAGTGCCCCCACCCACGCCCGACACGCCAATCAGCAGTCGGAACAGCTCGCGCTCGGTGCGATCGGCAAAGCCATAGAGCAGTTGGGCATCCTCGCGGACAATGTGGTGGACATATACTTTGGCCCTCTCGACACCCTCCAATCGGCAGTAGGTTTGGAGCGAAATGGCTACATTGTAGCCCACTCCGCCACACTCAACCACCGCATAAGTTGGGGTCAGCTCGGCAATAATTCCGTTCAAATAGTCGTACATAGTGCAAAAATAAAACTTTATTAGCGCAAAGTTAATAAAAAGGTGTGGAGTTGTGGGTGCTTTTTACGAAATTTATTATATTTGCGACGCTGAAAACGCAAATAAGTTTAATAAAAAGATAACATTACAGTTTTAGAATTATGAAAAAACTCCTGTTCGCTGCTTTGGCAATGGCCATTGCACTGACCGCTTGCAACAACCAGAACAACACTAACACCAATGCTACCGAGGCCGCTGCCGCTACCGAGCAGACCGAGGGCGTAGCTACCACCGGCAAAATCGCCTTCTACCACATCGACCGCGTATTGGCCGAGTACACTATGTCGGTAGAGCTCCAGACCAACTTCCAGAAAGAGTACGAGGCTAAGGACAAAGAGCTGGGCGCAAGCGCACGCAAACTCGAAAAAGATTTCAACGCTCTGCAAGAGAAGATTAACAAAGTGCTCATCACTCGCGCCGATGCCGAGAAAGAGGCTGCCAAATTGCAGGAGCGCCAGGTTAATCTGCAGGCTCGCAGCGAGAAGGCTATGGCTGAGCTGGCCGAGAAAGAGCAGGTTATGACCAACCAGATTATGTTCAGCATCAACGAGTTTGTAAACGCTCTGAATGCCGATCTGAAATACGACCTTATCTTCGCAAGCTCGGTAAACGGTGGCCCCATCGTTAATGCCAACCCCGCACTCGACCTGACCGACGAGATTATCGAGGGCCTGAACAAGCAGTATGCTGCATCGAAAAAATAGTCAGACCGATTAGTAGATATACACAGCGAAGGCTCTCTGCAAAGAGGGCCTTTGTTGTAAGATAATCACCTAATTTTGCACGCTATGATTTACCGCACCGCCACCACAGCCGACATCGAGCGCATAGGCGCCATAATTGAGAGCGCCAAAGAGTCGCTCCGCAGCCGAGCCATAGACCAATGGCAGAGGGGCTACCCCAACGTAGAAGTGGTCAGGGGCGACATTGCCCAGGGCGTGGGCCGCGTGGTCTGCAACGACCAGGGCGAGGTAGTAGGCTATGGTGCGCTGATACTTACGGGCGAGCCAGCTTACGACCTGCTGACCGACGGCAAGTGGCTCACCGCAGGGCCCTACGGGGTTATTCACCGCCTCTGTACCCACACCAGCCAGGCTCGCAAGGGTGTGGCCAACTACTTTATGGCACAGGCCGAGGAGGAGTTGCGCAAACAGGGTATCCCCTCGATGCGCATCGACACCCACCCCCAGAACCTCTATATGCAGGGGCTCATCGAAAAGCGCGGCTACACCTACTGCGGCAATGTCATCATAGAGAGTTTGAGGTTGGCCTACGAGAAAATGGTGAATCGCTAAAAAATTCTCAATTCTCAACTCTCAATTCTCAATTCAATTCGCTATATTTGTGGAAACTATACCTTACTAACCCTTACTGCCTATGAACTCGCTATTTCCACACATCGACAAGATTGAGCATCTGCGTAGTGTAGATGGTCGTATGGCGCAACTGGTCGAGCGTTTTGGCTACATCGAGCGCCCCACCGACAGGCCACTATTTGAAGCTCTGGTCGATAGCATTGTCGGCCAACAGGTGGCCACACCACTGGCCGAGCGCACTATGGCACAGCTACGCAAGGCTGTGGGCGGTGGAGAGATTGTGCCCCAAGCCATTGCAAGGCTCGGCATCGATGGGCTTGCTGAGTGTGGCATCAGCAGCCGCAAGGCCGAGTGGCTGGTGGCAGGTGCAGCACGTTTCGAGGCTGGCGAGTTTGAGGTGGAGGAGTTGCAGCAGTTGAGCGACGAGGGGGCCATTGCCCGACTTATGGAGCTCGATGGCGTAGGCCGTTGGACTGCCGAGATGTTGCTCATATTCTCGCTCGGCAGAGATAATATACTCAGCAGTGGCGACCTGATAATACGTCGTGCGCTATCGACACTCTACGGCATCAAGAAGCTCTCGACCAAGCACTTTGCCAGATTCAAGCGGCTCTTTGGGCCCTACTCGTCGGTGGCATCGTTCTACCTATGGGCCTATGGCAACACACTGCCACGCAAGCAGGGCGAGGTCATAATCCGCTCGCTCAGTTGGCAGGGGCTTCGCGACAAGCGCATAGCCTACTCGTGGCACAACACCCGCTATGGGCGCATAATCATAGCCTCTACCGCCAAGGGCGTTTGCCGAGTAGCCTTTGTCGATGACCCCGAGGAAGCACTCGACGAGTTGCGTGCCGAGTTCCGCCGCTGCAAACTCGAGGAGCACACCGAAGATTGCCACAAGACTGTACTGAAAGCCATCAATGGCCACCATGTGGGCGATATGGTGCTCTATCTGCAAGGCACCCCCTTTGAGCGCAAGGTGTGGCGCGAGGTGGTAAAAGTACCAAGTGGCATAAGGGTGTCGTATGCCGACATTGCCGCCCGCACGGGCTACACCAAAGCCTTCCGCGCTGTGGGCAACGCTGTGGGGGCCAACCCTGTGGCGATACTCATCCCCTGCCACCGCGTAATTCACGCCGACGGCTCGCTGGGCGACTACAACGCAGGTGCCGACAAAAAACAAGAACTGCTACAAAACGAGCGCAATAGATAATAATACAAACACAAAATAAAACAAATCAACACTATGGAATTCAAAGGATTAGTTTACAAAGTATTGCCTGTCGTTAAGGGCCAGAGTGCCCGTGGCGAGTGGGTAAAGCAAGAGGTTGTTTTCGAGCAGCCCGATGAGTTTAACCGCAAGTTGGTAGTAGGCTTCTGGGGCGACAAGGCCCAGGATGCAGCCGCCCTGAAACCCGGCGAGCAGGTAGAGGTCGCTATCAACCTCGAATCGAGGGAATACAACGGCCGTTGGTACACCGAAGCTCGCGCTTGGAAGCTCACTCGTGCCGCAGCAGCTCAGGCCCCAGCAGCCCCCGAAATGCCCCCTATGCCCACCATCGAGGAGCCCAGCTACGCCAATGACCCCATTGACGATATGCCGTTTTAGAATTGAGAATTGAGAATTGAGAATTTAGAATTGGCATACCCCCTCGGCCTACCCACAACAACTCCTCCCCTAAGTTAGGGGAGGTGCCCCACAGGGGCGGAGAGGTCTGTAAAAAAAGACTTAACCAAGCTTCGCTTGCTCTAAAATGCTCACGCTCGGCATAGTCTGCAAGCAGCCTCTGCCCTCGCTTACTCGCATTTGCGACGTTCGACGTTAGACGTTAGACTAAAAAAGATGAAACGCATAGGCATAATATCCGACACGCACGGCACCTTTGACGAGCCGCTGAAGGCCTTTCTGGCCGAGGTGGATGAGATTTGGTGCGCAGGCGATGTGGGCTCACAGCACGTCATCGACCAGGTGGCCGCTATGGGCAAGCCCCTCTATGCGGTCTATGGCAACATCGACGACTACACTATGCGTGCCCAACTGCCCGAGTGGCAGTCGTTTGAGCGCGAGGGTGTGAAGGTGCTCATAACTCATATAGGTATGCGAGGTGGGCGTTATATGCCCTCGGTGGCGCAGAAGATTGCCACCCTCAGGCCCGACATCTTCATCTGCGGCCACAGCCACATCCTGCGCGTTTACTACGACAAGCGCTTGGGGATACTGAACATCAACCCGGGTGCGGCCGGAGCCTACGGTTTTCACTCGGTGCGCACAGCCATAAGGCTCACGCTCGCCAACGGCAAGCCCACCGACTTGGAGGTGTGGGAGAGGCAACGATAAAATAAGCGGTCCTACGGGGCCGTTTATTTTTTGTGTACAACCATAGACAAAAGATTAAAACGACTGCAAAGATGACACCAAAACCATCGAAAACCCTGGCAACCATAATTGCCAAAGGGGCCATAAGGGCCGAGCGCAACCCACACATATCGCTACTGAATGCCGTAGGGCTCGAAATGGTGGCCGAGCACTACTGCCACGCCAGCCACATAATGCGCATACTTCTCGACCACAACGAGAACAATCACATTGCCCTGCGGCTAAAAGAGCGTAGTCACCAGATTGACCACATAGACCACTCGGCCTACGACAATGTGAGCGGAGGGGCATTGGAGCTGCTCTGGCAGGGGCTCGTGGCCCACTACACAGCCACCGACACCCACAACTGTCAAGCCGTAATACACAGTGGTCATCTGCTCCACTATCTGCTCTCACACCCCGACAGTCACTTAGGGCAGATTGCGGCCCACTACGACCTACGCCCCCAGTTGGTGGAGCTATTCAACCAAGACCTACCAATCGAAGAGGAGTATTATGGCGAGATTGCAATGTTCGAGTCGGCCACCTCGCTGAGCCACCGAATTGAGTGTTAGGGGATAGTCATTCTCAGCCTAAGAACAGGCACAAAAAAAGTTGGGGGTACCTCACGGTATCCCCAACCCCCCAACTTAAAATACTGATTATGAAAGAATCACTAAAACGAAAACTGCTCGGCAAAGAGCCCTACGAAAAGTTCCCAAGGACAAGCAACTTCCGCCTTATGGTACAAAATTAGTAAAAAGTTTGAAAAATCCAAACATTTTCGACAAAAAAGGCGTACTTTTGTGGTTGAAGGTGGCTGGTGCAACCATCACCACACCAAAAACAAAGCAAAATTGTGAATATGGACAAAAAGACAACATACAACCCCAACGATGTGGGTGTAGACAATGGCAACTACTTTGGTATGCCCTTTACGACCGATGAGGCCGAGCTGGTATTGGTATCGGTGCCTTGGGACGTTACGGCATCCTACGGAGGTGGTCAGTCGTATGGCCCCGATGCCATAATTGGTGCATCTACCCAGCTCGACTTCTACGATGCAGTGAGCCCCGACCAGTGGAAGCGCGGCATTGCCACCGCCCCCATCGACTACACCATTCAAGACCACAGCGCAATGCTCCGAGGCGATGCCCGTAGGGTTATCAAATATCTCGAAGAGGGCGGCACTATGTTAGACGCATCGTTGCTCTCGTCGCGTCGTAGCAGAGTAAACAGTGGCTCGGAGAAGATGAACAAGGCAGTCTATGACCAGACCAAAGAGTGGCTCGACAAGGGCAAACTGGTGGGCTTGGTAGGTGGCGACCACTCTACCCCACTCGGTTTCATAAAGGCTCTGGCCGAGCGTCACGGCTCGATGGGTATTCTGCACATCGATGCCCACTGCGACCTGCGCCACGCCTACGAGGGCTTTACCTACTCGCACGCCTCGATTATGTACAACGTGCTGAACGAGGTGCCCCAAGTAGAGAAGATAGTTCAGGTGGGCATACGCGACTACTGCGACGACGAGGTTGAGTTGGCCCAGAGCACTCCGCGCGTAGACCAATTTGCCGACTACGCCATTGCCGCACGCGCCTTTGAGGGTACCACCTGGGCCCAGCAGTGCGACGAGATGGTGGAGTGTCTGCCCCAGAAGGTCTACATCAGCTTTGACATAGACGGTCTGGCAGCCGAGAACTGCCCCTCGACCGGCACCCCCGTACCCGGTGGACTGTCGTTCAATCAGGCCGTATATCTGCTCGACAAGGTCGTAAGGAGTGGTCGCAAAATAGTTGGTTTCGACCTGGTAGAGGTAGCCCCAGCCAACAAAGATGACGAGTGGGATGCCAATGTGGGCGCACGAATGTTGTATAAATTGTGCGGTCTGATACTAAAATCAAATTAAAAACGCTATATTTGCGAGGATTTGCCACAACGAACGGCAAGCAGAGAGAGAAACTCTAAAAAACCAATAATAAAAACAAACACAAGACAACAGACAGTATGAAAAAAATTATCGTAATCTTGGCCGCAGCAGCAATGGTTTGCTCGATGGCTTCGTGCGGTGGTGGTCGCGCTCTGAAGAGCGAGAACGACACCCTTTCGTATGCACTCGGTACCGACTTTGGCACTTCGCTCAAACAGCTCCTCGAGCAGGTAGACACCGAGGTTAATATGGACGTGTTCTACGCAGCAGTAGAGGATGTACTGGCCGACAATGCAGTTCTCTCGCGTGAGGAGGCTTTCGGTTTCCTGCGCAACTACTTCAACGTAGTAGTTCCTCAGAGGGCTCTGGAGGCTTCGCAGGCTTACTTGGCCGAGATTGAGAAAGAGGATGGTGTAAAGAAGACCGAGAGCGGTCTGCTCTATCGCATCAACCGCGAGGGTAGCGACAAGAAAGCAACCCAGAATACCGATCAGGTAAAAGTTTGCTACGAGGGTAAGCTCAAAGATGGTAGCGTATTTGACTCGTCGTACGAGCGTGGCGACACCGTATCGTTTGCTCTGAATCAGGTTATCAAAGGCTGGACCGAGGGTATGAAGCTCGTTGGCGAGGGCGGCGAGATTGAGTTGTGGATTCCTTCGGAGCTTGGCTACGGCCAGAGGGCTCCCCAGCAGATTGGCCCCAACCAGGCTCTCCACTTCAAGGTTGAGTTGATCGAGGTTATCCCCACCGCCGAGGAGAAATAGTTTCGGATACCTAAACAAACACAAAAAAAGGTACGCTTCCAACGAGAAAGCGTACCTTTTTTTATTATATCCCTATCCGTTATTAGAGGTCTAAGCCTTTGAAGGTCTTGCGGCCCAGGGCGTACCGGCCCACAATCCAGCCACCGTAGATTGTCGAGGGGCGAGGGTTAGTCACCACCCCACTCTGCCACAGCCGAGCACGTTTTTGGTCGAGTTGTGGGCGGCTCTGCCTCCACTCTCGGTGGGCCCGCACCACCGCACCTGCAAACGACCATTGGCCCGTAGCGACATAAACCGCCCACGAGAGCCAGTCCATAGCCCTGCGTACCGTCAGACGCCAGCGCCCACCCTCGGGCAGGCATTTATACATCATCGAGAGCGAGTTGCGGAAATTGAGAAAAATCTTGCGGGGCGAGTTATTGGGCAGCGTACCTCCGCCAACGTGGTAGACCACACTACGTGGCTCGACACCAATCGAATAGCCCATAAGTTGCAGTCGCCAGCAGAGGTCAATCTCCTCCATATGGGCAAAGAAGTCGCCATCCAGTCCGCCCGCCTTGCGCCACGCCTCGGCCCGCACCATCATAGCCGCACCACTTGCCCAAAAGACCTTGCGGGGTGTATTCCACTGCCCCGAGTCTTGTTCGGTAGTGCCCATAATCCTACCCCTACAAAACGGGTAGCCAAAGCGGTCGATAAATCCGCCCGAAGCACCCGCATACTCAAACTGCGAGGGATTGTCGTAGGCCAAAATCTTGGGTTGCACTGCCGCCAGCGCAGGGTCGGCATCCATCTGCGCCACAAGTGGCTGTAGCCACCCATCGGCAGGCTCAACATCGCTATTTAGCAGCACAAACAGTTCGCCATCCAATTGGGCCAGAGCGCGGTTATACCCCTCGGCAAAGCCGTAGTTTTCGCCCAAGGGGAGCCACCTTACGGTAGCAAACTCCTCGCTCACCACCCTCTCGGAGCCATCGGTAGAGCCATTATCGGCCACCACGACCTCGGCATCACAACCACAGCAAGTGGCAACCACACGCGGCAGAAAGCGGTGCAAAAACTGCTCGCCATTCCAGTTGAGTATCACCACCTGAACTTTTGCCATACGCGCTGTTGTGTGTAGATTATTTAGGCAGGCTGTCGTGGGGGTTATAGATAACATCCTCGGCCGAGGGTGTATGTTTCCAGCGATTGTGCGACCAGAGCCACAGCTCGGGCCTACGACGTATCATATCCTCCAACTTGGCCACATAGCGGTCTACAATCTCCACGTCAGAGATATCCTCTTTGCCATCGTAAATCTGCTCAAAGCGACAGGTGTAGTACGAGGGCTTCACTTGGTCTATATCAAGCACATACACCGGCATACCGAAGCGTTTGGCATAGTGGCCCATACCGGCAATAAAGAGTGTGGGCTGATTGAGGAACATACGCCAGCGCTTGTCGCTCAGCTTAATAGTAGACCTCTGGTCGGCAATCAGTCCAATGGCCATCTGTTTCTGCTCCTTGATGCACTGCAACACCCTACGCCCCAAGTTGAACATAGGTATAGCCTCCATACCAAAGCGGGTGCGCATATGTATCATAAAGCGGTCCATAACCTTGCTGCTCAAGGGGTGATAGACACCCAGATTGGGGTAGTTGTGCCCAATGGCAAACGAACAGAAATACTCCCACTCGCCATAGTGGCCCAAAGCTCCAATCCAGCTACTGCTACCCACCTGGCGGTCAAACTCGTCGAGGTTGGTAATGTGCATACGTCGCTTGAGCTCGCGGGGGCTCATACTCGTAAGGTCAATTACATCGACAAATATGGTGGCCAAGTGGCGATAGAACTTGCGCTCAATCTCGCGCCTTTCGGCCTCGCTCTTCTTAGGGAATGCCCCCGCCAGGTTGCGCCTAACCACCCTCTTGCGGTAACCCACAAGGCGGTAGAGTATGAAGTAGATAAATGGCGCCAATACCTTGTACAATATGCAGTAGGGCAACAAGCCGACCAACTTGGCCGAGCCCAGCAACAACCAGTAGGCCACCCACTGCAACGGATTCATCTTATCGCCTTTATTGTTTTGTGCCATAGCTTTTTGCGCAAGAAATTACTCTTCCAAAATAACCTTCACTCTGCCACTCTTGGTACGTACCGAGAGCCATACCTCTATACGCTCTAAGTCGAGCAGCATCGAGGGGTCAATGGGTTTGACAATAGCCACCACCGACTCGCCCGCAGGTTTGCCATTGTCGTAGGCAGTGTGTTTGGATATCGACACCGACTTGACATTGCCTATAACGGCAGCCAACTCGCGCGAAATGTCGGCACCCGACAGAGTATCTATCGTGGTGAGCGAATTGAGTCGTTTGGTCAATCGCTCGATGGTGGCGTTCTTCTCGTCGATAATCTCGGCATAACCCTTCTGCAAGCGGCTGATATCGAGGTGGCGACGGTCGTCGGAGTCGGTCTGTTTGATATGCAGTTCGGTCTTTTTAAGGCCAAAGTCGGCCATCTGGGCCTCGGCATTGTCTATCACATTTTGGCTCAGTGGCTCGCCCACAAGCCTAATCTCCACCTTAGAGATATTCTTGTCGTAGTGGTACTCCTTATTGTAGTCTACCACCATAGTCTTGTTGAACTGGAACACCTGTGCCACATAGCGGTCTACGTTGTCCTCGAAGGTAGTACGGCGCACAATGTGCGAAGCCACCAACACGCTGGGCACCAGCACAACTATAAGTATAATAGCAATATAGCGATTGTTCTTCTTTTGTGCCGCAGGGTCGAGAACTGTCTTTTTCTCGTAGTGGAGTATCAACACAATCAAATAGGCTGCCAAAGCAATAAAGACCGCATTGATTACAAACAGGTAGAGCGCACCCACAAAGAATTGGAGCTGGCCAGTTGCAAGTCCATAACCCGCCGTACACAATGGGGGCATCAGAGCCGTAGCAATGGCCACCCCCGATATGACGGTCATCGACTTATCCTTACGAGTCTGAGCCACCATACCCGCCATACCGCCAAAGAAGGCAATGAGCACGTCGTAAGTGGTGGGGTTTGTACGCGCCAACAGCTCGCTCTGGGCCGTCGAAATGGGCGAAATGAAGAAGTATACGAGCGAGGTTATAAGGCTTACGGCCACCATCAGCAAGAAGTTGTTCCACGCCTTTTTGAGCAGATCAAAATCATTGATACCCAGCGCAGTGCCAATGCCAATAATTGGGCCCATAAGGGGCGACACCAACATTGCGCCTATAATTACTGCCGTCGAGTTTACGTTCAGTCCCAACGATGCGATAAAGACCGCAAAGACAAGCACCCACAAGTTGGTACCCCTAAACTCGATGCCTTTGCGCACCTCTTCCATAACCGCCTCTTGCGAGGCGCTATCCTCGCGCAGGTCGAAGCGACCGTGAAGAAACAATCGCAGCGCTCGGGCCAAGCGACCTATATAGTTGCGGTGGGGCTCTTGGGGTTTATGCTCCGGAGCCTGATTTTGCTCCTGATTGGTATTGGTATTCTCTTGCATAATCAACAGATTCTATTATATTGTTTATCAAATTCTTAAAATAGACCTCGGCCCTACTCATCGGCCTCGTCGCTATCGGCCGAGTGGTGTTTGGCATCAGCCCCCTCGACAATCATCACAAACTCGCCCTTGGGTGGGTGTTCCTCAAAGTGGGCAATCACCTCGGCCAGCGTACCCCTTATGGTCTGCTCGAACTTTTTGGTCAGCTCGCGCGATACGCTCACCCTGCGCTCGGGGCCAAAAGCCTCGGCAAACTCGCCCAGCGCTTTGAGTACTCGGTAAGGCGACTCGTAGAATATCATCGTGCGGGGCTCGGCAGCCAGTTGAGAGAGCCTCTTTTTGCGCCCCTTCTTTTGTGGCAGAAAGCCCTCGAAGCAGAAGCGGTCGCAGGGGAAGCCACTCTGCACCAGCGCAGGTACAAAGGCCGTAGCTCCGGGCAGGGTTTCGACCTCCACCCCACTCTCTACACACTTGCGCACAAGCAAAAAGCCCGGGTCCGAGATGCCCGGAGTGCCTGCATCGGAGATAAGAGCCACGCTCTGGCCCGCCTCGATTTGGCGCACAACGGCCTCGACCGACTGGTGCTCGTTAAACTTGTGGTGCGAGTAGAGCTTACGCTCGATGCCATAGTGTTTGAGCAACACCTGCGAGGTGCGGGTATCCTCGGCATAGACCACATCTACCTCTTTGAGCAGTCGCAGTGCCCTGAGGGTAATATCTTCGAGATTGCCTATGGGAGTAGGTATAATATAGAGTTTTGGCATAATCCTTAGTCTGCTCTATTACAAAAGTTTATTCGACAGCAGCTCAACCAACAGTTTAGCACCCTCGCTATTGGGATTCCACTGGAAGTTGTCGTGAATAAAGAGCATAGCCTCGTCGATATCCTCGAACTCGTCGAGCTGGTCGATGGCAGCCTCGTAGTAGTCGTGATTGTTGTGGAACAGGTCGCGCAGCAGGATAAACTTGTCGTTCAGTCCTATCATCTCTACCAGCGACTTTTGGGCATTGGCCACGCTTGCCACATCGGCAGGAGCATCGGCAGCAATGCGGTCGGCCAGAGTGGTCTGGTCGGCACCAAGCACCTCGCCCAACACAACCTTGACGGGTTGTTCTTCCTCTTCCTCCGCTGCTGCGGGCTCTGCCACTGGCTCAACCGCTGGGGCGGGCTCCGCACCCTCTGCTACCTCTTCGGGCTCAACCTCAACTATGGGCTCGGTCATATCAATAACCACCTCTTCGGGATCCTCGTCGGTGGCCTCCTCAACAGCATTCGTTTCTTCCTCTGCGGGGGCAACCTCTTCTTCGGTTTCATCCTCCTCGTCATCATAGAGGGCCAAAATAGCCGAGTGGGCCAACTTGGTCTTGGGGCGCACCTCGATTTCGGGCTTGGGTTCTGGTTCAGGCTCGGGTTCTGCCACCTCAGCAACTTCCTCTTCGCTATTATCGAACTCCTCAACCTCCTCGACCAAATCCTCAATCAGCTCGATGACCGACTCTTCGGGCTCCTCCTGCGCGGGCTCTTCGGCAACCTCGGCAGACTCCTCGGGAGTGTTCTCCTCTTCGGCATTATCAAACTCCTCGACCTCGTCTACAAGTTCCTCAATCAGTTCGATAACCGACTCAGCCAAAGGCTCTTGCTCCTCAGCAGCAGTGGTCACACCAAGCAGCAAATCGTATATGTTACGCAATTTTTCGAGAGCCAAATCGCGCTCGATAGCCGACACAGTTTCAAGGTTGAGTTGGGCCAACTGTTGCTCCAACAGATTGAGAATTGCGATGATATTTTTCATTCTAAGCGATATTTTTCACATTAAATTGTTTTCTAACCTTCAAAAATACAATTTTTGATTTAAGAAAGCAAATTATTCACACATCAAATGTCAATTGTATACTAGTCAGACATTTTTTCAAAAAAACTCACACGATTAGTCGGGCCGCCACGTACCTTTATCATATTTGTAGGTCCGTCCATTATCACCGTGGAACATATCACCTCCATGATAACCATGACCTGTTTGATAGCCTTCACCTGGCACATAAATTGTGGGGACATCACGACCCATGCCTAGTAGAACTCCAACAACAACCAGCCCAATTATAATTTCCAATATCAAACTCAAAGCCATACTCAACGCAGAAACTGTCGTAGCAATCACACCCATTGTTATTTCCACATACACCAAGGGGTATATAAATGCACCTATCATTCTCGGCAACAGTGGAATATATGACTTAAGCATCTCCTTAATAAACAGCAAGACAACCAATAAAGCAATAACACACAGCACAACTTCATCCTCACAATCAAGCGCAGCCATTAAGAACAAGGCAAGCATCGTAACAATACTAAGAATACCATGTCTTAAGAATGAAGCAATGAAATATGTACAACATTGCATTGCTATTAGAATCACATAAATGACATCTATCACAAGCACCAAAACGAGTCTTCCCATCTCATCCCAAAAAGAAACCACAAACGATTCCCATTGAAATGGAATCCTCAAACCTTGCCAACCAAACGCATTTGCTCCCAATGAATAATAAGCCTCAAATAGAACCAGCACAAACATAGCAATTGCATACAACCAATAATGTTCTGGCCACTCTCCTCTAAACCAAAAAAGCAATATAATCAGCGGGATGATGATAAACAAGGTCCAATTGGTATGTAATTCAGCCTTATCAAGCCTATCTTCAATAAATTCCAACTTTGCAAAGAAGCCACCCTCAACACATTCTATTCCAGACAAGTCCAATTTCGATGCTTCCTTCCTATCCAACTTACGAATATACTTCGCCGACACATAGCCAAAATCTCCTTGGTAAAGAATCTCAGCCCATCCGCCTTCGTCAACCCAGGAAACTTCAACTCTTTCTCCCTCTTTCAACGTGCCCAATATTGGGGCAGAAGTAGAAGACTTGGCTCTAACATTGAGGACCGAAGCTCCCTCTACACAATACAAATTTTTCGATGCCATGGCTGTAAAAGCAACCACCAAGCAACACAAAAGGAGAAATAGTTTTTTCATATCAAAAAAGGTCGTGTTAGTAGACAGAATTTATCAACACCAAAAGTAGAGAAAAATTATCAGATTTCAAAATATGTCGAGGGGGATAAATTGCCCATCTTTTATGATAAATCATAAAATATCGCTATCTTTGCGCAAAGTTACGCAAATTAAGATATTTCAACGATAAATTATGGCATTACAATGTGGCATTGTGGGTCTGCCCAACGTGGGCAAGAGTACCCTCTTCAACTGTCTGTCCAACGCCAAGGCTCAGGCAGCCAACTTCCCCTTCTGCACTATCGACCCCAATGTGGGCGTCATAACCGTACCCGACGAGAGGCTCGCCAAGCTGGCCGAGATTGACAAACCCAAGCGCGTGGTACCCACCACCATCGAGATTGTAGACATCGCAGGTCTGGTCAAGGGCGCATCGAAGGGCGAGGGCTTGGGCAACAAGTTTTTGGCCAACATTCGCAACACCGACGCAATTATTCACGTTCTGCGTTGCTTCGACGACAACAATATCACCCACGTCGACGGCTCTATCAACCCCGTTAGGGACAAAGAGATTATCGACACCGAGTTGCTGCTCAAAGACCTCGAAACCATCGAAGGCCGTATTGGTAAGACTCAGAAGCAGGCCGCAGGTGGCGACAAGGTGGCCAAGCGCCAGTATGAGATTCTGTGCCGCTACAAAGAGGCTATCGAGCAGGGCAAGGCTGCACGCACAGTGGAGATCGACAATAAAGAGGACGGCAAGTTCATCAACGAGCTCTGCCTGCTGACCAACAAGCCTGTGCTCTACGTCTGCAACGTCGACGAGGCAAGCATAACCAGTGGCAACGCCTATGTAGAGGCCGTAAGAGAGGCCATTAGCGAGGAGAATGCCGAGCTGTTGGTTGTGGCAGCCGCCACCGAGGCCGAGATTGCCGAGTTGGAGAGCTACGAGGAGAGGCAGATATTCCTCGAGGAGTTGGGCATCAGCGAGTCGGGCGTGAGCCGTCTTATCAAGGGCGCATACAAGTTGCTCGGTCTGGAGACCTTCTTCACCACCGGTGCCGACGAGTCGAGGGCTTGGACCTACACCAAGGGCTACAAGGCTCCTCAGGCCGCAGGCGTTATCCACACCGACTTTGAGCGTGGCTTCATCCGTGCCGAGGTCATCAAGTATGCCGACTATGTTGCTCTGGGCAGCGAGAAGGCTTGCCGCGAGGCGGGCAAGATTGGCGTCGAGGGCAAAGAGTACATCGTTCAGGATGGCGACATTATGCACTTCCTCTTTAACGTCTAACGAGAATTGAGAATTGAGAATTGAGAATTAAAAACAAAGCTATATATGGATAGGAAAGTAAGAGTTCGTTTTGCGCCATCACCTACGGGCGCACTTCACATTGGCGGTGTTCGTACCGCCCTTTACAACTACCTCTTTGCACGTCAGAGGGGTGGCGATTTCATTCTCCGCATCGAGGACACCGACTCGACCCGCTACGTTCCCGGGGCCGAGGAGTACATTATGGAGTCGCTCGCTTGGTGTGGTATCAAAATCGACGAGGGCGTGAACGAGGGTGGCCCCCACGCACCCTATCGCCAGAGCGAGCGTAAAGAGATATACCTCAAATATGCCCTGCAACTTGTCGAGTCGGGCAACGCCTACTACGCTTTCGACACCCCCGAAGAGCTCAACGCACTGAGGGCCGAGTTGGAGGCCAAAGGCGAAACATTCTGCTACAACCACGCCGTGCGCGAGCAGCTGGCTACCTCGCTGAGGTTGAGTGCCGAGGAGGTCGAGGAGCGCAAAGCTCGTGGCGACCAGTGGGTTATCCGCTTCAAGATGCCCGAGAATGAGGTGGTAGAAATGGATGACCTGATTCGTGGCCACGTAGAGATGAACACCTCTACTTTGGATGACAAGGTGCTCTACAAGTCGGCCGATGCGCTGCCCACCTACCACTTAGCCAACATCGTCGATGACCACCTGATGGAGATTTCGCACGTTATTCGTGGCGAGGAGTGGTTGCCTTCATTGCCCCTGCACTACCTGCTCTACCGAGCATTTGGTTGGGAGGATACAAGGCCCGAGTTTGCCCACCTGCCCCTGCTGCTCAAGCCCACAGGTCAGGGCAAGTTGAGCAAGCGCGATGGCGACAAGATGGGCTTCCCCGTATTCCCTCTGCGCTTTGTTGCCCCCACGGGCGAGGTTTCGAGGGGTTACCGCGAGGACGGCTACTTCCCCGAGGCATTTATCAATATGCTGGCTCTGCTGGGCTGGAACCCGGGCACCGAGCAGGAGATTTTCTCGATGGATGAGTTGATTGAGGCCTTCTCGTTGGAGAGGGTTGGCAAGTCGGGCGCACGTTTCAGCCCCGACAAGGCACACTGGTTCAACGCACAGTATATGCACACCCGCGACAACAACGAGCTGGCCGACATCTACACCGCACAAGTGGAGGCCAAAGGCTACACCATCTCGCGCGAGAGTGCTGTGGCTATCGTGTCGCAGATAAAGATGAGGGCCACCTTCCCCGAGGAGTTCTGGGCCCTGTCGTCGTTCCTCTTCGAGGCCCCTGTGGCATACGACGAGAAGGCGACCAAGAAGTACTGGAAACCCGCAGCCCCCGCAGTGATTGCACAGCTCCGCGAGCAGTTGGCCCAGATGGACCAGTTTGGCGTGGCCGATATGGAGCAGACCATTGGCGGCTGGATTGCAGCCAACGAGATACCTATGGGCCTGATTATGAACGCTTGGAGGTTGTGTATCGTGGGCGAGTCCAAAGGCTTCGGTATGTACGATATGTGTGCCGTGCTGGGCAAGGACGAGACCCTGCGCCGCCTCGATGCAGCACTCGCCGCACTGCCCCAGGCCGAGTAATCGTAAAAAAAATAAAAAAAGTGGCCCCAAGATGCAACTTTTTGGGGCCCTTTTGCGTCATATAGGAAAAGGGGGTACGAAATGCCCCTGCCCCACCCCTCAACCAACACTAAACAACAGAGGCTTATGAAGTCAAAATTTCTTATCAAACTGCTCTCGTTGCTCGGCTTTTCGACCGTAGCCACATCGTGCGAACTCGTTAACGAGATTGGCGGCGGAGGTAACACGTGTGCCTACGGTTGCCCCAGTGCCGACTATGTATTTAATGTAGACGTAAAGGATGCCGAGACCGACGCACCCATCAGGGGTATGCGAGTGAGCGTAATCCAGCGTCACACCCGCTACAACCCCAGCACTCAAAGCGAGCAGGTGGTTATCGACACACTGGGCGTTGCTGAGACCAATGCCGAGGGTAGAGCATTCGTAAACCTCGAAAGAGTCTGGCCCGACTCCACACACGAGGTTGCGGCCGATGACCTCGACGGCGATGCCAATGGCGGCCACTACTCAACCGTCAGCACCGAGGTGGTGACCGAGAAAGATGACTACGAAAACCCGGGTAGTTGGTACAGCGGCAAGGCTACCCACAACGTAACACTCCGCACTACCAAACTGGACGAGTAATCCTATCGCAATGCAACGGAGCAGCACATCTTTCGTGTCGCTCCGTTGTTTTTTGGGGTAGTTTTAGTTCACCTCTCCCTAATATGCCGAGGTGTACAATTTTACACACTCTATAGGCAGCATTTCATCGGCACACACAAATTTCACCCCAAACAAGCACTTTGTGGCTCAACAATTTGCATTTTCACACAGTTTTGTATTATATTGCAATCGACAACTTAATTTGGGGGACTGCCCCACCCTGTAACCTACTAAAAACAATAAGGCTATGAAAAGATTTTTATTTTTAGCACTACTGCCAATGTTGTTGGTGGGGTGCGAGCCTGGCGAACCCGGGGGTGACTATCTAAAACCATCTAAATGGAGTGTATTCACCGCACATAATGGCGCTTCTTATAGAGCTCCAAAGTTGTTTGCTATATTTGATTACGAACATCCGATAGGGATTGTAAAAAAGTGGGAAACACTCAATGTGGATTTTTTGAGTAATCAAGATGTATTTCCATTAGCTTTGGGTTATGACGGTAGTACATTTATGTATCACAAATCACCTTATCCGGAAGACCATATTGGAGTAGTAATCACAAAGGAGGACTGCGAAAACGAACTTTACAAAGAATTTGCTACGACAGCCCAATTGTTTCATTTGGCTGAGCAATTAGTCGATGATGAGTATTCGAATGTTTACATTCACGCCGAGGTTGTCGATGTGATTATCACCGCAGATGTACCTTTGTTTGGTCGTGAGGCTGGTAGCAATCTGATGGATAAATTTGGCATAATGGGTTTTTATGAGTTGGTTGATTTTGCCACCTATGATGTGTTAGATGCCGAGATAAAATTACAAACAGCAGATAAAATCAAGAAAACTCTATTGCAAAAAGGGTATCACTTGCGACTCGTTGAAATTCCTGAGGAACAATACGACAAAGTGACATTCACTATCACAATAGACATACGCCGCCCCGACGACAAATTGGTGGCGCTCACCAACAGCATAACCGTAGAGTTTGAGAACTAATCTACCCTCAAAAAAGCTAATATGAAGTCGAAATTTACACTCAAACTGCTCTCGTTGCTCGGATTCTCGAGCGCAGTAGCATCGTGCGGGATGGAGCCTATGTATGGTTGTCCACCTCCCCCTTCTATGTATGGTTGCCCGGCGCCTGCATTTGTAGACTACACCTACGAGGTGGAGGTCAAAGATGCAGATACCAATGCGCCCATCGAGGGTATGCGTGTATGTGCCATATTGCGCGAAACAGGCATACACAACTCGGCAACAGGGCAATACGAATCGTGGGCAGACACCCTCGCCACAGGAACAACCAACAAGCAAGGAAAAGTCACACTTGTGGCACAAGACCACGTTGCCGCAACACACGAAATTACAGCCGACGACATTGATGGGGCCAAGAACGGTGGACACTACGCAACCGTGGGCACCGAGGTGAAAACCAAGCTTGATGATACGCTTGGCACCGACGGTAACACCACCTACAACATAGTCCTCAAAACCTCTAAACAAAGCGAATAATGAGTACAAAGACCAAAGTCATTCAGCAACTACTGACACTGCTCGGTTTCTCGGCAGTGGCGACCTCGTGCGAATTTGTGGGAGCAGCCGAATATGGATGTCCCAGTGCCGACTATGTATTTAATGTAGACGTAAAAGATGCCGATACCGATGCCCCCATCAGAGGTATGCGTGTGAGTGTTATCCAGCGTCACACCCGCTACAACCCCAGCACTCAAAGCGAGCAGGTGGTTATCGACACGCTGGGAGTCGCTGAGACCAATGCCGAGGGCAGAGCCTTCGTAAACCTCGAAAGAGTCTGGCCCGACTCCACACACGAGGTTGCGGCCGATGACCTCGACGGCGATGCCAATGGCGGCCACTACTCGACCGTCAGCACCGAGGTGGTGACCGAGAAGGATGACTACGAAAACCCGGGTAGTTGGTACAGCGGCAAGGCTACCCACAACGTAACACTCCGCACTACCAAGCAACAAAGCGAACAGTAGTAGCCCCATTTTGAGCGCACACCCAACACACAAAAAGCATCCGAGCCACCAACGACTCGGATGCTTTTTGTGTTTTTCCGTATCGGATGCGGCACTCTACCTCTTGGTCGAAGCCCTCAGTCCCTCGATAACACTGTGGGAGAAGCCTGCGGCCTCCATTGCATTGAGGCCCTTGATGGTGAGGCCTCCCGGGGTGGTTACGCGGTCAATCTCGGCCTCTGGGTGGGTGTCATTGGCAGCAAGCACATCGACCGCCCCTCGCAGAGTCTGCATAACGATACGTTTGGCATCGTCGGCCCTAAATCCCAGTTCAACACCACCCTCCATAGCTGCACGAACATAGCGCAGGGCATAGGCAATACCGCACGAAGCAAGCGACGTGCCCGCAGCAATCTGGCCCTCCTCAACCAGCATAGCCTCGCCAAGCTCGCCAAAGATATCGAGCAGCACACAATCCTGCACCTCGGTAGAGCGAGCCGAAGCTATGAAGGTCATACTACTAATAGTGGCAATGGCGGTATTGGGGATAATAAGGTAGGTGGCAGGCACTACCCCATCGCCCCTATCGAGCCACTCGGTCAGTTGGGCAAGGCCCAGCCCGCCAACCATCGAGGCAACGCTCTGGCGCGAGTAGTCGAGGTGTGGCCTAATCTCGCCGAGCACCCCCTCGACCTTCCAGGGCTTAACGGCCAGCACAACCATATCGGCCGATGCAGCCGCCTCGCAGTTATCGGTAGTGATGTTAATATCCGGAAGCTCCTCTTTGAGGGCTTCGAGCTTTGCGGTTGATGGGTTTGCAACGTAAATGTCGGCCGTAGGGATGATAGTGCCCTTTGCCAACCCACGCGCCAAGGCGCCACCCATATTACCGGCTCCAATTATAGCTATCTTCATATCGTTTAGCAGTTAATGACTCTACAAATATAACACCTTTTGGACACGAAACAAAACGACAAAAAGGATAGCACCAAGAGCTATCCTTCTGCCAAAAGCGCAAGTATATCTCCACTTGCCCTTTTTTAGTATTTTTGCGAGTATGTTAAGTCTTTTTCGAACTTTGAGCGTTGTATATTCGGAAGCGCGTTTCCAACAAACGAAAACAAATTATGAAACTAACAACCGAAAACAAACAACTCACCCGCCTCGCTGAGCTAATGCAGTCCGAGCGCGATCATCTGTTTCGATACGCCTGTTATAGGTTGGGATCTGCCACCGAAGCTGATGACATGATGCAAGACCTCTACCTGCGGCTCTCGAAACAAGGCGCCCGACTTGCCGAGATTGAAGACCTAAAAGGCTATGTCTATCGTTCATTGACAAATAGTTGCACCTCAGCCTTACGCTCTCGACGACAGTTTGCGTCCACCGAAACGCTCGACACATTGAGTAGTGACGACCTCGCTCCGAAAGATTTCGAACAAGAATTCCAACTGATTGAGCGACTGATGGTGCACCTACCCGATGAGCAGAGCGAGGTGATTCGATTGCGAATCTATGGCGGTCGTCAATTTGACGAGATTGCCTCGATTTGCAACATTCCTCTCACAACGGCCAAATCGCGTTTCCGCTATGGCATTGACAAGTTGCGTGAAGCCCTCGAAAAGCGCGGGCTGATTTAACTCTCTGTAAAAAAGACTAACATTATGAAAACTAACAACAATTTAGACAATTTTTCGGACAATCGCGTTGAGAATCTTCTCACCCCGCGTTTCGCCCCCACCACCTCACGCGAATTCAAAGCGCCCGCACCGCGCCGACGACCACTCTGGCAGGCAGTACGCATTAGTGCCGTTGCCGCTGCGGTCGCAGTGGTAGTTGTCATCGGCATTAGCAGCGTGCAGACCAGCACCGCCAGCGAGGTGGTAGAACGAGCAATTACTCAACTGCTCGAATCGGATAACTTCCTCGTTTATTTCACCGCAAATGTTGTCGAGAACAAGAACTCACAGGAACTCTATGATCTTGATTTCAACGGCACTCCGATGCAGGGCACCGTCGAGATTAGCAAAGAGGAGTCGAAAGTCAAAATGGCTATCAAATGGCAGGACAAGGCTCGTTCTATGGAACTCTATGACGGCGAAAGCTATCGACGTTACCAGAACGGGCAGTTAGTACTTGAACGTCCCCACGGAGGAATCGACCTCACTCCGTTCGCTACGATTGACAAATTGAAGGATTACGCTTCGTTAACGGGTATTCTGCTGAAATTCCGCGAGGAGGGCGATATGATTTTGGTTAGCACTAAGGGCGACAAGGTTGGGATCGTTGCTCGTTTCTCAAAGAGCGAGGGTCGTCTGCTCGGTGTCGAGTGCTCAGGACTATACAACGGGCAGCAGGTTACGGTACTCACCGTTGTTCAGATTGATTTCGATGTGCCACCCACCGAGTAAGTGTTGCATATCCTTTTATAACAACAGCCCCTCGCAGAACTCACTGACTACACACTCTAACTTGATGTGAGTTTTGAGTGAATTCATCATTGGCAATCGGTGGAATGTTCTGCCGATTGCCTTTTTTCGTATCTTCACACCCAAAGTCGCCCTCGCAATAATGCTCCTCGGCACCCACCTCGCCACCACAAAGGCAGAGGGGCACCTAACGACTAAACAATAATCAAGCGGTTTATAAATCCGCTCGATTATGCATTTTATGCCCTCGGCTAGGACACAAACCTATCTATTGTGTGTGCTACTCTTTGACTGCACAAATATCTTCCATTATAATCTCACCTCTCTTGTTGGATATTTTGATTCTGTTGGTAAACTGCCAGCCCATATCCAATGCGGTATAAACAAACCAATCACCATCCGCTTTTACTTCGAGCATAATGGTCTTGTCGTCTGCCCCAGGCTTGCTGTCCTGCTGACCACTTCTAAATAGCCAAGTTGCGTATGCTATACCATCGGTATCGTAAGGGTAGGCATCTTGAAGTTTTTTGAGCAGTTCCGCCGAACAATGCTTCTGCAAGAAATCGTACTCCTCGTAGAGTTTGTTGTTATACATCTGCGTGATGAAAGACTTAATCACATCATTCATAGTAGCGGAGGTATGCGTAGGATGCAGTCTATCTTGTGCACTAATATCACATAACGCCCCGATGAGTAGCACAAATAAAAGGATAAGCCGTTTCATAAATCTTCTCATATTTACTATCTGTACAAAGATAATAAGAATTGTTCAAACTCAACTATACATTTACTCCATATATCTCCCTTTGCAAGATATCGAGAAATTTCGCAGCGTGAGCACCGTCCATCTGGGTATGGTGGAATTGGAACGACACGGTCAGCGTTGTCTTAAACAACCCACGCTTATACTTGCCCCAAATCATAAACGGATTGTTGAAAATGCCGCTATACATACCCACAGCACCGTCAATTTCATACTGCGCCAACGCCGAGGTGCCGATAACCATACTCTCGGCCGAGAGGTCGTGGTCGGTGCAACTCTCCGCCACTTGCTTCGTCAGACGCAGATAGTCGCTGTTGAACTGCTTCAAATCCTCACTATAAGGCAGGTCGCACGAACTCACCTCACCCGCCGTGTTGGCAACAATGGTGTTTACGGCAATGGTGTCATACTGCATCAACTTGTCGCCCACGGGCAACATATAGAACTCCTTGACCTGCACGGCAGCACGACCAATACAGTAACACATCAACATATTGAATTTCAGCCCTCGCTTGCGGCTAATTCTCACAAGGCGCGATACATCGAGCGTCTTGAAAAATGTAACCATCGGCATTGGTGCCTGCATCCACATCTGGAAGGCGTTGGCACGAGTTGTCTCTTGGGGATTTATCTCTCTCATAGCTGTGAATTTTTGATAAAGTTTTTTGACAAAGGGCCGCAAAGGTAATAAATTCTTTGCAAAGTCCGCAAAAGGCGGGGGCGCGTGTATATGAAAAGAGTGCAAGGGCCGCAGTTCGATACACAATATACAAAAGACCAAAAGGATAGCCCTTGATGCTATCCTTTTGGTCTTGAGCGGAAAACGGGACTCGAACCCGCGGGGCGCTCGTGCGCCCCAGGTGGGGCTATCTTTACATTCCCCCTAAATCCCCCTTTGACAAAGGGGGACTTGCAAGGGCCACAGGTTCGACATTCATTATATACAAAAGACAAAAAGGATAGCCCTTGGTGCTATCCTTTTTATCTTTGAGCGGAAAACGGGACTCGAACCCGCGGCCCTTGGCTTGGGAAGCCAATGCTCTACCAACTGAGCTATTTCCGCATTATGTGGAGCTAAACAATAGGCATACAAGCCCTCATTCAGCCCCACAAATATACAACTTTATACGTTATGTTGTACTACTCACCGTCAAAAATTGTGTTCAAAACGTATGCCAAGCGGTAACCACCATTGAGCAGTTGCTGTTCCAGCAGGGGGCTGAAATCAAACACAAACTGATACGACAAGTTTGGCTCCTCGCCCAACCCCTCGACATACTCATACACGTCGGCTGCATAGCCCACAGTCTCCACAAACCACTCCTCAGGTGTGCCACTCATAACAGCTGCCTTATACTCGGCGCTGGTGCGGTCGAGGTGGTCGGTCCACTCGGAGTAGCTCCACTTGCGAGCCGACTCGACAATCTTGCTATCCCACACCGAGTGAAGATTTGTCGTGCGGCCAAACCACTTAACCTTCATACGGTTACCACCCAAGTCGCTCAACCTACCCGAGTGCATTGGGCAGTGCATATCGCCCACCATATGGACAAGCATCTTCACATAATCGACCTTCATACTATCGGTCAGATTGTCGTAGTTATTAGCCAGTTGGTCGGCCAGAGTGGTAACAGCCACCACCACGTCGCCATTCTCGTTCTTGGGCATAGTCTGGTAGGTGTAGCCCTTATCGACGTTGGCGTAGTGCCAAGTCTTGGTCTGGTTGTAGCCATACTCCCAGTAGGGCGAATTCTGGATATTGTCCATCCACGACGAGTAGTAGACAATCGAGCGGCCTTCGAGCAGGCGGTCTATCTCTTGGCGAGCCTTGTCGGTCAGGTGACGCTCGGCAATAGCGGCAATTACATCGTGGCCGGTGGGGCCCCAGCTGAACGAACTGAATGTATTGAGCACCATCGCAAGGCTCAACACTATGGTTGCAAATTTCTTCATTGTTTTTGGGGTTTTATTTGATATTTTTTAGGTTTACTGATTCATCGTAACGAGCAGTTCTTCATTGCTCTCGGTGTTTTGCATATGCTTCATCATCACCTCCATAGCCTCTACCGAGTTCATATCGGCCAGATAGCGGCGCAAAATCCAGGTGCGTTGGAGCACCTCTTTGGTGGTGAGCAGGTCTTCCCTACGGGTGCCGCTGGCCGAAACATCCACTGCGGGATAGATGCGTTTGTTGGCCAGTTTGCGGTCGAGCTGCAACTCCATATTGCCCGTACCCTTGAACTCCTCGAAGATAACCTCGTCCATCTTTGAGCCAGTATCAATCAGAGCCGTAGCTATGATGGTCAGCGAGCCGCGCTCTTCGGTCTTACGCGCTGCACCAAAGAACCTCTTGGGCTTGTGGAGTGCGTTGGCATCGACACCACCCGAGAGCACCTTACCCGAAGCGGGCTGAACGGTGTTGTAGGCCCTTGCAAGGCGGGTAATCGAGTCGAGCAGGATGACCACATCGTGGCCACACTCGACCATACGTTTGGCCTTCTCGAGCACCATCTCGGCCACCTTTACGTGGCGCGAGGCCTGCTCGTCGAAGGTCGAAGCCACAACCTCGGCCTTCACGTGGCGAGCCATCTCGGTAACCTCCTCGGGGCGCTCGTCGATGAGCAGTACAATCAGGTAGACCTCAGGATGATTGGCGGCAATAGCATTGGCTATCTCCTGCAAAATCATTGTCTTACCCGTTTTGGGCTGTGCCACAATCATACCGCGCTGGCCCTTGCCTATGGGGGCAAAGAGGTCGATGGTGCGGGTGGTCAAGTTGTTGTGGCCATTGCCCGTGAGGCAGAACTTCTCCTGTGGAAACAACGGAGTCATATACTCAAACTGCATACGGTCGCGCAGATTTTCGGGAGCCAGACCATTCACTTCGAGGGCCTTGACCATTGGGAAGTACTTTTCGCCCTCTTTGGGTGGGCGTATGATGCCCCTGACGGTGTCGCCCGCTTTCAGACCCCAGTTCTTAATCTGCGAGGGGGCCACATATATATCATCGGGAGAGTTGAGATAGTTGTAGTCGGCCGAGCGCAGGAATCCATAGCCGTCGGGCATAATCTCCAATACGCCTTCGCCCTCAACCACAACATTTTCAACCTCTTGTTGAATGGCTCTATGCTCGGCTCTGCGGCGCTCGTACTCCAACTCCTCGGCCGAGGGGCCTTCGTTGATTTGCTCCTCTTCCTCTACCGACTCACTGGCCACCTCGGCAGGGGCAACCTCTTCGGGCAGAGGGTTTTTGCGTGGGCGGCCACGACGTTTGGGCTCAGCGGGGGCCACAACCTCCTCGACTGCTGCGGGCTCGGTGGTGGTTATCTCTTCGGTTGCACCTTGGTCATTCGACTCCTCGGGCAGGGGATTTTTGCGTGGGCGACCACGACGTTTGGGCTTCACCTCCTCGGTGGGCTCTTCGGCAGCCACAACGGGCTCGACCTCAGCCACAACGGGCTCGGTAGCATCATCGGCTTCCTCGGCTGCATTGTCATTTGCGGCAGCTCTGGCGCTATACTCGGCCTTGGGCTGAATACGGCGACGAGGGCGACGTATGGGGAGTGCCTCTTCACCCCCTAAATCCATTGTGTTATTGGTAGTTGCGCCCACAATTTTGGCGACCAGTTTCTCGCGGCCTGAACGGATATCAAGACCGAGCGCACGAGCAATCTCGCGGAGCTCAGACAGGCTTTTGCTTTTTAGCGCCTCTAAATCTTGCAAATCTTGCATAATTTTATCGTGTCAATAATGTAATAAACTTCAATGTGGTTGTGAATATACACAGCCTGAATTGGCGGTGTAGAATCGGTTTGTGAAAACAAAGGTACTATATTTTTTTTGGTTTCAAAATTTTTGCGGGCCAAAAAATGGGCTGTGAGTACTCTGAGCTCATATATTTTTACTACATTTGTGATATGAATTGTAGCGAGCGAGCCAACATATTAGCCCACGCTGCACAAGTGGTGCAGCAGACCCTGACTGCCGAGGTGGTTGCTCAGGCTGTGGCCGCCAACGAGTGGCTCTCGGCCAATGATGTGGCCTTTGCTGCGCAGGCTGTTTGCGACCAATACTTGGCCCCCGACAAGGTGGCCCTGTGGCTGGCCAATTACCCACAACTTCCAACAACCGAGCCAAAGGTTGTGGGTGTGGTGGCTGCGGGCAACATACCGTTGGCCGCATTTTTCGACATCCTATGCGTAGTAGCCTCGGGCCATCGTTGCAAGGTTAAGTATTCGAGCAAAGACCAAGTGCTGATGCCCGCTATTTGCAAGGCTCTGGCGACCGAATTGGGGTGGCCAATCGAGCCTATGGAAATGGGCGACCAGGTGGATGCACTGATTGCCTCGGGCAGCGACACGGCAATGGAGTCGGTGGGCAGGCTCTACGGCTCGGTGCCCACACTGCTGCGCTCGCACCGCAGTTCTGTAGCGCTGCTGGGTGGTGGCGAGAGCGATGAGGAGTTGGCCCTGCTGGCCGAAGATGCTTTCCGCTACAACTCGCTGGGGTGTCGCAATGTTACCCTCATATTTGCCCCACGCACTATCAGCACCGAGCGCATCATCAAGGCTCTGTCAGGTGGCCGAAGGCTTGTGGCGCAGGGCTATCTGAACAACTATCGCCAGGCGGTGGCTACGGCAATGCTTACGGGCCAACAGCTCATTGGTGGGGGGCACTTTGTGGCCGAGCAGAAGTGGGAGTTCCCCACACGCCTTGCCCAGGTGAACATTGCTCACTACGACACCCTGGCAGAGGCCAACGAGTGGATAGTGGCCAACGACAGCCACATACAGTGCGTGGTGGGGGCACAAGATATTGTCAGTCATCCCCGTCAAGCGCCCTTTGGCCAGGCACAGCGCCCCACACTGACCGACTGGCCCGACGGGGTGGATGTGCTCGATTTTTTGGGTAACCTCTAACACGCAATAACAGACACAAAAACGATTAACCATTTTATATACCAAACCACTATGGCAAAAGTCATCAAGTTCAGAATGGAACAAGTCTTCCGAGAGCACTTTGTGAGGGACTACGAATTTCTCTCGGACAGCACTTTATTTGAAGCTAATATGTTTATCGGCAAAGAGTTGGGCCACGATGTGTGCGATATGAAGACTTTTTACCTTGCCGACAATAATGGCAACATCCTCGAAACCTACGACACTTTTACAATTCCCGACGACGAGGAAGGAAAGTGCGCTATGGACAAGGTGCGCTTGTGCGACATCATCACCTCTGCCGACCGCCATTTGATTTGGATTGTGGAGGTTATGAAGTTCTATGGTGATTTCTTCGATTCGCTCATCAACATGGAATATTCACTCCAACCCATCGACGTGTCGGACCCCAAGCCGGAGTTCACCTATCCCCGTGTGGCCTTTGCCCACGGAGATACATTCGGTAGCGACGACGACGAGGACTACGAGGACGAGAAGTCTATATTTGATGAGATGATGGACGAGTTTGGCGACTTCGGTGGCGACGACTCGTATGATGATGAGTATTAGTAGCATATCCCAATGGAGCATCCACAAGCAGAAAAGACTCTGGTGGTGATTGTAGGCCCTACGGGGTCGGGTAAAACCGACCTCGCAATTGAGGTTGCACGCCATTTTGGCACCGAGATACTGTCTACCGACTCGCGCCAGTTCTACAAGGGGATGCCCATCGGTACCGCCCAGCCCTCGGCCGAGCAGTTGGCTACCGTAAGGCACCACTTTATTGCCGACCGACTGCCCGAGCAGGAGCTCTCGGCAGGTGGCTACGAAAGGGAGGCCCTCGAAAGGCTCGGTGAGTTATTTGAGCACCACGATATGGTGGTTGCCGTTGGCGGCTCGGGGCTCTATATCGACGCCCTCTGCTATGGCTTCGATGAGTTGCCGAGCGACACGGCTCACATTAGGGCTGAATTGATGCAACGCCTTGATAGCGAAGGGTTAGATACACTCGTAGAGGAGCTGCGGTCGAGGGATGAGGCCTACTGGCAGGTGGTTGATCGCCACAATCCTGCCCGAGTGATTAGGGCCTTGGAGGTATGCATAGCAAGTGGTCGCCCCTACTCCAAGCAGCGCACCGCCACCCGTCGCAGTCGCCCCTTCCGCACGGTGAAGATTGGTCTGCTGTGGCCACGCGAGGAGCTCTACGACCGCATAAACCGCAGGGTGGATATAATGGTTGGCGAGGGGCTCGAAGAGGAGGCCCGCTCGGTGAGCCACCTGCGACACCTGAGCTCGCTGCAAACGGTGGGATATAGGGAGTTTTTTGACCACTTCGACGGCAAAATCACGCGCGAGGAGGCCATCGACCTTGTCAAGCGCAACAGCCGCCGCTATGCCAAACGCCAAATGACGTGGTTCCGCCGCGACGAGAGCATCCACTGGATAGACCGCTGCAACGCACAAGAGGCGATTGAGGTTGTAGAAAAGGCTCTTGAATAAGTAAATTGTGGTGGGCTGATATTCAATATCTTGACAAAAAAGATGCGCAAAAAGTGAAAAAAAATTGACAATATTTTTTGCAGAGAATAAAAAACCGACTATATTTGCAGTCGCAAAACCGATTTAGCTCGGTGGCGCACTTTAAGCGAATGCGGAAATAGCTCAGTTGGTAGAGCACAACCTTGCCCCAAGGAGATAAATACTCCAACCTTGGCAAGGCGAGCAAAGTGGCTGAGATGCAATAAATTAAATGCGGAAATAGCTCAGTTGGTAGAGCACAACCTTGCCAAGGTTGGGGTCGCGAGTTCGAGTCTCGTTTTCCGCTCAAAGCGCTAAAAATAAGGCGCTTACATACAAAGCAATTATTTGCGGAAATAGCTCAGTTGGTAGAGCACAACCTTGCCAAGGTTGGGGTCGCGAGTTCGAGTCTCGTTTTCCGCTCCAAGTCCAAAAGTTTTAAGGACAAAATCAGGCAAAACCCTTTGAAACATCGTTTCAGAGGGTTTTTTATTTGTTGTCGGTCGGTATCGTTATGACACCGTGGAGCCCCTATCCGACCGAGCCCGAACCTCGAAGTGTCCCTCCGAATATCAACTGTGAAATTAAGGGACACTTACTCCGAAACGAGGGGACACTTTGATAATTTTGGGCAGAAAAATCAACTTCTTGCAAACTTCTCAACTGACAGTTGCCTACGCTTTAATAAAAACAGTCAGATGAAAAGTACATTCAGAATCCTATTCTATGCAAAGTGGGAGGCAAGCGACGAGGCAAAGATGCTCCCGATCTATGTTCGCATTACAATCAACGGCACAAAGGCTCGTTTCAGCCTTAAAATCCGAGTATCGGAGAAAATCTGGGACGCCAAGAGTGGTCGAGCCATCGGGCATAGCCACGAAGCCCTGCAAGCCAACCGCTACCTCGATAGCGTCGTCACACGCATCAATACCATATATTATCGCCTGTGCGAACAGAGCGAGGCTGTAACGGCCCAAATGGTGCGAGATGAGTTCCTCGGTGTGAAAGCGCCCAGCAAGACGCTCCTTTCGGTGTTTGCCGAGTTTAACGATAGGCAGGAGAATCTTATTGGCGTGGATATCACGCAATCGACATTCAACAAGTTCGACTTGACATTTCGTCGCTTGGAGGAGTTCCTGCGAGTGAAACGCAATCGACCGGATATCCCCGTATCGCTGGTCGATAGGGATTTTGTGCTCGACTTTGAAGCCTATTTGAAGGTCGATTACCACCTGCAAGCCAACTCCGCCGAAAAGTTGATGCGTATCTTTAAGCGTATTACCACGATGTGCTTTAAGAGTGGATTGATGGCAAAAGACCCATTCTGCGATGTGCGATTAAAGAAGGTCAAGAAGGATAGAGGCTACCTAACTCGCCACGAATTGGAGCTGATACTCAACTATAAACCAACGAAGAAGCGATTGGAGAAGGCGCGCGATGTCTTTGTCTTTTGCTGCTTTACGGGGTTCGACTACTCGACTACTGCATCGCTGACTGAACAAAACCTTGTTTTAGCGGAAGACGGCTCGATGTGGATTGAAACGCACCGCGTCAAGACTGGTGTGGCATCCAAGGTCAAGTTGCTCGACATACCGCTTTCAATCCTGAAAAAGTACGAGCCGACCCGCATTAACGGCTATCTCCTGCCCGTGTTGAGCAACGCCAAATACAACCTCTACCTCAAAGAGATAGCAACTGCACTCGGCATCCAAAAACGAGTAACCTCGCACCTGGCCCGCCACACATTCGCGACGACAGTTACTTACGCCAATGGCGTATCTATTGAGTCAATCAGCAAGATGCTCGGACATACCAAGTTGGCAACCACGCAAATCTACGCTCGCATTGTTGACCAAACGGTCAGCCGAGAGATGGACAAGTTGTCAGTCGCGTTAAGTGGCACGAGTTTTAGCCTCAACGGGGGAGATAGCGAGGCAGGAGAAACTGCTGCCTCAACAGAAGAAACCTCAAACTAACAGAAACAACAAGGTGCCCGGTCATAGCCGAGCACCTTGCTTGTTATTATTCAAATAGCGTTTTCAACTGATGGTCAAAGTCGCTCAAAATCTCTCTATCTTGTATTACTCTGAACTTCTCATATTCGGTCAAAGCCTTTTCCTCAGCTTGTTCGTGCGTGACACTGCCTGCATCAGGGAGTAATCCTCTATCATTGAGCTCCAAATATCGACCAAGAACATCTCTCCAATCAGCCATTGTCATTAGTATATGGTCTCTGGCTCGCAGTTCTGCCAGGTCGATGAAAGCACTACTCAATCTATTCAGCACATCAACCTCCTGCTCACTCAAATAGTTTTTTGCAACCATAACATCCGATTTTATAACTCTGCCATCGGGTGCATTTTTCCAGGTAGTAAGCCCCATATGAGGGCGCTCTGCATCAGCACGATTATAGATAATCTCCGCAGCGGTCTGTTGCGTTGCAGCGTAATGCATCATATTCTGCACAGTCTTGAAGAATAACTTAGTCGTTTCGCTGTTCTTGTCATAGTCAGAGCTACATTCGCTATAAATATCGGTAATCTTCTGATAATAACGACGCTCCGAAAGACGAATTTCACGAATACGATCAAGCAAATCATCAAAGTAATCTGCTCCAAACACATTCTTACCTTTTAGTCGTTCATCATCCAGTACAAAACCCTTCGTTAGGAACTCTTTTAAGATTTGAGTTGACCAGATGCGGAACTGTGTCGCCTCGTAACTGTTCACACGATAGCCGACTGCAATTACTACATCGAGGTTGTACATCATTACCTCACCAGACCATTTTCCCGAAGGTATTCGAATTTTTCTAATTGCATCGGACAAATGGATTTCTCCACTTTGGTTAATTTGGTCTAGATGGTAATTGATAGTAGGCACAGTCACTCCAAATAGCTCAGCCATTCGCTGTTGCGATAGCCAAAATGTATTGGTATCGAAAATGACCTGCACCTGAGCCTTTCCTTTCGCACCTTTGTAGAGAAGAATGGTCGATTCCATACTGCGTACAGCCACATCGTCAGTTAATGTTGCGGAGAAATACTCTTGTGCAACCTTCACCATATCCTTCTTTTGGTCGGCATTCATAGCGATAGCCATACAAGCAGTACGAGATAATCTGACGCTTGTAACTTCACGCACAGCACCACTTCCGAGCTCTGCCAGTTCAATAAACTCCACAAAGTGTTCTTTGAGATGATAGCCCTTCTGTGTTACCCAAGCTTGAGCCTTCGCTATCACACGCTCAAAGTTCCAATACTTTCCATAGCCCATCACCCGCGCCAACTTACGCGAGTTCCACCACTCTTTACCCTCAGTGTCCACTTCTCGCAGCTGCTCAAAAGGCGATTGTAGTGCAGGGATGTTATTATCTTTACTCATATTGTTTTGAACTTAGTAAAAATATTCGAAACATTTAATTCATCAATATCTTCTTTACTCTCAAAGAGTAATTATACAGGATTATCGGCATTAGGGTCTGTAGTTTCCTAATTAGTTTATCCATAAGAAAGTTCTTCTTTTTCGGCACTATTATTCTTAAATAGTATGAAAACCTAATAGATTTTGCTTACACATTTTGTGCGATTACAATATTTTTTGCAAGAAATTCAAATACACTCTTTGCAACAGCTTGAGCTAGCGGTACAGGCACTCCATTACTTA
>SUZJ01000008.1 GCA_015059945.1 Rikenellaceae bacterium
GTGCGTTTGCAAGATCCTCGCACGAAGTCAGAGATGTTAGCATCAACATCGGTAGCAAATATCTGAAAATTGCTTTCATACACTATTCTTTTGATTGGTTGTTGTATTCAGTTGCCAAGTTGAGATAGAAATCGTACATGGATTCGCTAACGCCAAGAAAAAGCGCATCTTGTCGCTTAATTGCAAGAACATAGTTGCCATCTTTCTGTACAATACGGCTCAACATAAACAAATCTAAATCAGACTGTTGTTTACTCTTAATAGAGATACTATCGTCTGGAATTGTAGGAACACTACGAGTCGTTAGCGAATGCAGAGTACGATTCCCCTCTGAACGCTCTACAATGGGAGTATCCAACGTGCTATTAAGACATGATGTCATTAACAACATGATTAAAAATATTGTAAGTGTTTTGTATTTCATAAATGCAAAGTTTTTTATGCTATTATCATTTGCCCAGCGAGTAGCGCAGCCCCTTCTCATCGAGCCAGTCGAGCAGCGATTGGTCAACCTTCACCTTCAACTTCTTGGGTAGCAAATCTACTGCCACTTCGTTCTGGGGGTCGCTAAGACGTATGCGCAGGGGTGTGGTGCCCTTCGACTGCTTCATCTTCTTGCTGAAATCTTTCACAAAGGCCTCGTCGAGTTCATCGAGGGTGATGTTCACAAAGACAAACTTTATCAGCTCGTCCTGCATATCTCCCAGCTGTCCCATCGAGGTTATGCGCACCTCCATCTCCCCTGGTCTATACGCTCTCTCCCTGACGCTACCCCTAATCAGCAGGCAATAATTCTCAAACAGATAGGGCCTAAACTGCTCGTACTCTTTGCTCCACATCATAAACTCGTACTCGCCCGAGTAGTCCTCCAACACAAAGCGGCCATAGGGTTTGCCATCTTTGGTCATAAGGTTTGTAACCTTGGTGACCATACCTGCAATGGTGAACTCTTGGTCTTTGAGCGTGGTGAGGTTGGCGAACTGGGTGAGCTGGTGAGTGCAGACCAGCCTCATCACTATCTTGTGGTCATCGAGCGGGTGCGACGAGAGATACATACCCGTCATTTCGCGCTCGCGGGCCAGTGTTTCGAGCTTGCTCCATTCGTTTACGATAGGCACCACGGGGCGCTGAACGCTGGTATCGACCTCGCCGCCAAAGAGGCTCTGCTGGGCATTGTTCTTGTCGCTCTGGAACTTCGAGCCGTAGCGCAGTAGCGCATCCAGATAAGGCAATGCTCCCGGGTCGCGCAGGTCGGTAGCAAAGAGTTTGCTGCGGTGGAAGCCAAGTATCGAGTCGAAGGCACCTGCCAAGGCCATATTCTCCACACACTTGCGGTTTACGGCTTGGAAGTTTATGCGCTCCATAAAGTCGTAGACATCAACAAATTCGCCCCCTCGTTCGCGCTCCTCGACGAGCTCCATAACGGCCGCCTCGCCCACTCCCTTTATACCTGCCAGACCAAAGCGAATGTTGCCCTCTTTGTCGGCCGAGAAGGTGTGGATACTCTTGTTCACATCGGGGCCCAGAACGCTCAGGCGCATCTTGCGACACTCGTCCATAAAGACCGACAGTTTGTCCATATTCGACAGGTTACGGCTCAGCAGTGCAGCCATAAACTCGGCGGGATAGTGAGCTTTCAGATAGGCGGTCTGGTAGGCCACATAGGCGTAGCAGGTGGCGTGCGACTTGTTGAAGGCATACGATGCAAAAGCCTCCCACTCGCCCCAAATCTTCTCGAGCGTGGGCACATCGTGTCCCCTCTCAACGGCACCCTCAATAAATTTGGGTTTCATCTTGTCCAGCACCGCTTTCTGCTTCTTACCCATAGCCTTACGCAGCGTATCGGCCTCACCTCCCGTAAAGCCTGCCAGCAGCTGCGAGAGCAACATCACCTGCTCCTGATAGACGGTAATGCCATAGGTGTCGGCCAAGTACTTCTCCATCTCGGGGAAGTCGTAAGTGATAGCCTCCTTGCCCTGCTTACGGGCAATGAAGTTGGGGATTTTATCCATTGGGCCGGGGCGGTAGAGGGCGTTCATAGCGATAAGGTCCTCCAAACGTGTGGGTTTAAGTGCGCGCAGGTGCTTTTTCATACCCGGCGACTCGAACTGGAACACACCCGTAGTGTCGCCACGGCTGAAGAGTTCGTAGGTCTTTTTGTCATCGAGCGGTATGGCGTCGATATCTATCACTCGGCCGGTTGTGCGCCTTATGTTTTCGAGCGCATCCTTAATAATCGACAATGTTTTGAGCCCCAAGAAGTCCATCTTTATAAGGCCCACACTCTCTACAAACTTGCCCTCGAACTGCACCACGTTCAGGTCGGCATCTTTGGCCGTAGCAATGGGTGCAAACTTCTCCAAGTCATCTTTGCCGATAATCACACCGCAGGCGTGAACACCCGTCTGGCGCACCGAGCCTTCGAGCTTCTCGGCATAGAGCAGCGTGTCGCGAATGGTCTTGTTCTCCGACTCGCGCTCGGCAGCAAACTCGCTCTGCGTAGCATAGAGCCACTCAAAGGGGGTTTGTCCCTTTTTGTTCTCGATCTTGTCGGGGATTAGTTTGGTGAGTCGGTCGCTCTCCGAGAGGGGCAACTTCTGCACCCTTGCCACATCCTTAACCGCCATCTTGGGGGCCATAGTACCGAAGGTAACAATCTGAGCCACCCTCTTGCGGCCATACTTTTCGATAACATAGTTGAGCACGTCGGCCCTACCGTCCTCATCGAAGTCCACATCGACATCGGGCATAGAGATACGGTCGGGATTCAAGAAACGCTCAAACAGCAGGTCGTACTTTATGGGGTCGATGTTGGTAATCTTCAAGGCATAGGCCACCACCGAGCCGGCAGCCGAGCCACGGCCCGGGCCTACCGACACACCCAACTCGCGCGCGGCACGAATGTAGTCCCACACAATGAGGAAGTAGCCTGGGAAGCCCATATTCTCGATTACCGACAGCTCATAGTCGATACGCTTTACGATAGCCTCGTCAATCTGCTGACCATAGCGCACCTTGGCACCCTCGTAGACCAGGTAGGTGAGGTACTGGAACTGCTTGGCCACCATAAGCCTCTCTTGCACCTCGGGGTGCTCGTCGGCATAGACATAAATCGACTCGGCAGCCTCAATGGCGCTTTTTTCGGCCTCGTCGGTGCTCTTTTTCAGCACACTTGCTTTGAGCTTCTGCTCATCGAGCTGCAAGGTTGCGGGCACCTCGAAGTCGGGCATCAGAGGACCTCGGTCGAGCTTGTAGACCTCTACCTTGTCGGCAATCTCCACGGTTGTTTCGAGCGCTTCGGGATAGTCGGCAAACAGCTCGGCCATCTCGTCGGGACTCTTGAAGTACTCCTCGCCCGTATAGCGCATACGGTTTGGATCGTCGTAGTCTTTGCCCGTATTCAGACAGATAAGGTGGTCGTGGGCATTGGCATCATCTGCATCGGTAAAGTGCACATCGTTTGAGCAGATGTACTTTACACCGTGCTTGCGGGCCAACTCTACCAACACCTTGTTGGCTATATTTTGTTTTTCGATTACATCACGGGGCCTTGTGGGGTCCTTTGGATTGTGACGCTGCAACTCTAAGTAGTAATCCTCGCCAAAGAGCCCTTTGTACCACAGCAGCCTCTTCTCGGCCTCCTCCACATCACCATTGAGGATAGCCCTTGGCACCTCGCCTGCAATACAGGCCGAGCAGCAGATGATACCCTCGTGATACTCTTTGAGTAGTTTGTGGTCAATACGGGCACGCCCATCGAACATACCCTCCGTAAAGCCCAGCGACACGAGTTTTATCAGGTTGCGATAGCCCTGTTCGTTCTTGGCGAGCAGCACCAGGTGGTATCGCCTCTCCTCTTTTTTGTTGCGGTTTGCGCGGTCGGCCACAATGTAGGTTTCGCAGCCGAGGATGGGTTTTAGTCCCGCCTTGGTCATAGCATCGTAAAACTCCTTTGCGCCATACATATTACCGTGGTCGGTAATTGCCACAGCGGGCATACCATACTCACCCGCACGCTTTACGAGCGACGAGATAGAGGCAGCTCCATCGAGGATTGAGTATTGTGTATGTACGTGTAGATGAACAAATTGTGGCATAGTGGCGTATAGTTTTAGTCTGTCAGTAGACAAAGATACGTTATATTATTCGGATAAAAAACAATTTTGAATTTGGAATTCTGAATTTTGATTTATTTATCAATCACGCCCGAGCCAACCAGCTCGTCGCCATCATACCAAGCGGCAAATTGACCTGCGGTGATACCCCTCTGGGGCTCGTCAAACAACAGGTAAGCCCCTTGCTCACGACGGTAGAGGGTTGCCCCTTGCAAGGGTTGGCGGTAACGTATGCGGGCCGAGTAGCGACGGGGCTCCTCATCAACCCCCTGCGCCAAGTCCTCTCTTACCCAGTGAATCTCCTCGGGCCTGATGCTCAACGCCCTACGCAGCAAACCCGGGTGGTTGTGGCCCTGACCAACGTAGACAATATTGCGCACCACGTCGGTTGCAATCACAAACAGGGGCAGAGCGGTACCGCCCACACCCAGGCCGTGACGCTGACCAATGGTATAGAAGTGAGCTCCGCTGTGAGTACCCACCTTGCGTCCATCGGCGGGCTCGTAGGTATAGGGGGTTGCAAGCTGTTGCAAATCGGCCTTGGCGACAAGTTCGGCCTCCTGCTCGGCAGTGCGATACCCCTCCCAATCGGCCGCAATCTCTATGATACGCCCCTTCTTGGCAGCGAGTTTCTGCTGCAAAAATACGGGCAGGTCTACCTTGCCCACAAAGCAGATGCCCTGCGAGTCTTTGCGCTTGGCGGTGGCCAGATGTTGCTCTTCGGCAATGGCCCTCACCTCGGGTTTGAGCATATCGCCTACGGGGAAGAGTGCGCGCGAGAGCTGCTCCTGGCTGAGCTGACAGAGGAAGTAGCTCTGGTCTTTGTTGCCATCGCTGCCTGCCAGCAGTCGGTGGGTGCCATCGGCCCTGTGCTCCACACGGCAATAGTGGCCCGTAGCTACCCAGTCGGCCCCCAGTTTGAGCGCCTCTTTCAGAAAGACGTCAAACTTTATCTCTCGGTTACACAACACATCAGGATTTGGGGTGCGCCCTTTTTCGTACTCGGCAAACATATAGTCCACCACCCTCTGGCGGTACTGCTCGCTGAGGTCTACCATACGGAAGGGTATGTCGAGCCTTTTGGCCACCAGCTCGGCAAACAGACGGTCATCCTCCCAGGGACATTCGCCACTGAGAGTGCCCACCGTATCGTGCCAATTGACCATAAAGAGGCCCACCACGTCGTAGCCCTGCTGTTTCAGCAACCAGGCGGCCACCGACGAGTCTACACCTCCCGAGAGGCCTACCACTACTCGCTCTTTTTTCATACTCTTTGGAGTGCTTTGAAATTATTTCGACAAATATACAACAATTCTTCTGAAAAAGTGTTTACCTTTGCAGCGACATTTTACCCTATTGGGTAATTATCAGGTTAGCAGTTAAGTAGTAACGAAAATAAAAGATTTAACTATGACAGATAATACAACCACCGCACAGCCACAGGAGAAGAAACCAGGCATTGTGCGTCGCCTTTATGATTGGATGCTTTCGTGGGCCGAGAGCAAATGGGGTGCCGTTGCGCTCTTTCTGTTTGCTATGTGCGAGAGTATCTTCTTTCCCGTACCCCCCGATGTGCTGCTCATTGCACTCTGTATCGGCTGCGTGAGCAAGTCGTTCAAGTACGCAGCCATTTGTACTGCGGGCTCGGTACTTGGTGCCATTGTGGGCTTTGGCTTGGGTGCCTTCTGCTGGGAGTTGGTAGACAGTTGGTTTATCCCTTCGATTTTCTCGCAAGAGGCCTTTGACAATGTGGGCCTCAAATACTCGGAGTGGAACTTCTGGCTGGTATTCACCGCGGGCTTTACCCCCATACCCTATAAGCTGATTACCATCTCGGCTGGCGTATTCTTGGGTGTTGCCGACTTTTGGATTTTCATCATTGCCTCGTTGGTGAGCCGTGGTGCAAGGTTTGTGCTGGTTGCAGGCCTCATCTACAAGTTTGGCGCTCCAATCAAGAAGTTCATCGACAAGTACTTCAACCTCTGCGCACTGGCCTTTACGGTGCTGCTCATTGGCGGCTTTGTGCTGATAAAATACGTTCTGTAAAGACGTCTAATGCTTAACGACACAAAAAAGGCTTTTAGCGGTTGCTAAAAGCCTTTTTTATTTGATTATCAGATTATCCCCAGATTTTCCACGATGCTTCGGCTTGTCCCTCGAACATAGCCTGACCGCCACATACCCTGGCCCCCTGCTGGGCACCTCGGCGCATAAACTCGGTTACCGCAGGATTGTAGACCAGGTCAAAGAGGTAGTGGTCGGCCGTAAGCGCCTGGTAGGGCAACTCGGGGGCCTCGGCACAACGTGGGCTCATACCCAGCGGAGTGGTGTTCACTATCAGCTTGTGGGCCCCAACCACCTCGGGGGTAACCTCTTCGTAGCTCAACTCGCCCACCCCACTATGCGACACTCGCTTGTAGGCTATGCCGTTGTCGGTCAGCCAAGTACACACCGCCCTTGATGCTCCGCCCGTACCCAGCACCAATGCCCCAGTGGGCTTGTCGCCACCGAGCAGCGCGGTAAGCGACCGGCCAAAGCCTATGTAGTCGGTATTGTAGCCTGTCAGAGTGCCATCGGCCTCGCGACGTATGCAGTTTACGGCACCTATGCGCTCGGCCTCGGTCGATAGGCGGTCGAGCAGTGGAATGACGGCTGTTTTGTAGGGGATAGTTACGTTCAGCCCCACTATATTGGGGTTGTCGGCCAATAGGCGGTGCAACTCGTCGATGGCCCCGAGCTCAAAGAGTCGGTAGTCGCACACCCCAACGAGCCCCAACTGCTCGAACTTGCGAGCAAAGTAGGCAGCCGACTGCGAGTGCCCTAATGGGCGCCCTATAAGACCAAACAGTTTTTCAGCCAACAAATCTTAAATTTTGAATTCTACTTGTTGTATATGTCGAGCAGGTTTTTGGCCGCAACGAACGAGCTGATGCGGTCGGCCAACACGTCGGCCTCATACTGCGCCAACAGAGGGGCTATAATGTCGTTGTTGTAGAAGTCGCTCTTGAGGGCCTCGTTTATGCTCTCGTACATCCAGTATTTGCTCTGGCGGTTGCGGTTAGACTGGAAGAAGCCGTTGGCTTTGGTGTGGGCAATGAAGTCCTCGACCGCGTTCCACACATCGCCAATGCCCTTGCCCGTAAGGCTCGAACAGGTGAGCACCTGAGGGCTCCACTGCGACTCGGTTGGGGGAAAGAGCTTCAAGGCGTTGAAAATCTGGGCTCTGGCCAACTCAGCACGGTGGCGGTTGTCGCCATCGGCCTTGGTGATTGCCACCAGGTCGGCCATCTCCATAATGCCTCGCTTGATGCCCTGCAACTCGTCGCCTGCACCCGAAATTTGGAGCAGCATAAATATATCTACCATCGAGTGTACGGCCGTTTCGCTCTGGCCCACACCCACCGTTTCGATAAATATCACGTCGAAGCCCGCAGCCTCGCACAGCACCACGCTCTCTCTGGTCTTGCGAGCTACGCCACCCAACGAGCCTGCACTTGGCGAGGGGCGCACAAATGCCGAGGGGTTGTTGCAGAGCGTCTCCATACGTGTCTTGTCGCCCAATATTGAGCCGCCACTACGCTCCGACGAGGGGTCAATAGCCAGCACTGCCAACTTGTGGCCCAACTCGGTAACCGTACCACCTACAGCCTCGATGAACGTAGACTTGCCCGCACCCGGCACACCCGTAATACCAATACGCATAGAGTTACCGGCATAGGGCAGACAGCGCTCAATAATCTCTTGTGCCTGGGCATAGTGGTCACGGTTGTTGCTCTCGATGAGGGTAATGGCCTGCGAGAGTATGGTAATGTTGCCCGCCAAGATGCCCTCGACATACTCGTCGGTCGTCAGCGAGCGACGTTTGCGACGCTTGTAGTAGGGGTTTACGACGGGTTGGTCTTCCACACCGCTGGTTACGTTCAGGGCACTATCTTCGTGCTCGGCGCGGTGGTGAAATTCGTAGTGGTCTATGTTATTGGTTGAGCTCATTTTGTGGTAAAGAATTTGTCCAAAGTTTTGCTGTCGAGCAGAGCCGAGTTGCCCGTCCAGAGAATCACCCCTTTGCGGTCGGCCAGCACCGAGAATGGAACATAGCGCACCTCGAACTGACCGAACACACTACCCGGCTCATCAATGGCAACGTAGACGTGTTGGTATTCGTGGAGCATCATTTCGGCAATCTGCTCGCGTGGTTCGCGGGCCACCACAACCACATTGAGCACCTCTTTGTAGTTGTCGGCCAGTTGGTTTAGTTGGTCTATGCGCTCGCGACAGGCGGGGTTTGTCGAGTGGAAAAACTCCACCAGCAGGGCCTTGCCCCTGAGCGAGGGCTTGTCGGTGAGCCACTCGGAGGCCTCGATGCGTGGCGCACGTGCCCCCACCGATATATACTGTCCGTAGGAGGTAGCCACACCTGCCAGCAGTGCCCACACGAGCACCACTGCGGCCTTTATGATATTGTTCTGTTTCATCACTACAAATATACTATTATTGCCCCGAAAAACCAACTCCCCCACCCAAATTAGGGCACAAATGGTAACAACTTATTAGTAGCGCCCCCTCGAAAGGGCACTCAGAGCAGAAAAAACTACCCAACTTTGGGGATTGACACCCACGCCAAAAAACGCTATTTTTGTACCCTCAAAAATAGACCACAACCAAGGAATTTTACTCCTCTCATATATGAAATTATCGGAACTCAGGGAAGGGCAGTCGGCAGTGATTGTAAAAGTAGCGGGCCACGGTGGTTTTCGCAAGCGCATTATGGAGATGGGCTTTGTGCGAGGCCAGCAGGTGCGCACTGTGCTCGATTCGCCCCTCAAAGACCCCGTAAAATATACCGTTATGGGCTACAACGTGTCGCTGCGTCGTGCCGAGGCCGCTATGATTGAGGTACTGCCCCCAAGCGAGGCCGACAAGCTCCACACCGAGCCTGTGAGCACCTTTGGTTGCTCGACCTCGTGCGACAGCTGCACCATAGCCTCGTGTGGCCGCAAGGTGGGCTCAACCCTACGTCGCAACGAGATAAACGTGGCTCTGGTGGGCAACCCCAACAGTGGCAAGACATCGCTCTTCAACGCCCTTTCGGGCAGCAGCGAGCACGTGGGCAATTACAGTGGCGTAACCGTCGATGCCAAGTTTGGCAAGCTCAACTATCGCGGCTACCGCATCAACCTCACCGACCTGCCCGGCACCTACTCGCTCTCGGCCTACACCCCCGAGGAGGTCTATGTGCGCGAACACCTCTACGAGAAGATGCCCGACGTGATTATCAATGCCGTAGTGGCCTCGAACCTCGAGCGCAACCTCTACCTGACGAGCGAACTGATTGACCTCAACCAACGTACCGTAGTGGCACTGAATATGTACGACGAGTTGGAGCGCAGCGGTGCCAAGTTTGACTATGCCCAGATGGGTGCAATGGTGGGCATACCCTTTATACCTACCATCGCCAAGAGCGGCTACGGCTTGGAGGAGCTGCTCGACACCGTCATCGAGCTCCTCGAGGGGCGCAACAAGGTGGCTCGCCACGTTCATATCAACTACGGCCCACAGATGGAGGAGGTCATACGCCAACTCTCTGACCAGTTGCGCGAGGCAGATGACGTGCCACGCCAATTCCCCATTCGCTACTGGGCAGCCAAACTGATCGAGGGCGACAAAGAGGCAGAGCGCATACTCTCTGGCTGCAAAGATTTCGACAAGTGGCACCAAATGGCCCGCCAATCGGCCGAGCGCATAGAGCGCGAACTGAAAAACGATGTCGAGAGCATCATCAGCGACTACAAGTATGGCTTCATTGCGGGTGCTTTGGAGGAGACCTTGAGCGAGGGGGGCGTGGACATAAACCTGCGCTCGCGTCGCATCGACCGCCTTGTGGCCAACAAGTGGCTCGGCTTCCCGATATTTATCCTGCTGGTGTGGCTTATGTTCTACGCCACCTACGCCTTGGGCTCCTATCCGCAGGGGTGGATCGAGAGCGGCTTTGGTCTGCTGGGCGAGTGGCTGTGGGGCCTGATGCCCGACGGAGCCCTGCGCGACCTGGTCGTAAACGGCATAATCGGTGGCGTGGGCAGCGTGGCAGTATTCCTGCCTAACATACTGATACTCTATCTGTTCATATCGCTTATGGAAGATAGCGGCTATATGGCTCGCGCAGCCTTCATTATGGACAGGCTTATGCACCGAATGGGCCTACACGGCAAGTCGTTCATACCGCTCATTATGGGCTTCGGTTGCAACGTGCCCGCCATTATGGCTACGCGCACCATCGAGAGCCACAGCAGCCGACTTATTACCATACTGGTTACACCCTTTATGTCGTGTAGCGCACGCCTGCCCGTATTCTTGCTGCTGGCCGGCACCTTCTTCCCGCGCCACGCCGCAACGGTGCTGATTGCACTCTACCTGCTGGGCATATTGGTGGCCTTCGCTACGGCCCGACTGCTGCGCCGCACCAAGTTCAAGAGGGATGAAACCCCATTTGTTATGGAGCTGCCCCCCTACCGCTGGCCCACCGCCAAGATGACCCTGCGACACATGTGGGACAAGTGCGCACAGTATATCAAAAAGATTGGTACGACCATACTGCTGGCCACGGTGGTCATCTGGTTTTTCAGCTACTACCCCCGCCCCGAGGTGAGCGAGGTGGCTGCCGAGGTTGCTACGACCGAGAGCGTTGCTTCGACCACCAACGACAACTCGTATATGGCTCGCATAGGCCACTTCATCGAGCCCGCAATGCGCCCTCTGGGACTCGATTGGAGAGCAGGTATGGCTCTGGTGACCAGCATCCCTGCAAAGGAGTTGGTCGTAAGCACAATGGCTGTGCTCTATGGTGGCGACGACATAGCCTCGCTGTCGGACAACATACTCACCCAGAGCAATATGACTCCCTCGTCGGCCATAGCCTTTATGGTCTTTATACTGCTCTTCTTCCCCTGCATTGCTACCCTTTCGACGGTGCGTAGCGAGACTGGCAGTCGTGGGTGGATGTGGTTTACGATTATCTACAATACCGGCATTGCGTGGCTGTTGGCTTGGCTGGCCCACCTTATATTTTAACCTCTAAGATTTGACTAAATACATCGAGGGCTCCTGCGGTTGCAGGAGCCCTCGACGCCCATATAAGAACTTAAACTTTATTTGTTCTTGCTCTTTTATTTCATTAGCACCCAACTATTGCAACATAGGCACTCGCAGCGTTGTAGTAGTGTCGCTCTCGTTGTAGACCGAGCCATAGGGGGTAGGCTCAATCGAGCCCACAAACTCATCGACCTTGCCGGCCTCGTTCCACCAATACCAATTGAACACAACGTAAAGGTTGTAGATAACCCCACTATCGTCGTCATCGCGGTTGTAAATATCCTGAATATCCTCGGTCAGGCGGAACGATACCCACTCGTAGATACCCTCGCACTTGTCGGTCGAGGCGTTGGTGCCGTCGCCCTTGTGGCGCAACATCAGCGCCATAGTGTTGTCCGACGAGCTTGCATCATCAAAGATAAGGTCAATGTCGTGAACAAAATCTTTGGGGGTATTGAGCCCCTCGACATAGCATATCTGCACATTCACATAGCCACCCGACACAGTTGCCTGAACAGGCGACACAGGGTCGGTGCCAAGGGCCTTCTTCTCCTCTTCGGTCATCTGCGAGAGCATCTTCATATCCTCGATGTGGAGGGGGTAGATGCAGTTCAGTCGGATGTCGAAGGTGCTGCCACCTCGGTTTTTCAGCACCGTATAGTTGTAGAATATGCGGCCACTGAGAGCCTTCACCTCATCCTCGCTCAGCTGTGCGCCCAGCTCGGTGATGTAGAGCAGATCGCCCGAGTCCTCGCTAATTGTGCCTGCTACCCCATCAATCGTGCCAAAAGCTGTGTAGGCATTCATATTTTCATCGGCCCCATCCAGGTCGGCCGAACACGCAGCCACTACAACTGCCAGAGCAGCCACCATAGCCACCCTGAGAAAACTAACCACCTTGTTGTTAATAAACTTCATCTTTATACCTTTAATATATATTCGTTTCTACTATTATATTTACCTAAATGCAAACCTCAAGCCCGCCATAAGCGAGAAGCCCAGCGGGTGCTCCGAGCGCCACGACGAGGGTTGTGGCTTGGTAGCGGTCCAATAGCCCACACCTGCCTCGGCAAAGAGCCCCCAGTTATCCACCAGCCTGTAATTCACACCTGCCGCTGCGTTAAGGCCAATCTGCACACCCTCGGTAGCTATATCCTCTACCAAGTTGATAGCGCCGTCGATGTACTGCCTCTTCTTGGCAGCCACACAGAACTCGATCGAACTGCCCGCCTTGCCGTAGATAGAGAGCGAGCCAAAGTCTACGAGGTTGATGTTTACGGCCAATGGGATACCGATATAGTGCAGATTTTGGGTGTAGTGATAGTTGCTCATCTTGCCCGAGTTGTCGCTCTTTGAGTAGAGGTTGGTATAGGTCAAACCGCTCTCTAATGCGAGCCACTCGCCCAAAGCAAAACTTGCGCTCAGGCCCACCGATACGGGCATATAGTGCTTCAGCTCCGACACCTCTTTGCGGGGCGCCTTCATAAAGGTAGGCGTTCCTGCCAGAGTGGCATCATTGCCCGAAGCGACCATTTCGTTTATCATCATCTCGCTGTTGGCCAGGTTATTGACTTGGATGTGGCCCTGATTGAAGCCCACATTGGTAGCATAGAGGCTCACGTCGGTAGGGCTCAGGAGCCTCAATCCCTCTTGCTGCTCGTCATAAAACTCCTCTTGGCCGAGCACATTGCGCCAGTACTCCTCAATCTCGGCATTGCTCTTGCGCTGTACTTTGCGCTTGGTGCGCTTGACGGAGGTCGATTTAGCCGCATCGGCGCTCTTCTTCGAGTTGTCGGCCACCACTTCGGTCATCTGCTTGATGCTCTCGGCCTCGCCCTCATCGACAACGCTCTCGCCTGCGGCCTTAACCGATGCGGGTAGCTGCTGCGATGCCGAAGTGAGCAGATTGCTGGATGTAGCTGCTGCCAACCACTCCTCTACGCTTGGCTGCTCGCCTTGTATCTCTACTTCGGGCTGCTGTTCGGACTGTGTGATCTGCTCGGGCTGTGCCACGGCCACCACAACCTCTTCGGGGGCGCTCTGGTCGGTCACAACCACCACACCCACAAAGAGGGCAATGGCAGCTGCCACAGCAACGCTTGCGCGCACCCACTGGCGGCTCCACAGGGGCACCACGCGCTTGGGCTGCTGCTCCACAACCTCGGGAGCCTCAGCCTCCTGCTGCTCGGCCTCTTGTGTGGCGGCAGGGGTGGCTTGGCCCATTGCGGCGAGTGTAGCCTCAATGCGGTCGAAGAGCCCCTCGGATGGCATCTCGCGCATCTCGGAGAGCTTGTCGCCCAGCAGTTGGTCAAATATATCTCGTTTGTCGTTCATACTTTTTTGTGTCTAACGTCTGGCGTCGAGCGTCTAACGTCTTTTTTCTTTTCATTAGGGGCCTTAAAGCCAAATCTATAAAAGCACCTCAGCCCCATTCCAAAAGCCCTCGGCCCTCAACTTTCAAAAGCCACTCGGCCCCATCTCAAAAACCTCGGCCCCTCTTAAAATTCGCCCTCTTCGTAGGAGTGCCGCAGCTTTTCGGCAAGCCGCTGCTTGGCGCGGAGGTATTGGCTGCGACTGGTGGCCTCGTTTATGCCGAGCATTTGGCCTATCTCGGCGTGGCTGTAACCCTCGACGGCATAGAGGTTGAGCACCATTCGGTATCCTTCGGGCAGCTCCTCGATAGCCTTGCGCAGGTCGGCCGCCCCTATTTGGGCCAGTGCATCGGGTGGGGCTCCTCCTGTGCGCCTGGGCGGCAAGTCGCCCACATCTTCGTCTACCACCCCCAGCGGATTGGCCTTGCGCAGGTGAGTAAGTGCGGTGTTCACAAATATGCGCCTACACCAAGCGTCAAAAACTCCCTCGCCTCGCCAGTCGCCTATTTTGGTAAAGAGGGTTATAAATCCGTCGTGGAGCAGGTCTTCGGCGGTGGCCTTGTCGGTCACATAGCGCCTGATGACGGCAAACATAAGGGGTGCGTAGTGGTCGTATAAGGCCCTACGAGCTTGGCTATCGCCCTTGCGACAACCCTCTATGATACCAATCTCTATCAACGTCTGACTTGCTCATACATTGGTATGACGCAAAACGGGGGTAAAACGTTGCATCGTACCACTGAAAAAAGTGAAAAATTTTTTGCTACCTGCCTCGCTGGGCAATTACGAACTCGACCTCTTTGAACAGATAGTGGTGCAACTGGCCGTCGGCCTTGTGGCGCAGGGCCAGCTCTCCCGAGGGCTTAACCCCCTCGAGGGTGGCCACAAACTCCTCGCCCGAGGGGAGCTTGTAGGTATGCTCGCTCGCCAAGCGGTAGAGGTGCGAGTGGTAGTCGGCCTGCAACCTCTCGGGCTCGCTCTTCAACATTTTATAGCGGGCCTCCAACGAGTCGTACAACTTCTCGAACACCTCGTTGATGTTGTGCTCACTGCCCGTAAGCAGGGCCAGCGATGTTGGGTTGGGCACCCACTCGGCAAACTCCTTCTGGTTGATATTCAGACCAATGCCTACTATTGTGCGGGCCAACTTACCCTCGGCACCCAAGTCGTGCTCTATGAGCACTCCACACACCTTGTCGTCGCCCACATATATATCGTTTGTCCACTTGATGGTGGCCTCGACCTTGTACTGCGCCAGTGTATCGACCAGTGCCAGAGCCACAGCCTCGGAGAGCAGAAACTGCTCTTTGGCGGGCAGGAAATCGGGCTTCCAGATGAGCGAGAGGGTGAGGTTTTGCCCTGCGGCACTATCCCACTTGTTGCCCCTCTGACCTCGGCCTGCGGTCTGTTCGAGTGCTACCACCACATCGCCGTGAGCATAGCAGGGGTTTTTGGCCTCTGCATTGGTCGATGTCATCTTTTTGAAAACAAAAACAGCCATATATTTTTTGTCGACCGTCGACCGTCAACCGTCGACCGTCTAAATGAATTGAAAATTGAAAGTTGAAAGTTCCCTAAATTCCCTAAACTCCCTAACTTCCCTAATTAAAATTTTGAATCTTGGCAAATGCGAGTAAGCGAGGGCAGAGCGCACTTGTGCACTATGCCGAGCGAGAGCATTTTAGAGCAACCAAAGGTTGGTCAATTTTGAATTATACCGATAGGTCGAACTCGCGCAAAGCGTCGTTGAGCGAGGTCTTTTTGTCGGTAGACTCTTTGCGCTGGCCGATAATCAGGGCGCAGCTCACCTGGTAGTCGCCCGCAGGATAGTGGCGCGTGTAGCTGCCGGGGATGACCACCGAGCGTGGAGGAACATAGCCCTTATACTCAACAGGCTCCGCTCCCGTAACGTCTATAATCTTGGTCGATGCGGTAATGACCGTATTGGCACCCAGCACCGCCTCGCGGCCAATGTGAGCACCCTCAACCACAATACACCTCGAGCCAATGAAGCAGTTGTCCTCGATGATTACTGGGGCTGCCTGCACGGGCTCCAACACTCCGCCAATGCCCACACCACCGCTCAGGTGTACACCCTTACCAATCTGGGCACACGAGCCTACGGTGGCCCAAGTGTCTACCATAGTGCCGCTATCTACGTAGGCTCCAATGTTTACATACGAGGGCATAAGAATTGTACCCTTGGCCAAGTAGGCGCCATAGCGAGCCACAGCGTGGGGCACCACCCTCACGCCCAACTGCTCGTAGCCGTGTTTGAGAGGCATCTTGTCGTAAAACTCCAAGTCGCCTGCGTGCGAGGTTTTCATACCGTGGGTGGGGAAGTAGAGAATTACGGCCTTCTTTACCCACTCGTTCACCTGCCACTTGCCCTCGGCGGTGGGCTCGGCCACGCGCAGGGTGCCCTTGTCGAGCAGGTCTACCACCTCTTCGATGGCGGCCAGAGTTGCAGGGTTGTGGAGCTGCTCGGCATCGGCCCAAGCAGCCTCGATTTTGGTTTTCAATTCGCTATACATATCTATTAAAATTTGCTTAATTTGTCATAATTGGCGCTTAAAAAGGGCGCATTATGCAAAGATGCAAAAAATAGTGGAGATTTGTATTATATTTGCGCCGTTTTGGACAGAAAATTACACAGCAAACAGACTTTTATACATTTATGAGCACTACTCACAACAAAGAAAACCAAACCTCAATGCCCCTGCCCGAGGTCAAACGCCTCGATATGGCCGCCAAACCACGTCGAGTTGCGTGGTGGCTCAGGCCCATTATGTGGCTCGCCTCGTTTCCCGTGACGTGGCTACACCGCACCCGCATTGAGCGCGTAAATATGGAGGGCGTCAAGAGGCCCTACCTGTTGCTCTGCAACCACAACGCCTTCTACGACTTTATGGTGGCAGTCAAGGCAACCTTCCCCAACCAAGCCTACTACATTGTGGCCATCGACGGCTTCGTTGGCATTGGCGGACTGCTCCACTGGCTTATGGCCCGCGTGGGCTGCATACCCAAGCGCAAGTTTACGAGCGACACCCGTCTGGTGAGGCAGCTGCGCGAGGTGGCCGACAAGAAGAAGATTGTGGCCTTCTATCCCGAGGCTCGCTACTCGCTCTGCGGCACCAACGCCATTCTGCCACCCTCGCTGGGTAAGCTGGTAAAGATGCTCAAACTGCCCGTCGTAACCCTCATCACCCAGGGTAACCACATCAACTCGCCCTTCTGGCACACCGGCGACCGTCTGATTAAGACCAAAGCCACGATGAAAAAAATCCTCACAGCCGAGCAGGTCGAGCAGATGGACTACAACCAGATTATGGAGGTCATCGACCGCGAGTTCTACTACGACGACTTTGCTTGGCAGCGCGACAACCAGATACGTATGGTCAAGAAGAATCGTGCCGAGGGGCTGCACCGCGTTCTCTACCAGTGCCCCCACTGCGGCAAAGAGTATCGTATGGCCTCTGAGGGTGCCGAGTTGTGGTGTAAAGAGTGTGGCCACCGCTGGTGGATGAACGAGTATGGCCAGTTGGAGGCTACCGAGGGCGAGAGCTACTATCCCCACATTCCCAACTGGTACGAGTGGCAGCGCCAAAATGTGCGCCGCGAGGTCGATGCAGGTACCTATGGCATCACCGTCAAGGCCGATGTGCGCTCGCTGCCCAACCCTCGCAGGTTTATCGACGTTGGCGAGGCAACTTTTACCCACGATATGAAGGGATTTAGGCTCGATGGCGACTTCGATGGTATGGAGTACAACCTGACCATCCCTGCCAAAGCTCGCTACTCGATACACATCGAGTACGACTACCGCAAGTGGCACCGCGACTGCATCGACCTGAGCACCCTTACGGATACTATGTTTGTATTCCCTCAGGGCGAGGACTTCTCGGTTACGAAGATGTCGCTTGCGTGCGAAGAGATTTACAAGAAGCTCAACAACGAGTAGCATCACCCACACAAGAGAGGCTCGGCAAGTGTGATTGCCGAGCCTCTCTTGTTCTTTCACTAAGGTCATTAAGGCCCCTAAAATCCTTAAAACCCCTAATAGGTAAAGCTACTGCCACCGATAAACTCTCTCAGCAGCGAGGTGGGCGGAATCTCCTCGGTGCGGAACTCGGTAAAGTTGTCGAGGAATTTGAGCAGTCGCTGCGCCTCGCCATACTCCTCCATAGTGTCGGGCACCTCGTGCAGCAGTGGCTCGACAAACCTTTTCAGCACGGGTATCTCATAGAAGAGCGACGAGTTGAACATCACATCGGCATTCTCCTGATAGGGGAATATATGCTTCTCCTCGCCCCTGCGCACACTCTGCCAGCGTTTAAGGGTAGCCCCTGCCGAGGTGCCACGATAGGCGTTGTCGCGCACGATGCGTCGAATAAGGCGGTTGTCGGTGGTGGGGATACGCGAGAGGTTGTCCATCGAAATGGAGGTAAAGCACGACAGGTAAATCTTAAATTTGTAATGCTCCGAAATCTCGGCCGTAAGGCGTGGATTGAGTCCGTGTATGCCCTCAACCACAAGTATTGAGTTGGGCCCCAGAGTGAGGGGCTTGTCGTGCCATTGGCGACGACCGGTTATGAAGTCATAGCGGGGTATGTCTACGGTCTTGCCCGCAAACAGCGCAGTCAGGTGCTCGTTGAAGGTCTTGATGTCCAGAGCATCGATACTCTCAAAGTCGTAGTCGCCATTGCTGTCGCGCGGGGTATTCTCGCGGTCTACAAAGTAGTCGTCGAGCGAAATCATAACGGGTTGCAGACCAAGTATTCGTAGCTGTATACCCAGTCGCTTGGAGAAGGTGGTCTTGCCACTCGATGAGGGTCCCGAAACGAGCACCAGTTTGGTGCCACGATGGCGATGTGCCTCGGCCACGCGGTCGGCCACCTCGGCCAGCTTCTTCTCGTGGAAAGCCTCGGCAACCTTAATCAGGTCGCTACCGTCGCCCTCGGCAATCTTGCGGTTCAGTTGGCCTATGTGGGCCACACCCATAACCTCTACCCAATCTTTGAACTGCTGGAATACGTCGAACATCTTGTCCTGCGCAATCATAGGCTCCAACTTGTCGGGCGAGGTGCGCTGGGGTATGGCAATGTAGATACCGTTGTAATATACGGCCAGGTCGTAGAGGTGCAAGTAGCCCGTCGAGGGGGCCAGAGCACCATAGAAGTAGCCCGCCATATCGTCAATCTTGTAGACCGTAACGTAGAGGTGGGGGCGCGAAGAGAGAATCTCAATCTTGTCCTCAAACCCCAAGTTGCGATATGTTTCGATGGCCTCGTCGTGCAACATCTTGTGGCGCACAATGGGCAGGTTGGCAGCAATCAGCTCGTCCATACGTCGCTTAATCGAGGCAACCACCTCGGGCGTAGAGACAATGCCCTCAATCTCGCAATAGAAGCCTCTCGATACCGACTGGGTAATCTTGAAGGTGTGGTCGGGATAGAGGTCGTGCACAGCCTTGTGCAGCGTAATGAACAGGGTGCGCTGATACACCCTCATACCCGCAAAGTGGGTTATGTCGATGAACTTTACCGACACAGGGTCGGCAATCCTATAGTCCAGCTCTCGGATTGAGTTATTTACATAGGCCGCCAGATAGGGGTGCCCATTTTCGTTACCAATTTGCGCTGCCACCTCGGCCAGCGAGGTGCCCCACGCCACTTCCAATGTGCCCTGAATGTTTTGGCACACTATCTTTACTCTCTTGTCCATAGGGTAAGGTTGTTATAGTTTTAATCGGGTAGTCTTGTCCCAAAGTTAAAAAAATAATAGTAATTTTGTGCTATTGTTAACGATTTTATTTCAACCTACACTATGCGTACCAACCGTTTTTCACTTTTTGCAACACTTTTTGCGACAATTTTCGCCATCAGCAGTTGCGCCCCCAAGAGCCAAAATCTGATTATTATCTCTACCAGCGACATCCACTCGGCCATAGACCGACTGCCCCAGTTGGCTACGCTCATTGACCAGGCCCACGCCCAAGATACGGCCCAGGTGTTTGTGGTCGATGCGGGCGACCGCTGGACTGGCAACGCCTATGTTGATATGGCTACCCACGCAGGTCAGCCCATAATCGAGCAGATGAACCGCCTCGGTTATGACGTCGCTACCATAGGCAACCACGAGTTCGATATGGGCCTCGACACCCTGCAAGCACGCATAGATGATGCCGAGTTTGACGTGGTGCTGGCCAACGTAAACACCGGCACTACCCCCCTCAAACAGCCCAAACCCTACGTTATCAAACGTGCAAGGGGCGTGAAGGTGGGCTTCTTGGGCATAGTGACCAACTACGCCAACGGCCACCCCGACGGCGACGATCCAACATTTGTCGGCACCGAGTTCTACTCGCCCGAGCAGACTGCCGAGCGCTATGGTGCCGAGCTGCGTAGCAAGAGCGATGTTATGGTGGTCATCTCGCACTGCGGCCTCGACCGCGACACTACCAACGTGGCCAGCTCGTTCCCCTATGCCGACCTTATCATCAGCGGCCACACCCACGAGTGCTACGACGGCAAGGCCGAGGGTGTACAGGTAATCCAGGGTAACAACAAACTCCGCGCCGTAGGCCTTACGACCATCAAGGTCGAGAAGGGCAAGGTAGTAGACATCCAGAGCCGCTTCATCGACCTGCCCGCCGAGGGCAAGGCCAGCGTGGCTGCCGAGGTTGAGGCTTACAAACAAGCCCCCTACCTTATCGAGAGCATCGGTACCCTCACTGCCGAGGCTAACAAAACAGGCCTTGCACAACTGATGACCGACACCGGTCGCCAAACCGTAGGCACCGACTTGGGCTTCTACCACATTGGCGGCACCCGCATAGGCCACCTTCCTGCAGGCGAGGTCAAGAGGGCTACAATATACGAGCTCGAGCCCTTCAAGAGTTATCTGGTCATTACCAAGATGACACTGGCCCAGATTGAGGAGATGATTATCAACAAGTTCAACGACACGACCAACTACAAAGAGTCGCACCGCGTAGACCTCATACCCTCGGGCCTCACATATACTATCTATACCGATGCCAAGGGCGATGCCGTAAGGGTTGACCTGCGCCCCGAGGTCAAAAAGGAAGTCTATACCGTAGCCATATCGGACTACGTCTACGGCAATAAGACCTATAAGTACACCCGCCAACCCGAGGATGGTCGCACCGAACTGGTCACCGACTACCTTATCGACCTCTTCTCACGTGGCCCCGTAACCCCCGACAACGCCCCCCGCGGCTTCATCGCCCGATAAGTGTGTTGGCCTTCGCCGCTCGGACTTTTTTGTCGCTTTTTTGTAAAAAAGGGACTGCACCACCTTTTGGCTCAGAGTTTGCGTGGAGTGTTGGCAGACCAACAATCGACCAACTATGAGAGAGCGCACTTTTGCCATAATAAAGCCCGATGCTGTGGCCGACCGCAAGGTAGGCAAGATTATAGATGCCCTACTGAGCGAGGGGTTTGACATCGTAGAGATGCGCCAAGTGGTGCTCGACCGTCCCTCGGCCGAGAGGTTCTATGCCACCCACGCGGGCAAGCGTTTCTATGCCGACTTGGTCGATTTTATGACCAGTGGCCCCATTGTGGCCCTGCAAGTCGAGGGCGAAGATGCCGTGGCCCACTTGCGCAACTTTGTGGGCACCACAAATCCGCGCACAGCAGCACGTGGCACCCTGCGTCGTCGCTTTGGCACCTCGTCGCTCCGCAACGCCATTCACGCCAGCGACTCTCCGGGCAATGCAGCATTGGAGGCGGCTCAGTTCTTTGCGCCCCCAAAATAAAAATCAGATATTTAAGGCAGATTATCGCCCCATAAGGTTGGCCCCAAAGAAGGCGGCCACTTGGGCTTGCATCTGCTTGCCAAAGTAGTGGGGCGAGTCGGGATAGATTGTGCAAGTAAGTCGGTCGGTAGCCCCCTGCGAGCTCCACACCCTCTGCATCTTGTCGTAGGCCTCCGCAACCCCTGCGGGGAAGAGTTTGTCCTTGGCGCCTGAGATGAAGAGTGCCGCCCCAGGGCAGGCAAGCGAAGCCACATCGGGATTGTCGAGCCAGCGGCTGAGCATTGGCACCTGCATCGTAAAGGCCGAGCCACCTTTGAGTTCGTTATTTCCGGCCGCCAGTAGTGCATCGCTTGTGGCCATCCAGCAGATAGAGGCTACGGCTGCAACCTTGTCGCTCAGGGCTGCGGCCATCCAAGCCCTATGACCACCCATCGAGTGGCCGTAGAGGCCAATGCGCTCGGGGTCTACAAACTCTTGTGCGGCCAGAAAGTCGATACTCCTAAGGTCATCCCAAGTAATTATGCCACACAGCGTTGTACCCATTTTCAGGCAGTTACTCGCCAGGGCTTGCTGGGTATTGTAGCGTGTCTGTCGGCCATCGGCTCCCTCGCCACGATTGCCCCACAGCAGTGCATCAATGGCCAGCACCACATAGCCCTGCTGGGCAAACCAGTCGCCCGTATATACTCCGTCGTAGCACTTTGTGAGCCACTCGTTGGCCTCGGCCACCACCTCGGCACTCTCGCCAATGGGCCTAATCATCTTCTCCTTGCCTATCGAGAACTTGGCTCCGTGGTCGTGCAGAGCCACCAATGCGGGGTGAGGCCCCTCTGTATCGGGTACCAGCAGGTAGGCCACAATGTGGTTGTCGGCCGACACCTCAAAGCTTATCTTGTGGGCCTTATAGCCTGTGCGCTGCTCGGTGCAGAGCACTTGGTAGGTGGTCGATGTTGGGGCCTCGGGTGCAATACCCATCAGCTCCGTAACCTTGGCCCTCGCCTCGGCTCGCCACTGGTCAAAGTCGCCCTCGCCACTCCACGCCAGGGGGTAGTCGGTCAGCGGCTCCCACCCTCGCGGCAGCAGTCCCACGACCTCTTGGGCCGCAGCACCGCCACACATCCATAGCGTAGCAACCAGTATGGCAAGCAGGCGTTTCAACTCGAACAGCTGTTCTATTCGTTATACGAGGGGTTTATGACTGTTTCGACCTCGGCCTCGGCGGGAACAATGAAGATGCCCTCTATACTGTCGAGGAATTCATCGCGTGTGCCGTCGTGAACGGGGGTAATGTTGCTCTCGGGGGTACCCTGCTCGTTGCGAGTCATACCGAGGAACAGCTCGGCAATCTCCAAGCTCTTGTCGCACTCGGCCACCAACTCCATACGGTCGTTGGGCAACAGCAGTGAGTAGGTCAGGTGTTCGAGGTACTTAAACTCATCGAGCAACTCATCGGTGATGTAGTCCTGCTTGTTGTCGGGGAAGGTGAAGTAGTAGTAGAGCTTCTGGGTGATGTCGTGTGCAAAATGACGTGCCAGAGCGTCGCCCTTGTCGGTAGCCCCTGCCATATAGTAGGCGTCAATCAGGGGGAACGACTGGTAGTTGTGGGGCATTTGCGAGAGTGGCAGCTCTTCCATCACTCGGTCGAGTACCTCAACAGCCTTGTCGTTCTTGCCTTCGAGAGCCAACTGCTCGGCCAGGCGTGCAAAGCCGCCACGCACCTGGGTAGAGTTGATGTTGTAGCGCGAGAAGTTGTCGATATAAACGCTCTCGTCCTTCACATTACCATAGCGGGCGCGATTCATAAACACGTCGTAGAGGTAGTCGCTGTCGATGCGGCCAATCTCGGTTGCGCTCTCGTACTTGGTCTTGATAGGCACAAGTCGGTAGGCAAAGCCGTCGAACTGCAAGTAGTCGAGTATGCCTATATTTTTGAGCAGCGTGGGCTGAACAAAGTATATGGGCCTCTCCCAGTTGAAGTTAGCCAGCAGGTCGAGAATCATAAACTCGGGCTTCTCGAGGGTATTGCCCTTGATGTCGAGGTCGATACTATCGAGAATAAGGGCCTCATCTTTGGGGTCTACGATGCCCGATTTGAGCACATTCTCCTTATTTACGGGCAGCGAGAGCTCGTGCTGGGGCAGGAAGTCGAACGAGAGGTCCTCGTCGTAGAAAATCTTGGTACCCTCGGCCTCGCTGCGCACAATGGCCATAGCCTGCTGGATGGGCACGCGGTAGTCTACCACATCCTCAACAAAGATATAGTCGTTGGCATAGATATACTTCTCCTTAGGGAACGAGAATGGCACGGGCTCGCTGTCGTTGTACTTGTACTTCATCTCATCGACATACCAGCCGCCACCCAAGTAGCTCTGGTTCATAATCCTCACGTCGGGCCTAATACCCTCAACCTCTTGGTTGTACCAGAGTGGGAAGGTGTCGTTGTCGCCAAAGTTGATGACTATCGAGTTGGGCAACATACAGTTCAGGTAGCTGTAACCCATATCCCTCATAACATAGCGGCCGCTGCGGTCGTGGTCGTCCCAGTTCTCGGCACAGAGTATGGTGGGCACGCTCAGGCAGAGCACCGTTGCCACCACTGCGGGCACCGCCTCGTTCTTCTTGCGGCCCAAGCGCTCAATCCACTCCTTCACAGCCACCACGCCCAAGCCAATCCACATACAGAAGGCATAGAACGAGCCTGCGTAGACGTAGTCCCTCTCGCGAGGCTCTCCTGGGGGCGAGTTGAAGTACACCACCAGCGCCACGCCCATCATCACAAACAGCCAAGCCACCACCGTAAAGTACCTCGGATTGCGGCCCAACTGCCACAGCAGACCTGCCAAGCCAAGCAGCAGAGGCAGGAAGTAGTAGTGGTTGCGCCCCTTGTTGTTGGCCATCTCATCGGGCAGGTTGTCCTGAGGGCCAATCATTGCCTCATCAAAGGGTTTTATGCCCGACATCCACTGTCCGTCGGTAATCTCGCCCACCGACTGGTTGTCGCTCTGGCGCCCTACGAAGTTCCACAAGAAGTAGCGCCAGTACATAAAGCCCAGCTGGTAGTTGATGAAGTAGCGCACATTTTCGCCAAACGTGGGCACCTCGTAGACTTGGCCCTCGTGGCGAATCTTCTTGTTGCCCTTGACTCCGCCCCACGACTTGTAACCCTCGATGTGGTGCTCTTTGCTCGACCACATACGGGGGAAGATGCTCTTGAACTCATCGGGATAGGTATAGCCACTTACCACCTTCTCGCCCACATACTTGCCCTTGTCATTGACATAGTATTTGGTCTTGTAGGTAACGTCCTCAATGGGGGCCGAGTAGGGCACGCCCGAGAGGATTGGTTGAGCCTCGTACTGCTCGCGGTTCAGCAGGTAGAGCAGCGAGTATGGGTTGTCGGGGTCGTTGGAGTTCATAGGAGGGTTGGCTGCCGCACGAATCAGCACCGAGGCGTAGCTCGAGTAGCCAATGAGTATTACCGTCAGGCAGGTAACCAACAGGTTTGCCAGCTTGAGCCCCCTCTTTTGGGTGAGGTAGATGCCCACGCCCAGAGCGCCAAACAGCAGCACCACATATATCGCAAAGCCTGCGTTTACGGGCAGCCCAATGCCGTTGAGCATACGGTCAAACCAAGCGCCCACCTGTGTAGTGTAGGGTATGATGATGCTATTGACAAACAGAATGAGCACACCACTCAGTGCGGTCATACCCAGCAGCCCCTTCCAACTGACCTTGGCTGTCTTGCGGAAGTAGTAGACAAATGCCAGCGCGGGGATGGTGAGCAGGTTGAGGATGTGGACACCAATCGATAGGCCCATCAGGTAGGCAATCAGCACCAACCAGCGCTCGTTGCCGGGCTCGTCGGCCACCTCTTCCCACTTGAGTATGGCCCAAAAGACCACCGCCGTCATCAGAGATGATAGGGCATAGACCTCGGCCTCGACTGCCGAGAACCAGAAGGTGTCGGTAAAGGCGTAGGCCATAGCACCCACCAGGCCTGCACCTATGATGGTTATGGTCTGTCCTTTGGTAGGCACAGCACCCCTACGCACCAACATACGCAGTGCAATGTGGGTAATGGCCCAGAAGAGGAACATAATCGTGGCTGCCGCAGCCGTACACGACATAATGTTCACCATCAGCGCCACCTTCGTAACATCGCCAAAGGCAAACTGGGTAAAGAAGTTCGCAATCATCATAAAGAGGGGTGCCCCTGGGGGGTGACCAACCTCCAATTTGTACGATGTGGGGATAAACTCGCCGCAGTCCCAAAAGCTGGCACTCGGCTCGGTGGTGAGAATGTAGACCAAGAGCGACACAAGGAATGTGCCCCAGCCCACGAGATTGTTGATTTTCCTATACTGCTTCATAACTTACATATTCATATATCCGTTCAAAAATACGGCCTTACAAGTCAATAACGGCAAATAGTCATTATAATTTTGCAAAGTTAAGAAAATTATGAGTACTTTTACAACCTGAAAAGAACCATTTTTTACCCCAAATAACTATGGCAACAAAGTTAATGCTATACAACACACTCACTCGCCGCAAAGAGGAGTTTGTACCAATCAGCGCCGAACACGTAGGTATGTATGTGTGCGGCCCCACCGTATATGGCGATCCCCACCTGGGCCACACTCGCCCCGCCATTACCTTCGACCTGCTATTCCGCCACCTGAGGGCCCTGGGCTACAAGGTGCGCTACGTGCGTAACATCACCGACGTGGGCCACCTCGAGCACGATGCCGACGAGGGCGAGGACAAAATCGCCAAGAAGGCTCGCCTCGAACAGCTCGAGCCTATGGAGGTTGCGCAGTACTACACCAACCGCTACCATACTTTTATGGACAAGCTGGGTGTACTGCCCCCCTCGATTGAGCCCCACGCAAGCGGCCACATCATCGAGCAGATAGAGCTGGTGAAGAAAATTCTCGACGCAGGCTATGCCTACGAGAGCAACGGCTCGATCTATTTCGACGTAGCCAAGTATAACCAAAAGTTCCACTACGGCAAACTCTCGGGCCGCAACCTCGACGATGTGCTTGTTGGCACTCGCGATATCGATGGTCAGGGCGACAAGACCAACTCCTACGACTTTGCCCTCTGGAAAAAGGCTCAGCCCGAGCACATTATGCGTTGGCCCTCGCCTTGGAGCGACGGTTTCCCAGGCTGGCACTTGGAGTGTACGGCTATGAGTACCAAATATTTGGGCGAGAAGTTCGACATCCACGGTGGCGGTATGGACCTTATGTTCCCCCACCACGAGTGCGAGATTGCCCAGTCGTGTGCATCGCTGGGCCACGACTCGGCCAACTACTGGATTCACAACAATATGATTACCATAGGCGGGCAGAAGATGGGTAAGTCGCTCGGCAACTTCATCACCCTCGAACAGTTGTTCAGTGGTACTCACGACAAGTTGGAGCAGGCCTACTCGCCTATGACCGTCAGGTTCTTCATCCTGCAAGCCCACTACCGCTCGACCCTCGACTTCTCTAACGAGGCTCTGCAAGCAGCCGAGAAGGGATACGACAGGCTGATGAAGGCCGTAGATACACTCGCCAAGTTGAAACCCTCGGAGAGTTCGACCGTCGATGTGGCCGACCTTGCAAGGCGTTGCGAAGAGGCTATGAACGACGACCTCTCGTCGCCAATGGTCATAAGCGCCCTGTTCGACTGGGTACGCATAATCAACTCTATTGCCGACGGCAAAGAGCAGATTACGGCTGCCGACCTGGAGAGTCTGAAAGCTACCATTCAGCTCTATGTATTTGACATCCTGGGCCTGCGCAACGAAAAGGCCGACGATGCCGACGACAAACTGTCGCCCCTGATGGATATGCTTCTCGAGGTGCGTCGCAACGCCAAAGCCAACAAGGATTGGGCCACGAGCGATATGATTCGCAACCGCCTCAGCGAGATTGGCATACGTGTCAAAGACAACAAAGACGGCTCGATGGATTGGGAAATGCAATAGTAGCACCAAGCACACCCCACCACCACAAATAAAACAAGCAAAACTATGGGCTTCATTAAGATTACACTCGTCGACATAATAGATATACTGATGGTTGCGACCATTATGTACTATATCTACAAGCTGATACGCGGCACCAATGCCACCAGTATCCTCACCGGTATTGTGCTCATCTATTTCAGTTGGGTTGTGGCCAGGGCGCTGAATATGGAGCTTATGAGTGGCATCCTGGGCGACGTGGTAAGCGTAGGTCTGATTGCGCTAATCGTAATCTTCCAGGCCGAGATTCGCAAGTTCCTGCAATCTATTGGCGACAGAGGTCAGCAGTCGGGCCCACTGAATATGTTGCGTAAGTTGCTATACCCCAAGCAGGCAGCCAAACACGTTGATATCGAGGCGAGTATCAACCCCATAGTGAAGGCTTGCGGCGATATGAGCGCCACTCTTACGGGTGCGCTGATTGTTATCAAGCAGGCAGGTAGCCTCGACGATGTGGTGGCCAGTGGTGTGGAGGTTGATGCAAGGATTAGCGACTCGCTTGTGCGCAACATTTTCTTCAAGAACTCGCCACTGCACGACGGTGCAATGGTAATCGAGAATGGTCGCATCAGGGCCGCCAAGTGTGTGCTTCCCTCGACCAAGAGCGAGGTGCCTCTGTCGTTCGGTATGCGCCACAGGGCCGCTATGGGCCTTTGCGAGGAGAGCGATGCCATAGTGATTGTGGTGTCGGAAGAGACGGGGGGCATATCAGTGGCCCACAATGGCAAGATACGTCGAGGACTGTCGGCCATTGAGCTCAAGGCCGAACTGATACGCCTCAACCACGAGCACATTCAGCCCACCGAGGAAAACCCACAGCCCGAAGAAAATGCCCAAGGCGACGAGCCAACCGCTCCCGAAGAGAAACAATAGTACAACCCACCTTATTCATACCTTATTTGTTATGAGCTTCAACATTCGACGTGCCTTTACAACCGTAGCCATAGCACTGGCAATGGTCATCACAGCCACAAGCTGCGCCAAGAAAGAGGACAACAAACCAGAGATTTGCCCCACAGCAGAGTATTTCACCTTCGATATAACCGACATCAGCCACAATGGTGCCAAAATCACTGTTACTGCTTCCGACGAGCTGCCCGTAGACTGGTACTGGGGTGTTGCCTATGCCGAGGAGGGCGAGGATAGCCTCGACAACAACGACGTGGCCGACCTGATGCAGGAGTCGTGGGAACTGATGGTTGAGTACTACGAAACCACCAAAGAGGAGTACCCTTATGTAGACTTTGTGAGCTCGCTGCTGCTGCCCGCAAATAGCTCGGACAGCTACACCTTCGACTACCTCGACCCTGCCACCCGCTACTTTGTGTGGGCTTGCGGCCTGAATGCCGAGGGCGAGGTGGTGACCACCGTAGAGTACACCACCTTCACCACCGATGAACTTGCATTCGACTCGGTAACTTGCTACAACTTTGGCGATTTCTACTACAATGGTACCACCAACTTCCTCATTGACTTCTATGCCGGCAACCACGTTTACACCTTAGAGCTGATAGCCCCCGCAGGCTCTGTCACCCCCGTAGGCGAGTATAGCATAGATGGCACACAGTATGCACTTCTGCCCGGTGGCGAGGAGGAGGATGAGGAGGGCGCCTACCTGGTGGGTAGCTACCACGGCACACTCGACGAGGATGACTACTTTATCGACTACGGACTGATTACCGAGGGCACTGTGAGCATCAAACGCACCAATGCCAAATACCAGATTGCTGTTAGGTGTACCGACGACTACGGAGTGCCGGTAGTGCTTGACTACGTGGGTGATATGGAGATTGTCGATGCCAGCGAAGACTACGCTGCTGCGGCCAAGAGTGGCAGCAGGGCTGTTGTAACCCCCAACCACTTCCGCAGGGTACGCACCGCCAAATAACGATTGAGCCCCAAAGAAACAGAGAGAGCCGACTTTTGCAGTCGGCTATCTTTTTCTTGTCGAACGTCGCAAATGCGAGTAAGCGAGGGCAGAGGCTGCTTGCAGACTATGCCGAGCGTGAGCATTTTAGAGCAAGCGAAGCTTGGTCAAACCGACCTAAGTCATTAAGGACCTTAAAGGCCTAAAAAACTATACCTCCCCTAAGTTAGGGGAGGTGCCCGAAGGGCGGAGGGGTCTGTCTGACGTTAGACGCTCGACGTTAGACGTTAGACACAAAAAAGCTCAAATAGCGGAGGGATTTTTGTGCCAAACGAGAAGGCGAGTCCGCAGCATAGTAGACCTATGTGAGGAATTCGCCTATCGAAGTGCGGTGCAAAAAGCACCCGTTTTGTGAGCTTTTTACTGTTTTTTGGGTTTGGGAGCCAACATCATCGTCATCCTCTTACCCTCGAGCTTGGGCATCATCTCTACCTTGCCGTACTCCTCCAAGTCGGTGGCAAAGCGCAGCAGCAAAATCTGTCCCTGCTCGCTGAACACAATCGAGCGACCACGGAAAAATACATAAGCCTTGACCTTGGCACCCTCCTGCAAGAAGTTCTGGGCGTGGCGCAGCTTGAAGTTATAGTCGTGGTCGTCGGTCTGGGGGCCAAAACGTATCTCCTTGATTACCACTTTGGTCTGCTTTGCCTTTATCTCCTTTGCCTTTTTCTTCTGCTGATAGAGGAATTTCTGATAGTCGGCAATGCGGCACACTGGGGGATCGGCCTTGGGCGAAATCTCAATCAGGTCGAGCTCCATCTGGTCGGCGAGGTTAAGCGCATCGCGGATAGACATAACCTGTGCGCCCTCAATCTCGTCGCTCACTACGCGCACCTGGGGTGCGGTAATCTCGTTATTGATGCGCAATTCGCCCTCTTTTTTCTGTTGGCCACCCTGCTGTGGGCGTGGCTTTGGGGGATAGGTTGGTTTTGGTCTGTAAGGTACTGCCATTCTCTACTATTATAATAATAAGTGTTAGATTGTGTTCTTTTTTGTTTGTCTGCTTACTGTTTCTCAATCTCCTCGGCAACTTTCTGCTTGATGAGCTCGACAAAGTTGTCGGCGCTCATCTGGCCCATATCGCCTACGCCCTGCTGGCGCACCGAGATAAGGTTGTCGCTTGCCTCTTTCTCGCCAACGATAATCAGGTAGGGGATACGTTTGAGCTCATTGTCGCGTATCTTGCGACCAATCTTCTCGTTACGGAGGTCTAACTCGCTGCGAATATCGCAATTATTTAGATATTTTGAAACTTTTTCGGCATAATCGTTGAATTTTTCGCTAATTGGCAGCACAACGCACTGGGTAGGTGCCAGCCACAAGGGGAACTTACCGCCGGTGTGCTCCAACAATACTGCCACAAACCTCTCCATCGAGCCGAAGGGGGCGCGGTGAATCATAATGGGCCTGTGGGGTTTATCATCGGCGCCAGTGTAGGTCAGGTCAAACCTCTCGGGCAGGTTGTAGTCTACCTGGATGGTACCCAACTGCCACTTACGACCGATAGCGTCTTTGACCATAAAGTCCAACTTGGGACCATAGAATGCTGCCTCGCCATACTCGACAACGGTTTTGAGGCCCTTCTCGGCCGAGGCTTTGATGATTGCCGACTCGGCTTTCTCCCAGTTCTCATCGGTACCGATGTACTTCTCTTTGTTGTTGGGGTCGCGGAGCGAAATCTGAGCGGTGAACTCGTCGAACTTCAAGGTCTTGAAGATGTAGAGCACGATGTCGATTACGTTCTCGAACTCCTCCAACAGCTGGTCGGGGCGAACAAACAGGTGGGCATCATCCTGAGTAAATCCCCTCACGCGGGTCAAGCCGTGCAGCTCACCACTCTGCTCGTAGCGGTAAACGGTACCAAACTCGGCAAAACGCAGAGGCAGATCTTTGTACGAGCGGGGTTTGAACTTGTAGATCTCGCAGTGGTGGGGGCAGTTCATAGGTTTCAGCAAGAACTCCTCGCCCTCATAGGGGGTGTGGATAGGCTGGAACGAGTCTTTGCCATACTTGGCATAGTGGCCCGAGGTTACGTAGAGCTCTTTCTGGCCGATGTGGGGCGAGATAACGGGCTCATAACCATAGCGTTTCTGAACGGTGCGGAGGAAGTTCTCCAGACGCATCCTCAACTCGGCACCCTTAGGCAGCCACATAGGCAGGCCCTGACCTACCCTCTGCGAGAAGGTGAAGAGCTCCAACTCTTTGCCCAGCTTGCGGTGGTCGCGTTTTTTTGCCTCCTCGAGCATAGCCAGGTGCTCATCGAGCATCGATTTTTTGGGGAACGAGATACCATAGATACGGGTGAGCATCTTGTTCTTCTCGTCGCCACGCCAGTAGGCACCAGCCACGCTGGTCAGCTTGATAGCTTTGATAGCACCGGTGTTGGGCAGGTGAGGACCGCGACACAGGTCGGTAAATGAGCCGTTGGTGTAGAAGCTGATTTTGCCATCCTCGAGTGCCTCGATAAGCTCTACTTTATACTGGTCGCCCTTGGCCTTGAAGGTCTCGAGAGCCTCGGCTTTGGGCACCTCGCGGCGCTCTACGGGCTCTTTTGTGCGAGCGAGTTCTTCCATCTTCTTCTCAATCTTCACCAGGTCGCCCTCGGTGATGGGGGTTGGCGAATCTACATCGTAGTAGAAGCCATTCTCGATGCTGGGGCCGATACCGAACTTGATACCGGGGTAGAGCTCTTGGAGAGCCTCGGCCAGCAAGTGCGACGAGGTGTGCCAGAAGGTGCGGCGACCATCCTCATCGTCCCATTTGTTGAGTTTAACGGTTGCATCTGCCACGATGGGGGCGGTCAGGTCTACCACCTCGCCATTGACAGTTGCTGACAGTACATCGGCCGCCAGTCGGGGGCTGATGCTCTCGGCAATAGCCATTGCCGAAGTTCCCTGGGCATACTCACGAACGCTGCCATCAGGGAAAGTAATCTTGATGTTTTCCATAATAGTTTTTAGTTACAGTTTGTGGGGCACCGCAATACGACCTGCGGCCTACCGCCCCGATTATCTATTTTTTATATCGTATCTTCTCTCTATCGTTGTCTTGGTTGTGAGCCAAAACACCTACACCTATGAGTGTTTCTCGTCTTTGAACTCCTTGAGGTCCTTGACGTTCATATCGCGGCCACCCCTCTCGCGCTCATAATGCTTCAGGGGGTTTGCGGCATACTCCTTCTCGCGAGTGCGACTGCGCAGAATGTCTATGGCCATATATATAGCGTTGCGCATCGAGCTCTCGTCGGCCACGCCCTTGCCTGCAATATCATAACCTACACCGTGGTCGGGCGAGGTGCGCACCACCGACAAGTTGGCCGTCACGTTCACACCCGCAGGGGTGAGGGTCTTGAAGGGTGCCAAGCCTTGGTCGTGGTACATTGCCAACACAGCATCGTAGCTCTTGAACTTGCCTGCTGCAAAGAACCCGTCGGCAGCAAAGGGGCCAAAGGCCAACTTGCCCTCATCATAAGACTCTACAATTGCGGGGCGAATAATCTCCTGCTCCTCGCCACCCAGCAGACCTCCGTCGCCCGCGTGGGGGTTGAGTGCCAACACCGCAATGCGGGGCGAGCGGACACCGAAGTCGTTCCTGAGCGAATCGTTCAGCTGAGCTATGCGCTCCTTGATTAACTCTTTCGACAGCGCCCCTGCAACCTCGGCTACGGGCAGGTGGATAGTAGCCAAGCCCACCTTCATAACCTCGCTACACATAAGCATCAGTGGCGAGCCGCCAAACTCCTGGGCCAAAAACTCGGTGTGGCCCGTTGCGCCAAAGCCCTCGGCATTCATCGAGTTTTTGTTTATGGGTGCCGTAACAATAACGTCGAGCGCCCCAGCCTTAATATCTTGTGCAGCCTTGCGCAGCGACTCGATAGCCACCACCCCTGCCTCGGCCGAGGCCTCACCCGGGGTAATGCGCATATCGTTCTTGCCACACTCAACGATGTTGAGCTTGCGGGGTGCAGCCTCGGCAGCCGAGCGCACCACGTTGTAGGCCACAGCCTCGCCACCCTCGACCGTAGGTTTGTAGAACGAGAGTGCCTTGGTTGCGCCATAGAGCACAAAGGTTGCCAGCTCGTGCATACGGCTGTCGCGGAAAATCTTTATCACGCTCTCGGGACCCACTCCATTCGAGTCACCCAGCGTTATACCAATCTTTATCATTTTTTCTTTTGTTGTTGTTCTTTTGTTGTTTTGCACCTTTTTGTAAAAAGCTGCACCAAAAACTTTTAGGAGATACTCGCTACGCTCATATCTCTATACTGAGTTTGCTCAGAACCACTAATACACTCGGTGTGCCCGACGGCACTTTTCAATTTTCAATTTTATACTACTCTTCTTTCTCCTCGTAGCCAAACTCGCTCTTGCCACCCAAGCCAAAGCGCAGGTAGGTGATAGGCATACCTTGTGCCAAGAACTTGGTCTCATAGGCGGTCTTGACCGACAGCACCTCGTCAGCATAGCCACTGCCATAAATATCGTTGTTAGCAACCTCTACGGGCAGCTCATTCTGGGCAATGACCTCTTTGGTGTACTCGTGCAGGAACTGCGAGTCGGTTTTGAGGTTAATCCACCCGTCGGGGCGCAATATCTTGGCATAGCGAGCCAAGAACAGCGGGCCCGTAAGGCGGTGTTTGGCCCTCTGCTTGGGCATCTGTGGGTCGGGGAAGGTAATCCATATCTCGCTCACCTCGCCCTCGGCAAAGAGCGAAGCGATAAACTCGATGCGGGTGCGCAGAAAGCCCGCATTGAGAATACCCTTCTCGGTTACGGTCTTGGCACCGCGCCACATACGGGCACCCTTGATGTCTACGCCAATGAAGTTTTTGTCGGGGTTGCGCTCGGCCAGAGCCACGGTATACTCGCCGCGACCACAGCCCAACTCCAACACTATGGGGTTGTTGTTGCCAAAAAACTCGTGCCACTTGCCCTTCATAGGGTGGTCTTTGTCAAAGACCTCCTCAAATGCGGGCTGCACCAAACACTCGAAGGTCAAATTCTCGGCAAAACGCCTTATCTTATCTTTTCCCATTCTGCTTGTTATAGTTTTTTTCTCGTTTCTTACACTCTTTAATTGTTCGTGCTACCGCTCGGCCCTCTCCTACTCGACCTCTATGCCTACGCTCCAAAGCTGCTCTATGGGCTCGGGCTCGGTGTGTCCGAGGGTGAACAGATAGTCGCCTTTTAGAGCAGGAACGGCCTGGTCAATCCACAGCCCTCGCAACTCCACAAACGACCCTCCGCGGTGCTTGGTGGGCATTAGCACCACACTGCCCCTCAACTGGGCCGAGTCGGGCGCCACGCACCCTACATCTACCCTCAGTGGGCTGTGGGCGTGGTCGGCCTCGGCTCGTGCCACCACCCATATACGGCGTTTGGTAAGACTGTCGAGGTTGTGGTAACGGAGTTCAACAGTCTGGTCGGCACTCCACCCTGCGGGCGACACGTCGGCCACCACTGCCCCGTTGTGCTTGGGCTCACACGCCATCGCCACAAGGGCCACAAGGGCTACTGCCACCCCCCGAAAGTTACTCCTGCCAGACCTCATAGCCTACTCCTGCTGGGGATTGTTGCCACCACCTTTGGGGGCACCCTCATTGCCAGAGCCACCCTCGCGATTGTGGCGGTTGTTATTGTTGCGACCACCTCGGTTATTGCCGTGACGGCCACCGCGATTGTTGCGGTGCCTATCGCCCTGCTGAGGTTTGTTCTCGCCTTTGGGCTTATCGCCACCCGCCTGCTGCTGGGGTTTTTCGGCCTTGTCGCTCTTGTCGGTTTTCTCTACTTTATCGGCCTTGGGTTGCTGCTCAGCCTGCTGCTCTTTGGCGCGCTGGTCGCCACCCTTGTTGTTCTTGTTTTTGCGTTTTTTGTTGCGCTTGGCCTTGTCGAAGCGGGTGATGCTGTCCTCGCCAATGACGTTTACGTAGGTGGGCTCATCGCCAGTGACATCCACCACCGTATCGGAGGTAATCTTCTCGGGCTTCTTGCCCTCGGCGTTCAGGCGCATAATCTCCCTCACCCTGCCAATCGACAGAGTAACCAGACCTGCCATCGAGCCGGGCTGGGTACTAAAACTCATTGTGCGGGCCAAGATATCGTTCTTGACGTGGAAGTAGTCGGCATCCAGAGCCTGCAAGGGGCCATTCAGACGTGGGAACTCCTTGCGAGCGTCGATGTAGTCGTCGAGCTCGTAGGTCAGACAGCATTTAAGCTTGCTGCACTGGCCAGCCAACTTCTGGGGGTTGAGCGAGAGGTCCTGAGTACGGGCAGCGTTGGTCGTTACCGAGTTGAAGCTGCTAATCCACGATGCGCAGCACAACTGGCGACCACAAGCACCCAGACCACCAATGCGGCCGGCCTCTTGACGTGCACCAATCTGCTTCATCTCAATACGGATGCGGAACTGGTCGGCAAAGACCTTTATCAGCTCGCGGAAGTCTACCCTCTCGTCGGCAATGTAGTAGAAGATGGCCTTGATGCCGTCGCCCTGGAACTCCACGTCGCCAATCTTCATATCCAACCCCATATCGGCTGCAATCTGGCGCGAGCGAATCATCACCTCGTGCTCGCGGCCCACAGCCTCGTGCCACTTCTCTATGTCGTAGGGCCTTGCCTTGCGGTAGACCTTGCGGAATTCGCCATTCTGGGGATTGAAGCCCACACGCTTCATCTGCCTGGCGACCATATCGCCTGTGAGCGACACGATGCCAATATCGTGGCCGGGCGAAGCCTCAACAGCCACAATGTCGCCAATAGCCAACGGAAGGTTGTTCACATTGGCGTAGTAGCTGCGGTGGGTATTCTTAAACCTCACCTCCACAATGTCGGTGGGGCCATTATCGGGATAGGGGGCCAGCCAGTCGTACTCGTGCAGCTTGTAGCACCCCTCTTTGGCGGTTGCGCACATATCCTGCCCCTCGCAGTGGCAGAACTCGCAGCCGTGGCCTATCGAAAGCTCGCATCGGCGGCTCTCGGGAACAATAGTTTCGTCTATGATGATATTTGGTTCGTTCATAACAAAATCGTTTTAACCTACAAAGATACATTATTAAATTGAGAATTGGGAATTGAGAATTGATAATTTTCAATTTCTCTATGTTTTTTCCGCAAAACGGCTCTTACCACTGCGACAAATAGCTCCACTTTGCAATTTTTCTAAAATTTATTTTACCTTTGGGGATATGAAACGATTTATCACCCTCGCACTCGTTTTTGCGGCCTCGATTTTGGCCCTCGGTGCACAGCAAACAGCAGACTCCTACAACCACTATTACACCAACCTGCCCGTAGAGATTGAGGCCCCCACCCTGGCCACCTTTCCCGACAACAGCGTCGTACTGACCGACTTTGGCGGCGTAGGCAACGGCTTGGAGCTCAACACCGAGCCCTTCCGCAAGGCCATCAGTGCCCTCGAAAAGCTCGGCGGCGGCCACCTTGTTGTCCCCGCAGGCATCTGGCTCACAGGCCCTATCTCGCTCAAAGACAACATCGATCTTCACCTCGAGAGGGGTGCTGTAATCGTGGCCACCCACGACCGTTCGCAGCACCTGAAAGGCTCCAAACCCACAACCCTCATCAGCGCCAGCAAGCGCACCAACGTAGCTATCACCGGTGAGGGTACCATCGACGGCAATGGCCACTGGTGGCGAGCCGTCAAGCGCGACAAGGTGAGCGACACCGAGTGGAAACGTTTCCTCGCTATGGGCGGCACCGTCAGCGACGACGGCAAGCTGTGGTATCCCTACGACCTGCACCACTCGGCCAACATTGCCGACAGCCCCGAGGCACAGGAGAAATTGCGTACCCATCTGGTACGCTTCACCGACTGCAACCAGGTGTTAGTCAGTGGCGTAACCCTGCAAAACGCACCCAAATTCCACCTCATACCTACCCGTTGCACCAATGTGGTAATTGACGGAGTGACTGTGCGCTGCCCCTGGAACGCCCAAAATGGCGACGGCATAGATTTGAGCAGTTGTCGCAAGGTGCTGGTAGTAAACAACACCGTTGATGTTGGCGACGACGGTATCTGTATGAAGGCAGGAGCTGGCGAGAGTGGTGTTAAGTATGGCCCCTGCGAGAACATACTCATACAAGACAATACCGTCTATCACGCCCACGGAGGCTTTGTTATTGGCTCGGAATTTTCGGGCGGTATGCGCAACATTGTGGTGCGCGACAACCTCTTTTCGGGCACCGATACGGGCTTGCGCTTCAAGAGTGGCGTGGGCCGAGGCGGCAAGTGCGAAGGGCTATATATCAGCAACATAGTTATGACCGACATTGTTGGCGAGGCTATAGTTTTTGAGTGCACATATCAAGATAAGGCCGTAGGTGCCAAGGTCAAGGACCAAGCCGAGATGTTGAAGGCGGCACCCTTTGCGCCCGAGTTTTGCGACATCCACATCAGCGACGTTGTGTGCCGTGGTTGCGCTACGGCAATCGAGGCTGCGGGCATCCCCTCGCTGCGCACCATCTACGACGTAGAGGTCAGCGACTCGGTCTTCTTCTACCACCAGAGCGCCACCGCCATCGACGACCACTCGGAGATTACGACCACCAACTGCACGTTTGCAACCTTTGAGAATTGAGAGTTGAAAGTTGAAAATTAACACACGCCCCCGCCCTTCGGGCACCCCCTCTAACTTAGAGGGGGAATGTGCGCGAGGACGCGCACGCAATTTCGACCACCCCTCGGCCCTAATGGGCCACTCCCCTGTCGTAGGGGAGATTTCAAAACACTCCTCCCCTAAGTTAGGGGAGGTGCCCCAACGGGGCGGAGGGGTCTGTCAGGCGCTCGACGTTAGACGTCAGACACAAAAAAAACGCAAATAATTAGGCGAGTACAAGGCGCACAAGAAAACGCCCTCCGCAGTTTACTTTGACGTAAATGAGGAGGGCGTTTATCGCAGTGCAACGACGTAATCGTCAATTATTTGCGTTTTTTATTTGTCGCGTTTGTAGAGGAATCGCTTAATCTTTTGTGTGGGGGTCTTTTCGAAACCATCTTTCTGCTCCTCGACCTGCGACACACGAGCAAACTTGCCTACACGGCTATTCACATACTCGCGAATCTCTTTCATCAGCTCGTCATATTTGTTCGACACGTTGTCCTTGAACTCCGACAACGCCTCTTCGAGTTTTTCTTTATCAAGCGTTACCAATGCCACCAACGTACCTTTGTCGGCCACAACTATCGACTCAGTAACCAGTCGGTGTGTATTGATAACGCTCTCTATCTCTTCGGGATATATATTCTCGCCGGTAGCGCCCACAATCATATTGTTGGCTCTACCTTTGATTACCAGATAGCCACTCTTCTTGTCAAAGACGCAGAGGTCTTTGGTGCGGAACCAACCATCCTCGGTGAACGCCTCGGCCGTAGCCTCGGGATTCTTGAAGTAACCCTCCATAACACAAGGAGTCTTTACGACCAGCTCGCCCTCGCCCGTTTCGAGATTTACATCAATCAGCTTGCCCTCGACCTCAACTGCGGGTTTACCGACCATTTGCAACTTGGTATCACGGGGAGCCGAGCCATAGATTAGGGGTGCTGTTTCGGTCAGGCCATAGCCGATAGCATAGGGGAAGTGGGCCTCACGCATAAAGCGCTCGGTCTCGCGGTCTACCTTGGCGCCACCGATGCCGAAGAAGTGTACACGGCCGCCAAAGAGTTTCTTCATAGCCACACCTGCAATGCGGTGGAGCAGTCGTCGCATAAGGCCCTGCGAGTAGAGCCACGACATAAATTTGGTCTTGGTAAACTTGGCCTTCACCTGGCTGCGGTAGACTTTTTCCATAATCAGGGGCACCGACAGGATGATGGTGGGGCGCACGCCACGAAATGCGGGCATCAGCGCCGAGGCCGTAGGTGGACGGTCGAGATATACCACCTGTGCACCGTAGGCCAAGGGTAGCAGCAGGCCCAGCGAGCACTCATAGGTGTGTGCCAGGGGCAGGATGCTCAAGAATACATCTTTCTCATCGACATACTGCATCGAGAAGCAGAGGTAGACCTGGGTAGCCAGGGCGTAGTGGGTGAGCATAACGCCTTTGGGGGTAGAGGTGGTACCCGAGGTATAGATAATTGCGGCCAGGTCTTTGGGCTCGGGCACTTTGATTTCGCCCTTGTCGGTACAGGTCTGGCTGATTACGCCCAGGTTCTTGGTGCGGATAACCACATTCATCGAGTTGACGGTGGCCTCCGACAGCTTGGTGTAGAGCTTGTCGCTCACACAGAGCGCCTTTGCCTCGGAGTGGGCAATAATTTTGTCGAGCTCGGGACCCGAGAAGTCGGGCAAGATGGGTACAATAACCATACCTGCGCAGGTAGCCGCGAAATAGCATACACCCCAGTTGGGCATACTGCCACTCAGTAGGGCCACCTTGTCGCCGGGCCTCAGGCCGCTATCGACGAGCAGTTGCTGGACATACTTTACCCTCTCGCCAAACTCGCTGTAGGTCATACTCTCGCGCTCGAACATCGACAGGGCGGTATTCTTGGCGAACTGCTTGACGCTATTATCGAATAGTTGTTTTAGTGTCTGAAATCTCATTTGTTTCGGAAAAAATTTCTACCTTTGGTTGGCTGTTTATAGTGTGTTGCTTGTGTGTGTTTGCAAAAACTTTGCGCAAAGGTAAACCTTGCACCAAATAATTTTCACAAATATACAAATTTCTTTGGGATGTTCAAAATGGAAAAAATATCTGCCTCAATGTCCAAATGTGGATTTGATGCTTGGGGTGTGGTGCGCATCGAGGGTGGTTTGCTCTCCGATGCCAAAAGCCATTTTGAGCAGTGGTTGGCCGAGGGCAATGGCGAGGGGCTCGACTACCTGGGGCGCAATGTCGAAAAACGGTTTGCCCCCGAGCTGCTTTTCGAGGGGGCCAAGACGGTTATTGTGGGTGCCGTAAGCTACAAAAACGACCTTTCGATGGGCTACGGGGCCGATTTCGGTGCCAAGATTGCATCCTACGCCCACGCCACCGACTACCACACCGTAATAAAGGATATGTTGCACCAAGTGGCTGCCGAACTGGGCCTTACCAACCCTCGCGACTACAAGGTGTGTGTAGATAGTGTGCCACTGGCCGAGAAGAGCCTGGCCCGATTGGCAGGCATAGGTTGGCAGGGGCGCAACTCACTGATTATAAGTCCTTCGCTCGGCTCATTCATCCACTTGGGCGAGCTCATAGTGCGCCACGAGGTAGATACATACAGCACCCCGCTCGGAAAAGACGGATGCGTAGGATGCAAACGCTGTTTGCTACGATGCCCAACGGGCGCAATTAACCCAAATCGCACCATAAACGCCACCCTCTGCATATCAAATCGCACCATCGAGCAGGGCCAATCGGATTTCGATTCGCACGGCTGGATTTTTGGCTGCGACGAGTGTCAGAGTTGCTGTCCGCACAACTCGGTGGCCCCTCTGGCGGTAAATCCACGCCTGCAACCCACCTTCAATCCCCTCGACTACGACCGCCACTTTTGGGACACCCTTGCGCCCGAGGAGGCACAAAAACAGTTTGGTCACACCGCCATTGCGAGGAAATTTCGGAAAATTGCGAAATAGGTAGTATCTTTGCCGAAAGTAAGAAGTTTATATACAAACCAAAAAACAGACAGACTATGACAATCGACGAGAAAAATAGAGGTCAGGTAACCCCCGAGCAGATGTACCAGCTGGGCAACTGCTACTACCACGGCGAAAACGGCTTTGCCAAAGACAGGGCCGAGGCTTACTTTTGGTGGCGCAAGGCTGCCGAGCAGGGTGTTGTAAAGGCACAGGTCCTCTTGGGCCACCTCTACAATGATGGCACCATTGTGCAGCAGAATTACAACGAGGCCTACTGGTGGTGGGAAAAAGCGGCCGAAAGCGGCGACCTTGAGGCCCTGCACCAGATTGGCTGGTGCTATGCCGAGGGCCACGGAGTAGAGGCCAACCTTGCGACCGCAGTTAAGTACTACCACCACTGCGCCAAGAACGGTTTTACTATGTCGCAGCTAAATCTGGCCAACTGCTACCTCGAAAGCAGGGGCGTTGAGAAAAATGTAAACGAGGCCTACTACTGGTGGCTCAAAGCTGCCGAGCAGGGCGACGCACAGGCACAGTTCAACGTGGCTGTGTGCTATCTGAAAGGTATTGCCGTCGAGAAGAACACCCAAGAGGCCACCAAGTGGTTACGCGAGGCCGCCAAAAAGGGATATGCCGACGCACAGGAGTACCTCAAAAAACACAACATCGAGTGGTAACGCAAAGCCACCCGTAGAAAAACCACAGACACAAAAAGAGAGAAATGGCACTTTTTGATATTTTCAGACGTAAGAAGGCCGAGCCCGCCGCCACCGATCAGGCTCAGCCACAGCAACCCACAACCAACACCGAGCAGCACACTACCACCCCAGCCGAGGAGGCTACTCCTGCACCACAGGAGCCCTCGTCGCAGGAGGAGGTTACGCGCGGATTGGCCAAGACCAAAGAGGGTTTCTTTGGCAAGCTGGCCCGAGCCGTAGCTGGTCGCTCGCAGGTAGATGCCGAGGTGCTCGACGAGTTGGAGGAGGTACTGATTACCAGCGATGTGGGCGTAGAGACCACCGTCAAGATTATCGAGAACATCGAGCGCAGGGTGGCCAAAGACAAATATATGAACACTGCCGAGCTGAACTCGATTTTGCGAGGTGAGATTGAGGCCCTGCTGCAAGAGTGCGAAGAGAAGAACAACAACTTCGGGCTGAACATCACCGAGGGTGTCCCCTATGTGGTGATGGTAGTGGGCGTAAATGGTGCGGGCAAGACCACCACCATCGGCAAGTTGGCCGCTCAGCTCAAAAAGGCGGGCAAGAAGGTCTACATCGGTGCTGCCGACACCTTCCGCGCAGCCGCCATCGACCAGTTGCAGGTGTGGGCCGATAGGGCCGGTGCTACGATGATTAGGCAGGATATGGGCTCGGACCCCGCATCGGTTGCCTTCGACACGCTCAAATCGGCTGTTGCAAACCAAGCCGACGTGGTACTGATTGACACCGCGGGCAGGTTGCACAACAAGATTGGACTGATGAACGAGCTCTCGAAAATCCGCAACGTGATGGCCAAGATTATTCCCGATGCGCCCCACGAGGTGATGTTGGTGCTCGACGGTTCGACGGGCCAGAACGCCTTTGAGCAGGCACGCCAATTCACAGCCGCCACACAGGTCAATTCGTTGGCTATCACCAAGCTCGACGGCACTGCCAAGGGTGGTGTGGTGATTGGCATCAGCGACCAATTCCAGATACCCGTACACTACATTGGCGTAGGCGAGGGCATAGACCAGCTGAAGGTCTTTGACCGCCACGAGTACGTAAACGCCCTCTTTGGCGAGAAGAAGTAGCCCCCTACCCCAACCACAAGAACAAAACTGACGCTATGAGCAAAAAAATAAACGTCATAACCCTCGGTTGCTCGAAAAACTTGGTAGACAGCGAGCACCTGATGGCCCAGCTTGACGAGGCGGGCTATGAGATTGTTACCGACTCGAACGACACCGATGCCAAGGTGGTGGTAATCAACACCTGCGGCTTCATTGGCGATGCCAAAGAGGAGGCCATACAGACCATCTTGGAGTGTGCCCAGGCCAAGGCCGACGGCCGCATCGAGAGGTTGTTTGTTATGGGCTGCTTGAGCGAGCGCTATGCCGACGAGCTCAGGAGCGAGATTCCCGAGGTTGATGACTACTTTGGCGCACGCTCACTTAAAGAGGTTGTCGAGGCTCTGGGGGCCGACTATCTGCCCGAGCTCGAAACCGAGCGACTGCTCACCACTCCCGACCACTACGCCTATCTGAAAATTGGCGAGGGTTGCAACTGGCACTGCGCCTACTGCGCCATTCCGCTCATCAGGGGCAACCACCGCAGCGTACCTATGGAGAAAGTGTTGGAGGAGGCCGAGGGACTGGTGGCTGTGGGCGTAAAGGAGATTATTGTAATCGCCCAAGACACCACCTACTATGGCAAAGACCTCTACGGCAAGCGTATGTTGGCCGAGCTGCTGCGCAAGTTGTGCGCCATTGAGGGGGTTGAGTGGGTGAGGCTGCACTACGCCTACCCGACCGACTTCCCACAAGAGGTTATTGAGGTTATGCGCGACGAGCCCAAGATTTGCAAGTACCTCGACATACCCTTGCAGCACATATCGGACAACCAACTCTCGGCAATGCGTCGTCGCATCACCAAGGCCGAGACCGAGGCTCTGGTCGCAAGGTTGCGTAGCGAGATACCCGACATAGCCCTCAGGACAACAATGTTGGTGGGCTTCCCGGGCGAGACCGAGGAGGACTTTGAGGAGTTGTGCGACTTTGTGCGCAAGGTGCGCTTCGAGCGTCTGGGCGCCTTTGCCTACTCGGAGGAGGAGGGCACCCCGAGTGCGCTGACAATGGAGGACAACGTGCCCGAGGAGGTCAAAGAGAGCCGCGTGGAGCGACTGATGCAGATACAAAAGCGCATATCGCTCGCACTGAATGCCGAGAGGGTTGGCAAAACTATGAGGGCCATAATAGACCGCACCGAGGGCGACTACTACATCGGTCGCTCGCAGTACGACTCGCCCGAGGTTGATGAAGAGATACTTATCACCTCGGCCAAGGAGCTCGAAATGGGCCAGATGGTAGACGTGCTCATCACCGACTGCGAAGAGTACGACCTCTATGGCAAGGTGGTGGAGTAGCCCTCGTGGGCAAATTCTTTTGGCCGATTGTTTGGTACAAGAGAATAAATTTGCTATTTTTGTAGTGATTTGACAAAATAGGTAGACAAAACAGACAAGACCGAGCAACAGTTATGGCTAAGCAGCAAGTAGTAAACTCACTGATTGAGAAAGTGGGGCGAGTGATTGAAGAGAACACCCGCCTACAAGCCACTGCGGCCAAAGCGCTCGGCGAACGCGACAAACTGCGCAACGAGAACAAGGAGCTCAAAGCACGTATCGACCAGCTCGAAGCACGCCTCAAACTCCTCGAACTCGGCGAAGGCCTTGCCGGTGGAGCAAACACCGAAGAGAGCCGCAAGAGAGCCCGCGCACAGGTCAATCGTCTTATGCGGGAGATTGACGGGTGCATAGCACTGATGAACCGTTAGTGGCAGCGCAGCACTACACCACATACACACACCAACGCACAACCAACAACACAATGGCAGACACCCTGAAAATACACCTCGACATTGCGGGACACAAGTACCCAATGATGATTGAGCGCTCGAAAGAGGAACTCTACCGCAAGGCCGAGAAAGAGGTAAACGCTTGGGTGTCTACCATCGAGTCGAGATACCGTATGGACAAAGAAGGCTGTCTGGCTATGGCCGCCCTGCAATTGGCCATACAAAACGTCGAGCGCACCACCGCTCGCAACATCGACGACGACCTCGAAGAGCTCACCAAGCTCGAGCGCACCATCGATGCCCACCTGGCAAAGTTATAGCGTTTGTAGATTAGTGGTTGTTCAATAGGGAGAGGGCCGAAGGATTGATCGGAGGGGCCGAAGGATTGGTTAGGAGAGGGGCAAGTGTTATTATGTAATGCTTCTCAGACCCCGACAAGTAAAGCGACACGTTCTTACACATATATATTATTGGAACAAAAGACTTATACCCGCATAGATTCCATTAAGATTTGCGAAACTCAACACTTAAAAAATTGAGAGTTACTCGTAGTATCAAAAACAGGCCTAGGTGACCCCGCAAGGGGGAGTGTCCGAAGGTAACCCTTTCCGATGCCGTTGGACGTTTGCGATGCAAATACGGAGCTCTCACATATGACGATTCGGTAGTTTCGTCAAACAATTCATGGAACTCTATGTGGGATTTTTTTATTTATACCACACACCAAAAGAAAATAAACACATTTAACAAAACATTAAAATACAGACAAAACAAACCATAGAAACAAACTAAAACACACCAACAAACAAGTAAGACAATTATGTTAGCAATAGTATTATCAGCCGTTATCTCAGCCACTGTGGGCATTGGCACCTACATTGTGGTTACAAATGCGATAACCAAAAGCACCGTTCGCAAGCGCCGCGAAGCCCTCATCAAAGAGGCCGAGGCCGAGGGCGAAATGATTAAGAAGGAGAAAATCCTCCAAGCAAAAGAGAAATTTATCCAACTCAAAAGCGAGCACGACCGCACCGTAAACGAGCGCAACCAAAAGCTCAACCAGCGCGAGCAGGGCATCAAGCAGGTCGAGAACAACCTCAACCAGCAGCGCTCGGAGCTCGACAAGAAGAACAACGAGGTGGAGAAGTTGCGCGAGCAGTTGGGTGGCCAGCTTGCACAAATCGAAAAGCGCAAAGAGGAGGCCGACCGCATCATCAAAGAGCAGAACATCAAGCTCGAGCAGATTGGCGGTATGAGTGCCGATGAGGCCAAAGCCGTACTGATGGAGAATATGAAGGCTGAGGCCGAGCAAGAGGCCCAGACCTACATCAGCGACACCATCGAGGAGGCCAAGCTGACCGCAAGCAAAGAGGCCAAGCGCATCGTTATCCAGACCATCCAGAGGGTTGCCGTAGAGACCGCTATCGAGAACTCGGTAACCGTATTCAACATCGACAGCGACGAGGTCAAAGGCCGCATCATCGGTCGCGAGGGCCGCAACATCCGCGCTTTGGAGGCCGCAACAGGTGTGGAGATTATTGTCGATGACACCCCAGATGCAATCATCCTCTCGGGCTTCGACCCCGTACGCAGGGAGATTGCACGTCTGTCGCTCCACCAGCTCGTAACCGACGGCCGTATCCACCCCGCACGTATCGAGGAGGTTGTGGCAAAGGTCAAGAAACAGATCGAGGAGGAGATTGCCGAGGTGGGCAAACGCACCACTATCGACCTGGGCATCCACAATATGCACCCCGAGTTGGTAAGGCTTATCGGTAAGATGAAGTACCGCTCGTCGTATGGCCAGAACCTGTTGCAACACGCTCGCGAGACCGCAAACCTGTGTGGCATTATGGCTGCCGAGCTGGGCCTCAATGTGAAGGCTGCTCGCAGGGCAGGTCTGCTGCACGATATTGGCAAGGTACCCGATGACGAGCCCGAGCTGCCACACGCAATGATTGGTATGAAACTCTGCGAGAAGTACAAAGAGAAACCCGATGTTTGCAACGCCGTAGGCTCGCACCACGAGGAGATGGAGATGACCTCGCTCATCGCCCCCATCGTTCACGTCTGCGATGCTATTTCGGGTGCCCGCCCTGGTGCACGTAGCGAGATTGTAGAGAGCTATATCAAACGTCTGAAAGAGATGGAGGATATTGCCCTTTCGTACCCTGGTGTTATGAAGACCTACGCAATTCAGGCAGGTCGCGAGCTGAGGGTTATCGTAGGTGCCGAGAAGATTAGCGATATGGAGAGCGAGCAGCTCAGCCGCGATATTGCCAAGAAGATTCAGGACGAGATGACCTACCCAGGTCAGGTTAAGATTACCGTCATCCGCGAGACTCGCGCCGTAGCCTACGCCAAGTAGCCCTCCGAGCCGCGAACGCAACGAAGAGAGAGAGCCGCCCCACAAACGGGAGCGGCTCTCTATTTTTATCGACCAACACCGACAAAGTCATTAAGGGCTTTAAGGACCTTGGGGGCCTTAAATAAAATCATAGAACTCCTATTGCTCTTATATCTCTTATAGGACTAATAAGAGATATAGGAGATTTACAGACCCCCTCCCCCTTCGGGGACTCCCCCTAACTCAGGGGGAGAGTGGTGGTGGTTCTTTTCTCGGTGAGAATGGGAATGGGAGGCATCCGAATAGGATGCAAAAATATAAGAGTAGCGACTGCGCAAGTTCACTTGCAAGCAGTTGCTACTCTTGTATTTTAACAGCCCGTTAGGGCACCACGCCCAGCCTCAGCGCAAAGGCAATACACTAAAAGTTTTTGGTGCCGCTTTTTACAAAAAGGGGCAGTTTCAGGCGGCACACGCTCGGAAGAACCACAACAAATGACAAATGCATCGTTACGATGCCGCCAAAGGCCTCCCGCAAAGGCTACTCGTCGGCAGCCACAGCGGTGGTGTTGTAGGGCTTGAGGATGCCACGTTTCGACGAGCGGATGAACTCAACCACTTGGTTGCGGATTTCGCTCTCGGGGAACTGGGCCATCACAATATCGCAAGCGGCCGAGTAGGTGTGGCCGTCCTGGAACAGCACGCGGAAGATGTCCTGAATCTGGCCAATCTGCTCGGGGGTAAAGCCTCTGCGGCGCAGGCCCAAGAAATTGGCACCAACGTAGGTGATAGGTGTGTGGGCAGCCTTGACGTATGGGGGTACATCTTTATTAACATAGGTGTTGGCGGCAATCATTGCGTGGTCGCCAATGCGGCTGAACTGGTGGGCACCGCTGTGGCCACCGAACACTACCCAGTTACCCAGCTCGACCTCGCCTGCCAGCGACACGTTATTTACGATAACGCAGTTGTTGCCGATGATGCAGTCGTGGGCTATGTGTGCGTAGGCCATCACGAGGTTGTTGTTGCCCATAACGGTTTTGCCCTTAGCATCGGTGCCTCGGTTGACGGTGCAGCACTCGCGGAAGGTGTTGTTGTCGCCAATCTCGCAGGTAGTATACTCGCCGTGGAATTTCAAATCTTGGGGCACACCACCGATAACTGCGCCACTGTGAACCTTGCAGTTTTTACCCATACGGGTACCGCTCATAACGCTTGCGTGGGGGCCGATCCAGCTGCCATCGCCAATCACCACATCATCCTCGATGTAGGCAAAGGGCTCGACAGTTACATTCTCGCCCAACTGTGCGCCGGGCGCAATATAAGCCAATTTGCTAATCATAATCTCTTTGTCAGTTTTAATATGGGGAAAGTTTTTATATTGTTTTCTCTATCAGTTTTGCCGTCTCGGTGTTGGCCAAGTGGCCGGGGCGCAGGGCGGTAACCTTGCCATTTATGCGCCTACCGATGAGTGCCAAGTCACCCAGTATGTCGAGCAGTTTGTGGCGTGCAATCTCGTTCTCGAAGCGGAGGGCCAAGTGGTTAAGGTAGCCGTTCTCGACCTCGATATCCTCTTTGTTGAAGGCCTTGCAAATAGCCCTCTTCGAGCGGTCAGAGATGGGTTTTTCGACCACCACGATAGCGCTCTCGACCGAGCCACCCTTGATAAGCCCAAGTTTGAGCAGCAGCTCAATCTCGTGCAGGAATACAAAGGTACGGCAGGGTGCTATGTTGGTCACAAAGTCGTCGCCGAGGCGGTACGAGGCGGTCTGGCGCCCCACAACCTGCGAGTTGTAATCGACCGTTACGTCTACCGAGTAGCTCTCGGCAGGCTCTACTACAACTTCCACGCCTTTTTTGTCAATAGCCCACCTTACGGGCTCCTTTATGTCGAGCACCTTGCGCTCGGCCTCGAGCTCGCAGATGCCCACGCGGTTAATTTCGGCCGCATACTCTCTGGCCGAGCCATCCATAATAGGCGTTTCGGGAGCATTGATGTCTACAACAGCGTTGTCGACACCCATAGTCCACAAGGCAGCCATCAGGTGTTCGATAGTCGATACCTTTGCCTTGCCGAGTTTGATAGTAGTGCCACGTGCGGTATCGACCACATAGCGGGCCAGTGCGGGTACCTCGGGGGCCCCTTTTATGTCGGTGCGTCTGAAAACAATGCCCCTATCGGCCTCGGCAGGGTTTACGACCATCGTAACGATAGCCCCTGTGTGCAACCCTTTGCCCGAAAAACTGATAGGTGAGCAAATTGTGGTTTGTTTGTTAGACATACTCTTCCGGTTTTCACATTTTTAGTCTACAAAGATAATTATTTTTTCAAATAAAAGCACTACCTTTGTATGAAAATGAGATTTATTGCGTTTAGCAACTAACAATGGCAGAGCAAAAACCACAAAATAAGCCCCCACAACGCCCCGCGCAGGGTGCCCCTATGCAGCCCCAGCGCAAGCCGCGCCTCGACTTGCCCTTCCGCCGTCGCAAGTTCGATGCTGCCGAGTGGGCCTATGACCACCGCGTGGCCATACTGGCAACGGTGGTGGCCTATGTGATTTTTGGCGTTACGTTTGTTACTGCCGACATTGTTGTCAGCCAGCGCCAAACGCAGAGCGAGATATTGCTCGATTTGACCGACCTGGCCGAGTTGCAGGAGGAGCTCAGGCGTGCCCAAGAGCTCAACGACCTGCTGAACGAGCAGTACGACAACCAGCCTGCCGAGAACCGAGTATCGAACGAGAACGCTCTGGATGAGAACCTCGAAGACCACCGCACCAACGCCTCGGAAATCTACTCCGAGGCCGACAAGGTACAAGAGCGCCTGCGCCAAAATGCCGACGACTATGCCGCAGGGTTGAGGGCCGAGCAGGAGATACTCGACCGCCGCTATGAGGGCGAGGATAACCTGAAAAGCGAGCGCGTGAGGGGTAAGGTTACGGTGTCGTACTCGTTGAGCAGCCCCGTGCGCCACGCGCGAGTGATGCCTGTACCGTCGTATATGTGCGAGGGTGGTGGCTCGGTGGTGGTGAAAATTACGGTCGACCGCGACGGCTATGTACTATCGGCCAAGGTTGATGACCGCCGCTCGGAAAAGAATGCCTGCCTGCGCGAGGCGGCGCTGCAAAAGGCCGAGGAGTCGGTGTTCAATGCCGACGTGGCGGCCCCTGCCAAACAGCACGGCACAATCGAGTACCTCTTCATCTCGCAGTAGCAGAGGTGTAAAACCACACAAAAACCATCATATATGATACTTAGCACCGAAAATATACTCTTTATCGGCTCGATAATCTTCTTCGTGGCTATTGTGGCCGGCAAGGTGAGCAACCGCTTTGGCACACCTATGCTGTTGCTGTTCTTGTTGGTGGGAATGTTGTTCGGCACCGACGGCTTGGGTATCGAGTTCGACAACTTTGCCTCGGCCCAGTTTATCGGTATGATAGCGCTGAGTGTAATCCTCTTCTCGGGCGGTATGGATACCGACTTCAAGGAGATTAAGCCGGTGATGAAGGAGGGCTTGGTGCTCTCGACGGTGGGGGTGCTGCTTACGGCTGCCTTTACGGGGCTGTTTATCTACTTCGTAGGCGGAGCCCTCGGCAAGCACGTTGCACTACCCGTAGCTCTGCTTACGGCGGCAGTTATGTCGTCGACCGACTCGGCCTCGGTCTTTGCCATACTGAGGGCCAAAAAGCAGGGGCTCAAACACAACCTGCGCCCATTGCTGGAGCTCGAGAGCGGTAGTAACGACCCTATGGCCTACATACTCACCATTCTGCTCATACAGATTGTAAGTGGCAGTGGCGCAGAGGCTTCGGCAGGTCAAGTGGCCCTCACATTCTTGAAACAGATGGGCATTGGTGCACTGGCGGGATGGCTGCTCGGCTTGGGGGCGATAGAGGTCATCAACCGACTGAACATTGGCAACAAGTCGCTCTACTCGATACTGCTGTTGAGCGTGATTTTCTTTATCTCGTCGTTCACCAATATGATTGAGGGCAACGGCTTCTTGGCGGTATACATTGCGGGTATAGTTATGGGTAATCAGCGCCTGAGCTACAAACACTCGCTGCGCACATTCTTCGACGGCATAACCTGGCTGGTGCAGATAGTTATGTTCTTGATGCTGGGATTGTTGGTCAATCCCCACGAGCTGGTAGATATTGCTCTGTTGGGTGTGTTGGTGGGCGTCTTTATGATTGTGATTGCAAGGCCCCTGGCGGTGCATCTTTCGCTGCTGCCGCTGGGTAGCAAGCTGCCCCGCAACGCTCGCCACTACATATCGTGGGTGGGCCTGAGGGGTGCGGCACCCATTTTGTTTGCCACCTACCCCAAGCTGGCAGGCCTCGACCCCAACAATACCATCTTCAACCTGGTATTCTTCATCACCATCTTCTCGCTGGTGGTGCAGGGCACTACCGTAAGCAGTATGGCCAACGTGATGGGTGTGAGCGACAAGAGCCCCCAAGAGGGCTTCGACATCGACCTGCCCGACGAGGTTAGGGCGGCGCTGACCGAGGTAGAGATTACCTCCAACGCCTCGGTGGGTAAGACTCTCAAAGAGATAACCCTGCCCCCCAAGACGCTCGTTATGATGATTCGCCGCGATGGGCACTACATCATCCCCAACGGCCAGACCGAGATCCACAAGGGCGACCGCCTGCTGCTGATATCCGAGGAGGAGGCCCACGACCCACAGAGGCCCATCAAACACCGTGGCCACATTGCCCGATTTGAGAGTGTGAAGAGCTTTATCGAAAGCGTGTCGCACAAGGGGCATCACCACAAGGATGAGCACTCCGCCGAGGAGAGTAAGAGCGAGGAATAACAATTGGTAAGAGAGAAAAAAGAACTGAAATACTATGGATAAAAGCTTTTTGCTGCGCTGGATGGACGGCCTGCTTACGCTGATGGGGCTCGACTCGACCGACGGAGGCTACAAATCGTTGTTGGCATCGCTGGTGGTGGTGCTCTGTTGCTTGGTTTTGTGGTGGGCACTGCGCAAGGCCCTGATGCGCCTCACCAAACTGACCAACCACATACCCGGCAAGCTCGACGACGTAATACTCACCCCCTCGAATGTGAAGAAGATAGCAATGGGGGTAACAATGATTGTCTTTTATATATTGTTGCCACTGGCCTTTGACCCCGCTTCGGAGATTGGGCGCATAGTCAAGACCGCGCTCGATATTGCCCTGGTGTGGATGTTTACGGTGGCCATAAATGCGGTGGTCAAGACCGTATTTGCGGTTGTGGGCAACCACAAAAAGACCATTGTGCCGCTAAAAGGCATTATGCAGGTGATTCAGATTATCGTGTGGGGTGTGGCCATTATCCTCATCATCAGCATCATCATCCACAAGTCGCCAATGAAGCTCTTTACCGGTCTGGGTGCCAGCTTGGCAGTGCTGAGCTTTGTGTTCAAGGATAGCATCCTCAACCTGGTGTCGGGCCTACTGCTGTCGGGCGACAAGATTGTGAAGGTGGGCGACTGGATAGAGATGCCCTCGGCAGGCATTGACGGCACGGTTATAGATATGACACTCAACACCGTAAAGGTCAGGGGGTGGGACAATACTATATCCAATGTAAGCCCCTATACGCTCACCTCGGGCACCTTCAAGAACTGGCACGGTATGTTCGCCTCGGGTGGCCGACGCATTGCTCGCTATGTAGAGATTGACATCAACACCGTCAAATTCTGCTCGCCCGAGCTGTTGGAGCGCATAGCCAAGCTGCCCCTGATGGCCGACTATGTGGCCTCGTTGCCCGAGCCCCGCACCCAACAGACCAACTTGGGCCTATTCCGCAAGTACATAATCCTCTACCTCGAAAAGCAGCCTTGGCTAAATCGCCAAATGACCTATATGGTGCGCCATCTCCAATCGAGCGATACGGGTGTACCACTGCAAATCTATGCCTTCTCGAAAGATACTGCGTGGGTTGATTATGAGGGCATACAAGCCGATTTGTTTGAGCATATTATGGCTGTGGCGCCACTATTTGACATAAAGATATTCCAACGCCCCTCGGGTGCCGACCTCGACAAGCGCGGCATCGTCGAACTAATAGACCAAGACAGTGTCTAACCCTATCTGCCGAGTGAGTTTCACGGGCCACCGCCCAGACAAGATTGCGGGGTGGGCTGCGGCCCCCACAGCTACGGAGTGCTCCATCAGGGGTGCCCTGCGTGGGGCCATTGTTGCCGCTGCGGCCGAAGGGGCCGAGGTGTTCAATAGCGGAGCCGCCCCTGGCATAGACTTGTGGGCCGCCGACGAGGTGTTGCGCCTACGGGCCGAGGGGACAATTCCAAATACAACGAGGCTAATCTTGTGGCTCCCTTACAGCGACTTTTCGGGCTCGTTCGGGGCCGAGGATAGGGCCCTCTACGACTCTATTGTAGAGCGACTTGGCGAGGGCGACGAGGTGGTCAGCCTGGCCGACCACTACCACCACGGCTGCTACAATGTGCGCAACGACCGCTTGGCCACCGAGTGCGACCTGATGGTGGCATACTACGAGGGGACAGCAGGGGGCACGCGCTATACCCTGCGCAGCGCTCGCAAACAGGGGTGCCAAATCATCAATCTCTTTGAGGGCGAACTGTTCGGTTAGCCCCTCGCCCGCTCTGGCAAATAGTTTCTATATTTCGCATAAAACATCCAAAAATAGAACTAAATGGCATCTAAAATGCCATTTGTGCCAATCGATTGCTCTGTTTCCAACTAATTTCGTATATTTGTATATTGGAGATTAGGCTCACAAACAACAAAGGACACTATGTTTGGCATTTTCAAAAAGAAAAACTATCTGGTAGACCTGCTGGGCGACTTCCACGACGTACACAGCCACCTGCTCTGGGGCGTAGACGACGGATGCGCCGACCAAACTGCCACAGACCATCTGGCCGACCGTTTGGCCGAACTGGGTTTCACACACGTCTATCTCACCCCCCACGTTATCTACGGACTCTACGACAACCAAGACGAGAAGAGTCTGAGGGCTCGCTATGCCCAAATGGCACCCCACTCGAAGGTTGAGTATCGGCTTGGGGCAGAGTACTTTCTCGACGAAAACTTTATCAACCACGTCAATTCCGACCAGCCACTGCTCACTATGGGCGACAACTGGGTGCTGACCGAGTATGGCTTGGGGGCGTCGCACGTTATGCAGCTTGATGCCTTGTTTGAGGTGCAGATGAGTGGCCACAACATCATCATCGCCCACCCCGAAAGGTACGCCTTTATGTCTGAGGGCCACAACCACCACGAGCTCGAAAAGCTGACCAACCGCAAGTGCGCCCTGCAACTCAACCTACTCTCCTTAATCGGCAGTCACGGCGACAAGGTGCGCAAAGTGGCCGAAGAGTTGCTCTTGGAGGGCAAATATACCTTTGTGGGCAGCGACAGTCACTCGCCTCGCTACCCCGATGCATTCAAAGAGGCTACCATCGGTACAAAGATGGTCGAACCCCTCAAACGACTGATTGAGAACAACAAAAAGATACTATGGAAATAATCAACATAATAGCCGTACTGATTGGAGCCTATCTGCTCGGGTCGATACCCAGCGCTGTGTGGATTGGCAAAGCCTTCTATGGCGTAGATGTGCGCCAACACGGTAGCGGCAACGCCGGCACAACCAACGTGATGCGCGTGTTGGGCAAAAAGGCCGCCCTGCCCGTCTTTATTATAGACGGCTTGAAAGGCTACTTGGCCGTAGCCCTGGTGGGTTGGAGTGGCTTGCAGGCCGAGAGTCCCGAATGGCTCTATCTGAAAATGGCCCTCTGTCTGACGGCCGTTGTGGGCCATATGTTCCCCATCTTTGCGGGGTTCAAAGGTGGCAAGGGCGTCGCTACACTGGTGGGCGCAATGTTTGGCTTCTCGGTAGGCGGCATACTGCTCTGCTTGGCCACGTTTGTAGTACTGGTGGCCTACACCAAGTATGTGTCGGTAGGCTCGATGGTGGGCGGACTGCTGCTGCCCTTCTACTCGGCCCTGTGTGGTCAGAGCGACTGGCGACTGATGGTATTCTTCGGCGTGGTGTCGGCTCTGATATTCTACACCCACCGCTCGAACATAGGCCGACTGCTTCACGGCACCGAGAACAAAACTTACCTCTTTGGTAAGGGCAAAAATGCATCAAAAGAACTATAACATATAACGAAAGTATTATGCTACAAGAAAACCTTATCAGAATTTATCAGGAGAGCTTCCGCAACAACCGCGAGCTGCCCGCTCTGACCGACTATTTCAAGAAGGAGACCTTCTCGTACTACGAGATGGCCAAAGAGATTGCCAAACTGCATATGCTCTTTGAGCACTGCGGCATTGCCAAAGGCGACAAAATTGCCCTGATTGGTCGTAACAACCCCCGTTGGGTGATTGCCTACATTGCAACTATCACCTATGGTGCCGTTATCGTTCCCATTCTCCAAGACTTCAACCCCAACGACATCAACCACATCATCAACCACTCGGAGTCGAAGCTTCTCTTCCTGGGCGACAACTTCTGGGATGTGATTGACGAAGACCGAGTAGTGGGCATCAAGGCAGCTTTCTCGCTCACCGACTACAAGTGTATGTTCGAGCGCGAGGGCACTGAGATTGGCGACTTCCAGCGCAACATCGTTAAGCACTACCGCACACGCTATGCTCACGGCTTCTCGGCCGACGACATTGTCTACCCCGAGGTGGGCAACGACGAGGTGTGCCTTTTGAGCTACACCAGCGGCTCGACAGGTTTCAGCAAGGGCGTAATGCTCACCGTAAACAACCTGACCACACAGCTGATGTACGTTCTGCCCAAGAAGTACCACTTCCGCGGCTCGCGAGTGCTCTGCTTCCTGCCCTTGGCCCACGCCTACGGCTGCGCAATCGATATGCTCTGCTCGCTCGGTGCAGGTACACACGTAACCCTGCTGGGTAAGATTCCCTCGCCCAAAATCCTCATCGAGGCGCTGGCCGAGGTGCGCCCCCACATTATCTGCTCGGTACCTATGATTATCGAAAAGGTGGTCAAAAAACAGATATTCCCCATCCTCGGTAGCGGCCTGATGAAAACCGCCCTGCAGATTCCTCTGATTGACAGCGTCGTATACGCCCAGATTCGCAAAAAACTGGTTGCCACAATGGGTGGCGAGTTCTTGGAGTTTATCGTAGGTGGCGCTGCGCTGAACGCCGAAGTTGAGGAGTTCCTCCACCGCATCAAATTCCCCATCACCGTAGGCTACGGTATGACCGAGTGCGGCCCCCTTATCAGCCACCGCCTCTACGCCGACGGCTACATCCCCGGCTCGGCAGGCCGACTGCTCAGCGACTTCTGCGAGTGCAAAATCCTCTCGCCCGACCCACAGAATATCCCCGGCGAGATTCTGATTCGTGGCGAGCAGGTGATGAAGGGCTACTACAAGAATCCCGAGGCCACCGCACAAGCTATCGACGAGGAGGGTTGGTTGCACACCGGTGATATGGGTACCATCGATGCCGACAACAACATCTTCCTCAGCGGTCGCTGCAAGACTATGATTCTGCGCAGTGGCGGTCAGAACATCTACCCCGAGCAGATTGAGGCCAAGCTGAACAACCTGCCCTACGTCTTGGAGAGCCTTATCATCGAGCGCGATGACAAACTGGTGGCACTGGTGGTGCCCGACTTTGAACAGGTCGATGCTGCCAACATAGCCCCCGACCAGCTGCAAGACGTAATCGGAGAGACTATCAAGGAGCTCAACTCGCTGGTTGCCCCCTACGAGCAGATAAGCCGCTTTGTGGTACAACCCACCGAGTTCGAGAAAACCCCCAAGAAGTCAATCAAACGCTTCTTGTACACCAACTAAAAGTTGGCCCCGCCGGCACAGGTCGGCAAAACAAAAGCGAGATTACCAAATCGGTAATCTCGCTTTTTTGTGGGTTGAAAGTCAAACGTCTATTGACTACTCCTCCTCCATACGGTGCAGCTGCTCAACGTAGATAGCGTGCTGCATCTTCTCACGTTTTGCCCAGCTGGGTTTGGTGAAGTACTGACGTGCGCGGAGCTCTTTCAAAACACCGGTACGCTCATATTTACGTTTGAATTTCTTCAGAGCGCGCTCAATGTTCTCGCCCTCTTTAACTGGCATAATAATCATAGTTGTAATCTTTTTTTTGTTATTATTTTTCGTGTTTTGTCTTTTTTAGGTGGTGCCTTTTGCAGTTCTACAAGGCCCCTGGCCCTTAGCTCTGCCCCCAAGCACCTGCGGGGTGGCTACATATGTGTTGTTATCAAATACTCTCGACGGGGTTGTACTGAGGGGCACACGCGCATAAACTACTCATTGTCAGCCGGAAACCTCAAATAAGGGATAATTCTTGCGGCCTCGTCTGCGCTCAATATGTCGTCTGCCAAAAATTCCTCAGCGTTACTCCAACCTCCTTTCAATTGTCGATGTTTGATAATCTTTCTAACCCTCGATGGCGTCATATACGGATGACGAGCCAACTCTTTTGGGGCCACAAAGTTAATATCAATTTTTTGAATTTTGCAACTGTCGCACCAAATTTCTTTCTCAAAGAGCTCATAATTCTTGGGTTGCACCACCGCAAGGTCAAAGAGTTGGCGTGTCGAGTGGTAGCCTCCGAGCCTTTGGCGGTAGAGCAGAATGTCGTGGGCCGTAGCGGGGCCTATACCCCTGATGCTCACCAGCGTAAGCGAGTCGGCCGAGTTAAGGTCGATGAGTACTTTTTCGGGCTCGGGCAGGGGCGAGAGGGTTATATATTCGCTCATCTCGGCGTAGAGTGCCTCGCCAATCAGATAGCAGTCGCGGAATTGCAGCAGCGAGCCAAAGCCACCTATGCGGGTGCGATACTCGACCAACGCCTCGGCTTGGCGGGCGGTAAAGCAGCCCAACTCGTAGAACCCCTCGGCATCGAGCACATTGGGGTCGAACATCACCTTGCGGAATACTCGCTCGCGAGGGGCAAAGCGTGTCGAGTCGGCCTGCGAAGTTGCACTATGAGAGTAGTGGGCCGAAGGTTTAATCTTAAACTCGTCGGCAATGGCAATGTAGGGTTTTAGCTCGGCATAGAGCGAGTCGCTAAGGCCGTAGACTATGGCCACATCTTCGGGGATGGAGTAGCGGCGACCACCCTGACGGTACTTGACGATGTTGCGGGCCACAAACTTGTCGATACCCATAGCTCTCAGCTGCTCGAAAGTGACAGTATTGGGATCGAACTTTTCGAGTCGGAGCACGGGGCCTTTATCCTTGGCAACCAACAGAGAGTCAGCAGCTTCAATATGGAGCACATCGTTCTTGGAGGGTGTCCTGAAAGCCTCTACCGCAATCCATACCAACACCACAAAAAATGGCAGCAAAAATGCCAAAGCTCTTATTTCTCGCCTACCGAAAATCATACCTGCGAATAATTGTTTTGCAAAAGTAGAAAACATTCTCGAAAAAATGAGAGCTATTTGATTAGAATTTAGTATATTTGCGACGCTTAAAAGTATGACTTACGACTAACAACTAACTATAAATTCACAATTAAAGTTATGGCAAACAACAAGTATGAAAGGTTGTTTGATGAGTTCCCAGCAGTCTCGACCGAGGCTTGGGAGGCTGTCATCAACACCGACCTCAAAGGTGCCGACTACCAGAAAAAGCTGGTTTGGCGCACAGCAGAGGGCTTTAATGTCCGCCCCTACTACCGTGCAGAGGACCTGGCAAATGTGCAGTTCCTCGGTGCATCGGCAGGTGAGTTCCCCTATGTTCGTGGTGTAAAGAACTGCAACAAGTGGAAAGTATTCCAGACCATTTGCGTGAACGATGCAGCCGAGGCTAACGCAAAGGCTCTCCGCGCAATCGAAAGCGGTGTGTGCAGCGTTGGCTTCCACATCGAAAACGAGCTCTCCGCAGAGCAAGTAAATGTTCTGTTGGCAGGTATCGACCCCACCAAAAACGAGGTTGTATTCTGCTCGGAGAACGAGTGGTGGATTGTTGAGCCCGTGATGGCTTGGGCCGCACAGTTCAGCAAAGAGGACACCCGCATCGCGTTCAACTTCGACCCCATTATGTGGGGCCTTTCGGCCTACGGCACCTTCTGCTGCGGTTGCGACAAGGGCACTCCCTGCTTCGAGAAACTCGCAGGCTACATCAAGGAGTATGCCGAGTGGAAACACGTTCGCTTTGTGGGCGTTGATGGCTCGCTGCTGGGCAACAGTGGCTCGACCATCGTTGAGGAGTTGGGTTATATGCTGGCCGCAGGCCACGACTACGTGGTTAGGCTTATGGAGCAGGGCGTGAGCGCAACTGCTGCCGCAAAGAGCATCCGCTTCACCACCTCGATTACCTCGAACTACTTTATGGAGATTGCAAAACTCCGTGCAGCACGTATGCTGTGGGCCAACATCGTTAGCGCCTACGAGCCCGAGTGCAAGTGTGCCGAGAAGATCTACCTCCACGCTGTTACCTCGATGTGGAACCAGACCGTCTACGATTCCTATGTGAATATGCTCCGCGGTACCACCGAGGCTATGAGTGCCGCCATCGCAGGTGTACACTCGCTGGAGGTTCGTCCCTTCAACAACGCCTACGCTTGTGGCGACGAGTTCGCAGAGCGCATCGCTCGCAACGTGCAGCTCTTGCTCAAGAACGAGGCCCACTTCGACAACGTGGTGGACCCCGCAGGTGGCTCCTACTACATCGAGAACCTCACCGCAAGCATCGCACAGGAGGCTTGGAAACTCTTCCTCGAGGTTGAGAACGATGGTGGCTACATTGAGTCCTACGAGAAGGGCACCATCGCTGCAAGGGTGAACGCTTCGGCCGAGAAGAAGAACAAAGAGGTGGCTACCCGCCGCATCACCCTGCTTGGTACCAACCAGTTCCCCAACTTCGGCGAGACTCTTGGTGCCGACGTTAAGGCTTGGAAGTTTGACAACACCTGCTGCGAGGCCAAATTCCCCGCACTGAAGCCCTACCGTGGTGGCGAGGCATTTGAGGCTATGCGTCAGGCCGTTGATTTGAGTGGCAAGGCTCCTAAGGCATTTATGCTCACTTGTGGCAACCTGGCTATGGCAAGGGCAAGGGCTCAGTTCAGCTGCAACTTCTTTGCTTGCGCAGGCATCAAGGTACAGGACAACACCTTCTTTGCTTCGGTTGAGGAGGGCGTTAAGGCTGCCAAAGAGGCCAAGGCCGAGATTGTTGTTGTATGCTCGTCGGACGACGACTATGCAACTCTGGCACCCGAGGTTGCAAAACTCATTGGCGACGAGGCTATCGTAGTAGTAGCCGGTGCACCCGCTTGCGCCGAGGAGCTCAAAGCACAGGGCATCACCCACTTTATCAGCGTAAGGGACAACGTATTGGAGACCTTGGCTGCTTACCTTAAAGAGTTGGGAATTTAATCATCAGGAGGAAGAATTATGAGAGCACAGTTTACAGATATTAAATTTGCTGGCGCAGCCGAGGGTTGCTGCCAGAAACAGTGCGCCACTGCCGAGAAGGAGTGGATGACAGCCGAGCAGATTCCCGTTAAAGGCCTCTACAACGCAGAGGACTTGGAGGGTATGGAGCACCTGAACTATGCAGCAGGTGTGGCTCCCTTCTTGCGTGGCCCCTACAGCACTATGTACGTTATGCGTCCCTGGACTATTCGCCAGTACGCAGGTTTCTCGACCGCCGAGGAGAGTAACGCATTCTACCGCCGTAACTTGGCTTCGGGCCAGAAAGGTCTGTCGGTAGCATTCGACTTGGCTACTCACCGTGGCTACGATGCCGACCACCCCAGGGTTGTGGGCGACGTAGGTAAAGCAGGTGTGAGCATCTGCTCGGTAGAGGATATGAAAGTTCTGTTCGACGGTATTCCACTGAACCAGATGTCGGTGTCGATGACCATGAACGGTGCAGTACTGCCCGTATTGGCATTCTACATCGTAGCAGGTTTGGAGCAGGGTTGCACCCTCGACCAGCTGGCCGGTACTATCCAGAACGATATCTTGAAAGAGTTTATGGTGCGTAACACCTATATCTATCCACCAGAATTCTCGATGCGTATCATTGCCGACATCTTTGAGTACACCTCGAAGAATATGCCCAAGTTCAACTCGATTTCTATCTCGGGTTACCACATGCAGGAGGCAGGTGCTACCGCCGACATCGAGTTGGCTTACACCTTGGCCGACGGTTTGGAGTACCTCCGCGCAGGTGTAAACGCAGGTATGAGCATCGACCAGTTTGCTCCCCGTCTGTCGTTCTTCTGGGCAGTTGGTATGAACCACTTTATGGAGATTGCCAAGATGAGGGCTGCACGTCTTCTGTGGGCCAAGATTGTTAAACAGTTCAACCCCAAGAACCCCAAATCGCTGGCTCTGCGTACTCACTGCCAGACTTCGGGTTGGTCGCTCACCGAGCAGGATCCTTTCAACAACGTAGGCCGTACCGCTATCGAGGCTATGGGCGCAGCTCTGGGCCACACCCAGTCGCTCCACACCAACGCACTCGACGAGGCTATCGCACTGCCTACCGACTTCTCGGCTCGTATTGCTCGTAACACCCAGATCTACATCCAGGAGGAGACCAACGTATGCCGCTCGGTTGATCCCTGGGCAGGTTCGTACTATGTAGAGAGCCTGACCAACGAGATTGCTCACAAGGCTTGGGAGCACATCCAGGAGATCGAGAAACTTGGTGGTATGGCCAAAGCTATCGAGACCGGTATTCCAAAGATGCGTATTGAGGAGGCTTCGGCCCGCAAACAGGCTCACATCGACTCGGGCGAGGAGATTATCGTAGGTCTGAACCGCTACCGCTTGGAGAAAGAGGCTCCTATCGACATCTTGGCTGTTGACAACACCGCTGTACGCGAGAGCCAGGTTAAACGTCTGAAAGAGCTCCGCGCAAACCGCGATGAGGCTGCCGTACAGAAAGCTCTGGCCGCTATTACCGAGGCTGTTAAGACCAAGACCGGCAACCTGCTGGAGCTGGCTGTCGAGGCTGCCAAAGTTAGGGCTACCTTAGGCGAGATTTCGGACGCTTGCGAGGTTGTCGTAGGTCGTTACAAAGCAGTTATTCGTTCAATCTCTGGTGTATATTCGAGCGCAATGAAAAACGATAGCGATTTTGCAAAAGCAAAAGATATGGTTGCCGAGTTCGCAAAACGCGAGGGCCGTCAGCCACGTATTATGATTGCCAAACTTGGTCAGGATGGTCACGACCGTGGTGCTAAGGTTGTAGCTACCGGTTATGCCGACCTGGGCTTCGACGTAGATATGGGTCCCTTGTTCCAGACTCCCGAGGAGGCTGCAAAACAGGCAGTGGAGAACGACGTTCACGTTGTAGGTGTATCGTCGCTGGCTGCTGGTCACTTGACCTTGGTGCCCCAGATTATCGCTGAGTTGGCCAAACTGGGCCGCGAGGATATCGTGGTAGTAGTAGGTGGTGTAATTCCTGCACAGGATTACGACCAGCTCTATAAAGATGGCGCTGCTGCTATCTTTGGCCCCGGTACTCCCGTTGCAACCGCTGCAATCAAGATGTTGGAGATTCTGAGCGAGTAATAACAACTTGCCACCGAAAGCCGCCACGTTGCCAGTGGGCAAGGTGAGAGGCTGTTGAAAAGAGGAGCCGCACCGATTAGGGTGCGGCTCCTCTTTTTTTGTCGACCGATAACCAACAAAGTCATTAAGGACTTTAAGGGCCTTAAAGAAAATCCTATAACTCCTATTTCTCTTATAGGATTTATAGGAGTAATAGGAGATATAGGACTGATAACTGGTAACCCTTTCTCGGTGAGGGTGGAAGAACCTCAATAAATATCCAAAGTGGCGTTACGCCACCCGAAAGGGGCAGTCCGAACGGCCGAGCCCAAAGCACCTAAAACAGCAGTGTATAGGTGGCGGTGAAGGTGTTGCGGCGGAGTTTATTATTCTTAATCTCGGGGCTCTGTACCAGTATAGGGTCGCTACCTTCGGCCACGTTATCGGTGTAGTACTGGTAGAGGTAGTGGTTGGTATAGTTGGCCGTTGAGTTAATCCACGCCACGTCGAGCATCGAGCCGCCCGCAAAGCGCCAGCCGAGGCCCAGCGAGTAGTTCTCGGTGGTGGTCTTGTAGTTGCCGTAGAAGGGTTTATCCTCCTTAACCAGCTCGGTCACCTCGTCGTTGAAGGGGCTGCCGTAGAGTGCGTAGCCGCCACGCAGGTAGAGGCGCGAGAGGGGGCGCATTTCGAGGCCCACGCGCAGGTTGTTAGCCTTACCGAGGTCGAGGTCTACCGACCTGTTCATAGCCTCGTTTATGTTGGTATAGCCAGTGTGGAACGAGATATTGTCGTACCAAACCATATCGTAATCGACCGACAGCAGGGCCTTCTCGCCGAGCTGTACCGAGGCACCCAGCAGCAGTTTGTTGGGCGACGAGTAGTTGAGTCCGAACGAGTTGATGAGCGACTCGGCACCGTAGGCATCGCCATTGCCAAAGAGGGTATACATCGAGGTCTGGTAGTCGCGAATAATCTCCACCGAGGTAGAGGTGTGGTAGGCCACGCCAAAGCGCACAGCGGGAATGGGGCGCAGGATTGCACCAATCTTGAAGTTGATGCCCGAGCCATAGGTACTAACCTGTGGGGTGTAGCTCATATAGCGAAGCACTGCGGCATCGTTTGACTCGGGGGTGTAGGTCTCGGCATACTTGTAATCCAACGAGTGCGAGATGTCCTGAATACCGATGGTTGCTCCCACGTATAGTATGTTGGCAAAGTTCATACCGCCCGAGAAGGTGTACTCACCCACCGAGCCACGACTGCGGGCTACCATATGGGGATTGATAGACATATCCAGAGGTATGCTGGGCACAACGTACGAGGTATTGTTGTCGGCATCAACCACAGGGTCAATCAGATAGGTCTGATAGGCCAACACACCACCCCACTCATCGACGTTGATGTCGTTGTTGCGGAAGGGGTCGTTGTTGGTGCCAATCCACGACTCGGGCACACCCCACATCTGCTCGGCAAAGAACTCGCCAATGGTAACATTGTCGCCACTCCACGAGTAGTTCTGCACATAGTTCAGGTCGGCCAACTTGTTGTAGGCAAAGCCGAAGGTAAAGCTGGCCAGAGAGCCCGAGCCCTGATAGAGGTTGAGCGCCAAGCCCACCTGGTTGAACGCAAAGTCGGTGTCGGTGCTACCTGCTGCATTGTAGGCATTGGTTGTACGAGCCTTGTTAAAGCCAGCCGAAATGGAGAGGGCCGACGAGCGGTACATACCCAAGCCTGCGGGGTTGATGCTCATACTCGACAGGTCGGCTCCGAGCGATGCAAAGGCTCCACCCATTGCCGCTACACGAGCCGACATAAAGCTATTGTCGGTCTGCGAGAGCAGCGCGGCATCGGTGTGTTTCATATTTGCCGCCCCGATAATCTCACCTCCATACGAGGTGGTCTGTGCCACACCCACAAGGGTTGAGAACACAACAACGGCTATGGTCAAAAATACTCTTTTCATAATCTGCTTGTATATATCTCTTCTATGTATATGTGCCCCCGTATGAGTCGGGGGCACTCTATGTTTTGCTACTTTTATGCAGTGCGGGCAAGCTCTTACCTACCCCTGCGGGTACCGCCACCACTGCTGCTCGACGAGCGGCTGCTACTGCTACCCGACGAGAACGAGCCTACCGAACGGCTGCCGCTACTGCTCGATGAGAACGAACTCCTCGAGCGGCTACTGCTACTACTGCTCGACGATGAACTCGATGATGAGCTCGATGACGAACGATTGGAGCGACTGCTGCTCACCTTGCTACCACTGCTCGACGACTTGCGCGAGGAGCTACTACCTTTGCTTACAACGCTCTTGCGCGAGCTGTTGGTAGACGAACTGCTGCTCGAAGCGTTGGCCCTCGATGAGGAGCTGCTATTGTTGCGAACTGCCGATGAGCCACGCGAAGATGAGTTACTCGAACTACTGCCGCTTACGGCTGCTGCACCTCTGGATGAAGAGCTCGATGACGAGCTATTGCCACCGCCTACAACGGTTACGTTGCCACCACCACGAACAGTGGTGCTCGACACCCTGTTGGGCCTGCTGCTCGACGAGCTGCTGCTACCGCTCACGCCCACTGCGCCATTTGCCCTCTGCTCCTCAAAACGCTGTGCGTAGTTGGGACGGCTTGCGGGACGGGTCTGGCCCGACTCGCGACCAGGCTGAATGGTAGTGGTTGCCGGCCTTACGGTACCACCAGTGCCATACGAGGGGCGACTAACCACATTGGAGTGGTGACCACCACCAGGTTTGCCTGGGCCACCACCAGGTTTGTGGTGGGGCGGAACGTGGCCACCGTGACCGGGTTTGTGGTGTGGGGGCCTATTGTAGTGTGGGTGGTGAGGCCCATACCAGCCGTGGTAGTGGTGGTAGTAGGGGTCGTAGAAGCCATAGTAGGGCGAGTGCCAACCCCAGAAGGGATCGTAGTACGAGTAACCATAGTAGGGATAACCGTAGTATGGATAGCCATAGTAGTAGGGGTATCCGTAGCGATAGTTGATGTACGAGCATCCCCAGCTACCGCCAAACATTGCGGTGATGTAGCGAGGCTCAACCCAAACCTGGTCGCCCACAACCATAACGGTATAGAAGGCGGGGTCGTAGGCCAGGGTGAGGAAGTACGAGTCGCCATAGCGGTAGTCGTAGTACGACGAGGGCATCTTGTAGGTGGGCGATGAGAAGCCCCTGAGCCTGCGCTCGTAGGCACTCTGGTAGTCATCTACGTAGATGTTGTTGTAGGTGTTGTTTATCACCACCCCACCCGATGCTGCAGCGCTGGCCACTACGGGGTCATCGAGGTCGAGATCGCCCAACAAGTCGTCGATATCGGCCTCGGCATTGGCGGCTGCCACCATTGCGTTAATCCTCTTTTCGCGCTCGGCGGCTGCGGCTGCAACTGCTGCGGCCTCGGCAGCCTCTTGCTCGGCCAGAGCACGCTCGGCAGCTGCAATAGCCACGCGGTCGTGGGTGCCATAGAGGTCGTCGGTATATGCTGCACTCTTGCTGGCAGTGGTGCCCACGTGAAGGGTGATGCACGAGCTCACGAGGCCCGACAAAGCCACTACCGATGCGATTGCCAATAAGTTGCGTAAGTTTCTCATAACTGTAAAAGTTTTTATGGTGTACACAATGCGTCTATCTCTTTACATATATGACGCAAAAATGGGCCAAATAGTTGCACGAAGGCAAGAAAAAAACTATTCGGGGACTTAAAGTCCCTCAAATATAGAGCAATTTCTATAAAAAAGTATAACTTTGCGGTGGCAAGTTGTGCCCCCACCACAAAAGTACAAAAACAATAGGCAAATTTGTCACCAAACCACGAATTTTATTACAAAAAAACATACACAAAGAGAATACAATGGCAAAAGAATTAAAGCAACTCACCCCTCGCGAGGAGAACTACTCGCAGTGGTACAACGATTTGGTTGTAAAAGCAGGCCTTGCCGAGAGCTCGGCCGTCAGGGGCTGTATGGTTATCAAACCCTATGGTTATGCAATCTGGGAGAAGATGCAGCGCGCACTGGATGATATGTTTAAGGCCACCGGCCACCAGAACGCCTACTTCCCACTCTTCATCCCCAAATCGTTCCTGAGCCGCGAGGCCGACCACGTCGAGGGCTTTGCAAAGGAGTGTGCTGTGGTTACCCACTACCGCCTCAAAAACGACCCCAATGGTAGCGGTGTGGTTGTTGACCCCGAGGCCAAGTTGGAGGAGGAGCTGATTGTTCGCCCCACTTCGGAGACTATTATTTGGAATACCTATAAAAACTGGATTCAGTCGTACCGCGACCTGCCCATCTTGTGCAACCAGTGGGCCAACGTAGTGCGTTGGGAGATGCGTACAAGGCTCTTCCTGCGTACAGCCGAGTTCCTCTGGCAGGAGGGCCACACCGCACACGAGACTCGCCAGGAGGCCGAGGCCGAGGCACAGAAGATGATTCGCGTCTATGCCGACTTTGCCGAGAACTGGATGGGTGTACCTGTGATTATGGGTACCAAGACCGCCAACGAGCGCTTTGCAGGTGCGGTTGATACCTTCACCATCGAGGCCCTGATGCAGGACGGCAAGGCTCTGCAGAGCGGTACTTCACACTTCTTGGGCCAGAACTTCGGTAAGGCTTTCGACGTTCAGTTTGCTACCCGCGACGGTGGCTTGGACTACGCTTGGGCAACCTCGTGGGGTGTTTCTACCCGACTGATGGGTGCTCTGATTATGGCTCACTCGGACAACAATGGTCTGGTGCTGCCTCCCAAGTTGGCTCCTATCCAGGTAGTGATGATTCCCATCTACAAGGGCGATGAGGAGCTGCGCACTATGACCGCCAAGATGGAGGAGATTGCCGACCAGTTGCGTGCTAAGGGCATCAGCGTCAAGGTAGATGCTCGCGACAATGTTCGCTCGGGCTTCAAGTTTGCCGAGTACGAGCTCAAAGGTGTACCCGTAAGGCTCGTTCTGGGCCCCCGCGACTTGGCAGCAGGCACTGTTGAGATGATGCGCCGCGACACACTGGTTAAGGAGAGTGTTCAGCTCGACGGCATCGTTGAGTTGGTAGAGAAAACACTGGCCGAGATGCAGACTGCCATCTTCGAGAAGGCTCGCTCGTTCCGCGACTCGATGATTACCAAGGTTGATAGCTGGGAGGAGTTCCAGCAGGTACTGGACAACAAGGGTGGCTTTGTGCTGGCTCACTGGGACGGCACTACCGAGACCGAGATTGCTATCAAGGAGGCAACCAAGGCTACCATCCGCTGTATCCCCTTCGATACTGTTGATGAGGAGGGCACCTGCGTATTCAGTGGCAAGCCTTCGCACCGCCGAGTACTCTTTGCAAGGAGCTACTAATAGAATGAAAGTTTCATAAACTGCACAAAAAAAGAGATTTACTCAACCAATTGAGTAAATCTCTTTTTTTATTTCTGTTGGCGCAACAGCTCGCTCCGCAGCAGGTCGTTATATTCTCTCAGCACACGTTGGTTGCGACGTGTGGTCAGCAACTTGGCCCTCTCTTGGCCCACAAAGTAGGTATTACTCAATAGTCCGCCACCCACAAGCCAACCACTCAACCACTGGCCAGCCATAAACTCGCTCACGCCAAAGGCCGCCAAGCCGCCATTTACCGCCAACGACACCAATCCGCTCCACAGCTCGCCCGCATACATCTGCCCCACTCCGGGCACAAGGCTCAACCACCAAGCCACTTGTGGCGAGCGCAGACGTGGTGCATCGTTGTATATCTCAACCAATCGTTTGGCTGCCAACTCTCTCTCAGTGGAATTATCAATCTGTGCCACAACCTTTTGAGCTGCCTCTTTTGACCTTGTCCAGTCGCCAACCTCGCCTGCTGCAAGGGCCTCGACCAAGTAGAACTGCTCCAAAGCGTCACTATCGGTGACGGCAAAACGAGCCTCATCGACAGCCGCCAGAGCTCCCTCAAAGTCGGCCGCAAGGTAGCTACACAGAGCCCTCTGCCAGTAGTAGTCGCTCAGTTGGTCGGCAGCAAGGGCAAATGTGCGCACACGCCCCAACTCGGCCACAGCCTCGGCCCACAACCCTTGTTGCTTACGCACCCCCACCTTTGCCAACAGCGCACGATTATACTCCGCAGGTGTAGAGGAGCCATAGACTGCCCTCTCCAACCGCAGAGCCTCGGCGTCATAGGTGGTAGCCACAGCCTCTTGCGCGCTACTTGAAAATGGTGCGCAAAGGAATATGCAGGCTGCACACAACAGCCTCAGTACGTTTTTCATCAAATTGTTTGTAGTATACTCTCACAGAAGCCACACTTCCGCAGATGTTTCCGACATAGAGCAGCGTGCCCACACTGCCATAGAGGATTGTGCGCCAGTTGCACGGGCCGCCTGCCCGCACCCAGCTGTCGGCCGTAAGCCCCGCCATAACGCCCACCAACAGCATCGAGGCCAGCCCTTCGCCCAAGTTGCCCGCATAAATCTGGCCCAATCCGGGCACCACAGCCGAGGCCACGCCCGCCACCCAAGGCGAAAGGTTACGTGGTGCGGTGGTGGCAATATGGTCGAGTGTGCGTTGCTCGTCGGCCAAGGCAAAGTCGCTGTAAGTGAACGATTTTTGATAATTGCGGTAGGCATCCGAGTCGCCTTTCAGCAGGGCTATTCCTGCCCTCTCAAAGGCAAGCAATTCGGCATATTTGGGCTCGGTATTATGTTGGGCAAAGTCACTCAAAACAGTGTCGGCCACATCGAAGTTGCGCTGTTCGATGCCGCTAATAGCCCCATAGAAGGCACTCTTGGCATAGAGGGGCGACGTGGCACCAACACGCCTCAGGTGGGGAATAGCCTCATCAAACTGTCGCAAGCTGTACAGTGTCCACCCCTTCAAGTGGCTGAGCGAGTCGAGTGCCGCAGGAGTGTAGAGCCCCGCATCGAGTGGCATACGGGCCATAACCTCGGCATCGCGCAGCAGTCCGTTGCCCAGCAGGTAGTGGCCAAACTCAAAGTCGGCACGCGCGTGGGGCTGTGCCACAAGGGGTGCCAAGTTGCACATCACAGCAGCCACCACCGCAACGAGTATAGCACTAAATCTTCTCATCGGCGGTAGCGTTTTGGGTTATCGTCAATCAGCCCTTTGGGGTTGGTGGGGGTGGTTGCCCTACCAATCTTGGTATTGCGCACAATGCGGTCGGGGTACAATATCAGGGCGCGCAGCAAGCCATACTCCTCCACCAGGGCCTTGAAATAGTTGGCATTGCTATCGGAATAGCCGCCTGGCGAGGCCACCTCGGGGGAAACGCCATTTTGCCACACCCACCAGAGCGAGCTGATGGTGTGGTAGGTAGGCGAAAGGGTTTGCCGCCCCTCCACAAGTCCGTAGGGCTCGTGGCGGTCGCTCCTCGGCTCCTCAAAACTGGCCGAGCGCAGCAGCTCCATATCGCTGTGGCTCTGGGCATAGCACCCACAAGTGGCCCCCACAAGAGCCACCACAGCAACCACTATTTTTGCCCACCTGCGCATATCTCTCTTTGTATAAAGGGTTTATTTTTTCACATTAGGCTTTGGCATAACCACTCGCTTGGCATCGGCTGGCACCTCAAAGTCGAACATCTCCGAGGTGGCCTCGGCCCCAAAGCGCAAGTTACGATAGAGGCTCAGCCTAACCAGCGAGTCGGTGGGCGAGGTGTACTCAACCTCCGTAACACGCATAGGCAGCGCCACCAGGCCATACTCGTAGCGCGAGAAGTAGAGTTTGCGCAGGGCCTTGCCACCACCGTCGTAGTAGACCATACATATAGGCAGTTGGTTTTGGAATACCAGCTCAATCTTTGCCACCCCCTTCTTACCGCCACTCTTGGGCTCGAAGTTCTTGATATTCAGGTCGCCCTCTCGGCGGATAGAGGTCTGGGCATAGCCAAACAGCGGCAAATCCATATCCACATAGGCACCACTGGCAAACATAGCCACCATATCGCGGCCCGACGATAACTCGCGATCGTTGCTGACCATAACCTCGTTCTTTCGGGGGGTGTAAATCTGCATTTCACCCAGTCGGTTGGTCAGGTAGATTGTGCGGTCGGGCCTGTGCTGCTCGACCACCATACGGCCGTCGGGATTGAGATAGATGCTCTTTGTTACGGTAACCTTTTGGCCCTGAGCCACTGTTACCTCCTCTACATCGACCGACATACGTTGCTGGGCCACCGCCATCGAGGGCCACGCAACCGCCACAAATGCAATTATTAGGGTATATATATTATTCTTCATAGGTATAATAAAAAAACGGGGCGTCGGGGTTTTGATTGCCCCCTCGCCCCGTAAAGGTAGCCAAAAATTTGTTTAGTAACAAACCTCAGCCCGCTGCGAACAAATATCTATTAGAAGATGTCTGCCCACATAATAATCCTCTCGTTGTTGAGGTACTGAGGATTGATGGTGTTCTCGAGAGCGTCAACGGTCAGCAACACTGCGTCAACAACGTAAATAACACCAAAGCCACCACCGGTGAGGAAGTAGGGCAGAATCATCCAAGGTGCGGTACCCAGATAGTAGCGGTGAATGCCGGGCCAACCCAGAACCCAACCCAAAACGGCTGCAACAACGGGGTTTTTCGAGCTTATGGCAGCTGCGGGAGCAGCGGGAGCCATAGCTGCGTCGAGATCGATAACCATCTCAACCGAATTGTTTACCAGTGCGTCGATAGCTGCATCGTTAGCAACGTAGTTGTTAGCCGAAGCCGAGCAGATTGCAAAGAGTGCAACTGCCAAAGTGAGCAAAAGTTTCTTCATAGCTGTTTAATTTTTAGAAGGTTAAACTATAAGTTTTCGTTGTCAGTTTTCGGATTTGGCGCCTCTATTAACCCAATAGGCCCCAAACCCTTAGGACAAATATAATAAAATTTTCTTTCATTGTCCACTTCGCCCACATTTTTTTACACCCTACACTTGACCGACCAAATCACAATGACTATATTTGCACAAAGGTTTGCCACGACAAAAGTGGCAACCAATGAGATATTTTGATGGCATTTTAGGCTATTGCTACCTTGTAAAAACGACCAAACAACATTACACACAAGCAATAGGCACAAAAAATGCCCTCGCCTTTTGGCGTGGGTTGTGCTTATGTGTGTATGGGTACTTGGTCGTCCCTTCAAGGTATAGGCGTGGCTCACGTCTTTTTTTGTAGTTTATGGTGCCCTCGCTTAGGTGGAAAACTCATTTATTAACCATAAACACAAATTTTACGACAATGAAAAAATTTCTCATTTGCGCACTTGCACTGATTGCGCTTGCAGGTTGCGAAACCGAGCCCATCTACGAGTGGGATGAAAAGTCGCGCATCAACGAATATGTAACTTGGATTGACAACCATATTTGCTCTCAAATGGTCGACCAGCTCGACTTCGTATTCCAAGCATCGGCCTATCGCGATTCGCTCCTTTTGGGCAGCGGTACCGACGTGGTCATAAAGCGACAATTCTCCAACCGACACTTCAAACCCGTAACATTCAACCAACTGGGTGAAATTGCATCATATCAATGTGTTATGGATGAGGTGGAAATTGTCCACAATGGCATATCGCTAGACCAAGATGGTGCCGTATGGAAAGCCTATGGCAGAATGGATCGTTTCTGGTTGGATGTGTACCAACAGCCCAAAACAGAATACTGCCAATTTACCGTTAGTCGCTCAAACGGTCGCTACACCCTCTCGGGAGGTATGATTCACAATGGACTATTCCAAGAGTACTTCACAATGAGCAACTTCAATAATCTGCATTTCACAACCTCCATTGCAGAGGTGATGGTATGCAGCGACTTAGACAACAACATCTACGAAACCAAGCAGACACTTCGCTATTGCTTCAATGGTGAGGTTATGGCCGTAGGGGCTGGTCACATAGACGCCGACAAGCAACCCAGACCCGATGTGTATCTGACCCTCGAAGGACTCACCGGTCACAATGGCAAGGAGTACATCGAGGGGATACCTGTCTTTGGTGGTATACCCTATTTCAACGAGGGCTGCATTCGCGCCACCCTGCTGAATGGCCAAAGCGACACCTATTGGAGTATAGTTATAGACTACACCGAGGGAGGCTTCAACTACCAGAAACTGAGCAAGTAAATCCCTCTATACCTAACAACCAAAACCCCAAGAGCACCCCAAAACAACGTGTGAGGTGCTCTTGGTGTATAAATCATATCACTCTTATATCTCCTATAACTCCTATAACCCTTATAAGAGCAATAAGAAATATAGGAGTTATAGGCTTTTCATTAAGGTCGCTAAGGCCCTTAAAGCCCTTGACGCCCCTAAATACGCAGGTATTAAAAAAGATACCTAGGACAATGAGGGAGAAATGTTGTGGGGGTGCCTCGCGCACACTCCCCCTCTAAGTTAGAGGGGGTGCCCGTAAGGGCGGGGGCGTGTGTTTTAGCCATCAGCATTCAGCCTTCTTGACTGACCTCCTCGGCCTGCAGCCACTCCCCCTAACTCAGGGGAGGTGCTGCGGAGCAGCGGAGGGGTCTGTCTTAATGACTTAGGTCTTGTTTAACCAAGCTGCGCTTGCTCTAAAATGCTCCTGCTCGGCATAGTCTGTGCAAGCAGCCACTAACCTCGCTTACTCGCATTTGCGACGCTATACACACAAAAAAAAGCCCACCCACATTGGATTGGTAGCACCGCCATAGAAGTCCCCCTCACAGGAGGGGGATTTAGGGGGTGGGTAACACACAATTGGCGGCAAGTAGCCGCCTCTTTAAGACCAACAGCGCCAACAGTGGGTAGAGGCAATACACACACCCGTCGTGCAGGCACAAAAAAAAGACCAACCCTATTCGGATTGGTCTTAAAGAGGCGGCTACCTACTCTCCCACAACTAAATGCAGTACCATCGGCGTTAGCGAGCTTAACTTCTCTGTTCGGAATGGGAAGAGGTGGGACCT